>JBILQE010000054.1:0-20605 GCA_044373465.1 Akkermansiaceae bacterium | reverse complement strand
GTGAGAAGTTCGGCGGGGGGAACTGCCTGCCGCCCGAATGCCCGAACGCGCAAAGGACTTCCCGGCTCCCCCCCGCCGAAGCTCTCACGAGCCCTCGCATTTCAACATTTCATCGACTCATCCCCTCTCACGCCCCTGTTCCTTGCCCCGGCACCGGACCGCTCGCTCGGAAAATGTGAAATGCGAGGACCCGAATGGCGCTTACTTAAGGCCTCTAATCGTGGCAAAAACGGCTGACATTGCCCGTCCCGGAGGGACAAGAGAACTTAGCCGGGGGTCAGCGGGTACCCACGCGCAGCCCCCGGAACAGGCCGCAATGATGAAATCATGCGCCCCGGAGGGGCGCGAGAATGGTGGGGTCAGTCCTGAATGGCGCTTACTTGAGGGCTTCTTTCGTTTGTCCTGTGGCCGCTAGCGGCCGGACGGAACCGCTTTGCGGTTCGATCCTGCTCCCGGGGATTTTTCCCAGAGTAGGCCTCATTTTCATTCGGCCAACTCTGGGCTGGAGGTCGGAACGCCGTTGGCGTTGCTGGTATGATCAGTCGCGCCAGCGCCGCCCATCGCAACGACGTGACTTCTTAACTAAGCGCCATTCGGGTCAGTCCTCGCATTTCAACATTTCATCGACTCATTTCCTCGCGCGCCCTTGTTCCTTGCCCCGGCACCGGTCCTTGCTCGGGAAATGTGAAATGCGAGGACTGACCCCATGCGAGGGCCGACCCCATGCGAGGGCCGACCCCATGCGAGGGCCCTCAGCGCGGGTCGGTGACCCGGCCGAGGAACAGGACGGTGCCGGAATCGCGGTCGCGGAGGGCGAAGAGGAAGGGTCGGTCGATGCGCAGGAGCTTCGGCTCCTCGGGCTCGATCATCGCGCTGGCGCGGGAGATGACCACGGCGGTGGCGGCGGCGGCCTCGGTACCTTTTTCGTCGACCTCGACGAAGGCCTTGTGGATGACCTCGGAGATCGCCAGCGAGCCGCTCTCGGTGATCCCGGAGAAGTCCGCCTTGCCGCCGAAGGCCAGCGGCATGCCGAGCGTCTTGAGCGGTTCGTTGAGCGAGTAGTCGGTCTCAAGCTTGAACTTCGGCAGGTAGAGGTCGGTTAGGGTCGGCTTGAGCGCCTCGGCCCAGGTTTTCCACGAGCCCGGGGTGAGCGCCTTCTCGATGACCGGGAGGCCGTCCGCGGCGTCGGGCAGGACGATGGTCATGACCACCGCGGCGCCCTGGTAGTTGAGTTCGACGACTTCGAACCCGTCGGCCTTGTGGCGTCCAACATGGACTGCTGGGTCATGCATGGTGGGGACCTTCACCGCTCTGCCGGCGGCGAGCTGGAACGGTTGTTCGGCGGTTAGAGCTTGGTTGAACTCCTTCGGCCAGGAGGCCTTGAAGTAAATCGCGTTGGTTAGGACCAGGCGGGTGTCAGAGTCGATTGAGCCATCGGGGAGGAGGTCCTTGATGCGCTCCTTGGTCTTTTCCTCGACCCAGGTGTTGATCTGCTTGCGGGCCGCTTCCGGCGCGGTGATGAAGTCCAGCGTGGCAAGCTTCGCGTCGTAGTTTGGCTGGATGTTGGCGAGGAACTCCTGGCGCAGCGGCATCGACTTCTCGGCCCACAGCGCGTTGGCGACCACCAGCTCGAACCCCTGGTCGGGCTGGTTGAACTTCTTGCTCAGCGCGCCGGCCGCCGCGTGGACCCGCGCGTTTGCCCATGGCTTCCCATCAGCCGCCGGCACGTGCAGGACCGTGGCCATCTCCGCGGCGGTGGCACCCCGCGCCCCTTCCCAGGTCATCCCCAGCGCGCTGGAAATGCTGAATGGCGAGAAAAACAGGTTCTTGCCCTCATTCCGGGCTGCTAGATCCTGATAGAGGTCGCCGGCGAACGCGTTGTTCGCCAGCGCGGCGCTTTCCAGGTCGGACGGCGCCGCCGCCGGAGCTAACAGGGAGGTGAGCAGCAGGCTGCCGAGAAGTGCGGGTGTGGGTTTCATGGGTTTGCGGGTATGACACCGGAGCTGCCGGATTGTTGGAAAAAACTCCAAATCAGCGCCGCAGGTCGCACCCCTTGGTCGGCATCGCGATGACGTCACTCATGGCTTTGGCTTGCGGGGTTTGAGTTGCCGTTCGGCATCTTCCAGCTCCTTGAGGTCCTCGGCATCGGCGGTGAGCGCTTCGGCCTCGCGGCGGCGGGCGTCGAAGGTCTCGTAGCGTTCATTGACGGTGCCCTTCATTTGCTCGGCGCTGATGCGGCCGGCGTGGTCGAGGACGGGACGCTCGCTGAAGACCAGCAGGCGGTCTATGTTCTCGCGCCAGTAGGCCAAGGTCAGGTTCTTGCGCTCCTTGGCGCGGAGTTCGGCCTGCTCGAGGAAGATGACGACGAGGCGGTTGAGGGTATCGACCTCGTCGGTGGTGAGGTAGTTCTTCGCGATGATCACATCGTGCTTACGGACGCGGGAGCCGCTCCAGGTAGTAAGCGCCATGTTTGGCGCGGCAGGGTCGGCCCGCTCGACGACGATCTCGGCGGCGGTCATGCCGGTGACGGCGAAAAGCAGCTTGTTCTGGACCTCGGCGAAGAAGAACTGAGCGGCTTTGTCGGTTTTGGCGTAATCCGCGCTGAGGGCAAACAGGTCGCGGACTTTCTGGTAAAAGCGCTTTTCCGAGGCGCGGATCTCGCGGATGCGGGCAAGCAGCTCGTCAAAGTAATCCCAGCCGCCGGGGTTCTTGAGGCGCTCGTCATCCATGACGAAGCCTTTCACCAGAAATTCGCGCAGGTGGGTCGTAGCCCACTGGCGGAACTGGGTACCACGCGGCGAGCGGACCCGATAGCCGATGGCAAGGATGAGATCGAGGTTGTAGAGCTTCGTCTTGTAGCGCTTGCCGTCGGCGGCAGCTGTCAAGGATTCCTTGACAACTGAACTGGGGTCCAGCTCCCCCTCCTCGAGGATGTTCTTGGCGTGGAGGGAGACGTTCTGCTTGGTGGTCTGGAACAAGTCGGCAATCTCCAGCTGGCTGAGCCAGACGGTGTGGCCGTCAAGGCGCAGGTCGAGGCGGGTCTGGCCGTCCTCGGAAGTGTAGAGGATGAGCTCCGAGCTCATGCGGGGACCTCCTTGAGCACCACGACGCCGCGGACATTGGGCGAGACCCCGCGGGACTCGTTGCGCTTGGATGGGCCGCGGAGCAGGTTGGAGGGCTTGGTGGGCATGCGGCTCGCTTGGGAAATAATTCGCAAAGGTTTAAGGGGAGGCATTTCGCCTGTGGGTAAGCATAAGCTCAACCAAGATTTTGGGCGCAGGGTAGCAACAGGCTGCGAGCCAGAATAGCACAAAAAAGCCCCGGCCGCTGGATGCGGACGGGGCGATTGAGAGGGAGGCCGCGCGTGGCTATTCGCCGACGGCGAAGCGGGTGAAGCGGCGGATGCTCAGGGTGTCGCCGAATGTCTTGCCCTTGGCTTCGAGCATCGCCTTGACGGTGGTGTCCGGGTCCTTGACGAAGCCCTGCTCAAGCAGGCAGCTCTCGGCGAAGAACTTGGACATCTTGCCGACGAGGATTTTCTCGATCATCTCGGCGGGCTTGCCGGTTTCGGCGAGCTGGACGCGGAAGATGTCCTTTTCGGCCTCGACGAGGTCGGCGGCGATGTCTTCGCGTGCGAGGCCCTTCGGGTTGGAGGCGGCGATGTGGAGGGTGAGGTCCTTGACGAAATCGCGGAAGGCTGGGTTTCCGGCGGTTTCCGGCTTGCTGGTGGCCACTTCGATGAGCACCCCGACCTTGCCGCCGAGGTGGATGTAGGAGGCAACCACCCCTTCACCGGCAACGGCGTAGCGGACAAACCGGCGGAACTGGAGGTTCTCGCCCATTTCGATGACCTTGAGCTTCACGAAGTCGTCAATGGTCGCGTCCTTGTGCGGCACGGCCAGCGCCGCCTCGTGGGTGTCGGCACCGGAGGCGGCCACCACGTCGGCGAGCTCGTTGATGAAGGCCTGGAAGTTGTCGTTCTTGGCGACGAAGTCGGTCTCGCAGTTCACCTCGATGAGCACCCCGGCTTTGCCGCTCGAATCGATGCGGGTAAGGATAACCCCTTCATTGGCTTCGCGGTCGGCCTTGCCGGCGGCCTTGGCGATGCCCTTTTCACGGAGCAGCTTGATGGCGGCGTCGAGGTCCCCGGCGGTGTCGGTGAGGGCCTTTTTGCAGTCCATCATGCCCGCGTTGGTTTTGTCGCGGAGTTCTTTAACGAGTGATGCGGAAATCATGGGAATCGGGAAAAGTTGGATTTGGGGAAAAAGAGAGCCGCGTTCCGGAGAAGGCGGCTCCCGTAAGTCTCTGATTCTATTAGCCCTTCGCGCCGACGACGATGCCATCGACGAGGTTTTGAAGGACGATGCGGATCGAGCGGATGGCGTCGTCGTTGGCCGGGATCGGGTAGTCGACGATGTTCGGGTCGGCATTGGTGTCGACCAGGGCAACGATCGGGATGCTCAGGCGGCGGGCTTCGGCCACGGCGATCGACTCACGGGCGGAGTCGACGATGACCATCGCGTCGGGAAGCTTTTCCATCTCGCGGATCCCGCGGAGGTTGCGCAGCAGCTTGTCGCGCTCGCGGCCAAGGGAGGCGAGCTCCTTCTTGGACATGGCCTTGAATTCCGGCTGCTTCTCGATGTTTTCGAGGTACTTGAGGCGCTCGATGCTCTTCCGGATGGTGGTCGAGTTGGTGAGCATGCCGCCAAGCCAGCGGTGGTTGACGTAGAACTGGCCGGTCGCTTCAGCGGCTTCCCGGACAGCGTCTTGTGCCTGGCGCTTGCAGCCGACGAAGAGGATCTTCTTGCCCTTGGAGGCGAGGCCGGAGAGGAAGTCGGAGGCCTTGTCGAGGCGGCGGACGGTTTCCTCAAGGTTGATGATGTAGATGCCAGCCTTGTCCTTCATGAGGAAGGGCTTCATCTTCGGGTTCCACTTTTTGGTCTGGTGACCGTAGTGGACGCCGGCGTCCACCATGTCGGTGATGAGTTCGTTGATCATGGGATTGCGGGGTCCGCCCTTGAATCAGGGTGGCGCTGGGAAATGGAAAGCTCGCCGCGTAGGATCCCTCTGGCTTTCCGTGGTTGCGGTTGCGGCGTAAGAAGGGACGGCGGAAATAGGGGTGCGCGGCCGGTTTGGCAAGGGAAAAGCCGCCGTGGCGGGTCGCGGAGCGGCGGGCGAGGGGGATTTTTAGCATAGCCGGAGGGCTGCGGCGGTGGCATTTTCCCGGGGTGGGGATATTTGAACAACTCGGGGTGGCCCTCGGGCTCGCGTCGCTTGCCGGGGTCAACCTGTACCTGACGGCGCTGGTCGTCGGCATCGCGGTGCGGTTCGGCTGGCTGGATCTTGGCGGCGCGCACGAGTCGCTGGCGGTGCTGGGCAACGACTGGGTGCTCGGGGTCGCCGGGGTGCTTTTTGTCGTCGAGTTCTTTGCCGACAAGGTCCCGTGGGTCGACACGACGTGGGATGCGCTCCACACGCTGGTCCGGCCGGTGGGCGGGATGCTGCTGGCGGTCGCGGCGCTCGGGGACATGGATCCGGCGGTGCTGACGATTGCCGGGCTGCTTGGTGGCGGGGCGGCGCTGACGACCCACGCGGCCAAGGCGGGGACGCGGGTGCTGGTCAACCTGTCGCCGGAGCCATTCTCCAACAGTGTCGCCAGCGTCGCCGAGGATGGCTTGGTTCTCGGCGGGCTCGGGTTGATCTGGGGCGCTCCGGTGGTTGCCTTTTTTGTGTTCCTTGCGCTGTTGGTCGTCGCGGTCATCATCGTGCGCAAGACCTGGGGCGGAGTCCGGCGGCTCTGGCGGCGGTGGCGCGACAAGCGCTGCGGCGTCGCGCAGCCGCCGTGAGCGGGTGGGCCCGGCCGGAGTTTCGGGAATTTTGCAGCGCTTGAATATCGCAGCGGGGTGGACTGCCGGGCGCAACCGGGGTATGACTGATGCCTGATGACATTGAAGGACCTCGGCTGGGACAAGGCATGGGCGGAGCTGTTTGCGCCGTATGCGCAGCGCGGGCTGGTGCCGGCGCGGCTCAGCCGGGAGACGAAGATCAACTACACGGCGCTGCTGGGGGATGGCGACGAGCCGGATGTCGTTCTCGCCGGGAAGCTTTGGCATGACGCGGAGTGCGACGCGGACCTCCCGGCGGTCGGCGACTGGGTGGCGCTCGACCTTGGCGGGGACGACGAGGACATCGTCATCCGCGCGCGGTTGCCGCGGCGGACGTGTTTTTCCCGGAAGATGCCCGGAAAAACCTCCGAAGAGCAGGTGATTGCTGCGAATGTCGATGTTGTCGTGGTGGTTACCGATGCGGGGCCGGACTTCAACCTGCGCCGGATGGAGCGCTATTTCACCTTGATCGAGCGCAGCGGCGCCCGCCCGGTCGTCCTGGTCAACAAGGCCGACTTGTTTCCCGCTGAGCAGAACGAGGAGGCCGCCGCGGCCATCCGCGAGCTTTGCCCGGCAGCCGCGGTGCACGTGACGAGCGCCGCCGAGGGCGAGGGGCTCGGGGTGCTCAAGAAAATCCTCCGCCGCGGCGTGAGCCTCACCGTCGTCGGCTCCAGCGGCGTCGGCAAGTCGACGCTCATCAACCAGATGCTTGGCGAGGACTTCCTCTGGACCGGCGAGGTCAACGATGTCACCGGCCGCGGCCGCCACACGACGACCGGGCGCGAACTGGTGGTTCTGCCCGGTGGCGGGATCCTCGTCGACAACCCGGGAATGCGGGAAATCCAGATGTGGACCGACGAGCAGACGCTGCGCGACAGCTTTGCCGACGTCGAGGCGATCGCCGCCGAGTGCCGGTTCCACGACTGCCGCCACCAAGGCAACGCCGGCTGCGCCATCAGCGCCGCGGTCGACGCCGGCACCCTCGACCCGCTCCGCCTCGAAAGCTTCCTCAACCTCGAAACCGAAATCGCCGAACTCCTCCGCCGCCGGAAAAAGCGCCAGATGACCATCGAGCGCCGGTTCAAGCGCGACCACCGGGTCAAGGCACGCAACCACGCCGACCGGATCGACCTTGAACACGACCAGCGGCCGAATTCCTGAACGCCCCCCGACTCCCGACCCCCGCCTCAATAGCCGCCCTGGAGCTCCCACTTGGTCTTGTTCTTGTAGATTTCGTCGCGGACCCGGCGGAGTTGCTCGGAGCGGAGCCGCTCGGCCTCAAGTGCGGGGGTGACCGGCGCGGCGGCGGCGAGCGTCGGGTCCTGGCCGACGCCGAACTTCAACCACGGCCCGTGCGGGACCTGCGACGCCTCAACGAAGCGCCAGTGGACTTTTTCGCCGGAGCGCATCCCGAGGAAGTCGCGCACGGCGGGGGAGACATCGATGGCGGCGCCGTTGTTGTTGGTGTTTTTCGGCGGCCGGTTGCCAAAAACATACTCCCAGTCATCCGTCACCCATGGGCCGCAGTCCTCCCACTGGGCGAAGCATGACCGCCCGGCGTAGACGATCTGGAGCCAGCGGCCCTTCAGGGTCGTCTTGCCCGGTTGCGGGTTGCACACCTTGAACCACGGGATCGCCCGGGCCGCCTCCGGCCGGTGCGCCCCGGGACCGCCAACATCATTGTATGGCAGAGCCACATAGAACGGATTCAACTTCGGCACAAAGTTCCGCGGCCGGTAGTCGTGGCGGTTGGCCGGCTCCGGGTCGTCATAGCCACCGAAGTTTTTCACCCACTCCTGGTCCCACGACGACTTGGTGTTAGGCGTGGGATTCCTCGCGGTCGGCTGCTCGCCAATCCAGAAGACCGTCGCGGTGATGTTCTGTTTCCATGGATAGGCGATCCTGCCAGATGCCTGCCCCGGCTGCGGCTGGCGTCCCGTTGATGGCGCTTGCGCTGGTTGTTGGCCTGCCGGAATCACCACCCGCGGGCCGCCGCCGCGCGCCGGGGCTGCGCCGCCCGCCGGTGCCTGGACATCGCTGTTAGCCACGCCGGCGGTGAGCCACAACGCCGCGGCGACCGCGGCGACGCATGGGCAGCGCATGGAGAGGGGAGGCATGTTGGAATTTCAGAACCGGCGGATCTCCGTGTTCCGTAAATAGCGCGGATCTTTGTCCGGATAGTCGAGCGTAAAATGAATCCCGCGCGACTCCTTGCGGCGGATCGAACAGTCGACGATCAGCGCCGCCACCGCCACCAGGTTGCGCAGTTCAAGGATGTCGGTGTTGACCCGGTGGCCCCAGTAAAACTCCCGGACTTCCTTGCGGAGGTTGCGCAGGCGGTAGGCTGCCCGCCGCAACCGGTTGTCGGTCCGCACGATCGAGACGTAGTCGACCATCAGCCGGCGGATCTCGTCCCAGTTGTGATAGATGTTGACCAACTCGTCGGGCGGGGTCGTGTCGCCGTGTTCCCACTCGGGGATGAACACCCCGTCGTCCTCCGCCGCACGCCCGGGCGCATAACTGCGCAGCATCTCGTCAAGCGCCCGTCGCGCGACCACATTGCCTTCCAACAGGCTGTTGGACGCAAGCCGGTTCGCCCCGTGGAGCCCGGTGCAGCCGACCTCGCCGACGGCAAACAGCCCGCGGATGCTCGTCCGGCCGCAGACGTCGGTGCTCACTCCGCCGCACTGGTAGTGGGCTGCTGGAACCACCGGAATCGGCGCGCACTGCGCGTCGTGCCCGAAGTCGAGGAGCGTCTGGTAGATGTTGGGAAAGCGCTCCGCCAGGAACCCTGGCGGCTTGTGGGTCATGTCCAGATAGACGCAGGGTGCGCCGGTGCGCTTCATCTCCTGGTCGATGGCGCGGGCGACGATGTCGCGCGGGGCGAGCGACCCGCGCGGGTCGTATTGGTCCATGAACGGCTGGCCCTTGGAGTCGATGAGGATACCGCCCTCGCCGCGGAGCGCCTCGGAGATCAGGAACGAGCGGGCCGCGGCGCCGACCGCGCCGGGGTTGTAGAAGCACGTCGGGTGGAACTGGATGAACTCCATGTTGGCGATCCGCGCGCCGGCGCGCCACGCCATCGCCACCCCGTCGCCGGTCGCGTGGTCGGGGTTGGTCGTGTACAGATAGACCTTTCCGCAGCCGCCGGTGGCCAGCACGATCCGGTCACTGCGGAACACCCGCACGTCCCCGGTCTGCTCGTCGAGGACATACGCGCCTAACACCCGGTCCTCGGTCACGAACCCGAGCTTGCCGGTGGTGACCAGGTCGATGGCAAAGTGATAGTCGAGGATGGTTAGGTTAGGGGTGTTGCGCGCCTGCTCCAACAACGCGGTGGCGATCTCGTGGCCGGTGGTGTCCTTGGCGTGGAGGATCCGGCGCGCCGAGTGGCCGCCCTCCATCCCGAGCGAGAAGTGGTCGTCGGCGCGGTCAAAGCGCACCCCGTAGCCGGTTAGTTCGTTGATGGTCGCGGCGCCCTCGCTGACGATGGCGCGCACGGCGGCCTCGTCGCACAGCCCTGCGCCGGCGTCGAGGGTGTCGGCGATGTGCATTTCAACCGAGTCGCCGTCGGCGCAGAACCCCGGCGGAAGCACCGAGGCGATCCCGCCCTGGGCCCACGCGGTGTTGGACTCCAGGCAGTCGCGCTTGGCCAGCACGGTCACCGAGCCGTGCCGGGCGGCGCGGATGGCAAACGACAGGCCGGCAATGCCGCACCCGATGACGAGGAAATCGGTGGTCATGGATGGCTCGGGGTCGGGTCGATCTGGATGTTGTCAATCAAGCGCACCTCGCCGAAGAACACCGCCGCAGCCAACACCGCCGGGCGTTCGAGCGTGTCTATCGGTTGGAGGGACTCCGCGTCAACCAGCGCAAGGTAGTCGATCCGCGGCGCCGGCCGGGCCGCGGCGAGGACCGCGCGCGCGGCGGCGAGCTTGGTGGCTGCCGGCCCGCCGGTTTCCCTGGCGGCCAGCAGCGCTTGATAGAGGAGCGGCGCCGCGGCGCGGGCCGCCGTGCTCAGGCGGACGTTGCGTGACGAGAGCGCCAGCCCGTCGGGTTCGCGCTCGGTTTCGCCGGCATGGATGGCGACCGGCACGTCGAGGTCGCGGACCATCCGGCGGATGATCGCGAGCTGTTGGAAATCCTTTTTCCCGAAGACCGCCGCGCTCGGCTCGACGAGGTTGAACAACTTCAGGACCACCGTGCACACCCCGGTGAAGTGCCCTGGCCGGGCGGCCCCGCACAGGGTGTTAGACAGGGACTTCTCGACGACTTCGACCGAGCGGTCGTGGGCGTAGAGGTCGGCGGGCTCGGGGAGGAAGACGAGGTCGACGCCGGCGGCGCGGCAGCTTTCGAGGTCCGCGTCTAACGGTCGCGGATAGGTGGCGAGGTCTTCGGCGCGGTCGAACTGGATCGGGTTGACGAAGATCGAGACCCAGAGGTGGCCGGAAGGTCCGGCGAGCAGGCGAGCCTGGGAGATGAGCGCGAGGTGGCCGCGGTGGAGGGCGCCCATGGTCGGGACCAGGGCGAGCGGGCCGGTGAGGGCGGTGCGGGCGGCGCGCAACGCGTCGATGTGGCGGATGATCCTCATGGGCCGGTGGGCGGGCACGGATGTGCGGGTGCGCAGGCACCATTTCCGGAGGCGGGGCGCGCGGCGAGCGAAAAACTCTGGCGGGGATCGGCGTTGACGGCCCGGCGGATTCGGTTCAGCCTCCAAGCTTCCCCGCGGGACGATCCGCGGGAAAAAATTTCACACCATCATGAGAATTGTAAGAAACCTCGTTGTCGCCGGGATTGCCGCGGCGCTAATGGCGGCCACCGCCGGAGCCCAGCAGCTGAAGATTGGCACGGTGGACATGCAGTTGCTGTTTAAGGAGTACTACGTCACCGCGCAGGCCCAGAAGGAGATCAACGTGGCGCGCGCACAGATCCAGAAGGAAGACGAGGAGCGCTTGGTGCGGATTCGCGAGCTGGAAGCCGACCTGCAGAACCTGCGCAAGCAGTTCAACGACCCGTCGGTGTCCGACCAGAAGAAGCGCGAGATGGACAAGCAGGCGCAGGCCAAGCAGCAGGAAGGGATGGCGCTGGACCGCGAACGGCGCGAGTTCATGCAGCGCAAGACCCAGGCGCTCAACGAGACGATGATGCTGCGGATGCGCGGGATCCTGGAAGACATCCGCAAGCTCGTCGAAGCCCGCGCCAAGGCCGAGGACTATGACCATGTCTTCGACAAGTCCGGGCTGAGTGCCGCGCAGGTGCCGGTGTTGCTTTACTCGAAGGATTCCAACGACCTGACCGCCGACATCCTCAAGGTGCTCAACAAGGACGCGCCGCCCGCCGCTCCGGATGCCCCGGCACCCGCTCCGGCACCGGCTCCCGGTGCAGCCCCGGCCCCGGAAGGTCCGCGCTAAGCACCCACGCCGATCCGCGGTGACTGTTAGTCTTGCCGATCTGGCCGCCCTGGTGGGCGGGACGGTGGTGCGCGGCGACGCGCAGCAGGAATTTTCCGGGATGGCGTCGCTGGCCGACGCCGGTCCCGGCGATGTTAGTTTTCTCGGCAACGAGAAGTACCACGGGCAATTTCTAACCACCCGCGCGGGCGCGGTGCTGGTGGGTCCCGGAGTGGTTGACGGGCCGGAGTCCGCGGCGCTCATCGAGGTGGCCAACCCGTCGTTGGGATTTGCGGCGGTGGTTGAGCGGTTTGCGCCGCCGAGGCGGGTTTTTCGTCCGGGGATCCACCCGAAGGCGATTGTCGCGGAGGACGCGCAGGTTGACCCGCTGAATGTCCGGGTTGATGCCGGCGCGGTCATCGGCGCCGGCGCGGTCATTGGCGCCGGCACCGAGATCGGCGCCAACGTGGTCGTCGGCGAGCAGGTGAGAATCGGCCGCGATTGCCTGATCCACCCGGGGGTTGTCATCCGCGAGAACTGTGTGTTAGGCGAGCGGGTCATCCTCCAGCCCGGCGCAATCATCGGCTCGGACGGGTTCGGCTACGAGTTCTCCAACGGCCGCCACGTGAAAATCGAACAGGTCGGCACCGTTGAAATCCACGACGACGTCGAGATCGGCGCCAACACCACGGTTGATAGGGCGCGCTTCGGCAAGACGATCATCGGCGAGGGGACCAAGATCGACAACCAGGTGCAGGTCGGCCACAACGTCATCCTCGGCAAGCACGTCATCGTCATCGCCCACTCCGGCCTCGCCGGCAGCTGCAGCCTCGGCGATTACGTCATTGCCGCCGCCCAGGTCGGCGTTGCCGGCCACGTCCACATCGGCGCCAAGGCGGTGCTCACCGGCAGAACCGGCGCCAACCGCGACCTCAAGGGCGGAATCACCTACATGGGCCTGCCCGCCCAACCGATCATGGACGAACAGCGCCAGCGCGCCATCGTCCGGAAACTCCCGGAAATGGCCAAGGACCTCCGCGAGCTGAAGAAAAAGTTGGGCGGATCAGAGCAGTGATCAGCGGGAAGTGGGAGATCGTTGCTTCGGCGGACCCCGATGCCTGCTAGATGGTGTATGGTTCGCCGGGGAGCGGGATGACCACCTCGCTGTTAGGCAGCTTGATGGCCAGCTGGTCGACGAACCACTGGGACGCGGGGGCGTCGCCGTGGACGAGGAATACCTTGGGTGGGGCGAGCTTGAGGATGTAGTCGAGGAGGTCCTCGCGCTGGGCGTGGCCGCTGAAGTCGAGGACTTCGAGGTCGCAGTTGAACAGGACCGGAGAGAGCGCCGGATCGAGGACGACATGGGAGCCGCGCTCGGCGACGCGGATCTTCCCGCCGGGCGTTTCCGGGTCGGCATAGCCGACGAAAATCAGGGTGTTCTGCGGCTTGGTGATGAACTCGCGGGCAAAGATGTTAGACACGGTCTTCTCGCTCATCATGCCGCTGGAGAGGGCATAGATGCAGCCTGGCCGGTTAGGGATGGGTTTGCGGCTGCGGCGGTTGCCGGTTTGGATTTCCATGTCCTTGAGGAGGCGGAACCCTGGGTAGCGGCGGCGTGGGTCGGAGGCGAACTCGTCGAAGATGACGGTCATCTTGGTTGATAGGCCGCCGATATAGACCGGGGTGTAGTCCGGGATGCGGCCATCCTGTTTGAAATGGTGGACCATGGTGAGGACCTCCTGGGTTTTGCCCATGGCGAAGACCGGGATGAGGACCGAGCCGCCGCGCAGCAAGGTGCGGGCGATGATCTCGGCGAGTTTTTGCTCCTCGCTTTCGCGGGTGTAGCCGACGCGGGAGCTTTTTTCGCCGCGGGTGGTTTCGATGATCAGCGCATCAACTGGTTCCTCGGGGAACAGGGCGCCCTTGGAGAGGCTCTGGTGGTCGAATTTGACGTCGCCGGTGTAGAACAGGCGCTTGCCCTCGGCCTCGATCATGACCCCGGCGGACCCGAGGATGTGGCCGGCATCGTGGAAGGTCGCGCGCACCCGGCCGCTGCGGTCGAGGTCGAATGGCCGGTTGTAGGCCCGGGTTTCGAAGCGTGCCTCGAGGAAATCCAGCTCCCGGTGGTCAAACAACGGGTACTCGGTCATGCCCAGCTCGATGCGCTTCGACTGCATCACGTTGACCGAGTTGTGGAGCATCGCGTTGGCCAGCGCGGCGGTCGCGCTGGTCATGAACGCGCGCGCGCTCGGCTGCTCGCGCATCAGCACCGGCAGCGTGCCGACGTGGTCGAGGTGCGAATGGGTCACAACGACGGACTCGACGCTGTCCTCCTCGAGAAAGTCCAGGTCCGGCAGCGCGTCGAAGCCCTCCTCCTTCGGGTGCATCCCGGAATCCAGCACGATGCGCCGCCCTTCGACTTCAAGCAGGTAGCTGTTGGCGCCAATTTCGTTGCGCCGGGAGAGGTTGGTGAAAATCATTCAGGTGGGATGGTCCGGGAAAGTGAAGGGCAACCTGCAAACCGCCGTCGCCAATGTCAACTGGCATGCGGGAATTCACGGAGGCGAAGGGCCGCGGCGGCCAGTCGCACAGGCTTTGGCTGCGGTACCTGACGAAGGGGTACCGCGGAAGGCGCTGGAGCCCGCTTAAAAGAGTGGCTCAAAGGTTGCGGGAAAATTCCTCCAGCGAGCATGCTTGGCTGGCGGCCCGGAGCAGCGCCTTGAGGCGGACTTCATCGTCAATGCCTGCGAGAGTTTCCGCCATCCCGTCAGGGACCTCCGCAAGGCGGGCGGCCAGGACTTCAAGCACCGAGTCGCGCAGGTTTTCAATTCGGCCTTCCTGGCGCCCTTCTTGGCGCCCTTCCTGGCGACCTTCTTGGAGGATTTGCTCGGCGAGAGTCATGGTGGTGGTGCGGATTTCGGCTTGCTGGAGCAATTGGACCCTACGCTTGAAGGCCTGAAAGTCAACGTCGCTGCCGAGGATATAGCGGAGGAGGAGGTCGCGGATTTGCTGGGGAACCTGGACCAGGAGAGCCTCATCCCAGACCGGGAGATCCAGGAGTTGGGCAAGACGCTCAGCCTTCATGGTGCGCAGGATCATGATGCCCGCCGGAGTGCCGCGGATGGCGTCAAAGGACATGCCCGCCAGTTCGATGAGGCGGAAGGTGAAGTCTGGAATGAAAGCGGCGAAATTTTCCGCTCCCTCCTCGGGGACGGCAATGAGACTTGCGAAGCGCGGCGAGAGCCTCCACTTCTGGGCGTTTTGCGCTAGCACGACGGGGATGATCAGCGGCAGCCTGAGCGCTTTCGGGCGCTGCTTGAGCCAGGCCTCCCAGATGCGGACCATGTAGCGCAGCAAGCGCAGTGCCAGTAGCGGCTCCTCGCTGGTTTGATGTTCAAACAGAAGGTAAACTAGGCATTCGTCCTTGCCGGCTGGCGCGGAGAAAAGCAGGTCGCTCTCCGTCCGGCGAAACGCCGAGTCAACAAAGGTAGCCGGCTCCAATCGCAGCCGAGTCCAGTCGATGCGGCTCGCCACCGCCGGCGCGAGTTCTGCGCGCAGCAACCCGGCCGCATTCACGGGGTCTCCAAAGCCCGCTCTGAAGAGCTTGTCGTGAGGTTGGTGGATCGAGTCATCCGGAGTGGCCATCGGCAGGAAGCTCGCCTCTGAGATGGGCATTGGCATTACCGAAGTGGCGGCGCCGCGAAGGGCGACGGTGCTGGCCGGTGGCGCCGGACTCGGAGCAAGCGGCGTGGATGGCAAAAGTCAGGGTGGCGCCCCCGGGAATTTCCGGCGTGGTTGGAAGATGGAAAGCGGCTACCAACCTGAGCGGAAAGTCTGGCGGGTACCGAATCTGGTTTGCCAGAAAGCCAGAATGGTCCTAGCTTGTGGCATGAAGACCACCTTGGACATCCCCAACGACCTGTACCGGGAGGTCAAGGCGGTGGCGGCGTTGGAGCGGATCCGGATCAAGGACCTGGTGGCCGAGGGGTTGCAACTGGCATTGGCGGAGCGGGCCAAGGGGAAGCGCCGGCCGACACCACTGGAAGCGCTGGAGGATGTCCGGCGCCGACCGCTCCATCCGTCGCAGGAGATTGCAGGGATGATGGAGGATGCCCGTCGGCAGCGCCATGAGGGTTGGGATGAACGGCCATGAACCGCCTCCTGCATTTGGACACCAATGCCCTCATCGCGCTGAGTGATCCTTGGCACCCATTGTTCAGGCGGATCGAGCAGCGCTTGCAGGACGGATGGACTGCGGCGACCGACGCGGTCGCCTGGCACGAATACGTGCGCGGACCGTTGCTGGAGGAAGATCGGAAGCGTGCCTTGCTGGTGGTTGAGCAGCGGGTCGGCGTGGTGACCCGGGCGGTGGCGGAGAAGGCGGCAGAGTTTTTCAACGCGACCGGTCGCCGCCGCGGATCCACCGCGGACTGTCTGATCGCCGCGGCCTGCCTGCGCGGCGATGCGGAGCTCGTCACGGCGAACCGTGACGATTTCGCGTTATTCGTTCCCTATGGGCTGAGGCTTTGCGAACCCTGATCCGGGCCCAAGCCGCCGGCCGCCTGAGCGGATTTTCGTTGCCACCCGGGAAATCGCCAGCAGGCTGGTGGCTTGGCGTATCATCCTCCATATCATCGGCTTGGGTGGGTGGCGCTGGTGCTCGTCGGGGCCGCGGGCGGGTGGTTGTTTGGCCGCGGGCTGGGCGAGCGGGCGGAGCCGGCGGCGGTGGAGATCCCGGTGGCGCCGCGGCGCGGGGCGGCAACGGTGACGCCCGAGAGTGCGCAGGGGATATGGATGGCGAAGGTGAAGGTGGCCGGGGCGACGGACTTCCCGGCGCTGATGGAGGAATGGGAGCGGCTGTTTGCGGACGCGGACGAGTTTGAAGGGCCGCCGGAGGACGCGCTGCGTTGGATTCTGGGCGAGTGGGTGGTCAAGGACCCGGACGGGTTTTTCCGGGTGGCCTCGGACGATTCTGGGTTCTCTTATCAGGATACGGCGGGTGAGGTGCTCGCGATGTTGCTTCCGGAGGAGGCGGCAAAGCGGTTGCTCGGGTCGGTGCCGCTGGGAGGTTTGGGAGTGTGTTTCATTGATGCGCTCGCCGAGCACCGACCGGGGCTGTATTTCGCGCATTTTCCGGACGGAAGCATCGATGGGAATGACTTTGTCAGTGACAAATGGTTAAAGGCGGTTAGCGCGTTTGCCCGGGTCGATCCGCTTGCGGCGGGGAATGTCTGCCTGCGCTGCGTGCAACGGGGCGGCGATCCGCAGCTCCAGTGTGGAGCCATGGTGGCCGTGGCCGCTGCCTGGCGAGGCGGCAAACCCACGCTGGCCGAGTGGGTCGCGGGGATCGAAAACCCGCAGCTGCGCAATCTGGCCGCCCATGCGCGGCTGCAAGCGCTTGCCCAGCAGGACCCGCAGGCGGCGGCAAAGGAGCTTTTTGCGATGAAGCTGGAGGATTATGGTGACGGGCCGGGGGCGGTCTTGGCCGAGCTTGCCAAGGTCGATTTGCCTAAGGCGCTGCGGTTGCTGCAAAAGGCCGAAGCTGACTCGGCGGGGTCCGATATCACCGAGGGTGATCCGTTCGCCGAGAAGACGCCTGAGAGTCTTGCCGCGGAGGCTGCCGCCAAGGGGAAGGCTCTTGCCGCCAATCCTTTCGCCCACCCAAACCCGGTCAGCATCGAGGTCTTGGTCGTCAGTGCGGCGACCAAGAGCCTGCCGGACGACCCGGCGAAGTTCCTCGAGGAGCTGGGCAAACTCCGCGCAACCATGGGGGACAGCGATTGGCAGCGGAAGATTGAGGGGCAGATGATCGCCTACAAAGCCTCCCGCTGGTCCGCGGAGGAATGTTTGGCCGTCGCAAAGCTCTGGACCTCCAGTCCGGGCGAGGACGGTGGGGCGATCGGGGCGCTTGCTTACAGGGCGGTGAGCGATGATCCGGGAAAAGTTGCCGCGCAGATCGAGAGCTTGCCTGCGCCAGCGCGCGGGGTGTTTGCCAGACGGGCCCTGCAGGAGTTGCCCAGGGAGGCCTCACCCGATCCGAAGCTGATTTCCCTGCTGGGTGCCGCCGACTGGACTTTCATGGGGGGGCAGCTCGCGCTCCATGCGGATGCCTATGCGCCGGTCATCGCCGTCCTGCCGCCGGAAACCACCGTGGGCGCACGCGCGGACTTCATGGAAACATGGGCCCGGCTGGATCCGCAGGCGGCCGCCCAGTGGCTGGGGTCGCTGCTGGCGAATTCGGCGCTCGCGGTTTCGGCCAAGGACTTGGCCCGCGGCTGGGCCGCCTACGACAACGAGGCGGCTGCGGCTTGGGCGTCGGAGCTGCCTGCCGGCCCAGCATTCGAGGGGGCCGCCAGCGGGATGGTCGACGGCTTGCTGCGATTCTTTCCGGCTGATGCATTTGCCTGGGCCATGAAGATCAAGGACCCGGCGCAGCGGGTCGATGCACTTTCGAAACTCCGCAGCGTCCCGGACGGACGTGCACCGGATGGCGTTGCCGCGGCCTTGGCGGAAGCGCGCCGCGCCGCCGGTCTCGCTCCCTAGCCACGACATGAACCGGAAGTTCAGCATCCTCTTGCCGTTGCTCGCATTCGCCCTCGCCGCGCTGGCCGGCTGGTGGTCGAGCCAAGCGCGCGGCCCGGCGGGCGGCGGGGCCGGCGAACCGGCGGTCCGCACTCGCGAGCGGACCCCGCTGAGTGCGACCGACCAGCAGGCCGCCACGTTGAGAACTTTGGAGCGCAAGCTGCGGTTTGGCCCGCTCCCGGCCCGAGCCCATTTTGACGCGGAGGGGATGGAGCAGGCCATTGCCGCCTCGGAGATCCGCAGCTTCGGGGCATTTTCGCCTGTGACGGAATCCGATTTCGACTTCGAATACAGCTTTCGCTGGGCGCGCGCCGATCCCGTGGCTATGTTTGCCTGGCTGAGCGCAGAGGGTTCCTCGACCACCTGGCGCCACAGCTCGATCTTGTTCGAATCCTGGGCCGAGAGCGACCTGCCGGCAGCCCATGCCGCGGCCATCACCCTGCGTAAGCCGGAACTCCGCCGCGGCGCGATTTTTGCGGTGGTTGAGGCGATGATCGGGAGAGAGTCGGCCCGCGCCAAGGCGGTGTTTGTGGAAAATCTCGATGCGTTCAGCGCGAACTTTGAGGAGTCATGGTTCATCGCTGACAGCGAGGTCGAGCAGAAGGTGCTCGAGATGCTGCTCAGCCTGTCGCCAAGCGCTGAGCGCAGCCGGTTGATTGCCGACCTCCTCGAAAACGCCACCCTCATCCATGGCGGCGCCATCGGTTATGCGCGCAGCGTTTGGGACCAGGCGCCGCAGAACTTTCGCGAGGATCTCGTGGCGGCCGGCTTTGCCACCAGCGCCCAGCATGCAGAGGCGTTTGCCGGGCTTGCGGAGATCGCCCGGCAGCGTGCCGAGTTGGTCGGCACCCAGCGTGACAAGGCCGCCTTCATAGGACGCTACGGGCCGGCCTGGGCGCAACGTGACCTGCCCGGTGCCATGGCTTGGACCGCCAGCCACCTAAATGGCATTGAGCGATTCGACCAGAGTGCGGAACTGCTTGGCGCCGCGGCACAGGATGATTTCACCGCCGCGCTGGAGGCTTGGAGGTCGCTGCCGGACGGCTACCTGAAGCATATCGCGGCGCTGAAAATTGCCAATGCCGCCCCCGAAGGGGCTGACCCGGAGGCCCTGCGCGAACTGGATCGCTGACCTGGCTTACTTGGCGAGGAACTCGAGGACGTCGGCAGCCTGCTTGTCGGTTGAGGCGCTGGTGTCCTTCCAGACGAGCTTGCCGTCTTTGAACAGGTAGGCTTGGCGGCTGGCAAAGCCGGCGAGGTGCGGGACGCCAAACGCATCGGCCACCTTCGCGTCGGTGTCGGCGAGCAGGTCAAAGGGCAGCTTGTACTTGTCCTGGAAGGCTTTCTGCTTCTCGACGCTGTCCGTGCTCACGCCGAAGACTTTGACGCCTTTCTCGGTCAGAGTGGCAAACGAGTCGCGCAGGCTGCACGCCTGCTTGGTGCACCCGGGCGTGTCGGCCCGCGGGTAGAAGTAGACTAACAGGTAGCCGGTGGCGCCGGCCTTGGCCAGGTCGACGTCCGCGCCGCCCTGGTTTTTCACGGTCACCGCGGGCAGCGCGGCCCCATCGGTGAGTGGATCGGCTGCGGCGGTTCCAAACGCAAGCAATCCCCCGGAAATCGCGGCAATCAATTTGGTGAGAGTTTTCATGGCGGGTGACGCTCGCATCTCCCTGACAATTGGCAACCCCGGTTTTGTTGGATTCGGGACCGCGCGGCGGGATTTTTTCGGTGGACAAGCCATGGCGGGGGCTATAATTGCCCTCCACGCCGCCGCCGGTCCCCCTGGCGCCGCGGGGGGATTTTTTTCTGGCAGGGTAGCTCAGAGGTAGAGCAGAGGACTCATAAGCCTTTGGTCGCGGGTTCAATTCCCGCCCCTGCTACCAGTTTTTCCGCCGGCCAGGTGGCTCGGCCCAGCGGTCGGATTGGTCGCGGATGGCCGACATTGAAGGATTCCAAAGAATCCCCAAAAAACCTCAAATAGGGCTTGCCACCGCTTCGGCGATTCCTATATTCGCCGCCCCACATCGCGCCCTGCGGCACTCAAACCGCCGAAAAACAGGACGCTTTATCAGGATCAAAATCTATCGGGTGCAGCACCGGACAAATGGCTCCTGCGAGGAAACTCGCCGCCAGTCCCTTGCGCACTAGCGACGAAATTTCAACAACGCAGGAAACATGCCGACTATCAACCAGCTCGTCCGCAAGGGACGCAAGACACCGGTGGAGAAATCCAAATCCCCGGCCCTGGCCAGCTGCCCGCAACGCCGCGGCGTCTGTCTCCAGGTGATGACCCGCACGCCGAAGAAGCCGAACTCCGCGCTGCGTAAGGTGGCCAAGGTTCGCCTGACCAACGGGTTTGAAGTCATCGCCTACATCGGCGGCGAAGGCCACAACCTTCAGGAGCACTCGATCGTGCTCGTCCGCGGCGGCCGGGTGAAGGACCTTCCGGGTGTCCGCTACCACATCGTTCGTGGTGCCCTTGACACCCTCGGCGTCGACAAGCGTCGCCAAGCCCGCTCGAAGTACGGCGCCAAGCGGCCGAAGAAGGGCGCCGCTGCCGCAGCACCTGCCAAGGGCGGCAAGAAGCGCTAATCGCCACCAATACTTTTACTTCTAACCACTTCCTACCATGGCACGCCGCAAGCGAGTTTACCACAAGCCGGACCGGAGCGATCCGCGTTACGACAGCCCTCTCGTCGGTCACCTGATCTGCAAGGTCATGCGTGACGGCAAGCGCTCCCTCTCGGA
>JBILQE010000012.1:0-70041 GCA_044373465.1 Akkermansiaceae bacterium | reverse complement strand
CAGCCGACGCGCCGCTCTGGCTGGTCCTGTTCTCATTGCGGCTGGTAGAGTTGCACATAGCGGTAGGTCTCCGCACTGCGCTGTTCGCGCCACTCGCCGTCTTCAGGCATAAAAGCGACCACCCGAATCCTGAACATTCCCTGCAACAACTGGCCGTCCTGGTTCTCCAACTCCAGCGGCTCGATGATCGTATCCACCTCGAGCTCCATCTCCTCAATGACCACCGTCGTCTTCCCTTCCTCGAGCACCGGCAACGAGAGCGTCTCCTTCATCGCGCTGTCGAGGATCCGGGTCAGCTTCACCTCGCGGCGCGCCACTTCCGCCGCATCCGCGGTCCGATGCAGCGCGACGACCAGAGCCGTCGCCACCATCCCGAACAAGGTCACCGCAATGATCACCTCGAGCAGGAGAAATCCCGCGCGCCGCTTGGGTCGTGAGGGCGAAACGTTCATCGGGCCTCCATCTGGGTATCCCGCACGCTCGCGGTGAGCGGATGGTATTCCTCCTGAATCCAGCCGTCGACAAAGCTCAGGCGGACGCTCAACGGCTCGCACAACCCGTTCGGGTCAAACCGCCAAACCTGCCGCTGGCCACGCTCAAGACGGGTCCACCCGCTCGCTCCCCAGCGGAGCACCTCAAGGGAAAATTCCGGGTCGAGCAGCACTTCATCGCGCACCGGCATCCGCTTGATCGTCCCCGCGGCCAACTGCTCGTCGATGTCGGCCAGCTCGGCCTCCGTCAGGTTGTCCTCCACGAGTGGATGGAGGAAAAACCCGTCCTCGGTAAGCGCCACGACGTAAGGTGTTTGTTGCACCACCGCGATCGTCCGTGCCCGCCGCGCCAAATCCTCAAGCTCCCCGGCCACGTCCTTGAGCCGCCCCTCGCTGGAGCGCGCATTCATCACCGCGATCCCCCCGCCAACGATCAACCCGGCCAACGCCAGCACGATGACGATCTCCAACAAGGTGAATCCACGCCGGCGCCGGAGCGGCGAACCGTCCCCGCGTGCCGTCCGGGGGCCAGCAATGGTCATGCGGTCAATTATTGCGCTTCCTGGCTGCTCCTGTCGTCAGCAGTCCCTTGCTGCTGATCCGCCCCATACGTGAAGATCTCGTAGGTCGTCGGGTCCTTCGACCCCGGAAAACGATAACCATACACCTGGTTCCACGGGTCGGTCGGCACCTTGTCCATCAATCTCGACCAGTTGCGCGGCAGCGGCGCGCTGCTCGGCCGCTCGACGAGCGCCATGAGCCCCTGCTGGGTCGATGGGTAGCTCCCATTGTTCATCTTGTAGACCCGCAGCACCGAGTCGAAGCTCTTGAAGTCAGTCGTGATCCGCTGCTGCTCGCCCCCGGAGACGATTCTCGTCATGTAGGTGATTGCGCCGCCAATGATCAGGGCGATAATTGCCATGACGATCACCATTTCCAGCAACGTGTAGCCTCCACTCATCCCACGCCCACGCCCGCGCCGCGGACCTTGACTCGTTCCTTGACGGGTTTTCTGGCTCGCTCCCCGGGGGAGACCTTGGCGGGTTGGGTTGACTTGCATGGTGTTAGAAGCGTTGTGCTGGGCACGGATCTACGGGATTAAAACGCCACACAACAGAAAAGTTGTCGGTATTTTTACCCCGCACCCGTCAATCCACCCTTCAAATCCCCCCGGACCGGGGAAATTCTTGCCTCCCGCGTGGTTTTCGCGCACTCCGGGGCCAGCTTTTG
This sequence comes from Akkermansiaceae bacterium, assembly GCA_044373465.1. Lineage (GTDB taxonomy): Bacteria > Verrucomicrobiota > Verrucomicrobiia > Verrucomicrobiales > Akkermansiaceae > JBILQA01. The sequence goes on along the minus strand of JBILQE010000012.1, from coordinate 68,320 downwards.
GTCTGTTAGCAATATGAAAAACGTTCTCATCATCGGTGCCGGCGGAGTCGGCAGTGTCGTTGCCCACAAGTGTGCCCAGGCCAGCGAGACGTTTGCCTCCATCACCCTGGCATCCCGGACAGTGAGCAAGTGCGAGGCGATCGCCGCGAGTGTGCTGGAGCGCACCGGGGTGAGGATCGCCACTGCGGCGGTCGACGCCGACAACTCGCTGGAAACCGCGGCGCTCATCAAATGCGTCGGCGCCGAGTTGGTCATCAACGTCGCCCTCCCCTATCAGGATCTGGCGATCATGGACGCCTGCCTGAAGACCGGCGCCCACTATGTCGATACCGCCAACTACGAGCCGCCGACCGAGGCGAAGTTCGAGTACAAGTGGCAGTGGGCCTATGAGGAGCGCTTCAAGGAGGCCGGGCTGTGCGCGCTGCTCGGGTCCGGGTTTGACCCCGGGGTGACCAATGTTTTTACCGCCTGGGCGCTCAAGCACCACTTCGACGAAATCCATTTCCTCGACATCATCGACGTCAACGGCGGCGATCATGGCCGCGCGTTTGCCACCAATTTCAACCCGGAGATCAACATCCGCGAGGTCACCGCACCGTGCCGCCACTGGGAAAACAACCAGTTCGTCGAAACCCCCGCCATGTCGCTCCACCGCGCGTTCGAATGCCCGGAAAACGTCGGCAAGTTCAACATCTACAGGATGTACCACGAGGAGCTCGAGTCGCTCACCCGCCACATCCCGACGCTGCGCCGCGCCCAGTTCTGGATGAGCTTCTCGGCCAACTACCTCAAGCACCTCGAGGTCCTCCAGAATGTCGGGATGACCCGGATCGACCCGGTCATCTACGAGGGGCGCGAAATCATCCCGCTCCAGTTCCTCAAGGCGGTCCTCCCCGACCCGGGCGACCTCGGGAAAACCACCAAGGGGAAAACCTGCATCGGCAATATCATCCGCGGACGCAAGGACGGCCACGACAAGGCAATCTACATCTACAACATCTGCGACCACGAGGAGTGCTACGCCGAGGTCGGCTCACAGGGGATCTCCTACACCACCGGCGTGCCCGCCATGATCGGCGCCAAGCTCGTCGCCGAGGGGGTCTGGCTCAAGCCGGGCGTCTGGAACATGGAACAGAACGACCCTGACCCGTTCATGGACGCCCTCAATACCTTCGGCCTCCCGTGGACCTGCCTTGAGCTCACCCCAGAGCAGGCCGCAGCCTTCGATGTCGCCTGATCGGTTTTATTGATCATTTCGCGCTTGGCGAAAATTAACCTGCGCCGGGGCAATCCCCCGGTATGTTAGGCGCATGAAAACCAAACATGTGTTGCTCGCGGCAGGCGCCGGACTCTTGACGCTCGGGCAGCTGATGGCCGGCCCGCATGGCAACAGCGCCGACAAGGGCGGCGGCCAGGGAAAGGGCGGGTCAGGCAAGCCTGAGCATGCCAACAAGGGCGGCGGCGGCGAAAAAGGCAACCCGTCCAAGGGCGGCCCGCAAGCTGATGGCAACGACAAGGACAAATCCAACAAGCCGGACCAGGGCAAGTTCGCCAAACACGCCAAGGGGACGTTCCGCGACGAGGATTACGACATCTTCCGCAGCTACTTCGAACCGTTCCGCGGCGAGCCGATGAATCTGCCCCCGGGAATCGCCAAGCAGCTGCGGGACGGCAAGGGCCTCCCTCCCGGCTGGCGCGAACAGTTTCTCCCAGGCAATCTCCTCGGCGACCCCTATTGGGATGCCATGGTGCCACTCCCGCAGGACCTCCGCGGGCGCCTCCCACGGGGCGATGACTCACGCTATTACCTCATTGATGGCCAGCTGGTCCGGGTTCACCCGACGGAGCGCAGGGTTCTCGGCATGTTTGCCTTGGCCGATTTCCTGCTCCCCTGAAGCCTCCCCCTCGATCCCGCCGGCCGCCTCATCGGGCTGCGGCGCCCCATTCACGATTCCTAGAAATAAACCTCCGCCCGGGAGGCCACCGCTGGTATGTTAGACAGATGAATCCTGGACAAATGCTACTGGTGGCGAGCGTCGGGTTGCTGGCCATCGGGCCGCTTTCCGCCAGCCCGCAGGGAAGTGACGCCGGCCACGGCGGGCCGGTGAAATCCACAGGCACCCAAGCCGGCGGAAGCGAAAAAGCCGTCCCGCCACGGGGAGGGACACTGGCACCCACCGGCAACGAAAAGGTCAAACCAGGTAAGCCCGTCACCCCAGGCAAGCCGCTTACCCCAGGCAAGCCCGCCACCCCAGGCAAGCCGGGCGCGACGGTTGATCCTGAACTTGATGGGGTCATCCCGCTGGCGCGCGAGGGCAAGGCGCGCGGCTCGATGCGCGCCGAGGACATGCCGGTGTTCCGGGACTATTTTGCGCCATTCCGCGACAAGCCGCTGGGCTTGCCCCCGGGGATCGCCCGCCAGGTTCGTGAAGGCAAGGGGCTCCCTCCAGGATGGAAGGACAAGGTCGTTCCGGGATCCCTTCTCGACGACGCACTCTGGGGCGCGCTGGTTCCCCTGCCGACCGATCTGCGCCGCGACCTCCCACGGACCAATGACTCGCGCTACTTTATCATGCACGACCAATTGGTCAGGATCCACCCGACCGAGCGCCGGGTCCTGGGCATCGTCGCCGTGACCGAGCTTGCCGAACCCTGAACCAGCAGAAAACCCCACTCGGGCCCGGTGGACCACCACCGGGCCATTTTTTTTGCCCGTGCCCGGGCATCGGCGTTCTCCGGCGGCTCCCGCTGCCCCCGGTTTTGCGGCTGTTTGGCCGTTGAATTTCGCCGATTGCTGATTTTTTCCAAACCGGGGGTTGCCCAAACCGGGAGTCTGCGCTAGCTGACTCGCCCACGCGAGACACATCTCTCCACACACAACGACCATGAAGGACCTCTCCAAATACCGCAACATCGGCATCTTTGCTCACGTCGATGCGGGCAAAACGACCACCAGCGAGCGCATCTTGAAGCTCACCGGGAAGATCCACAAGCTTGGCGAGGTTCATGACGGTGAGTCGACCATGGACTTCATGGAGCAGGAAGCCGAACGCGGCATCACCATCCAGTCCGCGGCCACCTCCTGCTTCTGGAAGGGCTACCAGTTCAACATCATCGACACTCCCGGACACGTCGACTTCACCATCGAGGTCTATCGCTCCCTGAAGGTTCTCGACGGCGGCATCGGCGTCTTCTGCGGCTCCGGCGGCGTCGAACCACAGTCGGAAACCAACTGGCGCTACGCCAACGACTCGAAAGTCTCCCGCATCATCTACGTCAACAAGCTCGACCGCATCGGCGCCGACTTCTACCGCGTCGTCGACCAGGTCAAAACCGTCCTCGGGGCCAAGTCGCTCGTCATGGTCCTGCCGATCGGCACCGAAGGCGAGTTCGTCGGCGTGGTCGACCTGCTCGAGCGCAAGTCCTACATCTGGGACGAGTCAGGCCAGCCTGAAGCGTTCAAGATCGGCGACGTCCCCGCCGACATGGTCGATCAGGTTGAAAAATACCGCGCTGACCTCATCGAAACCGCCGTCGAACAAGACGACGATGTCATGGAGAAATACCTCGATGGCATCGAACCGGACATCGCCACCCTCAAAAAATGCATCCGCAAAGGCTGCGTGAACCTGAGCTTCTTCCCAACCTACTGCGGATCAAGCTTCAAGAACAAGGGCCTGCAGCCGCTGCTCGACGCCGTCGTCGACTTCCTCCCCTGCCCGCTCGACGTTGCCCCGCAGGAAGAAGTCGACCTTGAAGGCAACCCGACCGGCGAGGTCGCCCATGTGACCGCCGACGCGCCGCTGCGCGCCCTGGCGTTCAAGATCATGGATGACAAGTACGGCGCCCTGACCTTCACCCGCATCTACTCGGGCCGCATCAACAAGGGCGACACCATCCTCAACTCGTTCACTGGAAAAACCGAGCGCATCGGCCGCATGGTCGAGATGCACGCCAACGACCGCACCGAAGTCGATTCCGCCCAGGCGGGCGACATCGTTGCACTCGTCGGTCTCAAGAACGTCCAGACTGGCCACACCCTGTGCGACCAGAACAAGCCTGCGACTCTTGAGCCGATGGTGTTCCCGGATCCGGTCATCTCCATCGCCGTCGCTCCCAAGGACAAGGCCAACGCCGAAAAACTTGGCAACGCCATCGGCAAGATGATCCAGGAGGACCCGTCGTTCCGCGTCGAAACCGACATCGAAACCGGCGAAATGATCCTCAAGGGCATGGGCGAACTCCACCTCGACATCAAGGTGGACATCCTCAAGCGCACCCACAAGGTCGAGGTCGAGGTCGGCAAACCGCAGGTTGCTTATCGTGAGACGATCACCCAGCGCGTCGAGGACTCCTACACCCACAAGAAGCAGTCCGGCGGTTCCGGCCAGTTCGCCAAGATCGACTACATCATCGAGCCAGTCAGCGAAGAGGAAATCGGCGGCGGCTTCATCTTCGAGTCGAAGATCGTCGGCGGCAACGTTCCCAAGGAATACATCCCGGCCGTTGAAAAGGGCTTCCGCAACTCCAAGGACAAGGGCGTCCTCGCCGGCTATCCTTGCTTGGACTTCAAGGTCACCCTGGTCGACGGCGGCACCCACGCGGTTGACTCCTCCGCCCTCGCCTTCGAAATCGCCGCCAAGGCCGCCTATCGTCAAACGATGAAAAAGTGCGGCCCGCAGCTCCTCGAACCGATCATGAAGATCGACGTCTTCACCCCGGAGCACCACGTCGGCGACTGCATCGGCGACCTCAACCGCCGCCGCGGCATGATCAAGAGCCAGGAGCCGACCCCGACCGGCGTCCGCATCAAGGCTGATGCCCCGCTCAGCGACATGTTCGGCTACATCGGCGACCTCCGCTCGATGACTTCAGGCCGCGGCCAGTTCTCCATGGAGTTCAGCCACTACGCCCCATGCCCGCGCAACATCGCCGACGAGGTCATCAAGAACGCCGCCGACAAGCTCGCCGCTGAACGCGCCGCCAAGTAAGTTACCCAAGGCACACCTCACCAAAAACCCCGTCCTCCTTCCGGAGAACGGGGTTTTTTTTCGGGCCGATTCCTTTATCCTACCAGGCTACCACCCGCGCTGCTCCGGAGCACGGTTCTCCGGGGTCATCTGCGCCTGCGCCTCACTCTCGAGCTGGCTAGGGGTAAGCCCCTCGTCCTTGGCTGCCTGACTCACTTCCTGCTTCGCCCGGGCGGCGAGGTGGGCCGCCTTCTCGGTGAGTCCCGAGATTGCCTGGCCGACGTCACCCGCGCTGAGCCCCTGTTCGCGGGCCTCTTCCTTGACCGCATCCCCGACACGGTGGGCAACCGCCTTGCCGCGCTCCAACAGCTCACTGCCTTTCTCGCGGGTCGCGTCGGCAAGCTGGTCGGATTTCTCGCCGAGCCATTCATCCTCGCGGCGCGAACTCGGAATGAGTACCCCGGCAAGCACCCCAAGGGCCGCAAACCCAAGCCCAACCGCCAGCGGGTAGTCTTGGACCGCGCGCTCAAGCCGCGCAGTCCCAGCCTCATACCCGTGCTCAAGCTGCTCGCCAACCTTATGGCCCATCGACCGGCCGCGCTCGTAGAGGTCATGGCCACGCTGGCTAAGCTCGCCGGCAGTTTCCCGTCCGGATTCCGCCAACCGGCCCTTCGACTTGCCGAGCTTGCGCTTGATCTTGCGCGTCGCTCCGGTCAACGCCTGCTTGGCCGCCTCGCCGGCCGCACCAAGCTTGTCGCTCAGCGAGCCGCCGGCACCATGCTGGTCGCCCACTGGCTCGTCGACCGCGCCGAACCCGAACTCGTCCTCGTTGGCATACAGGTCATCACTCGACCGGCTGGCAACCCCGCGGCTGCCCGCCGGCGTCCGGTAAATCTCGACGTCGTCCTCGATGGCGAACTCGTCCTCGTCCTTCGAAGCCGCGTCCCGGATAAGCCACGCAATCCCCGCGCCAATCAACAGCGAGGGCATCGGATGGGCTTTCACCTGCCGGGCAACCCCGTGGTAGGCCGCCATCGCCGCGGCATTCCCGCGAGTTCCCGACTTCGGCGCCTCCCACCAGTCCAGCAGGGAGTTGATGAAATAGCGCGCGCTCAGCCGGTTGCCGAGTTCGTCAAGGGTCGCGTCCATGCGCCCACGGGTCCGGCGGATGTCCGATTCGATCTGCTCGCTGGAGCGCTCCGGCGCCGGACTGTCGTGCTCGTGCTTATGAAGTGACTGGTTTTCGTGTTTCATGATGAAGCTTTGCGTTGGACCCACTCCTTGTCTTCCCTGAGTGAGCGGGTGGTTCGTTGCGGAGCGAGGGAATCGCCCGTTAGGCTCTTGAGCCCCTTGGTGATCATGACGGCGGCAATTCCCGCGACGAGCGCCCCGACGATCAGAAAGCCGAGGAACGTGGCGATCGCCTCGCTCATCCCGGCATTGCGGAACACTTCGCGCAACAGGTAGCCGAGCGACATCAGCACCAGCAGCAGCCCGCTGAAGCCGAGCACCGCGCCCGCGCCGATGATGCCCGAGCTGCGCCCGGCCACCTTGAGTTTCTCCTTCGCCTCAGTCTTGGCCAGGTTGACTTCCTCGCGCACCAGCGCGGTAGTGTCATCCCTGAGCTGCCTGAGGAGGTCTGTGATATTGGGGTCACCATTCATGGCCAGTAGGGTTAGGCTTGCGGAAAAATCGCTGGGCGGGGCTCCTGCGCGGCCGCCAGCTCGGCGAGATCCACCGCCGGGGTGTCCAGCGCGTGCTGCTCGGCCTCGACCGAGGCGGTGCCAGAGTTGCGCACGCTCGACGAGCGGGTGTCGCGCCGCGGTGTGCGCCGCGCCGAGGCCTTCAGGAACCGCGCGGCGGCGAGCCCCACGATGAACATCGCCCCGAAGGTGACTTCCGGGCGGCGGCGGGCGAACCGGCTGAGGTCCTCGACGAGGTCTTCCGGCTCGTGGTTGCGCAGGTAGCTGGCGAATCGTTCAAGCTGCGCGGCAGCCTTGGCCGACGGGGCCGCCAGCCGATTGTGCTCGCGTTCGAGCGTGCCGGTTGCTGCGGCGACCGCGTCGTGGTACTCGGCGACCTTGTCGGCGAGCATCGCCTTGCGCTGGTGGACGAACCCGCGGCCGGCCTGGCGGGCCTGCTGGAAGGATTCCTGGGCGCCGGACTTCGCCTCTTCAAAGGCTTGGCGGGATTTCTCCTTCACCTCGTCCTTGATTTCTCCGAGCTCGCCTCGTTGCAGTGGCGGGATCGAGGTTTTCGGCGAGCTAAAGCCGCCGGTGCTCTGGCCGGCGCCAACGCGCGGCTCGGCGCCGGACGCCTGGTTGGTGGGTTTCATCGGATCGTTCATTGGGGGAATGGTTGGGTGGATTGAAACTTGCGCCGGTGTCTGCCCTTGGATGGCGGGACTGCTCCGGGGCGGACGACTGGCCGGAAAATGGGCTGGGCGGAAGGATGGCCGAGGGCGTGGCAGCGACTCCAGGGGAGGCAACACGCCGTGGCGTGGTCATGCATGCTTTGCCGACTCGCAGGCCCTGTGCCGGGATTTGGCAGGATTCCCTGACCTTCTGACCTTGAGCGAAGAATGGGGGCAGCTAGGGGTCCGCGGCGGCGCCTGGCCGCGATCGGGCGGGCGGGCGGGCGGCGGCGTGGTGCGATCTGCGCCGCGCCCCGCGGCATCCTGCACGGCCACGCCGCGCCGCGGGGGGAACAGCCCGGGGAATGCTCCGCCGGGCCATTCCTGGACGCTCCTCAGGCGTAATCCTCGAGGCGCTCGAGGGTGCTGATGTGGCGCTGGATGCGCGGGAGCAACTCGTCGCGGATCATGGCCTTGTGCTCAGGCATGACATCCTCGTCCTGGAGCGCGTCCTGGTAATCGGAGCGGCCATGCTCCTCGCCATTCTGGAGGTTGCTCACCGCGGAGCCGGCGCCAAACAGGTTGGCCGCGCCCTGCACGCCGCGGGCGAAGACGCCCCAGCTGCCGGAGCTTTCGTCGGGCGTGCCGCCCATTTCGCGGACGCTCTGGATGAGCCGGTTGACCGCCTCGTGGTGCTCCGTGCGGATGCGCTCAAGCTCGGGCCGGGCGGGCGAGTCGGTGAACCGTTCGATCGCTTGGTTGTAGGTCTCGACCGCGGAGCGCTCGCCGCGCAGCAGGCGGTTGCAGACATCAATGCAGTGTTCAGTGGTGGTTTCGTTCATGGTGTTTTCCTGGGGATGGCGTTCGCCTCGGGGCGCCGCCTCGCGCCCCTTTCGCAGCATCGGTGCCAAGCGCAATGCGCCGCGGTTGCAGGACCCGGGAAGGACGCCCGCGGGGATTGTGCACCAGGCGCACGCCAAACGATTGCAGGATGCACCGGGGGAGAGGGAGTCGAAGGTCTGAAGGTCTGAAGGTCGAAAGACGTGCCCTGAAATAGCTCATTCACCTGCCGACCTTCGGCTTTTGACTTTCAGACCTGCGACTCCCCCGCTCCGCCCGGTACCAGTACTCGTCCGCCGCGGCGCGATCGGTGCCGGTGAACACCCGGCGCAAAAAGTCCGGGTGGCGCACAAGGTACCAATCGCCAAAGGTGTCGAACTTCCGGCAGGAGGTCACCAGCGGGGTGCGCCAGAGGGTTCCGAAGGCGAGTCCGCGCTGCCGCCCGAGCGCCCGCAGGCGGCGCGCGAAGTCCACGTCCTCGATGGTGATGAACGCCGGGTCAAACCCGCCGATGGCCGCAAAATTCTCCCGGGTCGTCCAAAACGAGCCATAGGAAACCCCGTGGCGGATCAGCCGCGGCAGCACGCAGCACATGGTGACGATGATCCCCAGCGAAACCCGCTCCGGCAGCACTGCGCTGCCGCCACCGACATAGCGCCCGCTTCCGAGCTTGCGGACGATCTCGCGCAAGCTCAGCGGGTGGAGCCGGCTGTCGGCATCCACCGTCACCAGAATCTCGCCGCTGGCCGCCGCGGCGCCCGCATTGCGGATCTGCGAAAGGTTCGGTTCATCCTCACACACAACCACCGCGCCGTGCGCCCGGGCAAGCTCCTCGGTCCGGTCGGTGCAGCGGTTGAGCACCACCACCGTCTCGACCGCCACCCCGGCGTGGACCGCCGCAGCCGCCACCGCCGCCAAACAGGCAGTGAGATAGGCCTCCTCGTCGCGCGCCGGAATGATCACGGATATCTTCACCGGCCACTCCTACAGCCTCCCCGCACCTTGCGCAGGTCTTAATCGTCCGGCACTCGGCACTTCTCACCTGCGGTTGTTAGGGGTATGGTCCTCCCCCTTCGCCATGCCACGCCTTGCCCTGCTCCAGTCACGCGCCTTTGATTCGCCCGCCGCGGCGCTGGCCCACCACGTCGTGCTGATCCGCGAGGCGGCGGAGCGCGGCGCGCAGATCATCTGCACCCAGGAACTTTTCCTGACCGAGTATTTTTGCAAGACCGAGGATCCGGCGCTGTTCGACCTGGCCGAGACGATCCCCGGGCCAACCACCGCGGTGCTCCAACCGCTTGCGGCGGAACTCGGGGTGGTGATCGTCGCCTCGCTGTTTGAAAAGCGCGGTCCGGGGCTGTATCATAACACCGCTGCGGTCATCGATGCGGACGGCAGCCTGCTCGGGATCTACCGCAAGCACCACATCCCGCAGGATCCGGGATTCGAGGAGAAATTCTACTTCACCCCCGGTGACACCGGCTTCCGCGCGTGGGAGACCCGCTTCGGGCGCATCGGCGTGCTCATTTGCTGGGACCAATGGTACCCGGAGGCCGCGCGCCTCACCGCGATGGACGGCGCCACCATCATCCTCTATCCGACGGCCATCGGTTGGCTGCCCGCGGAAAAGCCCACCCTTGGCGCCGCCCAGCACACCGCCTGGGAAACCGTCCAGCGCGGCCACGCCGTGGCCAACGGCTGCTTCATCGCCGCGACCAACCGGACCGGCACCGAGCAGGACACCGAGTTCTGGGGCCAGTCGTTCATCGCCAACCCATACGGCGAAATTGTCGCCAAGGCGGGCAGCGCCACCGAGGAAATCCTCATCCACGATTGCAACCTTGAAGAGGTTGAAGACTTCCGCCGGATCTGGCCATTCTTCCGCGACCGCCGGATCGACGCCTACGCCGAGCTCACCCGCCGCTGGCGCGACTAGCCGAGTTGCGCACAGCGGAAACACCCGACGGTGTGGTCGTTGACCATCCCGACACCCTGCATGAAGGCGTACATCGTCGTGGCGCCGACGAAGTTGAACCCGGCGCGCCGCAGGGCTTTGCTCATCGCTTCGGACTCCGGTGTCTTGGACGGCAAATCGGCCATCGACTCGCGCCGGGTCTGCCGCGGCTGACCGCCGATGAAACTCCACAGGAAATCCACCGCGCTGCCCTCCCTGGCCTCCAACTCGAGCCATGCGCGGGCATTCTGGCGCACCGCGAAGATCTTCCCGCGATGGCGGATGATTCCGGCGTCGCCCATGAGGGCCTCCAGCTCGGCGTCGGTCATCGCCGCAACCGCCTCGGGCACAAATTGGTGGAAAACCTCCCGGTAGCCCTCCCGCTTGCGCAGCACCGTCCACCACGACAACCCGGCCTGCGCACCTTCAAGACAGAGCATTTCAAATAGGTACCGCCGGTCGCGCGACGGCACCCCCCACTCGCAGTCGTGGTAGTCGCGGTAAAGGTCAAGATTGGCGGGCAGCCAAGGGCAACGGGGACGATCCATGAATGAACGTTAGGCAATCTCCCATCCCGGCGTCGAGCCTCGCTGGCAGGCTCGACATGCCGGCCCGCTGGTTTCCACACTACGGCGTGAAGCACCTCATCCTCGCCGCCGGCAAACCCGCCCTCGGCTACGCCCGCGACGGCATCGCCGAATACCTCAAGCGCCTGACCCGCTACGGGAACTTCGAGCTCCGCCACGTCAAGGACGGCAGCTCCGCGGAGGTTTCCGCCCGCCTCCTCGACGCCTCCCAGGACGCCTATCGGATCGCCCTCGACGAGCGCGGCGAATCCCTCACAACCGCCGCCTGGGTCGCCCGCTTCGACCTCATGGAGCGCCGCGGCGACCTGAAAACCGTCGCCTTCCTCATCGGCGCCTCCGACGGCCACACCCCGGAACTCCGCGCCCAGGCCGACGAAGTCTGGTGCCTTTCCTCCCTCACCCTGCAGCATGAACTCGCCCTGCTCATCCTCACCGAGCAGCTCTACCGGGTGCGCACCATCAAACGCGGCGAGCCCTACCACCGCTGATGACCACCGCCCCACACGGCCGCCCGCCTACGGCCCCTGATCGACGCACCCGCATCATTCCCAACCTCCTCTGCCTCAGGTTGATCTACAAACTAATGGCCAGACCTTTAGTCGCCTACTCAACCGCGCAGGCCAGCCACGCCCGCGCAGCTGCCCACCTCAATGGCGGCCCGCAGCGAAAGGGCGGCCCGGGAGCTTAGGGTGAGCTGCTGGGGGCGGGCGGGCGGAAAAAATCAGAGCCGAGCGAGATGCGGGTGAACTCGCGGGACTGCGGGGTGAGCTGGTGGTCGCTGCAGCCGCCGAGGATGGCTGCAGCGGCGAGCAGCGCGGCATAGCGGCGGGCCCGACGAAGCATGCTCAACGGCGTTGCAGCGCGCCGCCGAACATTCCCTGGCCTTCGCCGGGCTGCATCCGGTTCCACGCCTTCGGGTCCTCCTGGCTCTGCGGCCCGCGCGGCTTGGGCCGCTCCTGAGTGGCGCATCCGCCCAGAACGGCCGGGACCAGCAAAACCAAAACGACCATCCATGCCCGTGTCATGGGCGCAGGATAAAAAAAAACCCTGCGGACGCAAGCCCGCAGGGTTGGAAAAGCTTCGGTCCTCCCGGCGCTATTTGTTCACGTTCTGGAGGATGACGATGTCGCCGGCGCGCAGGGTAACACCCCGCTTGATCGACTTTGGATCGATGTCGGTGATCGTTTGGCCGGCTTCGATGGCCGTCGGGACAAGCCGCGCGATCGCGTGGCCGTCGCGCTGCACCAGGAAGCGGGTTTCGGCAGTCACCCCGGTTCCGGATCCTGAACCGACCACGGCAAATCCCCAATCGTTGTTCACCCCGGTGATGACCGACTGCATCGCGTTGCGGCTGATGGCAATCGCGCGGGTCGAGACCCGGCTCTGGAGCCGTCCAACCTCGTCGTGCGCGCCCGCCACCGCGGTCTCCGCGTCGGTGACCAGCTTGACGAGCTTGTCCTTGGCGATGCGCTGCTCTTCAAGCTGGGTGTTGATCTTGTCAATTTCCCCAGGCAGTTCCTCAAGCGTCACGTTCTCGGAGCCAAGGATTGCAGCGACCTCCTTACGGACCGCCTCCTGCTCCGCAAGCCTTTCGGCGAGCTCCTTCATCTTCGCGTCAAGCTCGAGGAGTTCCTTCGTCGAGGTCCGGTAGGCGGCTTCCAAGCGCTCAAGATCGGCAATCTGAATGGCGATCGAATCGCGGGTCGCGGCGACTTCATCGCGTAGGCCCTTGAGGGTCTTCTCGTTGCTGGCGATGCTGGCGTCGAGGCGGCCATTGTCGGCGAACACCTCCTTGCGGATGGTCACCTGGTTCTGGTATTTCACCCGGTTGTTGAACGAAAGCACCGCGGTTCCGGCGATGACGACCACGGCGAGGATGTAGAGGAGGATTTTCATGAAAGTTCTTTAAGTGGAGGCAAGAGCTGCTCGTTGGGCTTAGTTCCCGCTCGGGGTGGCAAAGTCGGCGAATGGATCCGCGGCTTCTCCAGCAGGAGCGGCCGGCGCCTCGGCTGGTGCCTCGGCTGGTGCCTCGGCCGGAGCCTCGGCCGGAGCTTCGGCTGGCGCAGTTGGATCGCCAGAGCCTTCCAGCGGGGCGGCCGGGGTGGTGCCTTCCAATGGCGGGAGGTCGGCCTTCGGCAGCGCCGGCTTGTCTGCCGATGGCCGCAGGACGCCCTCATTGCTCGGCGCGGCCGCAACGACCAAATCGCCGGGATTGACAACTGGTTGCGGGCCATTGGCCACGTCAGGGATGATGTCGGCGGCCGAGGTGCTGCTTTCCACCGCGGTCACCAGCAGGCGCGCCACGGTCGCGTCGTCGCGCTTCACTTCCAGCACCGATCCGGCGATGACCCCGGCGTTCTCACCCGCTGAAAGCGTCACAAACCCCCACGTCGGGTAGGACGAGCTCACCGTGGTGCACAGCTTCGGGTTGGAAATCTTGCGCACCGGCCAGCTTGTCTGCTCACGCAGCTCAGCGATCACCCCGTCGAGACGCTTGTTCTCGGCGGTCAGGTTGCTGAGGCTTGCCTCGTTGGTGCTGATCTCGTCGCTGAGCGTCGCGCGTTCCACCCGCTGCGCTTTGAGCTTGGTCACCAATTCGCGCACGTCGTCTGCATTGCCCACGCTCTTCTCTGCCTCGGCCACCTGCGCCTCGCGGGTCGCCACCTCGTTGCGCTTGGCGGCCACCTCGGCGGTGATCTCGTTGTTCTTCTGGGTCTGGCCGGCAACCGCCTCCTCGCGCTGCTTCAGATCCGCCTTGGCCTCGGCGAGCGTGCCTTCCTCGGTCTTCACCTCGGCGACAAGCTTTTCCAAATTCCCGCTGAGCCGCTTGTTGTTGGCCTCGGTCTCCTTTCGCAGAGTAATTTCCGCGACGTACAACTGCTGGTTCTTGTATGCGACAATCGCTGAAATCAGCAGGATAAGCGCGGAAAGGATCGCGAAGGTTTTGGCCATGACGTGTGAATTTGTGGAGGTTCTTTGGGCTTAGGCTCGGAACAATTAAAGAGAGAAACGCCCGCCGACAATCCAAAAAAGCAAGATTGGCTCGCTTGGCTTTACAATTCCACCGCCCCCGGCCATGGGTGGCGCCCCTTTCCGCATGCACACGCTCCTCAGGGTCTTCAATTACCTGCGCCGCTACCCAGGCTTGGCCAGCGCCCAGCTCGGCTGCGCCATGCTCATCGCCCTGCTCTTCCCGGTCTTCGCCACGGTCACCGGCTACGTCATCGACACCGTCATCCCCAGCGGCGACGCCGGCCGCCTGACCTTCTTCACTTTCCTCGCCCTCGCCACCTTCTTCCTCAAGGACCTCCTCAACGCCTCGCGCATCCTCATCAACAATATCTTCGAGCAGCGCGTCATCTTCGACCTCCGCTCCGACCTCTACGACAAAATCCAACGCCTCCCGCTCGACTGGTTCGACACCCGCCGCACCGGCGACATCATGACCCGCGTCATCGAGGACGTCACCGCCATGGAGCGGGCCTTGATCGACGGCGTCGAACAGGGACTAACCGCCACGCTGCAGATCCTGGTCATCGGCGCGGTCCTCTATTATAACAACGCCTGGTTAGGGATGTGGGCGACGCTGCCGCTGCCGCTGTTAGCCATCGGCGCCTGGCTCTACTCGCGCAACGCCCGCCAGCGCTACAAGGCCCAGCGCGACGCGACGAGCGACCTCAACTCGATCCTCCACGACAACATCTCCGGGATCCGCCAAATCAAGGCCTATGCCGCCGAACCGGAGGAACACCGGCGCTTCAACGCCGCGAGTGACGCGCTGCGCAAGGTCACCCTGCAGGTGATGCGCTACTGGGCCGCCTACAGCCCTGGGATGAACTTTATCGGTATGGGTGGCTCGGTGCTGGTCCTTGGCATCGGCGGCGGCCAAGTCCTCCGCGGCGAGATGAGCTACGGCCAACTGACCGCGTTCTTTCTGCTCCTCAACGGCTTCTATGAGCCCGTCCGGGTCCTCCACCAGCTCAACCAGATGTTCCTCTCGGCCCGCGCCGCCGGCGACCGGGTCTTTGAAATCCTCGACACCGACGACGAAATCCACGCCCGCGACGGCCAACCTCTTCCCGAACCGGTCTGCGGCGCAGTTGTCCTAACTGATGTTAGCTTCTCCTACGGCAACCAGCCGACCCTCGAGCACGTCTCGATCTACGCCGACCCGGGCGAGACCGTCGCGCTGGTCGGCTCAACCGGTGCGGGCAAGTCGACGATCGTCTCGCTACTGACCCGCTTCTACGAGTACGACTCCGGCTCGATCACCATCGACGGCATCGAGCTCAACCAGATCTCCAAGGCAAGCCTGCGCGGGACCTTCGGCTACGTCACCCAGGAGCCGTTCCTGTTCAACGGCACCGTGCGCGAAAACATGGAACTCGCCCGCCGCGGCGCTCCCGACGCCGCCATCTGGCACGCCCTCAAGGCCGCCCACGCCGCCGAGTTCGTCGCCCAACTCCCCCAACAGTTGGACACCAACGTCGGCGAGCGCGGCGTCAAGCTCTCAGGCGGCGAAAAGCAGCGGCTCTCGATTGCCAGGGCGCTGCTCAAGGACCCTCCGGTCCTGTTGTTAGACGAGGCCACCGCGAGCGTCGACTCGCAGACCGAGCACCTCATCCAGGGGGCGCTTGAGGCGCTGATGGAGAACCGGACGTCGTTTGTCATCGCCCACCGGCTCTCGACGATTCGCAATGCGGACCGGATCTACGTGCTCGAGCAGGGGCGGGTGATCGAGTCGGGGACCCACGCCGACCTGTTGGCGCGGGGCGGGAAGTATGCCGAGTTGTGCGAGAAGTCGTTTCTCGGGGAGCTGAACTGAGAGAAGTTTTTGGCGTTTTCTTTTATTCGCGCAGCGGGCAAGTTCCGCCGCGTCTAACAACCCAAGGATCCCATGCTCGACATTCGCGACATCCGAGAGAACCCCGCCGCCATCAAGGAACGCCTGCAGGCCCGCGGCGGAGATTCCTGGACGCTCATCGACGCGGTCCTCGCCTGCGATGAGACCCGCCGCCACGCGGAGACTGAAAAGCAAACGCTCCAAAGCCAGCGCAACCAGACGTCGAAACAGATCGGCATCCTCCGCGGCCAGGGGCAGGACACCTCCGCGAGCGAGGCGGAGGTCAAGGGAATCGCCGAGAAGATCAAAGCCCTCGATGAAGCCGCCGAGGCCGCCGGCCTCCAACAGGCGGCCCTGTTGATGGCCATCCCTAACTTGCCCCACGCCGCCTGCCCGGTGGGCAGCGATGAGTCCGCCAACCCGGAAATCCGCGTCTGGGAAACCAAACCTAACATCGAGGCCGCCCGCGACCACGTCGAGCTCGCCGCGCTCCACGGGCTGGTGGACTTCGACGGTGGAGTGCGCGTCGCGGGGAGCGGGTTTGTCGTCTACCGCGGCCGCGGGGCGCGGCTTGAGCGCGCGCTCATCCAGTTCCTGCTCGACACCCAGACGCGCGAGCACGGCTACGAGGAGGTCAACGTGCCGCACATCATCAAGCGCGAGTGCATGGAGGGCACCGGCCAGCTGCCGAAGTTTGAACACGACATGTACGGCCTTGAGGACCAGACGCTGTTTCTGGCGCCCACCGCCGAAGTCCCGGTGACCAACCTCTACCGCGACATGATCGTCTCCCGCGAGGAACTGCCTATCAAGCTAACCGCCCACACCCCGTGCTTCCGGCGCGAGGCCGGCAGCGCCGGGCGCGACAACCGCGGAATCATCCGCATCCATCAGTTCGACAAGGTCGAACTCGTCCAGATCGTCCACCCCGAGCGCTCCTTTGACGCCCTCGAGGAGCTCACCGGCCACGCCGAGGCAATCCTCCAAAAACTCGGCCTCCACTACCGCGTCATCGAACTGTGCACCGGCGACATCGGCTTCGGCTCGACGAAAACCTACGACATCGAAGTCTGGGCGCCCGGCCAGGGGAAGTTCCTCGAGGTCTCCAGCTGCTCTAACTTCGGCGACTATCAGGCCCGCCGGATGAAGCTGCGCTTCAAGGACGACGACGGGAAAAACAAGTTCTGCCACACCCTCAACGGCTCGGGCACCGCGCTGCCGCGCCTGTTCGTAGCGTTGTTAGAGCAGTGCCAGCAACCCGACGGGTCGATCCAAATCCCCGCCGCGCTCATCCCCTACTTCGGCGCGAGCACGATCGGCTAGCCTTCGGTTGCGGGTCTCCAACATCCTCAGACGGCCACCGCGGTGCGCTGGCGCAGCTCGTCGATGCACTCGTCGAGCACCGCCTCATCCATCTCGTGGACGTCCTCGCCGCGCCCGAGGTCGCGGAGCAGCAGCACAGTTAGCCGCCCGCCAAGGTGCTCGCGGAACTCCTCAAGCCCGGCGTAGACCAGCCGCCGCCCGTGGCCGTCATGGGCGTCAAGCATGTCATGCCAGAGCGGCAGCCGCAGCGTCTCTATCAGCGAGAGCACCCGCTCGCACCCGTCGGCGCTAAGCCGCCCGGTCCGGCGCGAGTAGATCGTGTCGAGCGCCACTCCAACAGCGACGGCCTCGCCGTGGGAGAACTTGAAGGCTGTTAGTTGCTCGAGCTTGTGGGCCGACCAGTGGCCGAAGTCGAGCGGCCGGCTGCTGCCGCTCTCAAACGGGTCGCCGCCCTGGGCGATGTGGCCCGCGTGGAGGATCGCGGAGCGTTCGACAGCCTCCTCCAACATTGCCGGCTTGAGTTCGGCAAGCGCGGCGGCCTGGTCCTCCATCCACTCGAAGAAGCGCCCGTCCTTGACCAGCGCCACCTTGAGCGCCTCGACAAGCCCGAACCGGCGGGTGTCGGCCGGTTGGGTGTGGAGGAAGGCGAAGTCGTTGACGACCGCAAACGGGACGTTGAAGGTCCCGAGGAAATTCTTTTTCCCGTAGGCGTTGATGCCGTTTTTCACGCCCACCCCGCTGTCGTCCTGGGAAAGGGTCGTCGTCGGCAGCCGGATGAGCCGGACGCCGCGGTGGGCGGTGGCCGCGCCGTAGCCGACCGCGTCAAGAAACGCCCCGCCACCGACCGCCAGAATGTACGAGTGCCGGTCAATCCCCTGCTCCTCAATGGTGTCCCACACCCAGCGGACCGCCGTGTCGTCCGCCTTGATCCGTTCAGCCCCCTCGAGGACCAGCACCCCGCGAAACTCCAGATCCGTCTCGCGTTGGACGTAGCCGGCGATATTCTCGGCCAGCTGCGGCCACGCCTCGGCAACCGCCTCCTCGAGAAAAACCAAAACCTTGCGCCCACCGCCCTCCTCCAACAGCTCCGCGACGACCCGGTTGCCCGCCGCAAAAGCATGCCGCGTAAAACAAATGCGGTGCTTAAAGGTCAGGGGAATCTCGTAATCGTAGCGTTGCATGACTCAGGCGGCTGCTCTAGGTAGCGCCGAATACGCGCGACTTCCAACCTTTCTTAGCCGGAAACAGCCGATGAAAATCCCTCTTTACGAAGGTAAATACCTCGGAATCTACCAGCGCGGCCACTGGCAGTTCGCCGAGCGCCCGTTTGCCGACAGCGCCGTGGGAATTCTTCCGGTCACCGACGACGGCCATTTGGTGCTCGTCGAACAATACCGCGAGCCGCTCCAGCGCCGCGTCATCGAGATCCCCGCCGGCCTCTGCGGCGACGAACCGGAATTCCGCGGCGAACCATTCGAGGCCACCGCGGCGCGCGAACTCCTCGAGGAAACCGGCTTCCGGGCCGCCAAGCTAACAGAATTGATCGTCACCCCGACCTCGGCGGGAATGACTTCCGAATACACCCACCTGTTCCTCGCCACCGGCCTGGTCCGCGAGAACGCCGGCGGCGGCACCCCCGGTGAGGACATCGTCGTCCACCTCGCCCCCCTCGCCACCCTGCCCGCATGGCTTGCCGCCTGCGAGGCCCGCGGCTGCGCGATCGACGCGAAAATCCACGCCTGCCTGTGGCTGGCCGCCGCCTTCCTTCCCGCTGTCCGCCCATGCTAACAGAATCGTTCCAGACCCGCTTCGGCGGCATCGCCCGTCTCTACGGAACCACCGCCTTGCGCACCTTCCAGACCTCCCGCGTCGCGGTTGTCGGCATCGGCGGCGTCGGGTCGTGGGCCGCCGAGGCGCTTGCCCGCTCCGGGGTCGGCTCACTCACCCTGGTCGACCTCGACGAACTCTGCCTGACTAACATCAACCGCCAACTCCACGCCATGGACGGCCACATCGGCCGACTCAAAACCGCCGCCATGGCCGAACGCATCCGCGCCATCAATCCGGAGGCCGAGGTCATCGAACACCCGACCTTCCTCGGCGAGCGCAACATCGAGGAAATCCTCGCCCCGGGATTTGACGCGGTCATCGACGCCATCGACGTGATCAACCCAAAATGCCTCCTCATCGCCGAGTGCGTCCAACGCTCCATCCACATCGTCACCTCAGGCGGCGCCGGCGGCCGCACCGACCCGACCCAGATCGCCATCGCCGACCTCGCCCACACCCACCACGACGGGCTCCTCAACCAGGTACGGCGCAAACTGCGCGCGGACTATCAATTTCCAACCGATTCCAACAAACCACCAGCCTTCGGCGTCACCGCCGTCTTCTCCCCCGAGGAACAAATGTTCTCCCAGTGCGACGGCTCGGTTAGCCCGGACCGCCCGGCCGACTCCCCCGCCCGCCTCAACTGCGCCTCGGGCTACGGCACCGCCACCCACCTCACCGCCACCTTCGGCCTCTTCGCCGCCTCCGCCGTGCTAAAAAACCTTGCGGCGAGGCCGCGAGCGCTCACACCATGATGAAAATGCGAATCCCCGCTCTTGCCCTTGCCTTGGCTTGGCTTCCACTTGGACCCGTCCATGCGGCCGATGACACCAAGCCGAATATTGTGGTGATCCTTGTCGATGATCTCGGCAGTGGCGATGTGAGTTGCTTCCTGCGCCAGGAAGTCAAAACGCCGAATATCGATCGGCTGGCCAAGTCGGGAGTGAAATTCAGCTCCGGCTATGTCACCCATTCCTTGTGCGGGCCATCGCGCGCGGCGCTGTTCAGCGGAGTTTACCCGCAGCGGATTGGGTTTCGGGACAACGCCGGAGGCATTCCGGCCACCCAGCCACTACTCCCGGGAGTCCTGCGTGACGCGGGTTACCGCACCGCCCTGATTGGCAAATGGCACAGCAAAGGCCCGATGCCCCACGAGCGCGGCTGCTTTGATGAAACCCTCTGCTCGGCGGTTTCCACCCCGTTCATTGATTACTTCAAGCCCAAGCTTGCCCGGAACGGCAAAGTCGAAACCTTCAACGAATACAGCACCGATCTCTTTGCCCGCGAAGCGACCGAGTTTATCGACCGCAATCGCAATCATCCTTTCGCCCTAACCGTGACGTTCAACGCCCCGCACATTCGCCGGGTCCTGTTGGGTGCCCAAACACTGCGCGCCAACTATGATACGGCCGTGGCCGCGGGCCAACACCCGGACGTCCCGAAGGACCCCACCGCACGCCCCGGCGAGGCCGCCAAGTTTGCCGAACAATTCCCCGGCGATTCCGCCCGGGCCGACACCGTGGCAACCATCACCGCTCTGGATGAAGCTGTTGGACGAATCCTCGACAAGCTCCAGCAGTGTGACCTGGAAAAGAAAACTATCGTCTTCTTTCTTGCCGATAATGGCGGCCACCCGGAGAACCGCAGCGAAAACCAACCGCTGCGGGATTATAAATGGTCGGCCTATGAGGGTGGCCTGCGCGTGCCATTCCTCGCCAGCTATCCCGGGGTCTTTCCCGCCGGCATCGATTTCCCGGAGCCGGTCAGTTCCTTGGATATCTTTGCCACCTGCGCCGCCTTAACCGGCGCCAAAGCTCCCGCCCAGCTCGACGGCGTCGATCTCACCCCCTTCCTCAAAGGCGAGAACAAGACCGCTCCACACGATGCCCTCTTCTTTCACATGGGCAACCAACGCGCCGTCCGCCAAGGCCAGTGGAAACTTGTCTTTACCCCAAACCGCGACCCCGAGCTGTTTGATCTATCCCAAGACATCGCGGAAAAAACCAACCTTGCCGCTACCAACGCCCCACTTGTCCAAGCGATGATCGCCAAGTGGAACGCTTGGGACGCCCAAATGCCTCCCGCGATCCGCGGCGCGGCCAAACCTCCCAAAGAGGAATAGGACGACCATCCCGCGACCAGAGAACTCATTTCTCCCCCCAGCGCGGCAGCTCGGTGACCGGCTCCGTCTCGCTCGGAAAGTTTGCCGGCACCTTGGAGGTCGCCTTGCCGCTGGTCGCCCACTCGACTCCCCGGTCCGCCTCAATTGCGCCTCGGGCTGCGGCACCGCGACCCACCTGACGGCCACCTTCGGCCTGTTCGCCGCCTCGGCGGTCCTCAAGCACCTCGCCGCCGCAACCGTCCAAAGCCAGCTAGGGCGGGATCTATAAGGCAAGGTTTAAAAGGGGTCGGGTTCACGGTGCCAATCGGTTGTGCCGTCAGATTCTGTCCATCCAAAACTCAGGGCGTCGATGCCCGTGGGCTATCGCCAAAATCCAGATCTTGTCCCCGCGGATGAGGTAGGAGACATAGTGCGGAAACGCGTGCAGATTCACCCGGCGATACCCTTTTCGTCTTAGTCGAGGTGTCTCGGGAAAGCGGCTAATCCAATCCACAACAGCCACGACTTCATTGCGAAAGCGTATCCCGAGTCCGGCTTCTTTGGATTCATAATAAGTCACCGACTCAAGGAACTCCCGATCCGCCTCCTCAAGCGTGATCAGCTGCATCCTCTTGGGAACTGACGGTCAATCTCTCGCAGCACCTCTGCGAACGCCCGTCCCTTGGCGAGTCCAGCATCAATCGTTTCAATGCGGCGCTCGATCTCATCCTCCCAGGCGGCCTCGGCACCAAGATCTCCGGATGCCTCCGCCTGTTCTATAAGAGCCCGGGCCAATCTCAATTGTTCGCTCTGGGGCAGGCCCATGGCTTCCTCAGCGATCTCGGCAAAATCCCGCTTCATCCTTCCAACGCTACCTGCAGTGCACTTCTTGTCGAGGGCCGGTTCCCACCAAACCAACCCATAACCCCCTACCGGCCCCAGCGCGGCAGATCTGTGACCGACTCCGTCTCGCTCGGAAAATTCACCGGCACCTTGCTCGTCACCTTCCCGGTGGCGGCCCACTCAAGCCCCCGGGCTAACAGCGTGATGAAGCCCACCGAGGAAGCCGCCGGGGCGTGGTGCCCGGGTGTCAGGCAAAAGATCCGCCCCTTGCCGTGGTCGCGCACCCACGCCTGGGGTGCGAAGGTTCCATCAGGCGCTTGGGCCGTGGCGATGACGTGACGGTTAGGATCAGGGCCGCGCAAAAACAGATAGAGCTCGTCGGGCGCCTGCAGCCACTTCTCCGGCAGGCCCGCCATGATCGGATGGGCCGCGTCGTGGGTCTGGATGACAAACGGCCGGATCGGCTCGTGGTAGGACCCCTTGCCCTCGCCCGGCGCGCGCACGATCCGCTTGCCGTCGGCATCGAACACCAGGTTGGACCCGTAATCGGGCTTGTGCTCACGGTAGGCAAAACCGGTCCACTCGTCGAAAATCTTCTGGTTCTGGAAGCCAGCCAAGGTCGAGTGCGCCAACACCAGCCCGCCGCCATTCCTAACATAGGCGTCCAGCTTCGCGAGCTCCTCCTCCGGCCCCTGCTCCCACCAGTAGATGATGAGAACCGCGGCGTAGTCGGCGTAGTTCCCCCGCCAGTTCGCGCGCCACTCCGCGGCGTCCTTGCACACCAGCATCTCCGGCTTGGTGACCCCAAACACCGCCAGGCGCTCGCGGATCAACTCGAGGTTTTTCTCCCACGGGTGGAACTTCCCCGGATCCGCCCCGGTAATCACCAGAATTTTCCGCTCCTGGCCGGCAACCTCATCCCCGCGCACCGCCGGCGCCAAAACCGCCAGCCCTAACATGACGGCCCAACAAACCAGTGCTCCCCCTCTCATCCTCCCAGAGCCTCGCCACCGGGCGCCGCTTGTCAAATCCCCTGTTGCTGCTAGAACAGCGACGCCAGATGGGTAAGCATCGCTTTCCCCGGCAAATCCCACGCTCCATGAGACCCATCCTTGCTCTCGCCATGCTGCTCGCAGCTCCCGCAGCCATCGCCGCACCAGCGCCGCCGCCGCGCGACGCGCTGCCGCTGGATGCACCGGTCCTGCCGCTCAGCTACCGGCTGCACGTCGAGTTTGCCGCCCCCGGCGAGGGCTCGGTGCGGCTCGCCAAGGATCTAACCATCGAGCTGCCCAAGGCAGCCAGCCATGACATCGCCGTCGAGCATCCCGCCGCTGGCTTGCCGGTGCTGCGCGTCTGGACCGGCGACAAGCTGGTCCGCGGCCCCGAGGAGGTGGCGGCGCTGGCGGCGACCGGGGCGGAGGATTTCCCGGACTCGACGATCAACTTTGCCGAGGACTTCACCGCGGTGGTCAGCTTCTCGGCCACTGGCAACGGGACCTTGTTCGCCAAGTGCGCCGCCAAGGGAGAATGGGTCCCGGATGCCAAGGCGCTCTTCATCCAGGGCGGACGCCTTGCCTACGATGTCGGCTGGCGCGGCACCCTCAGCGGCGGCCGCAAGGTCAACGACGGCAAGCCGCACACCGCCGTGGTCGTGCAAAGCGCCGGCACCGTCAAACTCTGGCTCGACGGCGAACTCATCGCCACCGGTAAGGACTTTGCCCGCCCGGATGTCGCCGGCCACATCCTCCGCATCGGCCGCGCCGCGGACGATTACGCCGGAGATCTAACCAAGGGAAGCATCTCCAACGCCCGCATCTGGACCCGCGCCCTGTCTGAAGCCGAAGTCGCCCTGCTCTTCAAGGCCGCCGGTGCTGGCGCCAACACCCCGGACTTCACCTACACCGCCTCCGGCGCCGACTCGCGCCCGGTCATCACCACCAAGCCGGGCACCACTCTAGCAACCGCGTGGATCCAACCGTTGGAGCGCAGCGACCACGCCCAGATCATCCAGGGCCTCAACGCCGAGAGCCTTGAGGAGGGCCGCAAGATCTACACCTCGCTATGCGTCGTCTGCCACGGCACCAAGGACCAGCCCGGGTCACTGCCTACGGCCCCGTCCTTTGCCAGCGGCGCGTTCAAGAACGGTGCGGATCCGTTCTCGATGTACACCACGCTAACAAACGGGTTTGGCCAGATGGTTGCCCAGCCACAGTACACCACCGCGCAAAAGTACGCCGTCATCCAGTACATCCGCGAATCCTTCCTGCGCCCGCACAACCCGAAGCAGCTCACCGCGATCACCCCGGAATATCTCGCCAACCTACCCAAGGGCCTCACCCGCGTGGAGGCCGAGGTCGAGGACCGCTCCGCCCCGCAGCACGAGCGCATGAACCTCGGTCCGGCCCTGTTTTGGACCTTTCAAATTGAGCCTGACAACATCGCCCAAAAGGGCATCGCCGTGCGCCTCGATCCCGGCACCGGCGGCGTCTCCAAGGGCCGCGCGTGGATGGTCTATGACCACGACCTGATGCGCGTCGCCGCGGCCACCAGCGGCGGTTTCGTCGACTGGAAGGGCATCGCCTTTGACGGCAGCCACAACAGCCACACAAGCCTAACGGGAACCAAACATTTTGTGAATCCCGTAGGCCCCGGTTGGGCGTCCCCAACAGGAAGTTGGGACGACCCGCGGCCAAAGGCCAAGGATGGCCGGCCCTACGGCCCGCTGCCGCGCGAGTGGGCGCAGTACCTTGGCCTGGTCATCAGCGGCGAGCGCGCGGTGATTTCGGCCAAGGTTGGCGGCACGCCGGTGTTGGAAACGCCGGGCTGGTTGGATTACGGCCCGACGCCGGTGTTTACCCGCACGCTCAATGTGGCCACCGCGGCCAAGCCGCTGCTTTTGCGCGTCGCGCCGGAGGCCCTCAACGTGGTGCTTGCCGGCAACGGCACGCTGCGCAAGGAGGGCGGATTCTGGGTCGCCGAGCTGCCCTCCGGCGCCAAGACCCGGCTGTTCATCTCGGAAACCGATCCGGCCTCGCTGGCCGCCTTGGCCAAGGCATCGGTCGAGCCGCTTGACCTCACGCCCCTGACCAAGGGCGGAGCGCGCCAGTGGACCGAGGAGATTATCACCACCTCGGAAGTCGGTGCCGCCGCCGGCGCCTTTGCCAGCGACAACTTCCCGCTCCCGGAGAAAAACCCGTGGGACGCCTGGATGCGCCCCGGCGGCTTCGACTTCACCCCGGACGGCAAAGGCGCCATCGTCGCCATGTGGAACGGCGACGTCTGGCGCGTCGAGGGGATCCTCGCAGCTGCTCCGGCCAAACTCACCTGGCGGCGCATCGCCACCGGGCTCTTCCAACCGTTGGGCGTGAAGTTCCGCGGCAACGACCTGTTTGTCACCTGCCGCGACCAACTCGCTCGCCTCCGCGACCTCAACGCGGATGGCGAAATCGACTTCATCGAATGTTTCAACAACGACCACCAGGTCACCGAGCACTTCCACGAGTTCGCCATGGGACTGCAGACGGATGCGGCAGGGAACTTCTATTATGCGAAGTCGGCCCGCCACGCGCTCGACTCGCTCGTCCCGCACCACGGGACGCTGTTGCGCGTCAGCGCGGACGGCAGCAAGACGGACATCGTCGCCAACGGCTTCCGCGCCGCTAACGGCGTCTGTTTGAACCCCGATGGATCGTTCTTCGTCACCGACCAGGAGGGCCACTGGACACCGAAAAACCGCATCAACCACGTCAAGCCCGGCGGGTTCTACGGCAACATGTTCGGTTACTCTAACGTTACCGACAACTCCGACGCCGCCATGGAGCCACCGATGGTCTGGATCACCAACGACAAGGACCGCAGCCCGGCCGAACTGCTATGGGTGCCCAAGGGCGCGTGGGGGCCACTCGGCGGCTCGCTGCTCAACCTCAGCTACGGCACCGGCCGGATCTTCATTGTCCCTAACGAGGAAGTCGGCGGCAAATGGCAGGGCGCGGTTTGCGAGCTGCCGATGCCGGCCTTCAAGACCGGCATCATGCGCGGCCGCTTCCATCCCGACGGCGCGCTCTACGCGAGTGGCATGTTCGCCTGGGCCGGCAATGCCAGCGATCCGGGCGGCTTCCACCGGATCCGCCACACCGCCGCGCCAGCCTGCCTGCCGCTTGCCATCCATGCCACCCGGACGGGCCTGACACTCACCTTCAGCGATCCACTCGACCCGGCAAGCGTCACCCCGGCTGCCTTCAACTTCAAAGTCTGGTCCGCCAAGCGCACTGCCAACTACGGCTCCAAGCACATCGACGAACATCCCCTGGCCGTCTCCGCCGCCAAGCCCAGCGCCGACGGCAAGTCGGTCGTCCTAACAATCACCAACATGGCGCCTACCATGTTCTATCAGCTTGGCGCCAACCTCCGCGCCGCCGATGGATCCCCGGTGACCCACTCGATCCACGGCACCATCCATGCGCTTGCCGCCCCATGAGGGCTGCGAATTACGGTTTCTATTCGTCAGCCTCGTCGGCCTTCCTGTCGTCCTTCGGCAACTCGCCGCCGGCCCACCAGTCGAGCGCCATGGCGAAGTGCGGCTCATAAAAACTATGGCCGCCGCCATGGACAAGCTGGCGGACTTCACCCACCCCGGCATCCTTGAGACCCGCCATCACTCCCTTGCCCGCCTCCACCGAGGCGGTCTTGTCCTGCTCCCCGGAACTCACCAGGGCCATAATCTTGCCGTACGGGCCGCGCGGCGCACCGTAGTGCTTGCGGCTGCTTTCAAAGTATTGGTTGTTAGACCCGCCAAGGAACGCGCCTACCACCTTGTAGTCGTATTTGACAAACCATGCCACCGGGCCCGAGCAGGCCTTGGATCCGCCGGAAAACCCGCCAAACGCGTACTCGGATTCCTTGAGAATCGGCCACTCCTTGACCAGCAGCTGCATGCCGAGCACCATGGCAAAGTCCGAGGCGGGCACCCCGGTGTTTGAGTCAAAGGCCACGCAGATCCACCCCTTCGCACCGCAGGTCTTCGCATAGCCGCGCAACTTTGCGAGATTGCCCGCCAGCCCTTCGGCCGGACTGTTGACCGCCGTGGAGACGACATAGACCCGCTGCGGCTTGCTCGGGTCAAAGCCAGGCGGCAGGATGATGCCCATCTTCAGACTCTTTTCATCGCGCTTCTCCTTGGGGAGGATCTTTGCCCACTCCTCCGGATAGGGCCGCTCAATGAGCGTCGTCTTCCCGCCCTTGAGCACCGGCGTCCCATCGATCGAAAAATCCCCGGCCGCGATCGCCTTGGCCGCCTCCTCCTTCTTGGCCACCTCTTCGGCCGCACGCTCCGCTTCCCGCTTCACCCACTCGGCCACAAACGTCTGGTCATCCGCACTTAGCTTCTCCAGCGGCAGCGTCATCTCCTTGCCGTTGATGCTCACCACCGGACTGCCCGCGTCCACCCGCACCATCTCCCCCGTCACCTTGCGCCCCTGCACGTCGGTCCACGTCCGCCCGCTGACAAGGCACACACCGAGAAAAAGCAAAACGAGGGGGAGTTTCATAAGGTAATGTTAGTTAAGGCGCTCAATCGGCGATGTTATCTAACATTACAAGCCATTCTATCATTGATTCCCCCCCCATTGCCCAACTTCACCCCAACAGCACCTCGGCCACGGCCAGGCTGTCGGCGAAGTCCTCCATCACTCGGTCCGCGCCATGCTCAGTGAGCTCACGCGCGGAGAACCTGCCGGTCGCGACCGCGAGGCACGGGGCGCCGAGCGCGCGGGCACAGGCGATGTCCTTGGGCGTGTCGCCAATGACCCACACATCACGGGTGGAGAACTCCACACCGAAGTGGTCGGATGCCCGGCGCAGAGCCACCGGGCCAAGCTGGTTGCGGTCATGGTGGTCGTTGCCGAAGGCGCCGACGCCAAAGTAGGAATCCAACTGGTAGTGGCGCATCTTCAGCATCGCACCGTCCTCGATGTTGCCTGTTAGCAGTCCGAGGTGCGCATCCGGAGCGCTGGCGAGGTGGCGCAAGAGCATCGCCACCCCCGGCAGCACTTTGCCGCTGAAGGATCCGGATAGGAGGTTCCACTCCAAGCGCTCCAGATAGATCCGGTAGAACCCCTGGATGTCGGTGAACTCAGCCGAGCGCCCGAAGTGGGAAAGCATGCCAAGGACGATGCCCGCGTCGGTGCTGCCCGCCAGATCAAGAGGTGGTCCGCGGTCACCGAAGACGACAAGCGCGGCCTCCTGGAGGGCGTGCATGCCGGCGCCCCCGGTGTCAACCAGGGTGCCGTCGATATCAAACAGAAGAAGCTTGCCCATCGTTGGAAATAAAAAAGCGGCCCCGGCACAGGGCCGGGCCGCTTGGAAAAATCGAAATCCAGCCTAACGAACGGCGTCCGCCTCGGTGGCCTCGCTGGCCTCCTTGCTTGGCTCTTCCGCGGCGGATGCCTCCGGCACAGCGACCTCGGCGGAAATCCCAGGTCCGGCGTCGTTACCGTCAACGTCTTCGCCTTCAGTGTCTTCGACATTATCGAAGTCCTCGTCCTCGTCGAAGTCGTCCTCTTCAAGGAGTTCACCGTGGAACAGGTGGAACTTCCGATGCCGCTGGCTCTCAGGCAGCGGCGAGAGCGTCATGCCAATCGCCCGGCCCGTCAGGCGCGGCTCCTGGTCAACGTGGGCCATGGTCTTCAAGTCTTCCTTGATGCGCTCCATGACCTCAAAACCGATTTCCTTGTGGGCATTCTCACGACCACGGAACTGAAGCTGAATGCGCACCTTGTGGCCTTCCCCAAGGAACGTTTCCGCCCGCCCGCACTTGATGTTGTAGTCGTGCTGCTCGGTCCGGACGCGGAATTTGACTTCCTTCAAGCGCGTCGCGCTCTTCGACTTCTGCTTCTTCAGCTTGGCCTGCTCGTACTTGTATTTCCCGTAGTCGATGATCTTGCACACCGGCGGGTCCGCATTCGGCGCGATCTCAACAAGGTCCAGCCCCACCGACTTCGCCTTGATGATGGCGTCGCGGGTCGATAATACTCCAAGCTGCTGGCCGTCAGGCAGCACGACTCGAACTTTCGGGGCACGGATGCGGTCGTTCGTGCGCGTCATGTCGCGACGTACGAATGGCTTTCTCTTTGGCTTGGCGATGGTGGTGTCCTCCTCTTGGGGTTGCGTCGGTTTTTGCTACGCACCCGCGGAACGAACCGGAATCGGCCCGCCTGGATGCGTGAAAGCTTGGGTGGAACGATCCATGCAACTCACCAGCAGTGGTGTAGGGAATGCGCCGCGCGCCCCTCAAAGGGAGCGGTTTGCAACTTCGGCGCGTATCGTTCCAAGAAAATCATCGAGAGTGGTCGTCCCAAGGTCGTCACGGTCGCGGTGCCTAACAGACACCGTCCCCTCTTCGACCTCCCGGGCTCCTAAAACAAGCATATACGGCACGCGATCGAGGCGAGCAAGTCGTATTTTGGCGCCCACCTTGTCCGCGGTGCGGTCGACGGAAACCCTCAGGCCGGCATCGGCAAGGCGCTTGCCGGCCTCTTCGGCGGCCTCGAGGAACTTGTCGGAGATCGGCAGAACCCGAACTTGCTCAGGGGCCAGCCAGGTTGGAAACTTCCCTTCGAAGTGCTCGATGAGGAGCCCGGTGAAGCGTTCCAGCGAGCCAAACGGCGCGCGGTGGACCATCACCGGTCGGTGGGGCTGGTTGTCGGCTCCTACGTAGCTGAGGTTGAACCGCTCGGGCAGGTTGTAGTCGACCTGGACGGTCCCCAGTTGCCAGTCGCGGCCGATGACATCCTTGACCACAAAATCGATCTTCGGGCCGTAGAAGGCGGCCTCGCCAAGCTCCTCGGTGTAAGGGACTCCGAGGGTTTGAACGGCGGCCCGCAGGGCGGCTTCCGCCTTGTCCCAGTTGGCCGGGTCGCCGACGTATTTGTCGCTGTCGGGATCACGGAGCGACAGGCGCACCCGGTAGTCGTTCATCCCCAGCGTGCCGAGGACCTTCTTGACCAAGTCCAAACAACCGCTGACTTCCGCGCCAAGTTGCTCGGGAGTGCAGAAAAGGTGGGCGTCATCCTGGGTGAACCCGCGCACCCGGGTCATCCCGCCAAGCTCGCCGCTTTGTTCCCAACGGTAGACGGTCCCGAATTCGGCCAGGCGCACCGGCAAGTCCCGGTAGCTGTGGTGGTCGCTGGCGAAAATCTTGATGTGGTGCGGGCAGTTCATCGGCTTGAGCATGTAGCCCTCGATTTCCCCGGTCCGCAGCCCGTTCATCAATACGCTGCAGCTGGCACCTTCCTCGGAAAGCTTCTCGATCGCATCCCGCTCGGCAAACGCCGGAAACTGGCTCTCCTCGTAGTACGGGAAATGCCCGCTGGTCCGGTAAAGCTCAAGTTTCCCGATGTGCGGCGTGAACACCTGCGAGTAGCCCTGCTTGTCGAGCTCGGCGGTGATAAACTCCTGCAAGGCCCTGCGCACCAACGCCCCTTTCGGTTTCCAAAGAATCAGCCCCTGGCCGACCGCCTCGTCGATGTGGAACAAGCCAAGCTCGCGGCCGAGCTTCCGGTGGTCGCGCTTCTTCGCCTGCTCAAGCCGCTCGAGATGCTCGTCAAGCTGCGTCCGGTTCGGAAAGCACGTCCCGTAGAGCCGCTGGAGCTGCGGGTTGTTCTTGTCGCCTTTGTAAAACGCGCTGGCCACACTCATGACTTTGAATGCCTTGCAGTTGCCGGTCCGGCCGACGTGCGGACCCGCGCACAGGTCCCAAAAGTCGCCATTCCGGAACAACGAGATCTCCTCGCCTTCGGGAATCGTTGCCAGCAAGTCAGTCTTGAACTTGCTCTCGACCTCCCGCGCGGCCAGTCCGCCGAGCCGGCCGCTCTTGGCCAGGGCAAGCGCCTCGTCGCGGCTCACCACGATCCGCTCAAACGGGTCGTTGTCCTTCACCACCTGCTTCATCGCCTCCTCAATTGCAACGAAATCCTCCGGCGTGATGCGGTGCCCAAGCTCCATGTCGTAGTAAAACCCATTCTCCACCGGCGGGCCGCCCGCCAGCTGCGCGTCGGGCCAGATCCGCAAAATCGCCGTCGCCATCACGTGCGCGCACGAATGCCGCAGCCGCTCGATGTCCGACATCTGCGCCCGCTCCTCAAGACTCTTCCGTTCTTTCGCTTCCGACATGAAGCCCTCAAAAACCCTGCTCCGCCACGATTTGCAATGCGAAACCCGCTCCCGCCTCACCCCGGCGCACATCCCTGCAAGAAATCCAGCGCCGCCGGCGCCCGCCGCAGCGCCAGCGAAAAATGCCCCTCGCCCGCGTCCACCACCAGGCTCGCCCCACCCACCCTGGCCACAAACTCCTTCACCAAGCCCACCGGAATGTTGCCATCCGCCTCCCCATGCCAGTAGCGGATCTCCCCGCACAGCCCGCCGAGGTCAATCCCCCAGTCCTGCAAGTAAATCTCCGCGTCAGCTAACACCCCCGCCGGCCCCTGCCGCGCTCCCTCACGGAAACTCTCGAAAAACACCGGCAAAACCTCCCGCCTGCCTAACAAGATCTCCCGGTCCGCCGCCGGCAGCGTCCCTAACAACAACCTCCACGCACTCCCCGCAGACACCTCCCCGCGCGCATACCACCGGCCCAACCCAAGCACCGGCACAAACAACCCGGCGGGCAGCCGCCGCAGCGGAATCAATAACCGGTAGACCGGATGCAGGCCCGCCCGCGCCACCCCGGCAAGCGGCACCGCCCCGCACAACACCGCTGATCCCGCCACCCGCTCGCGAAAGTAGTCCACCCCGGCGACCACATACGGCCCGCCACCGGAAACCCCAAGCTGCCCGAACCTCCCGATGCCTAACCGGTCAAGCAAGCTCTCCAACAGCGGCGCAAAGTCGCCCAACCTCCGGTTTGCCACAAAGCTCGAGCGCCCAATCCCCGGCCGGTCCACCGCGATGACCCGCAGCCCGCGCGCGGCCGCCAGATGGTGGACCATCCGCCCCTGCAACCGCGAACTTGGCCAGCCATGATAGAACACCACCGGCTTGCCTGAACTGTCCCCGTATTCGTCCCACCCGAGGCGACCGCCACCCGCGACCTCGTGGATCTTCGCCGGCCCAACCGGCGGCAGGTCGTTCAAATACTCCAATCCATCGCTCATCCACCCCTACCTAAGCAAAGGTGGCGGGCAAACAACAACGCAGATTGCACCCTGCCGGCGCCGCCTGGGCGGCCAACTGCACGGCCCGCAGCTCCCCGCAGGATCCCGCGGCCGATTGCAAACCCACTGATTACCAAACTTCAACGCCGTCTCCGCGGGGCTGTGCATTGGTTCTGCTGGATTTCGTCGGGGGTTCCGATTCCCGGAATCCGCTTCCACCCGCTAACCACCACACCCTAACCCGATGAAAAACTCCCTCCACCTCGTGCTTGCCTCCGCCGCGCTGCTCGCCCTCGGCGCCATCGCCACCGGCTGCACCGCCAACGTCAACCCACCGCGCGGTGCCTCGGCGACGACGACCACCACCGATGTCGACCCCTACGCCGGCACCGCCCAGCGCCGCACCATCACCACCTATTGATCGCTTCCACGCCGATTCGCCCGCCGCGCCACCCCCGCGACGCGGCGGGCTGCCCCAGGCGCAACCGCCGCATCCCAAACCCAGTACCCGCAAATGAGTTGAAACTGCCACTTGCCTCTTGCGGCATCCGGGTTCTTCGTTGCTCCCATGCCCGCCCCGGCGCCAACCGCCACCCCGCCCGCCCTGCTCGTTGCCACCGACGTTGTCAAACGCTTCGGCCAGCGAACCATCCTTGATGCCGTTTCCCTGACTCTCGCCCCGGGCGAGCGGATCGCCCTCATGGGACCCTCGGGCGCCGGCAAGTCCACCCTGCTCAATTGCCTCGGCGGCATCGAGACGCTCGACTCCGGCTCGATCCACTTCGCTGGCAGCGAATTCTCCGCTCTTGGCGAGGACGCCATCGCCCGCCTGCGCCGCCGCAGCATCGGCACCGTCTTCCAGTTCTTCCACCTCCTGCCCACTCTCACCGCCGCGGAAAACATCGCCCTCCCGCTCCACCTCAATGGCGTGCCCAAAGAGGAACGAGACTCGCGAGTGGCCAGCCTGCTTGATGAAGTCGGCGTCGCCCACCGTGCCGCGGCCTTCCCCGATGAGCTCAGCGGCGGCGAGATGCAGCGCGTCGCGATTGCCCGGGCCCTGGCCAGCGCGCCCAAGCTCCTGTTAGCCGACGAGCCCACCGGCAACCTCGACTCGAAAACCGGCGAGTTGGTCCTCGATTTGATCGAAACCTTGTCGCGCCGCCACCACACCGCCCTGGTGATGGTCACCCACTCGCACGCATCCACCCGGATCTGCGACCGCGTCCTGCACATGTGCGACGGGAAAATCCTAGCGCCCGCGGGCTAACAGATGGACAACCGCTCGTCATCGCTCG
Organism: Akkermansiaceae bacterium; assembly: GCA_044373465.1. Classification (GTDB taxonomy): domain Bacteria; phylum Verrucomicrobiota; class Verrucomicrobiia; order Verrucomicrobiales; family Akkermansiaceae; genus JBILQA01. The sequence continues at coordinate 35,233 of JBILQE010000012.1, read as the reverse complement.
GTTTCCTCTGGCGCACGACCACCCTGCGCCACGCCGTGCACAGTTGGCGCCACACCGCCACGGTGGTTGCAATTCTCGCTCTCGGGGTGGCGGCATTTTTGTCCATCCGCATGGCCAACCGCGCCGCGGTGGTAAGCTTTGCGGGGTTTTCCGAAGCGGTTAGCGGCGGCAGCGATCTTTCTCTGAGCGCACCCGCCGGACTGTTGGATGCGGCGCTTCTCGGCGAAATGCGTGCCGCCCTCGGCGACCACCCCGGCGAACTCATCCCGCTGCTGCGCGGCAGTGCGGCGATTGCTCCGGCCGGCGCCGGTCCCGCCGCTGACTCGTTGGTTTTCCTCGGCCTCGACTTGGTCGCCATGCAGAACCTCAACGGCATCCTGCCCGGCGACAATGAACGCTTCATCGACTTCGGCACCGCCAACGATGAAATCTGGACCGTCCTGCGCAGCTCCAACCAGGTGTTTGTCAGCACCGAGATCGCCGCCAAACAGAATCTAAAGGTCGGGGACGCCCTCCCGCTGTTAGTCGGCGACCGGCCCATCGAGTTTGTCGTCGCCGGGGTGCTACCCGAATCCCGGGGCGCGGTGCCGGTGCCAGGGAATCTGCTGGTCACCGACATTGCCGCGCTCCAGCGACTCATCGACGAGCCCGGCCGGGTGAGCCAAGTCGACCTGCTTGTGCCCGCCGGCCCGGAACGCAATGCGCGCGTCGCCGCCGCCCGCGCCGCTCTGGAAGCCGCCGCCAACGGCCGCTGGATCCTCCGCGATCCCGTAGTGGAAATCGGCGCGGGCGAGCGGATGACCGCCAGCTTCCGCACCAACCTAACCGTGCTGTCGCTCATCGCCCTGCTCGTCGGCGTCTATCTAGTCACCCAGGCGCTGGACGCCGCGGTTGTTAGGCGCCGCCACGAGGTCGCCATTCTGCGCTCGCTTGGCCTAACCATCCGTGAGCTGCGCAGGCTCTGGTTGTTGGAGATCGTGGCCCTCGGGCTGGCCGGCAGTGTCCTTGGGATCCTCCTTGGCTGGGCGCTTGCTCAGCTCACTGTTGTAGCCGTCGCCCGCACCGTCAACGCGCTCTATCAGACAAGCAGCGCCACCGCGGCGAGCCTCACAACCATGGACGCCGCCCTTGGCCTGCTCCTCGGGCTTGGCTTCAGCCTGCTTGCCGGCTGGCTGCCGCTGCGCGACGCCGCCGCCACCCCGCCGGCCCAGATCCTCGCCGCGGGCAACTGGACGCCGGGCCTGCGCCTGCTGCGCCGCCCGGTCCTTGGCACCCTGATGCTGATTGCCGGCCTTGGCTTGCGTTTCCTCCCGCCCCTCAGCATGGCCGGCGGCAGCCGCTTCCCGCTGGCCGGCTACGCCGCGGCGCTGCTTTGGTTGTTAGGCGGAACCCTCCTGGCCACCTGCCTGTTTCCGCCGCTCGCACGCCTCGCCATGCGCCTGTGCGCCCGCTCGCCCGCCCTCCACCTTGGCGCCACCCGCCTGCGCCGCGCCTCAAGCCGCCACCAACTCGCCGCCGCCGGCCTCTTCGTCGCCACCGCCATGGCCGCCTCCATGGCCATCCTGGTCGGCAGCTTCGACAAGACTGTTAGGGCGTGGATCGACGTCCGCTTCCAGGCCGACATCTACCTAACAAGCGCGGGCGCCCAGGGTGCCGGGTCGCTCAACCGGATCCGCGAAGCGACGTGGCGCGAGCTGGCCGGCGATCCGCGGGTGGCGGCGATTGATGTATTTCTCGCCCTGCCAATCGAGCTCGACGGGGTGCCGACCTACCTCGGCGGCGCCGAGCTGTCGCTGCTGGGCACCCGCCAGCACCTGCTCTGGCTTGGCGCGCCGCCAAGCAGCGACACCTTCCTGGCTGGCCCGCCGGATGCCCCGGTGGCAGCCATCGCCAACGAGGCCTTTCTGACGCGCTTTGCCAGGGAAGTCGGCGACCTGATCGAGGTGCCCACGCCGCTGGGCCCGCGCACCCTGCGGATCGCCGCGGTGCAGGCCGACTATGGCAACGAGCAAGGATCGCTAACCATTGATAGGTCGTTCCTTGCCTCCTGGTTTGGCACCGCGGCGGCGACGAACCTGAGCGTTTTCCTAACCGACCCTGGGAAGGCTGGCGAGGTGGTGGCCGGCTGGCAGGCGCGCCACCCTGGCCTGGATATCCGCAGCAACCGCGAGTTGCGCGAAGTGGCGCTGGAAATCTTTGAGCAAACATTTGCGATCACCCGCGCGCTTGAACTCATCAGCATCTTCATTGCCCTGGTTGGGCTTGCCCTTGCCCTGACGAACATCCTGCGCGAGTCCATCCCCGAGCTCCAGACGCTGCGCCAACTCGGGATGCGCCGCAGCGAGATCGCCGCGGCCACCGCCGTGGAGGGCACCGGCATTACCCTGGTTGGCCTCACTGGCGGCTTGCTCCTCTCCCTCGCCTTTGGCCACCTGCTGGTGTTTGTCATCAACCGCCAGTCCTTTGGTTGGACCCTCCAGTTTGCCATCCCCGGCACCAAACTCGCGCTCCTCGCGACCATCATCCTCCTCACCGGGGCGGCCACCGCCTTCCTCACCGGCCTGCGCGCCAACCGCCTGCTGCGTTCCTCATCCACCCCATGAGAATTTTTTCCGTTATCATTCTGGCCGCCTCCCTTGCAGTGGCTGCGGCCCAACAGGAGTTCACCGAGGACGGGTTCCGCGTGCCCGTGCCCAACAGCCCGTTGGAGTTCCCGCGCGACCACGGCAGCCACCCGGACTACAAGATCGAGTGGTGGTACCTCACTGGCCAGCTAACCGCCGCCGACGGCCGCGCCTTCGGCTACCAAGCCACCTTCTTCCGCCGCGCCGCGCCGCCGGTGGCCGCCGCGGATACTGCCGCAGCTAACAACAACGAATTCGGCAGCGACCAATTCTTCCTCGCCCACGCTGCGCTCACCGACATCGGCGCGAAACAATTCCACCACCAACAGCGGCTCAACCGCGGCGGCTGGGACGCCCACGCCGCCACCGGCGCGCTCGACCTGCGCAACGGCAACTGGTTGCTGCGCATGACCGACCCGGCCACCCAGACAATGGACCTGCGCATCAGCATCGGCAGCGAGATTTCCCTGGCGGTCACCCTCGTCCCTAACAAGCCACTCATCCGCTTCGGCGAGGACGGCGTCTCGCGCAAGGGCGCCCACCCGCAGGCAACCAGCTACTACCTAACATTCACGCGGCTCGCCACCACCGGCACGCTGCGCACCGCGGCCGGCGCGACCACCGTCACCGGCACGAGTTGGATGGACCACGAGATTGCCAGCCGCCAGCTAAGCGGCGAGCTTGCCGGCTGGGACTGGACGGCGATCCACCTCAATGACGGGCGGGAAATCAAAGCCTACATCCTGCGCCGCGCGGACGGGTCAGCCGATCCATTCTCGCGGCTGATCTGGATCGACCGCGACGCCAAGCTCACCAGCCACAGCGCCGAACAATTCAAGTGGGAGCGCGTCCGCTGGTGGCAAAGCTCAACAACGCAGGCCCGCTACCCGGTCGAGGTTGTCATCCAAACCACCGATCCGCTAACAAGCACCCCGGTGCGCCTGCGCCTGCGCCCGCTGCTAGACAACCAGGAGCTAACCGGATCCCTCAGCTACTGGGAAGGCGCCTGCGAGGTCATCGACGAAGCCAGCGGCATGGCCATCGGCCGCGCCTACCTTGAACTCGCCGGCTACGCCGAGGGACTCGGCAAGCAACTGCGCTAGCGCTAGACCACGCCCGTCACCCCAGAGCCCATACCCCCTTCGCGCCCTTCCCACCTTAGCGGTGAATCCCCCGCAACCTGCTTGCGCAGAGCGAGGCGGCGGCTATGACTGGTCGCAGATGAATTTCAAGATCGCGAACTTGCTCAGCAGTGAGTCGACCAACGGAATGATGGCGGCCTTTGAGGAAGTCACCACGCCGGGTGGTGGGCCGCCGCTGCATGTGCATCACGATCAGCTGGAGGTGTTCCATGTCATCAAGGGCAGGCACCGGTTTGTGGTCGATGGGCTGGAAACCGTGGCAGAGGCCGGCGCTTGCCTTGTCGTGCCCATGGGCGCGGCCCATGCTTTCCAGAACATCAGCGCCGAGGAGGGCATCCTCCACTTCGAGTTGCTCCCCGCCGGCGGCAGCGAGGAATTCTTCCGCAAGCTCGTCGCGGGCGATTTCGACTCCGCAGACGTTGCCGGGTTTTTCCAAACCCATGGAATCGACCTCGTCGGGCCTCCGTTGGGATGAGGAGGCTTGAGGCTGCAAGGCAAACATCCGGCATGATGCGCGGCGGCTCACCCGGTTAGGCGCCTGGTTGAACGCGGTGCCTCCAATATCCTGGCTCTCTGCTACAATGCATCACCGCGACGATGAGCACATGATCGGACTCGATGGAGTAAAGGATTGTGAAAGGAAAAACGTAAACCAAGCAGCGCCTCAGCTCCTGCTCAAATATCCGCCAATGCTGCGGTGAATCCCCAATGCGCTGCAATGTGGACTCAACGCAACCAATGAAGCGAAGTTCTAGCCCTGCCTGGCAGTCGGCGTAATATTGGGCCGCCTGCTTGAACTCGGCCAAAGCCTCCGGATGAAACTCAAACCTCATCGCGCCACCGCCCGACGAACCTCCTCAAGAGCCTGATCGCCCGGAATGGTCTGGACCCTGCCACTTCGGGCCTCTTCGAGCCGGCGCATCCCCTCAGTTGCCCAAACTTGGCGGATGTAACCGTCCTCCGCGGGGTCGAGGCTCTCAACCAAGCGGTCGACCAGAAGCGCGCGGGCCTCACTGGGAAGAGACAGTGCCTCCTCTGCGATTTGTTCAACGGTCATGCTCACGGAAGGATCCTACTCTTCTTGAGACGAAAACTCAACCCCGCCGACGCCCACCTGGCAGTGCGCGCGAAGCCGCCCAACGTCCAACTCCGCTAGAAGTCGGAACAACGGAAATGGCGTTCACCCTCGGGCGACAGGAATGTCGCCGCTCCCTATCAGGGGATGGCGATGTCCATGACGACCGGGCGGTGGTCGGAGGCGGTGGCCGGGACAACCCGGGCGAGCGGGCGGTTCAGGCCGCGGGTGAAGAAGTGGTCAAAGGAGGCGTCCGGATAGCGGCCCTTTCCCGGGCAGGTGATCCGGTTCTCGTGGCGGACACCGTCAAATGCCCAGGAGAACTTCTGGGCGCGCAGCATGTTGAAGGTCCGCTCCGCGGCGGCTTGGCCGGCCGGGGTGTCCGGGTCATCGGTGTTGAAGTCGCCGCCGATGATGATGGCGTCCGGGGTGGGCACCGCGCGGCGCGGCGCCTGGAGGTGGGCGACGAGCTGTTCCATCGCGTCCTCGCGCTTGGAGGTGTTCTCGCTCGGGTTGCCGAGGTTGGACTTCAGGTGCAGGCAGTAGATCGCCAGCCGCTTCGTGCCTATCAGGAAGCTCGCATAGGCATAGCCACGCGGCGGCTGCGCCCAACTGTTGGCCCATGGCTCCGCCCACGCGCTCTCCGCGGGAATCCGCGCGGCAATGGCGAGCTGCTGGCCGGAAAGGAAGTTGCCCTGGGTGAAGCGGCTAACAATCGCGACGCGCCACTCCGGTCCGAGCGGCTTGAGGGTTTCCTCCAGCGCGGCGGCGGAACCAACCTCCTGAAGCAACAGGATGTCGGGCCGCAGCTTGCGGATCTCCTCGCGCACCGCGGAAATATGCTTCTCCTGCTCCTCCTTGGTCGCACCGGTATGGCCGCCAGGGAACCACTGGAGGTTCCAGCTAACCACCCGGAGGGTCGCCGGCTGCTGGGCCTCCGCGACTAACAGGAGGGACAGGAAAATCGCCAGTATCCGGATCATCCGCCACAGATCTTGCAGGCCACTCCCTCGGTGGGCCCGCAGGCGCGCCCGTTGCTAGAGAAATACCGGCAGCGCGCGTTGTGGCGCTTTCCGGTGCTTGAAAGCCGGAAACCACCCGCGCTTTCCGCCGCAGGAACTGCCGGAGCCGCGGTCGGAGCCGCCGTCGGGCTTGGGCTGGTGGTTCCCGCGGCCGGCACGCCGCGGCGCATCGCCGCATTCTCCTCGCGCAACCGCTCGACGAGCGCCTCAAGCTCGCGCACGCGCGCGCGCAGGCTTTCCACCTCGCCGCCGGCCGCCCCCGCGGAGATGCCTAGCAGCCGCTTCGAATCCGCGGTGAGCCGCTCGGCGGGAACCCGCACGACACCGTAGTCGGTTGCCAGGCTCACTTCCCCGTCACGGATGCCGCTAACCGTGCCTGTTAGGGTGTCGCCGCTAACAAGGTTGAGAGTGACCACCTTGGCGGCCGCCGGCTCGGCCGCCGGGCACGCCAGGGAAATGCAAATCAACCAGAGAGCGACAAGCAGCCTTAGCGGGGACTTCACCGATGCATTGTTGGAAAGCGTGAACATTGGCGCAAGTTGATAATGGAGGGTTCAGCTTTCCCCGGGGAACGAGAAGATCGCAATCCCGAGGACCAAGACGACCAGCAGGACCAGAGCGAGGATGACGGAACCCATTGGCCGCCAAGCTAACAGCCGGGGTGGGACAACCGCGGGGTTAGGCGTCGGCGGGCAAACAAAAAAACCCCGCGCCGGGAGCCGGCGCGGGGTTTTTGGGAGTTAGAGCGGGCGCTTCTTAGTAGCGGTAGGTATCCGCCTTGAACGGCCCGTTGGGCGAGACGCCGATATAGTCGGCCTGGTCCTGGGTGAGCTTGGTCAGTTTGGCGCCGATTTTCTCCAAGTGGAGGCGGGCGACCTCCTCATCGAGGTGCTTGGGCAGGACCATGACTTCGCCGGGGAGGTAGGTACCGCGGTTTTTCCAGAGGTCGATCTGGGCGAGCGTTTGGTTGGTGAACGAATTGCTCATGACAAAGCTCGGATGGCCGGTGGCGCAGCCGAGGTTGACGAGGCGTCCTTCCGCGAGCATGTAGAGGCTGTTGCCGCCGGGGAAGGTGTACTTGTCGACCTGTGGCTTGATGTTCTTGCGAACGACGCCGGAGGCGCGGTTGAGCTTGTCGATCTGGATTTCGTTGTCGAAGTGGCCGATGTTGCAGACGATCGCCTGGTCCTTCATCTTCTCCATGTGCTCAAGGCGGATGATGTCCTTGTTGCCGGTGGTGGTGACGTAGATGTCGCCCCAGCCGAGGGTGTCCTCGAGGGTGAGGACACGGTAGCCCTCCATGGCGGCCTGCAGCGCGCAGATCGGATCGACTTCGGTGACGACGACCTGGGCGCCCTGGCCGCGGAGTGCCTGGGCGCAGCCCTTGCCGACGTCGCCGTAGCCGCAGACGACGCCGACCTTGCCGGAGATCATCACATCGGTGGCGCGCTTGATGCCGTCAACCAGCGACTCGCGGCAGCCGTAGAGGTTGTCGAACTTCGACTTGGTCACCGAGTCGTTGACGTTGATGGCGGGGACGAGCAGGGTGCCGGCCTTGGCCATTTGATAGAGGCGGTGGACGCCGGTGGTGGTTTCCTCCGAGACGCCCTTCCAGTCCTTGACGATGGTGGCGAAGATGCCTGGCTGCTCGACCTTGATCTTGCGCAGGAGGTCTTTGATGACGGCCTCCTCTTCGCTTTCCGACGGGGTGTCGATCCAGGTGGAGCCGTTTTCCATTTCGAAGCCCTTGTGGATGAGAAGAGTGGCGTCGCCGCCGTCGTCCACGATGAGCTCCGGGCCGAGGCCCTGCGGGTTGACCAAGGCCTTCCAGGTGCACCACCAGTATTCCTCGAGAGTTTCACCCTTCCAAGCGAAGACCGGGATGCCCTTTGCGGCGATGGCGGCGGCGGCGTGGTCCTGGGTTGAGAAGATGTTGCAGCTCACCCAGCGGACTTCCGCACCGAGGTCCTGAAGGGTCTCGATGAGTACCGCCGTCTGGATCGTCATGTGCAGCGAGCCCATGATGCGCACGCCCTGAAGCGGCTTGGCCGGGCCGTACTTGGCGCGGGTGGCCATCAACCCGGGCATCTCGTGCTCGGCGATTTCAATCTCCTTGCGGCCGAATTCGGCCTGCGAGAGGTCACGGACTTTGAAGTCCTCGGTCTTGGATGGGGCTTCGAGGGTGGCTTGCATGTGCTTTTGGGTGTGGAACGGGATTGGTTAAGAAAACGGACTCAGGCGACTGCGGCATTGAGGCGCGCGACGCTGCTGCGCAGGGCGTCGGCCATGTCGGTGCGCTCCCAGGTGAGGTCGGCGTCGTCCTTGCCGAAGTGGCCGTAGTTGGTGCTCTTCGAGTAGATCGGGCGGAGCAGGTCCAACTGTTTGACGATGTCGGCCGGTTTGAAGCTGAAGACCTCGAGGACGGCGGCAAGGATGATCGAGTCCGCGACGGTGCCGGTGCCGAAGGAGTCGACGTGGACCGAGACCGGCTGCGGGTGGCCGATGGCGTAGGCGAACTGGATTTCAACCTTGGAGGCGAGGCCGGCAGCGACGATGTTCTTGGCGACCCAGCGGCCCATGTAGGCGGCGGAGCGGTCGACCTTGCTCGGGTCCTTGCCGGAGAACGCGCCACCACCGTGGCGGCCCATCCCGCCGTAGGTGTCGACGATGATTTTCCGGCCGGTCAGGCCGCTATCGCCCTGCGGGCCGCCGATGACGAAGCGGCCGGTCGGGTTGATGAGGAACTCGGTCGAGTCGGAGAGCATCGCGGCAGGAAGCACCTTGCGGATGACCTCCTCGATGAGGAATTTCTTGATGGTCGAGTGTTCGACATCGGCGGCGTGCTGGGTGGAGATGACCACGTTGGTGATCCCGACCGGCTTGTTGCGCTCATCGTAGCGGACGCTGACCTGGCTCTTGGCGTCGGGACGCAGCCATTTGACTGCACCACTCTTGCGGATACGGGTGAGTTCCCGGCCGAGGCGGTGGGCATACATGATCGGGGCCGGCATGAGCTCCGGGGTCTCGTCGCAGGCGTAGCCAAACATGATCCCCTGGTCGCCCGCGCCTTGCTCGGCGTGGTCCTTGCCCTCCGCCTCGCTCGCGTCGACTCCCTGGGCGATGTCCGGCGACTGCGCGGTGAGCAGGTTGGTGACGAAAATCTTGTCAGCATGGAACACGTCGTCGTCGTTGACGTAGCCGATCCCGCGGATGGCCTCGCGGATGATCGCCTCGTAGTCGAGCTTCGCCTTGGTGGTGATCTCCCCGGCAACCACAACCATGTTGCTCTTCACCAGCGTCTCGCAGGCAACCCGGCTGGCCGGATCCTGGGCCAGGCAGGCGTCGAGGATGGCGTCTGAAATCGTATCGCTGACCTTGTCAGGATGACCTTCACCAACGGACTCGGAAGAAAAAATCGTGCTCATGCTTGGTTTTGGATATTTCGTATCGTCAAATCGTGATGGGTTGATATAACAGTTCCGGCATGGCGTCAATTATAAAGTCACTTAAGCTTTTAGCCGACCCGACGCGGCTGAGGATTCTGCTGCTGGTGGAGCGCGAGCCGCTCTCGGTGGCTGAGCTGCAGGAGGTGTTGGGAATGGGGCAGAGCCGGATCTCAACCCAGCTGTCGCAGCTGAAAGCCGAGGGGCTGGTGAGCGACCAGCGGTCCGGGAAGAACAACATCTACTCGCTTGAGGCCCCGGCGCATCTCGTTGAGCTCGCGAGGCTCGCTGGTGCGGAGATTGCCGAGACGCGGGCCGACGCGGCGGCGCTGAGCCACCTGCTGCGCAAGCGGAGGGACAAGGCGCGGGCGTATTTTGACCAGCTTGCCGGGAAATTCGGGAAGAACTACGTGCCGGGGCGGTCGTGGAGGTCGCTTGCCGAGGCGTTGTTCAAGGCGATGTCGCCCGGGGTGGTCGCCGATCTCGGGGCGGGCGAAGGGACGCTGTCCCAACTGCTTGCGCAGCGGGCCGAGAAGGTCATCGCGATCGACAACTCGCCGAGGATGGTCGAGTTCGGCGCGCAGCTGGCACTTGACCACGGGTTGCCCAACCTTGAATACCGGCTTGGGGATATTGAGAAGCCGCCGATTGACTCGGCGAGCGTCGACCTGGCGATCCTGTCCCAGGCGCTCCACCATGCGGAGCATCCGCAACGCGCTCTCAACGAGGCGTTCCGGATCCTCAAACCCGGCGCAACGCTGGTCGTGCTCGACCTCCTGCAACATTCCTTCGAACAGGCACACGAGCTCTACGCGGACCTCTGGCTCGGCTTCCCCGAGGTGGAAATCGTCCGCATGCTTGAAGCGGCCGGATTCGCCCAGATTGAGACGGCTATCGTTGATCGCGAGGCAAATCCGCCCCACTTCCAGACGCTGCTGGCCACTGGCATGAAGCCGCGCTGAGGGGCGATATTCGAAGCTGGAACCGGACTGGGCCAGCTGGTATCCCTGCGCGACCAGCATGGCGATTGAACCAGAGGAAGTGCCGGGGGCTCATGGCGGTGTTGAGCCGCCGGCGGCCGGATGGCTGGCGCGCTGGTGGAACGAACGCCACTGGCAGCGCCGGGGGATCATCACGGTGCTGGTTGCGGCGATCGCCCTTGGAGGATACTTCGGCGCCAAGCGCGGGCTCGGATGGATGCGTGCCCGCCAGGTCGACCGGCACTTGATCGAAGCACAGGAAGCTGCAGCCGCCAAAGATTGGCCACGCGCGCGGAATCTTGCCCGCAGCGTGCTTCAGGCGCGCCCCGGGGAGTTCATCGCGTTCCGGATCTGGCAGAGGTCGCTGGCCTACACGGATGATCCGCGCAGCTACATGGCCTCGATCAGCTTGTTTTACGACCCGCAGGCAACTCTGGAGGACCGGATGGAGTCGTTCCGGGCGTTGGCGCTCCAGGCGCCACAGGCGCTGGCGCTGGCATCCTATAGCCACCTCACACCGGAGGAACGGGAGCGCCCGGAGACCGCCGCGGCGCTTGCCGAAATCCTGCTGTTGCGCGGCCAATACTCACTGCTTGAGGAAACCCTCCGCCAGCAGCCAGGGATAGCGACCCATCCGGGAGCACAACTCGCCCTGCTCAAAACATTGTGCGCCAGCGAGCAAGGACCTGAGAAAATCGCCGAGGCGCGGACAATTTTTTTCAAGCTCATCGAAATCGGCGCCAGCCAGGAGGCCCTCGCCGCGCTCGTCGTCCTCGGTGCTACCGAGGGTGGGCTGGAACCCGCGCCGGAACTTGAGAATCTCTCGGAATGGGTTGACCACCAGCCACTGGCACGCACCGAGCACCGCCTTTTGGCGCTCGATCCGGCACTTGCGGCTGACCCGGCCAACAAACAGAAGATTCTCACCCGCGCGGTCGACCAGTTCCTTGCCCAGGCACCCGGCGAGCTCGGCAACTGGCTCGTTGGCCATGGCCAGTACGAGCTGGCCGCCAATGCTCTTGAACCTTTCGCGGGGAGCGACGCGGGGGCCTTCAAGGCGCGCATCCACGCCATGCTGGCTGCCGACCGCAGCGAGGACGCCGCCAAACTCCTGACAAGTCCGCCGCCGGCCATGGACGGGCTTGAGATTGAGTTTCTTGACGTGGACCTCGCGCGCCAGGCCGGCGATCAGGCCGGCGAAGAGCGCGCGTGGACCCGGGCGCTCCAGCAGGCGCCATTGGACACCTCCCGAAATCGCTTCCTCGAGATCGCCAACCGCGCTGAACAACTCGGAAACCAGAGAGTTGCCGAGCGCGCATGGGTTGCGGCCATCCGGGTCGGCTCGGGCCGGTTGCCGCTCTACCGGGACTTGATGCCGTTGATCGCCTCGCTTTCCGCACAGAGTCGCTCAGCCGATCTTCTCGAACTGTTCCGGATTCTCTTGCGCTTCGAGCCGCAGAACCTGGAGCTCCAGAACAACTACCTCTACCTCGCCCTGATTCATGGGCTTACCCCGCCACAAGAGGCCCTCGCCAAGTTCGAACTCTTGGCCAAGGACAACCCGGACATGCCCGCGCTCGCCTCCGGCGCCGCCCTTGCCGCATTGATGACCGGGGAGCCAGCCAAGGCGCTCGCCTCGCTCCAGTATATCTCAAGCACGCCCGAAAGCTCGATGATGCGCTTTGCCCTGCTGGGCACCGCAACGTTGCTAAACGGCGACGCCGATGGCGCGCGACCGCTGCTCGCCAAGGTCAACTGGAACCGGTTCCTCAACCAGGAGATCCTGATATTTCGCAAGCTCCAGGTGGACTCGCAAGTCGCCAACCTCCCGCTCCCCGAGCTGCGCATCCCGCCAGGCGACGACAGTTCGATTGAATGGCAAAGCGCCCAGCAGCGGCTCGAACGTGCCAACGAGCTCCTCCCACCGCTCCCGCCACTTCACATCCCTGGCTCGGCGGCGCCGGATCCTGCCGCAAGCGAGCCGCAAGCGCCTCCGCGCTAAGCGGCTAGTTGGCCTCAGGTTCGGCCTTCGCCTCGGGTTGCGGGGCGGCGTCCTGTTCGCCCTTGCGGGTGGCTTTGCGCTCGGCAGGGGTCTTCTTGCCAGCCGGGTATGGGTTCACCTGCGCCCGCTCGGCCCACGCGTCCCATTTCCCGGCAAGCTCCTTGACGACATCCGGTCGCTGGGCGGCAAGGTTGTTGAGTTCGGTCCGGTCAGCCTTCAGGTCGTAGAGCTCCCACGCGCCCGCCCGCCCGAGGCGGACAAGTTTCATGTCGCCAACCCGCACCGCGGCATTGCCCTCGTGCTCCCAGAACAATGCGTCGCGCTCGATTGGCTTGTTGCCAAATGCCGCCACCAGGCTGCGCCCTTCCAATGGCAACAACGGCTTGCCGTTCAACTCGGACAGCGCGGGCGCGCCAGTCACCTCAACGCAAGTCGCCATGATGTCGATCAGGTGCGCCGGCTGGGTGCGCAACTCGTTTTTCGCGGCAATCCCTGCAGGCCAATGGGCGATCAACGGCGTGGCAATCCCGCCCTCGTGGTTGAAATGCTTATAGCGGCGAAACGGCGTGTTTTGCAGAAATGCCCAGCTTTCCCCGCAGAACCAGTTGGAGGCTGCCGCGCTCGGATCGCCGCTTGATGTCCCGCGAGGTCCCCCCTCGGCATTGCCACCGTTGTCGCTCATGAAGAGGATCAGCGTGTTGTCGTAAACGCCGCGCTCCTTGAGCCCCGCCACCAGATCGCCAACCGCCTTGTCCATCCGGGAAACCACCGCCGCATAAACCGCCATGAGATGGTCAAATCGGTCCTTTTCCGCCTCCGACAGGCTGTCCCACGCCTTGATCGCGCTCGGCCGCGGCGCCAGTGGCCACCCCTTGTCCACAATCCCCATCTCAATCTGCCTCGCATGTCGTTGCTCGCGCAGCTTGTCCCAACCCGCCTTGTACTTCCCGCGAAACTTCGCGATCTCGTCCGCTGGCGCCTGCAGCGGAAAGTGCGGCGCGTTGTGGGCAAGGTAGAGGAAAAACGGCTTCTTTGCCTCCCGCGCCTCGTCGATGAATTTCAGCCCGTAGGTTGTCCACAGATCCGTCGAGTACCAATCCTTCGGCAATCGCGGGTCGTTGCTCTCCAGCGGCTCGCCATTCAAGAACAACTTCGCCTTCGGGCTTGTCTGGTAGAATCCGCCAGCCGACGCGTTGAGGCTGCGGTCAAATCCGCGCTTCGAGGGGCTATTGATGCCGACGTGCCACTTGCCGGTCATCGCCGTAAAGTATCCCGCCGGGCCGATCCGCTCGCCAAACGTCGCCACCCCGTCGTTCAACCGGCCGCGATAGCCGGGCACCCCATCGTCCTGGGTCATGTGGCCCACCCCGGCTTGGTGCGAATAAACCCCGGTCATCAATGCCGCCCGCGTCGGACAACACCGCCCGGTGTTGTAAAACTGGGTAAAACGCAGACCATCAGCCGCCAGCGCATCCAGGTTCGGGGTCGGAATCTCCGACCCGTAGCACCCGATGTCGGAGTACCCCATGTCGTCGACCAACATGACAATGATGTTCGGCTTCTCCGCCGCACCCACCGGCGCGCAAATCAATCCCATCAGAGCGAAGCACTTCAGCAAGGTTTTCATGACATTCATCAAACGCCGGATATCACCCCTACGTTTCAGAACGCCGGCCTTTCCGAAGCCGGCCGCTCGCGAGCCTGATCGTCGTCCGAGCCTCCGAGCCGCTAAAGATCTGCCATTTAGTCGGAGTAGCACGCTGGTCCGAGGGCGCCTGTCGGGGGCGGCTAGCGGCTGAGGTCGTTTTGGAAGACGAGCTTGAAGCCGGCGTTATGGAGGACCGAGACGCCGAACTCGTAGTCCTCAAGGTGCATGGCGATGAGTGCGTGGCCTTGGGGGCTGGGCATGAGCGCGTAGGCGAAGTCGAGGTTGGTTTCGGCGACCATCAGGTGGTCGAGGCACTGCATCAGGCCGGCGGCGGACTCACGGATGGCGACGACGACGAGGTTGCAGGTGGTGTGTGGGATGCCCTTTTCCATGAACAAGTGTTCGGTGGTCTCCGGGTCGGTGACGACGAGGCGGGCAATGGTGGCGTCGCGCGAATCCTGGACGCTCAGACCCACGACATCGATCTGGAAGGAACGCAGCAGCTTGACCAAAGCGGCAAGCGCGCCGACCCGGTTCTGGAGCATGACGGAGAACTGGCGGACCGGCGGTCCGTGATCGATGACTTGATGTTCCATGGTTTCGATAAAATTAGCCTTTCGGGTTGTTTCCCGCCAACGGCAGGGTGATTGGAGCTCCGCTGCGGTCAGCCCGCTCGATGACGATTTGGGTGGGCCGAACGTCGACGACCGACCAACTGGCGCCGTCAGAGGTGGTGAACTGCTGTCCTTGCCTGGCAACCAGCATGCGCCCATCAGGGAGTTCCTGGAGAACGGCGAAGGGGTCGTGGGCGGCGGCCTCGTGATTGGCGATGAGAGTGCGACGGGTGCCGGAGGCTGGGTCTTCGATCTCCACGAGGGAGACATCCACCGGCTGGCCCTCGTTGAGTTTGCTGTGGTCAAATTTGCGTTCAACGCGGAGGACCCGCAGCTGGGTGTTGGGAATCGACTCGCCGGCGGCCAAGTCGACGGCAGGTTGATCGCCAAAGAGCAAGCGGAGGCGCGCGCGGGTGCCAGTGACTTTCTCAAAAGCAAGGGGGAGCGGAGTCTCGCGGTAGCCGCGCATTGTCAGGGTGTTGGCAACATCGGGGCCAGCCGCGAGGCGTGCCCCGTCGAGGGAAACCACGGTGCCCGGAGCAGCAGCGGGGGTGTTTGGGAGTGCCATGGCCGCCAGATGCGCCGGATCGCCGCCGAGGTCGGGGAGGCTGAGGTCGTCCGCCACAGGGGCCGCCTTGAGCGCTGCGGCGAGATCCTGATGACCGGCGGCCGCGGCCAGTTGCGCTGCGGTTTGCTCATTGGGCCCCAGTGAGAAGCGATTGGCGCCGAGCTCCACGAGCAGTGCGGCGGTGGCGGCGTGGCCATTTTCGGCCGCCAACATGAGCACCGTCCGGCCGTCGTCCATGCGGGCATACACCGAGGCGCCATAGCGAGTAAGAACATCAACAACTTCCGTGCGTCCAAGGGCGGCCGCGAGAAGCAGTGCAGCGTCGAGGTCCTCGCGGGAACGCGCGGCGAGCGCCTCGACCGCGGGCGCGTGCCCCGCGGCCACGGCGAGCATGATCGGCTTGAACCCTGCGGAGTCGCGCAGCGCGGGATTCGCCCCCTGGCGCAGCAGGTAGGCAACCATCTTCGCTTGGCCAGCGTGTGCGGCGACCATCAGTGGGGTCCGGCCATCGGCCGCAGGACGCTCGATGGCCGCCTTGTTATCAAGCAACCACGCGGCGGCCTCGACCATTCCCATGGCAGCGGCATGGTGCAGAGCGCCCATCCCGCGGGCATCGACGAGGTTCAGGTCGAAGCCGGCGCGGGTGAACTTGCGCAGCGCCTCAACGTCGTTGGTCTGGGCAGCACGGAAAAATTCCTCATGGGTCAGCGAGTAGCCAGCCTCGGCCAAATCCCCGGCGGCCGATTTCTCGGAGTCGCCACAGCCGCTGCTCAAGATACCCACCAGCAGTGTCAACCCGCAGGCTAGCCGGCTGCCGTTGCGGGTCGCCCACCGGGATGCTGACAGGTTGATTCTCAAATTGCGATCCCTCCATACCGGGATCCGGGCGGATTCTCAACGTCGAATCCCCCGATGGCGACAATCTCGCAGGTTCCCGCAGTAATCCGGAAACGCACATTGCGGCCGCACAGTTGGGCGCCGTAGATCCGCTCGCTCTCGGCGTGGGCAGCTGGTCGCGGGTCAAGCGAGAGGACATCGCGCAGAGTCGCTTGGTCGCGCGGGTCAAGGGCGTCGAAGTCCGCCGCGGCCGCCGCGGCCACACTGACCTTCAAGCGCACCGGGGGCGCCGCGGCAAAGCCCGCGCGTGCGTCGGGATGAGCATCGGCGTAGGCGAGATATGGCTTCACATCGAGCACCGGGGTGGCGTCGACCAAATCGATGCCGGAAAGCAGCAGGACCGGGCCGTGCTCCGGATCGTGGCGGATGCCATCCAGCTGCACCACCGAAAGCCCGAGCGGATTGGGGCGAAACGGCGACCTGCTGGCGAAAACTCCGACCCGCTGGTTGCCGCCAAGCCGGGGCGGGCGCACTGTCGGATTCCAGCCCTGTGCAGCAACCTCATGAAAGACAAAGATCAACCAGACATGGCTGAATCCCTCCAAGCCGCGCACGATCTCGTCACTGCGGCACCACGGGGCGAGCACCAACTCGGCCCGCGCCGCGGCGGCCAACCCTGGCTGGCGCGGGACGGCGAATTTCCCGCCAAAGCAGCTGCGCAAGGTACCGACCGGGCGCATTGACCATTCATCCATAGGGATAGCATTCGCCGATGAGCCCAACGATGGCCAGTACGAACCCGGCAGCGGGATTTTTCCGTCCTCCACCCTCGCGTCCCACCACGGCAACTGCTCTGCTCTGGCATTCCCGTGATCACCCGCTTTGCTCCCAGCCCGACAGGCCTGCTCCACCTTGGCCATGCTTTCGCCGCGTTGGTCGCCCACGACCTTGCCCGCGCCCATGGCGGAAGCTTCCTGCTGCGCTTTGAAGACATCGACCATACCCGGGTCCGCCCGGAGTTCTACCTTGCGATCGAAGATGACCTGCGCTGGCTCGGGTTGACGTGGGATGGGGTGCCAGTTCGCCAGTGCAGCGATCCGCGCCGCGCCTGTTACGCCGGGGCCCTTGAGCAGCTGATCTGCGCCGGGGCGGTCTATCCGTGCTTTTGCACCCGCAAGTCGATCGATGCCGAGCTCGCTGGCCTTGCCCAGGCACCCCACGGGCCCGAAGGCCCAAATTACCCGGGAACCTGCCGGTCACTCGACGGCTCCCAACGCGCCGATCTCATCGCCGCGGGCACGCCCCATTCGTGGCGCTTGGACTCAGCGGCTGCGGCAGCCATTGCCGGCCCGCTGGTATTCAATGATTTGATTCATGGACCCCAGACCGTTGTCCCAGCACTCCTCGGCGATGTGATCCTGGCGCGCAAGGATATCGGCACCTCCTACCATCTTGCCGTCGTCGTCGATGATGCCAGTCAGCAGGTCACCCACGTCACCCGCGGTGATGATCTGCTTGCCTCAACCCATGTCCACCGGCTTCTCCAAGCCATCCTCGACCTGCCCGCACCCCACTATCTCCACCATCCCCTCGTCTGCGACGCCGCTGGCCGGCGCCTCGCCAAGCGCGATCAATCCCTTGCCCTCCTCACTCTCCGCCACCAAGGCGCCACGCCCGCCTCCCTCCGCGCGCTTCTCCCACCAGTCCCGAAAATCACCCGCCCCTGACAACCCTGCAAAACCCGCGGAACTGCGGACTGATAAACCGGCGGAGCTGCGGACCCGCGGAGCTGCCGGAAGTCGCTCACGGCAAGCCAGCTGGATAGCGCCAACGGGTTGCAGGATACCCTCCGACGATTGCAAAACGCGCAGGGCCAGCGGCTTAAGCCACCGGGTCGGGTCCGCGCGCCGGCATCCAACCGGGCCCCAACCGGCCTCGCAAGCCCTTGTGAACAAGGTTGTTAACAACTTATTCACAATTCTCCACTGGTTGTTCACAAAGCTGGACCGCAGCCTGCGACTCCCGGGCTGATTCTCCCCCTCTGCGTATGCTTGGCTGGAACTCGATTTATCTCTTTCTTGCGGTGGTGGCTGGTTTGTTCGGCTTCACCGGAACCCTGGAAGGCGCGGCAGACGCGGCCACCTTCGGGAAGTTCCTGTTCGGGTTCTTCCTGCTAAGCCTGTTCATCTCTGAGATTGTCAGCGCCAACCAGCCGGACCGCTGAGTCTCGGAGCTAGGGCCGTCCGCCGCGGACGACGCGCATGACGGCGGAAACGATGAGCAGGACGAGGAAGACCCAGAAGAGGATCTGGGCGATGTTGGCGGCCCCGGCGGCGATGCCGGTGAAGCCAAGAATGGCGGCGAGGATGGCGAGGATAAGGAAGGTGATGATCCAAGAGAGCATAACGGTGAGGTTGAGGATGAGTGATCAGGCGGCTACGACCGCTCGAGGGTGGCGGCGGCCAGGGTGAGGGTGTCGAGCATGGCAAGGGTGCGGAGGACATTGGAGCGGGCGGCTTCCAGGGCGGCCTGATAGGCGGGAAGCGGTTCGCCGGAGTCGTCGGCGAGGGCGAGCTTGATGGTGCGCAGGAGTTCAGTTTCGCCCCGCTGGCATTCATCGATCAATGAGCTTGGGTCGCTGCCCGAGAACTTGTCGCGCAGATCGATCCACCAGCGGTGGAGGCGCGCCTCGCGGCTGCCGGAGGCGTCGGCGTGCCAGCCGAGGACTTCCAAGGAGGCGGCGATCTGGGCGGCATCCTCGGCGCGGGCATCAGCGATCTGCTCAAGAACAGCGGCGATGGGTTGGGCGTCGACGAGTTTGGCGGCCTCGAGGAATCCGAGGCTCGAGTCGACGTAGCGGGTGAGGACCGCTTGGAGCGCCTCGAGTATCTTCCCGTGATCCTGGTGGCGCGCCTGCATTGCTTGAGGGATGCAGCCTGGATGCCAGCTGCCGGGGCGCTGGGCAGCAGTTGAGCGTCAGGCGCAGCGGCGAGCAGGCGGAATGCCGGCAGCGGCTGTGGTGCTGCCGATTTGCACGCCGGATGGCCGGCGGCGGTGCGGAATGCACTTGGGTCAGGCGATGGGGACGTCGACGTAGAACTCGGTCTGCTCATCGTTGCGCTCGCGCAAGCCGATCCGACCTTCATGGGCGGCGATGATTTCGCGGGCAATGGCCAAGCCCAGCCCGACACCCTCAACACTCTGACCCGGAGCGCGGTAGAACTTGTCGAAAATGCGCCCTTGGGAGCTTTCCGGCACACCATCGCCGAAGTCGATGACTGAGGCGCGGAGGAATCCGTCATCGAGCCTGCGGATTCCAAGGATGATCTCGGAGTTTTCCGGGCTATGGGTGATGGCGTTGGAAATGAGGTTGTTGAAAACCTCGTCGAGCATCACCGGATCGATCATCACCCGCGGAAGGTCGGGCTGGAAGCGCTCAACGAGGGTGATGTGCTTTGCCTCCGCGGCTGGCCTGCAGGCGGCGGCGGCGCGCTGGAGGGATTCGTCAAGCAGGCAGGCCTTGGTCTGGAGCCGCGACGCGCCGCTCTCGACCCTGGCGAGTTCGAGCAAGCGGTTGAGGGTGCTCAGCAAGCGGTCGCAATCCTCGTTGGCTGAGACGAGCATGGTCTTCTGCATCGGGCTGAGGACGCCGCTTTTCTCCTCGAGGAGCAGGTGCAGAACCATCCGGATGCCGGTCAGCGGGGTCTTGATCTCGTGGCTGACGGTTGAGAGCAAGTTCGTCTTCATGTCGTCGAGCCAGCGGAACCGGGTGACATCCATGAGCAGAATCGCCCACCCTTGGCGCTCGCGGTCCGGGGTGGCGAAGCGGAATACCCGCGGCAGGTAGAAGACCTCCATTTCATTGATTCGAAAAAGCACCGCCTCGCGCGGGTCCTGCGGGAGGTAATTCTCGCCCGACTCGCGGCAGGCTTGGAAGCGCTTTTCGATTTTGGCCGGCAGCCGGTCGGGAAGCCGAAGGTGACCAAGGAGTTCCTCGGCTGCGGGATTGATCTGGGTGACCTCGCCGTGGTCATCGAGCATGAACACCGGGGAGGGAATCGCGGCGAGGATCGCGCGGTTCTGCATGTTCGTCTCCATCAGCCGGGCGTCCATCTGGCGGCGGCGGGTCCGCAGCTCGGCGGCCATCTCGTTGAAGGCCGGAATCAACTCGGAGAGCTCGGTTTGCGACCGTGGGGCCTGGAGCGACAACTCGAAGTTGCCGCGCTTCACCTCCTTGATCGATGCGGTGAGGCTCACAACCGGGTCGACGACCGAGCGGACCAACTGGAAGAAGATCATCACCGCGATGGCGGTGCCGAGGAGCATCAGGGTGATGATGAACAGCTCGCTTTCGCGGGCGCGGGCGTTGATGCCTTCGGCGCTGCGGAACAGGTGTTCCTCGAAGATCATCAATGCCGACTGGGAAAGGTCGGTGATCCGCATGCTGAGAGCCAAGAGGCTGTTAGCCATGGCGGCGCGCTCCGCGGCGCTCTGCGGCGGGGCGGCAAACATCCCCTCGTAGGTCTTGAGATACTCGTCCACGGTGGGGCGCAACCGGGCGAGGACCGCGCTGGCGCGGGCGGCCGCCACGGGATCTTCGCCAGCCCCGGCGGCGATCTGTTCATCCAGCACCTTGAGGGATTCATGCAGCTTCGGCTTGGCCCCGTCATAGATCATCGTCGTCACCCGCGGCGCGGCATCCGGCTCCTGGAGAAGCGCCGGCAGGTAGTAGCTGTTGAGGGTGGAGGTCATCAGCCGGAATGACTGGGCCGCGCTGATGCTCTGGTAGTTGTCCCGCAGGCGGGCGTTGAATTCGCGCGACGACGAGCGGATAAGCAGCAACCCGGCGATCCCCACCGCCGCAAGCAACAGCACCAGGGTGGCCAAGCCGGAAAACAACCGCGCCTTGAGCATGAGGAGCTTATTCTATCTCGAAGCGCTTCCGCTTGCGATACAGGGTTGCCTTGTCGATTCCAAGGATTTCGGCGGCATCCTGGAGATTTGGCGCCCACTCGAGAACCCTCTCGATGTGAGCACGTTCTAGCGCCTCAAGGGAGATCTCCGCGCCGACGGACAGGTCACCGCCGCCGGTGCCGCCACCATTGGATTCCTCGGCGCGGGTCGGCTTTGGCAGGTCGCAGGCTTCAATCTTTTCGCCACGGGCAAGGATAACCGCCCGTTCGATCGAGTTGCGCAGTTCGCGGAGGTTTCCCGGCCAGCCATGGCGCAGGAGCACCGCATGGGCGTCGTCACTAAACCCCTTGAAGCGCCGGCCGACCTGGCGGGCAAAGAACTCGAGATACTCACCGGCGATGCGGACGAGGTCCTCGCGCCGCGAGCGCAACGGCGGCATCGTCACGCTGATGACGTTGAGGCGGTAATATAGGTCCTCGCGGAACGAGCCGGCCGCCACGCAGGCCTCGAGGTTCTGATTGGTCGCGGCGATGACCCGCACCTTGGCCTGGCGGGTGTTGTTTTCCCCGAGCCGCTCGTATTCACGCTCCTGGAGGAGGCGCAACAGCTTCGGCTGGATCTCAAGCGGCAGCTCGCCGATCTCGTCGAGAAACAAGGTGCCGCCGTCGGCCGCATGGACCTTCCCCCATTTGTCCTTGATCGCTCCAGTGAACGAGCCTTTGACATGCCCGAACAGGTCGCTCTCGAGCAACTCGCGCGACAAGCTCGGGCAGCTCACCGTGACAAAGGGCTGGTCGGCCAAGTGGCTGTGGTCGTGGATGTAGCGCGCGATCACGCTCTTCCCGGTACCGCTCTCGCCAAGGATCAGGATTGACGCCGGCGTCGCCGCCGCGCGGTTGAGCGTGTCGAGGGCCGCGCGCGCCTCCGCATCGGCCGAGTCGAAGCGCATCGGCGGACGGCTGGTGCTCACCTCCCCCTGCAAATCCTCCACGGTGCGCTGCAGCCGGGTAATCTCGGTGCGCGTCCGCAGGGCCTTCTCGGCCTTTGCCAGGATGGCGCGCAACTGCCCCGGGGCAAACGGCTTCTCAAGATAGTCGAAGGCCCCCGCCTGGGTCGCGCGAACGGCTGTTTCAATTGACGCGTGGGCGGTGAAGATCACCACCAACTGGGACGGCGCCGCCTTGAGCACCCGCCCGAGGACCTCAAGCCCGTCGTCGTCGCCGAGCCGCAAATCGAGAAAAATCAGGTCGTATGGCTGCTCTTTGAGTTTCAACAAGGCGATCTCCGCGCTGTCAGCGGTCTCGGCGTAGTGGCCCTCGGCCTCCAAGGCAAACTGGGTGGTCGTGCGGATGGACTTTTCGTCGTCAACTATGAGGATATCCATGGGGGATGGCGGGATCAGACCAGCGGATCGTGAGTGATTTGAAGATTTTTCGCGAGCCACGGAAGCTCTTGAGCCATTGCCGTTAAGCGCGCTCAAGCATGGGACGAAATCCCCCGGGCGCAACCCGAAATCACGCCCACCGCCGCGATGTGCCAAGTATCGCCGCGCAAATTGCCAATCGCAAGGGTCAGTTCGCATGGGTGCCGCTCTTTGCAATGCGTGTGCCCGGCGCGGAATCGCCGCAGGACGCGCGGTTGCTGCGGGCCAAGCGAGTTGCGCCAGCGCGCCGGGTCCATGGGCGGATGGCACAGGCCATGCGACCCAACCAGCCATGCTCAACCCGGTTGTCTCCCGCCATTTCCCGTGCCATCGCTGCTGCTGCCATAATCGCCCGGCCCCCGCCCCGGTGGTCTGCGCCCTCCTTGGGGTCCTCGGCAGCGCCATGCTTCTGCTTGCCGCCGTGCAGGCCGACGACCCAGGCCCGGCTCCGCTCGGCGCGCCGCCAGCGGCGCAGGCGTGGCTGTATCCATCCGTGCACCACTGGCGATTCCGGGCGCGGCCGGGATGAGCCGCGGATTTGCCTTGCCAGCGGTGGCAGGCCCATTGCCTTCTGCGGGGACATCATGAGCGAGCAATCCGACATCCGCATCACCTTCGTCACCTCCAAGGGGTCCATTCACGCGCGGGTATTCGCCGCGGACGTGCCGGTGACTGCGGCGAACTTCCTCAACCTGGCCAAGCGCGGATATTACAATGGTTTGAAATTTCACCGCGTGATCCCGGACTTCATGATTCAGGGTGGGTGCCCGTCAGGCAGCGGGACCGGCGGCCCTGGGTACAAGTTTGAGGACGAGTGCAAGCCGCACCTGTTGCACAACAAGCCGGGGATTCTGTCGATGGCCAACGCCGGGCCGAACACCAACGGCTCACAGTTCTTCATCACCCACGTGCCGACCCCATGGCTCGACGGCAAGCACACGGTGTTTGGTGAGGTGACCAGCGGTCAGGACGTCGTCAACCAGATCCGCGGCGGCGACAAGCTCGAGGCCATCGAGGTCCTTGATCCGACCGACGCGCTCTTCGAGGACCAGAAGCACCGGATCGCCGAGTGGGACCGGAAGCTCGCCTAACGCCGCAGCGGCGTAGCGAACTTCGGGAAAAGTTCGGCAGGGCTGCCTGCCATCCCAACGTCCGAACCCGGCAAGCAACCGGCTCCCCCTAGGCGAACGGCCACGCTCAACAAAAACGGCCGAGGTTTCCCCCGGCCGTTTTCTTCTGATTTGCGCTTGGCCTTGGGGCTCAATCGATGACTTCCGGCCAATCGGTATGGAAAAACTCGCCGCGCGGCTTGTCGATCCGCTCGTAGGTGTGCGCCCCGAAGAAGTCCCGCTGAGCCTGGAGCAGGTTGGCCGGCAGCACCGCGCTCCGGTAGCTGTCGTAATAGCCAAGCGAGGCGCTGAACGCCGGCACCGGAATCCCCGCCAGCGTCGCCGTCGCGATGACCTCGCGCCAGTTCTGCTGGAACTCATTGAGCAAGTCCTTGAAATACGGGGCAAGCATCAGGTTGCTCAGTGCCGGATTGGTCCGGTAGCTCTCGGTGATGTGGTTGAGGAAGCGGGCGCGGATGATGCAGCCGCCGCGCCAGATGGCCGCGATCTTGGCCAGATCGAGTCCCCAGCCCTTCTCGGCACCCATCGTGGCGATGAGGTCGAGCCCTTGGGCGTAGGAGACGATCTTCGAGGCAAACAAGGCGTCGTGGACCTTTTTGACCAGCGCTGCCTTGTCGGCGGAGATCTCCGCCTTGGGTCCCTCCAACTGGCTGCTGGCAGCGACCCGCTTATCCTTCATTGAGGAAAGGATGCGTGCCTCCACTGCGGCGTTGATTGTCGAGATCACCACGGTGTTTTCCACGGCGTTCATGATCGTCCACTTGCCGGTCCCCTTCTGGCCGGCGGTGTCGAGGATCATGTCGACGAGCGCCTTGCCGGTCTCCGGATCCTTCTGGGCGAAGATTTTCGAGGTGATCTGGATCAGATAGCTTTCCAGGTCGCCGTTGTTCCAGTCGGTGAACACCGTCGCCAGCTCGTCCGAGGTGAATCCCGCCGCCTTGAAAATGTTGTACGCCTCGCAAATGAGCTGCATGTCGCCGTACTCGATCCCGTTGTGGATCATCTTCACGTAGTGGCCGGCGCCGCCGGGTCCGATGTGGGTCACGCACGGCTCGCCATCGACCACTGCTGCGATCGATTCAAAAATCGGCTTCATCACGTCCCAAGTCGACGCCGGGCCGCCAGGCATGATCGATGGCCCCTTGCGCGCGCCTTCCTCGCCACCGGAAACCCCCGCGCCAATAAACCGCAGGTTCAGCCCGCCGAGCCAGGCGTCGCGCCGCTCCGTGTCGGTGTAGAGCGAGTTGCCGCCGTCGATGATGATGTCGTTAGCGTCCAACAACGGAATCAGCGACTCGATGACCGCATCGACCGGACCGCCCGCCTTGACCATGATCATGATCTTGCGCGGCGACGCGAGCGACCCGACGAATTCCTCCAGCGACTTCGCGCCCACCAGCTTCTTGTCCGGATGGGCGGCGACGAACTCGTCGGTCACCGCCGTCGTCCGGTTGTACACCGAGACCTGGAAACCGCGGCTCTCCACGTTGAGAACCAGGTTCTGACCCATAACGGCCAGGCCGATTAATCCGAAATCACTTTTGCTCATGGTTTTGCAGGTTTGGTGCGTGTCGCGGGCGCGTATATGCCCGGAATCCACGCCCGTGCAACCCCCGGGTTGGAGAAAATTGCCCCCAGCCACCGCGGCACCGCGCCACCGCCCCCCCGCCCGCCCCTTGCGAAAGGAAGTTTTGCCTTCCAAACAGGTGCCGGACATGACCCACTAACACACCGATAGACGCCGGTATTGCCCGCGCCAGCCAGCCTGGCGGATCAATCCCCCGATCTCGGAACGCCTTGGTATTTCGGCCCCGCATGAACACCCGACAGAGACTCCTTGCAGTCCTAGCCACGCTTGTCCTCTTGGTCGCAGGCTTCGCCTGGTGGTCATCCCGGTCGGCAATCGGCGGCACCGATGCCAAACCATCGCCAACCGCAAGCGCCACCCCCACGGTTGAGCCCGCTCCCCACCCGGAACCATCCCCGGAACCCGCACCGGTGCCGGTGGCGCTGCCCGGCAAACCCACTGGGCTGGCCGGCCAGCCGCCCCGCAGCATTGCCGAAATCCTTGACCAGGCAGACCTCAACGACCCAGCCCAGCGGGCCACGGCGGTAACCGCCATCGAAGCCCTCGAGATGGCCCGCAAGCGCGCCGGGGTCGCGCGCGCCGAGGAGCTAGGGATCCCCACACGGGTCGTGCGTCCGGACGGCACGGTCATCGAGGTTGCCGGTGTTGAACCGGACGGTCGGCCGCTCTTTCTGATGACCCACAACGTCAATGCGGCAATTTCCACAAACGCCAGCCTCACCCGCACCGGCGCCTACAACCTCAAGGGAACCGGGATGACCATCGGCGTCTGGGACGGCGGCGCGGCGCGCACCACCCACCAGGAGTTCACCAACGGCCGGGTCACCATCGGCGAGGCGGTCGCCCCAGCCGTCATCGACCATGCAACCCACGTCTGCGGCACCCTCGCCGCGGCCGGAACCATTGCCTCGGCCTTGGGGATGTCCCCAGAGGCCGCCGTCATCAGCTACGACTGGACCGCCGACATGTCCGAGACCGCCTCCCGCGGCGCAAGTGCCCCAGGACAGGCCGGCAAAATCTACCTTTCGAACCACAGCTACGGCTACATCACCGGCTGGTACAAGACCGGCGGCACCAACCCGGCGTTCATCTGGTACGGCACCGCCGGCACCACCAACACCTCCGTCGACACCACCTTCGGGACCTACAACTCCTACACGCAAAGCAGCGACTCGGTTGCCTACAATGCCCCCTATTTCCTCATGTTTCGCAGTGCCGGCAACGACCGCGGCGACAACCCGACCAACGGCCAGTCGGTCCAACTTTCCTCTGGCGGCAGCTCGGTTAGCTACAATTCATCCCTCCATCCAGCTGGCGACGGCACCTACCGCGGTGGCTACGACACCATGGGCTACGACTCCGTCGCCAAGAATGTCATCACCATCGGCTCGGTCGCCGACGCCGTCACCAGCAGCCTGCGCGACCCCTCCAAGGCCACCATGAGCAGCTTCAGCGCCTGGGGGCCGACCGACGACGGCCGGATCAAACCCGACGTCGTCGCTAACGGTGAGGGGGTGTATTCCTCCGTCGCCGGCACGACCAGCGCCTATTCCACCTACAACGGCACCAGCATGGCCACCCCCAACGCCGCGGGCACCGCCACCCATCTGATCCAGGAATACATCCGCCTGTTTCCGGCCGGTGCCATGCGCTCCAGCACCCTCAAGGCCCTGCTCATCCACACCGCTGACGACCTCGGGACCACCGGCCCGGACTACTCCAACGGCTGGGGCCTGATCAACGCCAAGGCCGCCGTGGACCTCATCCGCGACCATGCCGCCGCCCCGCTCAAGACGCGCATCAACGAGTCCGCCGTCACTTCGACCATCACCACGGTCAACCACGACTTCATTTGGGACGGGGTTTCGCCCATCCGTGTCACCCTTTGCTGGACCGACCCGGCCGGCAGCATCGTCGCCGACGACAACCCTTCCCAGCCGCTCTCACGCCTGCGCAACAACCTCGACGTCAAAGTCACCGCCCCCAACACCACGGTCTTGCGCCCCTACGTCATGCCCTTCGTCGGCACCTGGACCCAGGCATCCATGAGCGCCCCGGCGACCACCGGCGTCAACAACACCGACAACGTCGAACAAGTATTCATCGCCAACCCAACAGCCTCCGGGACCTACCGCGTCACCGTCACCTATCAGAATACCCTGTTCAACAACAGCGCCCAACCCTACTCGCTCATCATCAGCGGCTCCGCCGAGGTCGCCGCGCCCCCGCCGGTTCTCGCACTGACCGCGGTCTCCCCGTCCACCGGCATCGCCAGCGGCTCAACCACCCTCGACCTCACCGGCTCCTCGCTGGCCACCGCCACCCAGGTCAAGCTCACCCGCTCAGGCTCCCCGGACATCCTCGCCACCAACCTCCAAATGGTCGGCTCCTCGCTGCGCTGCTCGGTCAACCTCACCGGCGCCACCCCCGGACTCTGGAATGTCGTCGTCTCAAGCCCCTCGGAGAGCTCGACCCTGCCTAACAGCTTCAGCGTCGCCGCGGCGTTGTTTTACGAGAACTTTGATAACAACCCGAGTGGCTGGGGAGTGGATGTGAGCAATGCATGGACGCTGACCACGGCCGCCTCCCACACGCCCTCGACATCGTATTTCATCGCCGCGCCGGCAGCCAAGATCCTCAGTGCGCTAACCACCCCGGCGATCGCCATCGGCACCATTCCCAACGGGATGCAGCTGAAGTTCTGGCACAATTATAACACCCAGGCGAACCAGGATGGCGGCCGGCTTGAGTTCTCGGTCGACGGCGGGGCGAACTGGTTTGGGGTCGAGGATGCCAACTCGGGAGCGAGCTTCGCCAGCAATGGCTACAACTCGGACATCAATAACAGGGGCAACCCGGACAACCGCAGCGCCTTCGCCACCAAATCGGCATGGAGCGGCAACAGCAACGGGTTCATCCAAACAATCGTCAACCTGACCGCCGCCAAGTTCTCCAACAAAACGATCAAGATCCGCTGGGTCCTGGCAACCAACGCGACTGGGGCCAGCACCGGCTGGTATGTCGACACGGTGTTACTAACAAGCGATCTGGTTGTCCCCAACAACGCGCCGACGATCACGACGGCGGCCAACGCACCGGGAAGATCGACGCTGGTCGAGACGGTCGACAGTGTTGACTACACCTACTATTTGGTGCCGGCGACCAACACCAATCTGAACGTTGTGGCCAGCGACGACGGCGGCGCCGCCAACCTGACCTACGCGTGGGCCGGCAGCGGCCCGGGGCCGGTGACCTTCAGCCCGAATGGAACCAACGGCGCGTCAACGACCAAGGCGAGCTTCGAGGCGATCGGCGATTACTCGCTGACCGTCACCGTCACCGACAGCGGCGGGCTTGCCACGAGCAGCACGGTGCTTGTCCGGGTCACCCAGGCGGCGACCTCGCTGCGGGTCACCCCGTCGACGTTCTCGCTGCCGGTGGCGACAAGCAAGCTGTTCGCCGCCGAGCTGCTTGACCAGTTCGGCAATCCGCTCGCCACCCAGCCGGGGACCTTCACCTGGACAACCACCGGCGGCGCATCCGTGACCAGCGGCGGATCGTTCAGCGCCTCGGCCAAGGGAAGCTACACGGTGAGTGCCGCGAGCGGCGGCTTCTCTAACTTTGCCCAAGTCAATGTCACCCCGCTGGCAGCCACCATCACCCTGGGCAACCTCAGCCAGCCCTACACCGGCAGCCAGAGGACCCCGAGCGCCACCACCAGCCCGGGAACCTATCCGGTCAATCTAACCTACGACGGATCACCCACCGCGCCGACGAACGTTGGAACCTACGCGGTCGTGGCGATCGTCGACACGCCGACCCACGAGGGGAGCGCCGAGGCGACCTTCACGATCACCGCGTCGTTCGCCTCATGGCGCGACGGGAAATTCAGCGTCGCCCAGATCACCGCCGGCGACGCCAACCCGGATGCCGATCCGGACCGCGACGGGCTGCGCAACCTCGCCGAATATGCTCTGGACACCAACCCGAACAGCTTCACCCCGGCCCCCGCCGTGGTCCTCACCCCGGACTTCCTCACCCTCACGTTCACCCGCCCAAAAGGACGCAGCGACGTCACCTATTCGGCGGAATCCAGCGCGGCGCTCGCCAGCTGGGCACCGGTGACCCTGGAGCTCACCGGCTCGACCGACACCACCGAAACCCTGCGCGCGCGCGTCTCGCGCACCGAATTCCCCACCACCCGCTACCTGCGCCTCAAGTTCCAACAATAACAGCTAGAGCGGCCGCAGCTTGCGCCCGCCCGCCCGCACCGCTGGCATGATCGCGCTGTTGGGATCGGCCCAGCCTGCCTCGTAACCCTTGGCGTAGCTGAACAGGTGCTTGTGGAAATACTCGAAATAGCCGGCCCGCTCCTCGTCGGTTAGCCGTTGCCAGACGGCCACGTTGAGGGTCCGGGCAAGTTTCTGCATCATTTTGAGGGTCAGCCGGCGGCCCTTGCGGGCGCGCTGCACCTGTTTGTGGGTGAGCTGCTCGGTGGACGCCTCGACGAGGTCGTGGTTGGCCAGCCCCCATGCATCCATGAGGGTGTCGAGCGGCTGCGGGCCGAGTTCGGAATTCTCCATGCCGGTCCCTAACGTGGATTGAGGCCCTTTGCCCATGGAAAAAAAATCCGTGTTCGGCGGCGCGGATCATGGTTGCTTGGTCGCCATGACGACGACGCCCGACAAAGCCGCCATCCTCGACCTGTATTTCATGGACGCGCGCTGCAAGCTCATCGACATCGCCGCCTTCCTCGACCGCCTCGACCGCCATCATGGCGACGCGGATTTCCGCCTCCCGGCGTTCCTCACCGCGCTGCGCGCCATGCAGGCGCCCGACCCGGGGAAATCCCGCGTCCAAACGGTCCTCGAGTCGCTCTCCGACAAGTCCACCACCCCGGCGGCCGCCGCCGGCACCCAGGGAGCCTCCGGCGCCCCGCAGCCAGCCACCAACAGCCCGGCCTAACTCAAAAACTAACACCCGAAGCGCCCCGTGAAATACATCGAACCGCACGCGCACATGGTCAGCCGGACCACGGCGGACTACGAAGCGATCGCCCTGGCCGGCTGTGAGGCCTTGTGCGAGCCTGCGTTCTGGGCTGGCTACGACCGCGCCTCGGCGCAGGGGTTCTATGACTACTACCGGCAGCTAACCGAATATGAGCCGAAGCGCGCGGCGAAGTTCGGGATCCCACACTATTGCTGGCTATGCATCAACCCGAAGGAGGCCGAGGACGCGGCCTTCGCCCGCGAGGTCATGGCGATCATCCCGGACTTCATCGACAAGCCCAACGTGCTTGGCATCGGCGAGATCGGCCTCAACAAGAACACCCGCTCCGAGCTCGCGATCTTCGAGGAACACGTCGAGCTGGCAAAAAAATACTCGCTCCCGATCCTCATCCACACCCCCCACCTCGAGGACAAGCTCAAGGGGACCCGCCTGATCATCGACGCCCTGAAGAACGCCAACCTCGACCACAACCGGGTCATCATCGACCACGTCGAGGAGCACACCGCCGCACTGGTGTTAGATGAGGGCTTCTGGGCCGGGATGACCCTCTATCCGGAAAGCAAGTGCACCCCGGCGCGCGCCGTCGACATGCTCGAAACCTTCGGCATGGAGCGCATCTGGATGAACTCCGCCTGCGACTGGGGCGTCTCCGACCCGCTCGCCGTGGCCAAGTGCATGCAGGAAATGAAAAAGCGCCGCCACCCGCGCGACATCATCGAAAAGGTCTCCTACCACAACCCGGTCGCGTTTTTGAGCCAGTCACCTAACTTCAAGGTGCCCGCAACCTAGCGCGTAGCGAAGGGGTCAACGCACGTCCGTCAGAGCGCCCGGACCCGCAAGGGACTTCCCGCCCTCCCCAACCGAAGCTCTCACGAGCTTCGCTACCTTCCGATTCCCTTTGCGCCGCGGACAGCCTTTGCGATTAACTCGGTCAGGACCTTCGACCTTACGACCTTCGACTTTCGACTCATTTCCCGTGAAACTCGATTCCCTCACCCACCTGGCGTACTGCACCAACATCCACCCGGCGGAAACCTGGGAGGAAACCTTCGCCGCACTCAAGACCCATCCGTTAGCCGTGCGCGACCGGCTCTCGCCCGACGCCCCGTTCGCCATCGGCCTGCGGCTCTCGGCGCGCGCCGCCGCCGACCTGCTCACCGCCAACCGGCTGGCGGAGTTCCGCGACTGGCTCCAGGCCGAGAATTGCTACGTTTTTACCATCAACGGGTTCCCCTTTGGCGCCTTCCACGGCACGGCGGTCAAGAAGGACGTCTTCCGGCCCGATTGGTCGACCCCTGAGCGGCTCAACTACACCAAGGACCTGTTCACGATTCTCTCCCAGATCCTCCCCGCCGGGGTCGACGGCTCGGTCTCGACCCTCCCCGGATCGTTCAAAACCTTCGGTGCCGACCGCTCCCTGGTCATCGCCAACCTGTTGGAGATCGCCGCCTTCATCGACGCGCTCGCCAGCGTCTCCGGCCAGGACCTCCACCTCGGCCTCGAACCCGAACCGTTCGGCTTGTTTGAAAACACCGCAGAGACCCTGGTGTTCTTCGATGACTTGTTGGACGCGGCGGGCGACCCGGAGATGGTTAGACGGCGGATAGGAATCAACTACGATTGCTGCCACTTTGCGATCCAGTATGACGACTGCGCCGGCTCGCTCGAGGCGCTGCGCGCCGCGGGCCTGCGGATCTCGAAGGTCCATCTCTCCAATGCGCTGGCGCTTGACCCGCGCGACCCCGCGGCGGTCGCGCGGATTGCCGGGTTCCGGGAGCCGACCTACCTCCACCAGGTCATCACCCGCGCCGCCGACGGCGCCCTGGCGCGCCACATCGACCTACCCGACTTCCTAACAACCTTGGAGGGGCCGCACACCGCCCCGGCGCCGCGCGAGGCGCGGGTCCACTTCCACATCCCGCTTTACGCGGAACCGGAGCCGCCGCTGCGCTCGACCCGCTTCCACGCGGAGGAAGCGCTCGCCTACCTGGCCGACCATCCGGGCTTCTGCAGCCACTTCGAAATCGAAACCTACACCTGGGGCGTCCTCCCGGAAATGCAGCGCCCGATCGCCGAGATGATCGCCGCGGAATACGCCTGGGTCCTCGACCCACACCTCCGCGCCGCCCCATGACCCGCTCATCCGCATGGCTCGCCACCGGGCGCGTCGCCAACCTGCCCAGCGTCTGGACCCACGTCCTAACCGGGGCGCTGCTGGGCAACTTCGGAACCTTTCCTAACTCCCCGGGGTTCCTCTGGCAGTTCGGCGCGCTGCTTTTGCTGGCGAGCCTGTTTTATGTTGGCGGTTGCCTGCTAGGCGACGCGCGCGACGCGGCGTTCGACGCGGCCTACCGCCCCGGGCGCCCGATCCCGAGCGGAATCCTCAGCGCCCGCAGCGTCGCCCGCGCCGCCCGGGTCATGCTCCTCGGCGCCTGGCTGCTTGCCCCGCTGGTCCTCCCCGCCACCATCTATCAGACCCGCGGGCTTACCCTCGCCGACCTCGGCGGCGCGCTGGCCGACGGCACCCTGCTGCGCCTCCCGCTCGCCCACCAGGTGCTGACCTCATCGCTGCTGCTGGCCGCGATTGTTAGCTACGCGGTCCTCCACAAGCGCGTCCCACAGGCAGGCCTGCCGCTGATGGGCGCGTGCCGCGGGTTGTTGGTCATTTGGGCCGCCTCGCACGCGGGGTACGACGAGCGCCCGGCGGCGGCGGCGCTGGATTGGTTCTTCCTGACCCCCGCGGTGCTGGCGGCGGCCGCGGCGACCACCGCGTTCACCATCGGCTTTGTTCTCGTCGCCCGCAGCGAGTCGAAACCCGACCAGCCGGTCCCCGCCCGCCTGGTGCGCGCGATCCTGCTAGGCGCGCCGCTCGTCGCTCTGGCCACCGCCCGCCATGGCTTGCCAACCCCCTCGATCATGGACGCCCCCATGGCCGCCCTGGGAGCCACCATTGCCATCTATCTTTCCTGGATCGCCATCGCCCTGCGCGCCCTCCCACGCTCCAAGCCCGCCTTTGTGAGCCGCTGTTTGGCCGGCTTCTGCCTGCTCGATGCCTGCTTCCTCGCCTTGGCCAGCCCCGCGCTGGCGCTCGTCGCGCTTGCCGGCTTCCTGCTTGCCCTTGGCTTGCAACGCCTCACCCCCGCCACCTAAGCGCGCGCATTTTCCAAAGATTCGCTTGCCAAGCCGCCCGTCCGGTCGTATCCAACGCCCTCCAAACTCCCTTTGCTCGGGTGGCGGAATTGGTAGACGCGCTAGACTAAGGATCTAGTGGGAGAAATCCTGTGCAGGTTCGATTCCTGTCTCGAGCACCACTCTAATCAACGAATTAGCCCGGTCCGCACCGGGCTTTTTTGTGGCCGCGTGCTGGCCTGTTCCGATTCTGATCCGATGAAACCGGGGTCACTCGCGCCGCCGGGAGCGCACTCGGGACGCTTGCGCGCTGGGAACGGATGAGGCAAAAGTGGGCGCTGCGCCTCTCCCCCAAGGCCGGATACCTTGGTGGTTAGAAACGCAGGGTCAGAGAGGCGCGGAGGGTGCGCGGTTCGCTTGGGTGGAGGTGGATGTCGCCGACCGGGGCGGCTTCGCTGGCGAGTTGCGAATCGTAGAAGTACTCGATGTCGTTGTCGCTGCGGTCGAGCAGGTTGAGGCAGTCGAGGGCGACTTCCCAGTGGTCGCGGCGGTAGCCGAGGCGGGCATTGACCTGCCAGTTCGGGCGGGATTCGACGCTGCCGTCCTCGGTGAGCGGGCGTGCGCTGAAGACCCGGGAGCGAAGCGTGGCAAACAGGCCTTCCTGCTTGCCGATGGTGATCCCGGTGCTGAGGACCAGCGGGACGGAACCGGCAATCTCCCGCTCCGAGCCGACGCCCAACAGGCGCGCCTCGGCCAGGGTGAGCTCGTTGTCCAGCGAGAGCCAGTCGTTCGGCCGCCAGTAGGTTGCCCACTCGATGCCGAACCGCTCGCTGGCCGGGCCGGCCTCCGAAGTTCCCGCATCGCCAACGTAGAGAAGCTCCGAATCGCTGTGGAGGTAGAACAATCCCACCGTGGTCACGACGTTCTCGATCGCCTCGGTGCGCACGCCCAACTCGTAGCCGTAGGTGCGCACGAGCGGGTCGACCGGATCGGCGGCAAGCGTCACGCCGCGGGCGTCGTTGCTGTGGAACCCGGTGCCGGCATTCAGATAGACCTCGGTGTTAGCCCATGGGCCGAAGATCAAGGAAAGCTTCGGGCTGACCAGCGTGGCGTTCTCCGTGCCGGAGTCGGCCGGGTCGACCATGCTGTCGACATCGAAGTGATAGGCGTCGGCACGCAGGCCTGGCTGGATCCTCAGCCAGTCGTTGACGTGATAGAGGCCGGTGGCATAGACGCCGGCGCTGGCCTGATAGACATCGTCCTCGCGCACGGTGTTGAAGCGCACGGTTCGCTCGGTGTTGTACAGGCCGATGCCGTCCATGAGGTCGTGGCGGGTTTGCACGCCCACCTTGATGAGGTCCCGCGTTCCGAGGTCCCACTCGCGGGAGATCTCGGCGCCGGCAAAGATCCGGTTGTCGTTTTGTTCAAACTGGTCGCCCCTGACAGGATCTTCGAGAAAGTAGGTGAAGTTGGAGAACAACTGCATGTCGTAGGTGCCGAGGTAGACATCGGCATGGGTGCGGGAGCGGCCGGCGTCGCGGTCCCAGGATGCCATGAGGCTGTAGCGGCTGGAGGAGCCGCCGACGGTGTCATCAAGGTTGCCCAGACGCGGGAGGCTGCCATCGCGGATGGCGCGCAAGGGGATCTGGTCGGTGGAATCCCAGCGGGCATCGTAGCCCATTGCGGTGACGCGGAAGCTGTCCGTGCCGCTGGTGTTGAAGTAGCGAAGAAACCCGTTGAGCCGCTGGCCATTGCCTTCGCGCAACCACGGGCCGTCGTAGTAGTTATATTCCAGGGCGTAGGTGAGGCCGGAGCGGCTCGTGGTGTTTCCTGCGGGTGAGAGGTCGATGGTATCGGCAAGAAGCCCACGAAGGTAGTGGTTCTCCCCAACCCCCAGGGTCGCGATCCCGTGGGGCAGTTCATCGACAAACTGGAACCTAGCGGCCCCGGCGGTGCTCAGGTCGCCAAGCTCGGCAAAGAACGGCCCTTTCCAGTAGTCGAGCGAGCCGACAAGCTCCGGGATAATTGGGTTCAAATCCGCGTATCCCTGGCCGTGGGCGTGGGTGACGAAGTTGATTGGTTGG
>JBILQE010000011.1:0-73246 GCA_044373465.1 Akkermansiaceae bacterium | reverse complement strand
TTCCGTCTCGGCGCCGAGTTCGACCAGCGGCGGTATTTCCAGCTCGTCCACGACCACATCGTCGGCACCGCGACCCGCGAGGGGGAAACCCGCGCGATCCCGGCAATCCGCTCACTCACCACCCGTTACGGGATCCCGGAAGCACCCGCAGGGCAACCAAGCGCGCCACCGCAGGCCGCCGGACGCAATTAGCCGCTCCAGACGCCCTGGGCAATGAGCTGGCGGGTGGCCACTTCGGCCCACCCGCGGTTGGCGGCAGGCGACGCCGGCGACGGGTGCAGGATCCGCCCGAGGCGAAACTCGCGGCCAGCCAGTTGCGCCGCGGCGCCAGCAAGCTTCTCTTCCGCGTACCCGCCCACCCCGATGAGGAACTCAGGGTCAAGGATCCGCACCACCTCGACAAGGTGCGCGTCGCAGGCCCGCTCGACCGCGGCGCGCTCGGCGGCGGGCAGCTTGTCGGGGGTCAGGTTGCGCCCGCTGGCGGTCATCCAGACCAGCGGGCAGTAGTTGACCACCAGGTGGTCGGCGAAGAACTCGGCGGCACTCGCAAAACGCTCGGCAAACAATCCCCACAACCGCCCCCCGCTGACTTCCGAACGTTGGCAGGCGAACCCGTCCACCGGGCGCTTCGGGTGGACCGGGTCCGGCTGCGCGATCGGCACCGAAATCCCCATCCAATCGCGGACCATCGCCACCTCGCCAAATGGCACGCCGGTCTGCGCCATCCCGAACGGCCCAGGGTTCATCCCGAGAAACAAGGTCCGCTTGCGCGTCGTGGCAAACCGCCGAAGGTACTCGGCATTCCCCGCCGCCGCATAAACCAACGGGTTATACACACACCCAACCTCCCCGCCAAAGCGCAGCGGCGCCAACTCGGCGACAAGGACATCCGCCGCCTGCCGGAGCTCGTCAGCCAGCCCGCCCGCGCTCACCTACTTCCCAGGGGTCGCCACTTCTTCCTTCTTCTTATACTGGAGCAGCGGGGTGAACTCCGGCGGCAGCGCCCGGCCGGCGCCAAAGCGCTTCGGGAACACCGTGGCAAGCCGCCCGGCTTCCAGCAGGCGAAGGTGGCCGGTTGATTGATCCGCCTCGTGCTCGGTCCCGTACAACTTGATGGCGGTCTTCACCAGCGGATCGTTGTTGAGCGTCCGGAGCGCGCCGATGGCCGACTCGCGAATGACCGTTTCGTCCTCGCCGCAGCTTGCCGTCATCCCGATCCCGAAGGCAATCATCGCATCCTCGATGCGCCCGGCCTGCTCGTGGGCCATCCCCAGGCAATAGCCCGCCTGGGCCCGCTGGCTTCCGGACAGATCGTTGCGGGCGAGCCACTGCTTCGCCTGGGCCTCGACCTTCTCCCAGCTGCGCTTGCTCACCGCTTCAAGCAGCGGGTAGAGGTCGAACTGGATCCGGTCGGCTTCCCGGGACAGCCGCTCCTTGCGAAACCCCTCGCGGACTTTCATCATCGCCTCAATGTTCCCCAGCTTCCGATGGCACTCCATCGCGTAATACCGCGACAACGCCGAGTAGTTCCCAACCACGTCCAGCGTGTCCTTGTAGGCCGCCGCGCACGCTTCAAACTTCGGCAGCGCCTCGGCGTACTTGCGCCCCTTGAACAAGCTCATCGCCTCGGTGTACTCGCTCGGCTCGTAGAAGAACAAGGAAGTCAGGTCCTTGATCCGCAAGTCCTTGGTGTTGACACCGTTGGCCTGGTCCTTGAAGCGGATCGCCACCTCGGTGGCCACCTCGACCCAGGCGTCCTGGCGCGCCCCGTCAGGAAACACGAGGTGCACCGGCGCTAGCGCCGCGGTGGCGCTCCCAAGGGTGCCTGCCGCCAGCAGCGCGATGGCTGCCAGTTTGATTTGAGTGGTCGTAAACATGATCTGGGTTTCCCGGTTGGGGGTTGCTTTAGCGCTGTTCTTCTTTCTCCCGGCGGACTTCCTCCATCGACTTGATCCCCGGCGTCGCCTGGTAGTCGGCGACAAGGTTCTCAACCTTCTTCCACATTTCCTTCTCCTCGGGGGTCATCTTCTCGAGGAACGGCCGGGTCATCTCGACATACTCGTAGCCGCGCTCGTAGGCACCCTGGCGGTCGGCCGGCGCCTTGTCGCTCGCCGGCTTGTTGCGCTGCCAGACGAGCCGGAGCCACGCCTCGATGGCGGGAGCGGAGATATGGATCGTGCCGATCTTGGAACTCCAGACCTGCAAATAGGTTGCCAGAGCCGACTCGGTGTCGCCGCGCGCCTCAAACGATTGGCCACGGAGCAAGCCGACCGGACCGGACCATTTGACGAAGTTGTTCCCCTTGCGATCGAGATACTCGGAGGTGAGCTTTTCGACCTTTTCGTGGTCCTTCTTCTTGGCGCTGATCTCGATGAGGCGGTACAACGCGGACTCCTTCTGGGCCCGGCTGGTGACATCCTTGTAGACCAGGCTCAGGTCGGCGATCGCCTGGTCAAGGTCGGCTGGGCTGGCCGACTTCCCCTTGACGTCGGCGCGCCCAAACAACGCGCTGAACTGGTACGTCGGGTCGTTGCGCGCGATCGCCTCGTCGTAATACGGGAGCGATTCTTCCGGCTTCTTGGTTTTTTCCCGGAGGTAATCGCCGAGGCGCACCAGAATGAACGGCGAGAGATCCTTGGGGGTGAACTCGGCGCCCAGCTCGCGGAACAACACGGTGATCATCGCCTCGGCACGCCGGGCAGCCTCCTGGTTTTCCCCGGCCTTTTGCTGTTCCTTCTCAAACACCCCGATGACTGCGATGTGCAGCAGCGCCCGCGCCGCCTTGTCGTCGCGCCGCACCTTCGGGAAGTTGTAGTAGTGCTCCTTGAGCTCCTCGGGCGTGTGCTCCTCAAGATAGAACTCGGTGTACGAGTTGATCGCCTCCTCCATCCCGTTGTTGTTCTCCCGGCCAGCGAGTTCGGCGATCGCATCGCGCAGGCGCCCAAGCGCTTCCTCGCCCTTGCCGACCGCGCGGTACGGGCGCACGCCGCCCACCGACACCTGGATCTTGTAGGCCGAGCCGTCGGCGTATTTCGTCCAGAACTGGTCTGCAAGCTCCGCGGCGGCCTTCAGGCTTTCCTCGGGCATCTTTTCGCCGCCGAGCAGCGAGATGAGATACGAGAGCGATTCGCCGGCGACCATCCGGTTGGATGAGTCCTCGGCAATCTTCAGAGCGGCCCGGAAGGCGGTTTCCGCTCCGGCAAGGTCCTCCTTCGACTGGAGGACGTTGCCGCGCAGGTTGTAGGACGGCGCCATGATCGGCGAGGTGCCGAACTCCTTCTCGATCCGCTCGATCTTGGTCAGCGCCTCGTCCGGCTGGTCCTCGTAGAAATGGGCGGTCGCCCGGTCATACAACGCGAACGGCAGGTATGGGTTGTTGGCCGCGTCCGGGAATTTCTCGAGGAACTTGTCGAGCAACGCCGCCGCCGCCGACCACCGCTGCAGACGGATCTGGTTCGACCCTTCGAAGAACTGCGCCGCCATCGCAAACCGGCTCTTCGGATAAAGCTCCACGTGCTTCGCCAAGAGCGGCGCCGCCGTGTCGTATTGGCCGGTGTAGTAGTAGCTGCCGCCGAGCACGTGAAGGCAGATGTCGTGCTGGTCGGTCCCCTCCTGGAGCTTGTCGATGAGCGCGGTGGCCACGGTGATGACCTTCTCGTACTCGCCATCGTAGAACAATGAGCTGAGCATGAGTTGCTCGACTGCCGGGATGTACTGGCTCTTTGGGAACTCCTTGCGGAACAGCTCGCCGTATTTCTCGGTCTCAAGCACCGCGCCAACCACCGAGGAGGTCCGGACGAGATGGTAGAGATGGTCCTCGCGCTTCGGGTTTTTCGGGAAGCGCTGCTCGATTTCAAGATAGGCCGCGTAGGCGGCGTGGTTGATCTCCGAGCGCTCATGCAGGATCGCCAAGCCCTCGAGGATGAAGACGTCCATGTACTGGTGCTTGCTGAGGGCTTCCTCGATGCGCGCCAGGTCGGCCTTCATCTTGGTCACGTTCAGGGTGTTGACCCCGTCGACGATCCCCTTGCGCGGCTCGACTTCGGCGATGCGCCCCTTCAGGTCGGCGACCGCCAAGTTGGTGTCGGGAATCATCCCGTACATTTCCAGCGCCGCGGCTTCCATGTCCGCTCCGAACGCATCCACCGCCAGCTTCAAAAACAGCGGCGAGTAGGTCACCATCTCGTAGGGCCGCAGCGCCACGTGGGCCCGGTTGCGGTTGATGAAATCAAGGATCGCCTGCTCGTTCTTCGCCTCGATGGCGGCCTCGACGAGCGCCTGGTAAGCGGCGATGATCCCCGGAGGCGGCGTCTTGAACTTCACCTTGTTGTCGATGGCGATCTCGAGGTTCTCGATCCCCTCCGGGATCTTCTTCACCTTGAAGTGGCAGATCGCCATGTTGATGAAATAGACCCCCTGCTCGTAGGTGTCCGGAGAGCCCGGAGCCTTGTCGCGCTCGGCGATGAACTTCTTGTAGAGGTCGATCGCCTCCTGGTATTGCTCATTGCCCTGGGCGGCCTCGCCCCAGCGGAGCAACGCGCGCTTGTTGAACGGGTTGCCACCCCCCTTGACGGCCTCGCCCTTGTTCGGGAAATCCTTGTAGCAGGTCTCGAACGAGCTCATCGCCTCCTTGAACTGGCCGAGCTTCATCTCGCAGATCCCCTTGCGGTAATACAACACCCCGGCCTGCGGACCGTGGACGAGCATCACATTCGGGCCGAGCTTCTTGATCGCCTCGCCCAGCATCTTGTTCGCTTCATCCCACTTTTCCGCGCTCATCGCCTTGAGCGACTGGTCGACGAGGGTGGAGAGGTCCGGCCCGTCCTGGGCGCGGGCGCTTGGCGGCGCGGCCACCATCATCCATGCGCAAATGGCCATTAGGCCAGGGAACAATTTACGGAGATTCATCGGGTTTTTGGAGAGTTGAAAATCGGGTTTCCTCGTGCGGAGGCAATCGTGGAACTGCGGCGGGTCCGCCCACCGGGGAAGGTTCAACGGAGCCGGGCCAAGCGCCAAGCTCCCATAGCTCCCGTTGGCTGCTAAAGCTTACTCGACCAGATCGGTGAACGTGATGGTCGTGATCTTTGCTCCAGCCAGAGCATTGAGCACGTCAACCACCCGCTGCTGCTTCGCGTTCGGCTCAACATACACCTGCACCAGCGGCGTCGATGCCGTCGCCAGCGAGGCCGCCGCGTAGATCTGCAGCTGCGCGCTGAGCTGCGGCAGGTCGTGGCTGGCGGTGTTGGTGTCGAGCGCCTGCTCGTTGCCACCAGCGCCGGTGAAAACCGCGCCGGAATTATCCAGCTTGATGAACATCGGGGCGATGTCGGTCTTCTTGCCCTCGGTCGCTATCCCGGGCAGCGCCATGTTCAAGTCCGTCTCTTTCTTCCCGATCGTTGTGGTGACCAAGAAGTAGATCAACAACAGGAACGTGACGTCAATCAGCGAGGAGATGTCCAACGCTGGCTCATCTTCCTCCGGTGCTTCGGCTCTCTTGCGGCGTGCCATAGTGGTGGGTTCGGAATGGGTTTAGATTGGCTCAAATCACTTCAGATAAACGGCAAACACGACCTGGTTGACGCCTTCGGCCGCCGCCGCGCGAATCGCCTTGCGGGCAAAGCTGAAGGTCGTTTCACGGTCGCCGCGCAGGTGGAGCTTGGGCGTCTTGCCCTTCAGGTCGACCTTCTCGCGCTGGACCCGCACCCAGGCGCGCATGTCGTCCTCGGTGAGCAATGTCTGACCGTTCTCATCGGTGAACGTCCCGTCCTCGCGCACGTTGATGACGATCCGGCCAGTCCCATCCTCCGCCGGCTGCGACTTCGAGGCCACCGCGGGGATCACCTTCGGGTCTTTTTTGACCACGATCATCGTCGCGTTGACCAGGAAGAAGATCAGCAGCAGGAAGACCATGTCGATCATCGGCGAGAGGTCCAGCTTGCACTCATCACCCGTGTCGGACTGAGCCGAGCGTAGTTTCTCTGATTTTGCCATGGCGTTGGGACGCTAATAGATTTTCAAAACCTCCCGGAGGCATCCCGCCGGCCGTCGTCGGCAAGCGGGACTCCTCCAGTTGCGGCTTAAACGGCAATCCCTTCAGGAATCTTAGCAAGGTAAGCGTCCTGGTTGACCGTCTGGATCGAGGCGTTGAGCATCTCCTCAACCGCGTGCTGCGCGTCGGCCGTCAGGTTGCCCAGGCGGGCCTTGAAGAAGTAGTAAGCCAACAGCGCCGGAATCGCGGTGATCAGACCCCACAGGGTGGTCAACAACGCTTCGGAAATGTCGCCCGCCAGCATCCCCGGGTCAGCCTGGCCGGATTCCGCCAAGGTCGTGAAGGCGCCGACCATCCCGAGCACCGTTCCAAGCAGCCCGAGCATCGGCGCGGCCTGGGCGACGAGCGAGATGTAGTTGATCCACATCATGTTCTTCCGCTGTTCGTTGATCGAGAAGTCGGCCATCGCGTCCTCGACGTTTTCCCGCCCAAGGTCGTCCGGGCTGGTCGCGTCAATGTTGGGCATCGAGTAGGCGACCATCCGCCCAAGGTAGCTCGGGTGCGATGAGGCGAGCTCGATGGCCGAGCGGACCCGGCAATTGATCATGTGGTCCATCAGGGCCACCCGCAGGTCGTCGGGGACGAACTTCGCCTTGCTCAAGGTGATGTAGTTGTAAACCGCCAGCGCGATCAGCGCCATGGTCGCGATGCCGATGAAGACCATCGTCGGGCCACCGTCGATGACGTAGGTTTGAAGCGCGCTCTTTTCCGAGGCTTTCGTTGCGGCCTGCGCAAAGGCGGCTGGGGCGGCGAGCACCAGGGTGGCGAGTGATACCAAAGCAGTGCGGGTCCTTCGGGTGGCAAGTTTTTTGATCATAGAATTACTCGTGTAGACAGCGGGCGATTCTCTGGATTCATCGCGGGATCACAAGAAAGATTTTGATAAATTCCTGCGTTCTTTTACGCTGGGCGTTTTGACACTCACGGTCAGGAAATCACCGGCTTCCTGACCCGTCCGCGGGTTTCCTACGCTTCGTTGTACTAATGGCAGGAAACAATTCCCGGCAAAGAATGCATTTTGTCCCGTCGCACCCGCGCGCGGTGCAGTGCTCGCGCCCGCAAAAGATCATCCGCAGGTGCAGCTGGTTCCAGCTCGCCTGCGGAAAGAGCCCCTTGAGGTCCTTTTCGGTGGTCTCCACATTCCGCCCGCTGCTCAACCGCCAGCGCCGCGCCAGCCGGTGGATGTGCGTGTCAACCGGAAACGCCGCCACCCCAAACGCCTGCGCCATCACCACCGAGGCGGTCTTGTGCCCGACTCCCGGCAGCGCCTCAAGCGCCGCAAAATCCGCCGGCACCTCGCCCCCGTGCCGCTCAACCAACAAGCGCGACAACTCGACAATCGCCGCCGCCTTGCGCGGCGCCAGCCCGCACGTCCGGATCAACTCGTACACCTCGCCAACCGGCACCCGCTGCATCTCTTCGGGCGTCCCCGCCCGCCGAAACAACCCCGGCGTCACCAGGTTCACCCGCGCGTCGGTACACTGCGCCGAAAGCAACACCGCCACCAACAGCGTGAACGCGTCCCGGTGGTCCAGCGGCACCGGCGTCTCCGGATAGAGCGCCTCAAGCCGCTCCGCTACCACCCGCGCTCGCTCCTGGCGCCTCATCTAGCAAGGTGGTGGTGGGCGCGCCGGCCAGCCGCGCGCCCACGGCTGTTACCGGTTAGCTGTTAGCTGTTGGCTGAAAACTCCAACGGTTACTCCGCCGCCGCTACCGGGACATCGCCACCTGCGACCCGTGCTGGCGCAGGATCGCGGCGTACATCGCGTGGCAGTGCGGATACTGTTGGCGGCGGGACAGCAGCGCGGCGCTGCGCTCAAACGACCCCCACTGGATCACCGTGACCTCCGCCTTGCGCGTCCCCCACGCCCGCATCGACTCAAGGCACGGGTGGTAAATGTCGAGCGTGCCAGCCCCCACCAGCCCCGACCCATAGTCGTCGACGATGTAGGTGTACGGCAGCCCCTTGATCTTGAACTTCGTCCCCAGCGGATAGCGCGACCAGTCGGCCGCCGCGCTCCGGATGTTGCTCGTATACCGCAGCTCCGTGCCGGTCGCGTTGAGGTTCTTGTAGGCCCCCGGCTCGTTCTCCTTGCAGGAAAACGCCGTCGTCCGCACCAGCCGACTGCGCTCGCTCTGCGCGTAGCGCGGCATCCCGTGGCGGTCCCGCGGCAATCCCGCCGCCGCATTCGCCACCTTCGCCGAGGGCTCCGCAGGAAGGCCCACCGCCCCGGTTTGACCGCCGCCAAACAACCCGACAAGCTGCGTCGAGTCCGCCCGCGACATCACCCGCACGCTCGATCCGGTCGTGCTGCTGCATGAGCTCAAAAATGCGCCTCCTACGAGGGCTGCCAACAGGGTGAGGGGCCGCAGCATGATGTTAGGTTGGGTGGAGTTTGTTGGGAGTTCCACGGGTCGTCGCCCGCCCGCAATTGAAAAGACTCAGGGTGGATACTTAGCCGCCGGACCCCCGGCAAACCTTTTTTTCCTCCTGTTAGCGCGCGCGGCGCCTGCCCAACCTAGCAGCAGCCATACCAACCAATAGATTAACAGCCACATGCTGGCGCCCCGGGCGCCAAAAAAAAGTCCCCGGGAGGCGCGCCTCCCGGGGACCGGAACATCCAACAGGGCGGTCTAACACCGCCGGCGCGGCGGCTACTTCAGCTCGACGCTGACTTCCTTCTGGGTTTCAAGCTCGATGCCCTTGAGCCCCTTGACGGCGGCGGCCAGGGCGGCGCGGTCGTTGGTTTCAAGCTTCTTCATGACCTTCATGCCGCCCTCGTTGGCGAGCAGTTCGCCGAAGCGGATGTCGACGAGGGTGATGGCGTTGTCCTTGACGTAGGTGGCATTGGTCTTGGCGATGCCCGGTTCGACGACGAGGCGTGCGGAGATGCGCATGTCCTTCATCATGGCCATGGCCATGGCCGCCTGCGGGTCGTCCTCGGCAGGCATCTCGGTGTCCTCCTCGGCGGCCGGCTTCTCCGGATCAGGGAACTTGATGGTCAGCTTGCCCCCGGCGTAGACGAAGCCGATCGGTTCCTCCTTGGGCTTGTCGCCCTCGGCCGCCTCGCCCTCGCCGCCGCCCATTTCCTGGAGCGAACCGCCCGGGTTGAACTTCACCTTGTTGATGTCGGCAAACTTGTAGGTCACCTTCACTCCCTTGCCGCCATCCCGGGCGACCTTCTCAACGCTGACAAACTCGACACCCTCGCCGTAGCCGGCCGCGGCGGCCTTGTATTTCGCCTCGTCATAGAGTTCGGCAAGCGGATCGGGAGCTGCGCCCTCGGCGGCTCCCTCGCCGGCCGCCGCGCCCATCCCTTCCATCATCGCCACGACCTGCGCACCCATCACCGTCTCCTCGACGATCGTGCCGCTGCCATCCTTCTTCAGGGTCATCACCGACTCG
This sequence comes from Akkermansiaceae bacterium, assembly GCA_044373465.1. Lineage (GTDB taxonomy): Bacteria > Verrucomicrobiota > Verrucomicrobiia > Verrucomicrobiales > Akkermansiaceae > JBILQA01. The sequence continues at coordinate 63,791 of JBILQE010000011.1, read as the reverse complement.
TTCTGCAAGCACGAGTTAAGGCCAAAAATCGCCACAAGTCCGCCGAGCAGACCGATAAGTTTGTTACGCATTGTTTTTTTGTTAGGGGTTGGGCCGAGCATCCGCGATTCCGGGCGGTTGGCAAGAAAGGAAATCCCGCCGGGGGCGGCTGTGCAATCTGCTCCTAACATCGGCGCGGGCGCCGCAGGATGCCGCGGCCCGGCGCCGCGGCCGGGCGCCGCGGGCCCCGCCGGCGGGGTCGCCACGGGTCGCGGCGCGGGGGCGGATGTCTCTGGAGGTGCGCCCATGGCGGGTCGCTGGTGAACCCCGCGAGGGTGTTAGAGCGGGGGTTTGGCATGGCCGCTGCGGCTAGCAAGACGGGCGGCGGCCGCGCGCGCCAGGGCGCCCGACGGTGAGCGCGGGCCCAGCTTTCCAACACCTCCAGAAAACCCCCCGATGAACATGAAAAACACCCCCCAGCTTGTCCATGCCCCGCTGCTCACGCCACGCGTCCCGCGCTGTCTGGCGTCCCTTGTTGCCGCCGGCCTGGTGATCCAGCTTGCACCCGCCGGCGCCCAGACCGCGGGTGGCGACCCTGGCCGCCAGCCATCCCAGGAAGCCGCCCAGCCATTCCAGCCATTCCAGCCGCCGGTGGCACAGCCATTCGGCGACGTCCCGCCTCAAAACCCGGAGCGCGCCCAGAACGCCGAGCGGCTTGAACAAGCGGCCCGGGAAGCCGCCCGGGAGCGCCCGCAGGTGCGCCCGACCGACGAGCCGGAGGTAGGCCAGTGGCATTCGGGCGAGGCATGGTTCAAGACCCCGGTCGAGGCGGGCCGGGAAAGCTGGAAGCCGACCCCGCCGAGCACCGGCGCGCCCTTCCATGTCTGGGACCCGCAGACCCAGACGTGGATCATCATCGATCGCAACCTCGTCACCGAGCACTACCAGGCGCTCCAGCGCGGCGAAATCCCGCCGGTGGCCGACCCGGAAAAAATCCAGCGGCTCAGCCCCGCCGAACACCAGCAGCTTCAGCAACAGGCTGATGACCAGCGGTTCACGGTCCAACAGCAGGAGCCGCAGGCCGAACCCCAGGCCGAACAATCAGGCGTGCAGCCCGCGCCGCAGCCCGCGCCGCAGCCCGCGCCGCAGCCCGCGCCGCAGCAGGCGTCCAAGCCGGCCAAGCCGGGGAAGCCAGCCAAGGAGGCGCGCGAGGGGAGGCGCCAGCGCGGCGACCAGCAGGCGAAGCGCCAGCAGCCTGGGGAGTTGCGCGAGGTGTCCCTGGACGGGCGCATTGAAGGGTTCCGCGAGGTGGGCATCCGCGACGACTCGGGGCTATGGCAGGACCACACCCTGGTGCGCATCCGCCTGGAGAACGGCAGCGAGTCGGTCGTCGACATCGGCCGGCGCATGGACCTTGAAAACATCGATCTGGAACAAGGCCAGCAGATCCAGGTCCGTGGCCACGAGGGTCAGGTCGACAACAAGAAGGTCGTCATCGCCGACCAGATCCAGTCCGGCGAGCAGTCATTCAACATTGCCCGGGACGACCAGCGCCGCGAGGTTTTCGGGAAGATCACCGACGTGAGCCGGATCGACCTCGCCCAAGCGCGGCAGGACAGCCTGTTGGTCAGGCTGGAGATGGAGGACGGCAGCGCGGTGGTGGTTGACTTCGGCAAGGACACCACCCTTGAAGACCTCAACCTTCAGAGCAACTCACAGGTCCGGGTGCGCGGCGAGCGCGAGTTCATCGACGGCAAGTCGATCCTCGTCGCCAAACAAATAAGCGTCGACGGCGAGTCGACCCAGCTGCCCCGCCCGCCCCGCGCCCAGCAGCCGCCGCAGCGGATGATGCACCCGCAACACCACGAGCAGCGCCAGCAGCAACAGCAGCAACAGCAGGTGCCGAGCGAGCCGTATCAGGGGCTGCAGCAAGGTCCGCAATGATTGGCGCCGGATCCATGATTCCTTGAAACATTCCCCCTGCCGGAGATTTCTGCGGCGGGGGGATTATTATTTCCGGCGGGCGGTGGGGACACCAAAACCCATGGACGAGAGGCCGGCGGCGGCTATGCTGGGCCTCGCCACCCGCCCATGTCCGCCGCGCCCGCCGTAAAAATCGACAACCTCGTCAAGGATTTCAAGACGTCCTTCCGGCGCCTGCCGGTGCGCGCGGTCAACGGGGTGAGTCTGGAGATCAAGGCCGGGGAGGTTTACGGGCTCATCGGCCCGAACGGGTCGGGGAAATCGACGACGATGAAGGCACTGCTCGGGCTGGTTGCGCCGACGTCGGGAAGCTGCGCGATCTTCGGACGGGACTCGCTCAAGGTCGATTCGCGCAACGACGTCGGGTTTCTTCCGGAGAATCCGTATTTCTACAAGCACCTCACCGGCGCGGAGACGATCCGCTTCTATGGCCGGCTCTGCGGGCTGCGCGGCGCGCCGCTGCGTGCCCGGATCGACGAGCTGCTCGCCCTCGTCGGGCTCGAGTCGGCGCGCGACCGGCGGCTCGGCGGCTATTCCAAGGGGATGTTGCAGCGCATCGGCCTGGCCCAGGCGCTTGTCCAAGACCCCCGGCTGGTCATCCTCGACGAGCCAACTGCCGGCGTCGACCCGGTCGGCTCGCGCCAGATCCGGGATTTGATTTTCTCGCTGCGCGAGCGCGGGATCACGGTGTTTCTGTGCTCCCACCTGCTTGAGCAGGTCCAGGAAGTCTGCGACCGGGTCGGGATCATCTTCCATGGCCAATTGGTCAAGGAAGGCCGGCTCGACGACCTCATCGCCATCGAGGACCAGACCGAGCTGATCCTTGAGAACGCCCCGCCCGAACTGCTCGCCCGGATCCATGCGCTGGTGGCCGCCGAGCCGGCCACCCGGCTGGTGAAGACCGGCCGGCCGCGCAGCACCCTTGAGCGGCTGTTTTTGCGCGAGGCTGCCCGCCAGAGCGAAAGCCAACCCCGATGAGTGCCACCCGCCCGCCCTTGTTTTCCCCAGCCCGCACCGCGGTCATTGCCAGCCACACCTTCACCCAGCTGGTGCGCATGAAGGTGTTCTACTTCCTCGCCTTCTTCGCGGTCGTCGTCATTGCCAGCAACTTCCTCATCCTGCCCCAGCTTGCGCCCCCGGATGCCGGGCCGCTAGCGTTCATCGAGAACCAGTTGCGGATGCTCAAGAGCGCCGGGATGGGGACCATGAAGCTCTTCACGGTGATCTTCGCGATTGTTGCCACCGCGCTCTTGCTGCCCAAGGACGTCGAGGACCGGACGCTCTACACGATCCTCGCCAAGCCGGTCCCGCGGCTCGACTACCTGCTCGGGAAGCTCCTCGGGGTCCTGGCATTGATCTTCGTGTCGCTGGCGCTGATGGACTTGCTCATGTCCGTGATGCTCCAGTTCCGCGCCCACCGGGTGCTCGAAACCCAGCTGGCGCTCGCCACCCAGCTCGGCTGGTCGGAGGCGGTCAAGGAGTCGATCCGCACCAGCGTCGCGATGCATGCGGTGACCGGCAGCCTGCAGGCCGGGGTATGGGCGATTTTCCTCCAGGGCGCGGTGGTGGCCGCAGTGGCCTTGTTCATCTCCACCTTCGCCACCAGCACCCTCTTCACCACCATCACCACCACGCTCATCTACTTCATCGGCAACTTCCAGGCCGAGGCGCGCGACTACTGGCTCGCCTCCCCGGAGGTCGGCCAAAGCCCGCTGGCACGCGTCGGCTCGCTGGCGATGACCTTGGTTTTCCCTGACTTCCAGTTGTTCAACGTCGTCGATGCCGCCATCGAGGGGAAATTCATCGCCTTGAGCGTCACCGCGAGCCTTACCGGAATCGCCTTCTTCTACACCGCCATCTACGCGGTGTTCTCGTGGTTTGTCTTCGCCCGCAAGGAGTTCTGAATGATCCGCGTCCCTCCAGTGCTGGTCCTCGCCGCCGCCGTGGTCGTCCTCGGGGTCCTGCGCCTGCCGTTCGAGATCGCCCTGACGAGCGCCATGCGGGACCGCGGGCTGCTCCTCAAGCCACTCGACGTGGGGACCCAGGCGAAGCTCGGGCAGACCAGCGCGGCGGTTGCCCTTGGCGGGCTGCGGACGATCGTTGCGGCCTTCCAGAACATCCGCGCCCACGCCGCGTTCCAGGAACAGGACTGGACCCGCGTCGCCGACACCTACGACACCATCACCACCCTGGCTCCGCGCACCGTTTCCTACTGGCAAAGCGGCGGCTGGCACATGGCCACCAATGCCGCATCGTTCTACCGGGAGGACTCGGAACTCCCCGCGCCACGCCGTGCTGAACTCCGCCGGTCGTTCATCCAGAGGGGTATAGGATTCCTCAAGCGGGGCGCTGACAACAACCCCGACAGCTGGGAAATCCCCTACCAACTCGCCGGAATCTACGACGACCCAGCCAAGCTCCCCGACTTGGACGCCGCCGTCGCCTGGATGGACCTTGCCGTGAGCCGGCCGCGCGTCCCGGAGCACGTCGCCCGCCAGCATCTCTACCTGGTCGCGCGCCACCCGCTGCGCCGCCAACAGGCGCTGGCCATGGCACGCGACCTCTTCTCCCATCCCGACGGCGTCCACCGCGTCCCGAACCTCCTTGCCCACCTCTACGCCCTGGAACACCACCCGGATGTCCCGCCCGCCGAGCGCCATTCGCTTGCCGAACTCCACCCGACCCCCGCGCTGGCCTACCAGAGCCTCTGCACCTACTGGCTCAACCGCGCCAGGGGCGCGCCGATGGACGGGGTCCGCCAGGCACTCACCGAGCTCGAACAATCCCTCGGCGTCCCTCCCGCCGAAAGCATCTTTGTCAAGTCACCCTAACAATCAGGCCGCCGCCGCCCTCGCCATGGCAGGAGTTTCACTCGACACCCACGGCGACGGACTCTAATGCTTCCCCACCTTTCCCCAAACCGGTTTCCATGCGAGTCGCGCTTTTCGGTGATATCCACGCCAACCTCGAGGCCCTAGAAGCGGTCCTCGGGGATGCGTCGTCCCAGAATTGCAGCGACTATGTCTGCCTGGGAGACATCGTTGGTTACAATGCCGACCCAAGCGCGTGCCTGGAGATCATCCGCGAGATGGCCTGCCCGGTGGTCAAAGGGAACCACGACGAAGACGCCGCCGGCGACCACTCGCTCGACCTGATGAATCCGGTCGCCGCCCAGGCGTTGCGCTGGACGCGCGAGCACCTCAGCGAGGAACAGCGCGCCTGGCTGGCAAAGCTCCGGATGGTCCGCCAAGTCGCCGACTTTACCATCGTTCACTCGACCCTCGACCAGCCGCAAAGCTGGAACTACGTGACCAACAAGTTCGACGCGATGTCGAACTTCTCCTACCAGTTCACCCAGGTCTGCTTCCACGGCCACACCCACGTCCCGCGGGTGTTCATCAAGGGCCAGAAGGTCCAACAGATTCCGGCCGATCCGGTGACCATCCAGGACGGGTCGAAATACTTCATCAACGTCGGCTCGGTCGGCCAGCCGCGCGATGGCGACTGGCGCGCGTGCTACGCGATCTACGACCTGCCGACGCGCACGGTGACGTTCCGCCGGCTCGAGTATGACGTTGAAAAAGCCCAGGGGAAGATCCTCGCCGCCGGGCTCCCGGAAATGCTCGCGCTGCGCCTGGCCGACGGGTTCTAGCACCCGTGGCGCGCCTGGCGGGAGCACCACTCGCGCCAAACCGGGACGTCCGCGGGCGCCCAGGCGAGGCCCTCGCCATCCACCGCGCCGACCCAGCGGAGCTCGGCGTGCTCGCGGGCCTCTGGGACTGAGCCGTCGAGAAGCGCGGCGCGCCACGGCAGCAAGCGGATGTGGACCTCCGGGTAGTGGTGTTCGACCGGGGTGAGCGGCTCGACGAGATGGACGCTGCAGCCGAGTTCCTCGCGGATCTCGCGGACCAGCGCCAGTTGGGCATCCTCCTGTGGCTCCACCTTGCCGCCGGGAAACTCCCATTGGCCGGCAAGCGCCCGCCCCGGCCCGCGGCAACAGGCAAGCACCCGCCCGCGGCCGTCCTCAACCAATGCGCAAACAACCTCGATCACGGCGCCAATCGAAGCGGGTTGCCGGCAGCCCGGCACGCAAAAAAATCCCGGCCCGTTTCCCCGTGCCAAACCGCCGCCGCCGCGCTAGCTTGCCCCCGTGTCCGCCCCGCTGCCCGCCCTGACCGGCCTGACTGCCGATGAAGTCGCCGCCATCCTCGCCGAGGAAGGGCAGCCCGCATACCGCGCGAAACAGGTCCTCGACTGGGTCTACCAGCGCCGCGCCGCGACCTTTGCAGAGATGACCAACCTGCCCGCCGCCTTGCGCGAGTCGCTGGCCCGCAGGTTCCGGCTCCAGACGCTCGTCGCCGCCGGGGAGACCGGCTCCCAGGACACCACGTTCAAATACCTCTTCCGCCTCCATGACGGCCGCTATGTCGAGGCGGTCCTGATCCCCGCAAACCCGGCGCTCTACGGCGAAAGCGCCGACCGCCGGACCCTCTGCGTTTCCTCCCAGGTCGGCTGCGCGTTTGGCTGCAAATTCTGCGCCTCCGGGTTGGCCGGCTTCACCCGCAATCTGACCGCCGATGAGATCACCAGCCAGATCCTGATGGCCGAGGCGCTCTCCGGCGAGAAGGTCAACAACCTCGTCTTCATGGGCATGGGCGAACCGCTCGCGAACCTCCCCAACCTCCTCAAGGCCATCGAGATCATCACCTCGCCGTGGGGCCTCAACATCGGCGCGCGCCACCTGACGATCTCGACCTCCGGACTCGTCCCGCAAATCCGCGAGCTCGCCGAGAACCCGCGCCAGATCCGCCTGGCCATCTCGCTCCACGGCGCCACCGACGAGGTCCGCAACCGGATCATGCCGATCAACAAAAAGTGGCCGGTCGCCGAGCTGATGGACGCGCTCCACTACTGGTCGTCAAAGAAGAAGCAAAAGATCACCTTTGAGTATATCCTCATCGACGGGGTCAACGACTCGCTCGACCAGGCGCGGATCCTCGCCAAACTTGCCCGCTCACTGCGCGCCAAGGTCAACCTGATCCCCTACAACACCGTCGAGGGACTCCCGTGGAAGCGCCCGCCCGCCGTCCACTGCCGCACGTTCGCCGACATCGTCCGCGGGTCAGGGAACTTCGCCTCCCTCCGCCTCGAAAAAGGTCACGACATCGCCGCCGCCTGCGGCCAACTCCGCCTCAAACAAGAAACCGCCGAGGGCATCATCGAAGCGCCGATCAAGCTGCGGTAGCGAAGCTCGTGCTCTGGCACCGAAGCTCGTGAGAGCTTCGGCGGAGGACGGCGGGAATCCCTAACGCGTTGAGGCGTTCGGTAGCGAAGCTCGTGAGAGCTTCGGCGGGGGACGGCGGGAAGTCCCTGGCGCGTCCGGGCGTTCTGGCGGCAGACAGTTCGCCCCGCCGAACTTTTCCCGAAGTTCGCTACGTGGAAAGTTCGCTACGCCCTCAGGAAGGGATCGCATACTCGGCCGGCTCGCGGACATCCCGGAGCATGTACTGGGCAAAGAACCTCAGCAGGTGGCGGCTAATCCGCCGGCGGGTCCAGACGCCGGCGGCCATCCCCGCGATCTGGCGGGTCAGGAGCCGGTCGAAGCGGGCGATGAGCCCGTTGGCTGCCGAGGCGGCGCGGATTTTCCTACCGGCCTCGGCGAGCGAGAAAATCCTCCCGTCGTAAAAGTACTCGATCAGCTCGGCCCATGCGGTGTGCCACGCTTCCAGCTCCGCGACGTAGCGGTCAAACCCGGCGGCGCAGCGGGCCGGGTCGGCGAGCACCGCGGGACCGCCGGCAAACACCAAGCGGTCAAGCAAGGTGGCCGACTCCATGGCCATGAACAGCCCCGGGGAAAGCATCGGGTCGACAAATCCATAGGCATCCCCGGCCATCACCCAGCCGGGGCCATGGCCGCGCTCGGAGATGAGCTGGTAGTTCGTGTAGGTCATCACCTCGCTGACGCGCCGCGCGCGCGCTCCGGCGGCCCGCAACACCGGCTCAAGCTCGATGAGGTTCGTGAGCCGTTCCGCCGCGGTTGCGCCCAGCTCGCGGGCCCGCGCCACCGGGATGACCACCCCAACCGAGAGCCGCCCGGGGAGCGGGATCCGCCACGACCAGCCGCGCTCAAGCACGCTGATGACGACCTGCCCGGGCTGGTTCGAATCGTCTTTGAAATCCTCAAAATGGGCGAAATACGCAACATCGTTGCGCTTCCCGCGGCGCGCGCCGACCCCGAGCGCCCGCGCAAATGTCCGCGCCCGCCCGGTCGCATCGACCAGCAATGCCGGCCGCCGCCCGAGCCCAAGCGCCTCCTGGCTCGCCGCGCTGAGGACCAGCTCCGGCTCACCCGGACCGCCGACCACGACCACCGCCCGGTGGCTGACAAACCGGACACCCAGCTCGACCGCCCGCGCCCGCAGCAGGTCGTCGAATTGCGGCCGCGGGACGTTGTACGCGTAATTTGGCAGGTCGCCGAACGCGCCGGCCGGAAACTGGAAGTCGACCCGCCCGCCAAATGCGTCGATGAGCCCGACGCCCGGCTTGCGCTCGCAGAACGCCGCCGCCCGCTCCTCGATCCCCAGCCGCCGCAACACCGCCACCACCGTGGGCAGCAGCGACTCGCCGACCAACAACTCCGGCCGCTTCTCGTCATCGCAAACGACCACCGCTATCCCCCGCATCGCCAACAGCGCCGCCAGGGTGCAGCCGGCCGGCCCGCCGCCGACAATCACCACCTGTTCTTCCGCTGCGCTCATCCGCCGCTAGCTGACTCGCCACCGCCATCAAATTCAAGGGGATAGCTGGCCAATCCGCCGCCAAACCGCGGTGTTGACCGACCCCGCTCGTTTGGGAATCCTCCGCGCATGCCGGGAATTCATCCGGCCACCAAACACCAGTCCTCATGAAAATCGGCATCAACACCTTTCTCTTCGCCTCCCCGTTCACCAACGAGAGCACCGCGTTGTTCCCCCAGTTCAAGGAATGGGGCTTCGACTCCGTCGAGATCGCCCTTGAGGACCCGAGCCACATCGACCCGGCCTTCGTCAAGGCCGAGCTCGAGCGCAACGGCCTCGTCTGCGGGTCGATCTGCGGCGCCTTCGGCCCGGACCGCGACCTCCGCGGGACCGAGGAACAACAGCAAATCTCCATCACCTACCAAAAAGGCCTCATCGACGCCGCCGTCGTCCTCGGCTGCCCGAGCATCATCGGCCCGGTCTACTCGGCTGTCGGCCGCGCCGAGTATGTCCCTGACGAGGAACGCCCGGCCCAGTGGGCCAGCGTGGTCAAGAACCTCAAAACCGTCTGCGCCTACGCCCAGGAAAAAGGGATCCAAATCTGCCTCGAGCCACTCAACCGCTTCGAGACCGACTTCATCAACACCTGCGACCAAGCGCTCCAGATGGTTGCCGATGTCGCCAGCCCGGCGCTCAGCGTCCACCTCGACACGTTCCACATGAACATCGAGGAAAAACACTCGGCCGCCGCCATCCGCCGCGCCGGCAAGCACCTCAAACACTTCCACGCCTGCGGCAGCGACCGCGGGACTCCCGGCGGCGACCACACCGACTGGGTCTCGATCGCCGCCGCCCTCAAGGAGGTCGGCTTTGACGGCCACGTCGTCATCGAGTCGTTCACCCCGGACGTCCTCGTCATCGCCAAGGCCGCCTCGATCTGGCGCATGATGGAACCCCGCCGCGAAGACATCGCCATCAACGGCGTCAAATTCCTCCGCAAGGCGCTGGCGTAAGCGCGGACACCAAGGGTGGGAAGCGCGACGGCAGCGCGCGCTCGTGGGAGCTCCGGCGCGGGACGCCGGGCAAGGTTACTTTTTTTCCGCGCCGAGCGGCAGAAAGCACCCGACCACGAACACCAGCATTGATAACCCGGCCATGGCCAGGATCATCATGCTCGAACGGCTCGCTGCCAACAAATCTTCATAATACATTCCCGGGTCGACCAGGCCGTACCGGATGCCATAGAGCGCCGCGGCGTGCTCGTTGAGCGCCGCCTTCAGCGCTCCAAGGATCACAAACGCCAGCGGAAACACCGCCATCACCGCCAAGCGCTTCGCATACGGCCATTTCCACAGCAAGCACACCACCATCGCGGCAACCCACGCCAGGGTCGCCAGCGCGACCAAGATCATCACCGGCCCACCATCGAAAAATATCTTTGCAAAATCGGGTGCCATAGGCCGACAGCCTTGTTTTTTCTACCGCTCCAGCAAGCCGGTTCATCGGTCCGTCACGCCGCGCCGGCTGGTTCCGCGCGGGCGGCGCAACCCGGCCGAAGGACGCTCCCAAGCCCAGCGGGCTTGCGCCCTTCAGCCCAGGGTTGGCCGAATGCGGCCTACCCTGGGATCCGCCAGCAAGCTATTAGAACCGCAACGCGGTTCCGCCCGCGCAAAGCATCATGGGCCGCGCTCTTGGCTTGCCAATTCCCCCACGACCCGCCATTGCGTCCACGCTCGCGGGAAAGATCTGGAATTAAAATTAGAATTATTCTTGAAACCGGCCGGTGGTCGCCTAGGTTGCCGCCGTCATGGTCAACCACGAGCATCATTCGGATTCCCACGGGCCGCTCGAAGCGGTGGGTGGCTTGCGCATGACCCGGCAGCGCCGCGAGGTGTTCCGGGTGCTGAATCGGGATCTCGACCACCCGACGGCCAACGACGTGTTCATGAAGGTCAAGGAGGGGCTCCCCTCGGTGTCCCTGGCGACGGTCTACAACTGCCTGGAAGCGTTGGTCCAGCACCGGCTCGTCCGGCAGGTCAACTTTGAGCGCGGGCCGTCGCGCTACTGCCCGAACCTGACCGAGCACGGGCATTTCCACGACCTCGCGAGCAACACGATCCACGACGTGGTCTTCAAGCCGGGCGTGGAACTTTCCGACTTCATCATCCTTCCCGAGGGCGCGGTCATCGAGCACGTCGAGATCACCCTGCGCGGCAAGCTGCCGAGCGCCTAGCCGAGCAACCTTTCACCCTGAGCAACTTTCATGAGCCTACTGATCCACGACCTGCACGCCCGCATCGGCGAAACCGAGATCCTCAAAGGGGTCAACCTGGAAATCCCCCGCGGCGAGGTGCACGCGATCATGGGCCCGAACGGGTCCGGGAAGTCGACGCTCTCGAAAATCATTGCCGGCCACGAGAGCTACGAGGTGACCGGTGGCTCGGTGACGATGGACGGGCTCGACCTGCTGGCGATGTCGGTCGATGAACGCTCGCGCGCCGGGATCTTCCTCGCCTTCCAATATCCGGCAGAAGTCCCCGGAGTTTCCAACGCGAACTTCCTCCGCGCCGCGCGCCAGGCACGCCTGCCGAAGGGCGAGGAAATTGACGCCGTCGCTTTCTACAAGGAGCTCTACGCCAAGATGGACATCCTCGAGATGGACCGCAAGTTCACCGCCCGCGCGGTCAACGAAGGGTTCTCCGGCGGCGAAAAAAAGCGCAACGAAATCCTCCAGCTCATGATGCTTGAGCCAGGGTATGCTATCTTGGACGAGACCGACTCCGGGCTCGATATCGACGCGCTTCGGATCGTCGCCAAGGGCGTCAACGAGATGCGCTCGCCCACCCGCGGCTTCCTGCTCATCACCCACTACCAGCGGCTGCTCGACTACATCAAGCCGGACCACGTCCACGTCATGGCCGAGGGGCGGATCGTCCGCTCCGGCGGCCCGGAACTTGCCCTCGAACTCGAGGAAAAAGGCTACGACTTCCTGAAAGACGAGGCGCTTGTAAACGCCTGACCAAACCCCGCCGCACCCGCGGCCACCCACCCACTTCCATGTCCTACGAAGCCCCAGTGCTAGATGCCGAAACCCGCAGCGCGATCGAGATCGACCGCGGCAAGGGCGACTTCCGGTTTCCGGAACGCCACAAGTTCGATGCCGGCGTCGGTTTGACCGAGGCGACCATCGACTACATCTCGGAGGTCAAGAAGGAGGCGCCGTGGCTCCTCGAGTTCCGCCACAAGGCGCTCAAGGCGTTCCGCGAAAAACCAATGCCCACCCACTGGGCGACCAAGGACCTCGAGAACATCGACTTCGACAAGATCCGCTACTACCTCAGCGACGGCCAGGCGCCGAAGCGCTCGTGGGACGATGTGCCGGATGAAATCAAGGAGACCTTCGAGCGCCTCGGGATCCCGGAGCAGGAGCGGAAGTTCCTGGCCGGCGTTGAAGCCCAGTACGATTCCGAGGCCGCCTACTCGAACGTGAAGGAAGCGCTCTCCAAGGAAGGCGTGATTTTCGTCAACTCCACCGAAGGGCTGCGCGAGCACGAGGAGATCTTCCGCCCATGGTTCGGCAAGGTCATCCCGACGGGCGACAACAAGTTCTCCGCCCTCAACAGCGCGGTGTTCTCCGGCGGGTCGTTCATCTACATCCCCAAGGGCGTCAAGGTGAAGCACCCGCTCCAGGCATATTTCCGGATCAACTCGGAGAACTTTGGCCAGTTTGAGCGCACGCTCATCATCGCCGACGAGGGCTCCGAGGTGATGTACATGGAAGGCTGCACCGCGCCGAAGTTCGAGACCGCCACCCTGCACTCCGCGGTCGTCGAGCTCGTTGCCCTCAAGGGCGCCAAGATCCAGTACATCACCGTCCAGAACTGGAGCAGCAATGTCTTCAACCTGGTCACCAAGCGCGGTCTGGCGATGGAGGACGCCGAAGTCCGCTGGATCGACTGCAACATCGGCTCACGCCTGACGATGAAGTACCCGGGCGTCATCATGAAGGGCCGCCGCGCCCGCGGTGAGGTCATCTCGATCGCCCTGGCCAACGACGGCCAGCACCAGGACACCGGCGCCAAGATGATCCATGCCGCGGATGAAACGACCTCCAACGTCGTTTCAAAATCCATCTCGGTTGGCCAAGGGCGCGCGACCTACCGCGGCCAAGTCCACATCCCGAAGCACCTCAAGGGTTGCCGCAACAACACCGAGTGCGACGCGCTCCTGATCAACTCCCACAGCCGCACCGACACCTACCCGGCCATCACCGTCAAAGGCAACCAGCACGCGACCCAGCACGAGGCGTCCGTCTCCCAAGTCTCCGAGGAAATGCTGTTCTACATGCAGCAGCGCGGAATCTCCGAAGCGGCGGCCATGTCGCTCGCGGTCAATGGCTTCATCAACGACCTCGTGCGCGAGTTCCCGATGGAGTACTCGGTCGAACTCAAGCGCCTCATCGATCTGGAGATGGAAGGCTCGGTTGGATAACGATTCTTACGCCAATGAAAGCGAGCTTTACCTACTGGCAGGACGGGGACTTCTTCCTTGGTTTTCTGGACGACTTTCCTGACTACCAGACTCAGGGAGAAAGCCTTGATGATCTCAAAGAGCATCTTGTCGACCTGTACAAAGAGCTGACTTCAAAGAGCTTACCCGGAGTGAGGCAGCGCGGTGAATTGATCATCGCATGAAGCGCACTGCTCTTCTGAAAAAGCTCAGTGACCTAGGTTGTGAACTCGTCCGCCATGGGGGCAAACACGACTGGTACATCAATCCGATCACTAAAGTTTTCCAAGCTGTTCCACGCCATAACGAGATCAATGAAGTTCTCGCTCGTTCCATCATCAGAAAATTATCCTGAGCCCCCTCTAGCTTTTCCCATGTCTGCCGTGCTCGACCATCCTACTTCCCTGCTCACCACCGCCCCGAGTTCACCGGCTGGCTTCCCCGCCTGGTTTTCCGCGCGCCAGGATTCCGCGTGGCAGCGATTTCTTGCCACGCCGCAACCGAAGCGCGGCGACGAGCAGTGGCGGTTCTCATCACTCAAGGAGCTGGATTTCAGCACCTTCATGCCTAGCGCAGAAACTCCGGATGCGGCCCGGCTGCTGGCCCGCTCATGCTCGCTCGAGGTTTCTGCGGCGAAGTTCGTGTTCATCAACGACGAGCTGGTCCTGAGCGACTCGCGCCTGCCAGACGGGGTCGTCTGCCTGCCGCTGGCCGAGGCGCTTGCGACCCACGGCGAGCTCGTCCGCGAGCACTTCATGCGCCGCGACACCCGCCTCGGGTCGGCGAAGTTCACCGCGCTGCACGAGGCGAGCCTGCGCAACGGCTTGTTTGTTTTTGTTCCTGATGGCGTTGAAGTTGAGGAGCCGATCGAAGTTTTCCACTGGCTCGCCGGCGAGAACGTCGTGATCTTCCCGCACACCCTGATCGTCACCGGCCGCGGCGCGAAGGTCAGCGTGATCGATTACTTCCAGTCCGGCAACCCGGCCGATCCCGGCTTGGCGATCGCGGTCAATGACTTGATCGCCGGCCCCGGGTCAAAGCTCGACTACGTCGCCATCCAGGCGTTCAACGAAGCGAGCAAAGTCATCCAGGTCAACGAGACGAGCGTGGCCGCCGACGCCTCCGCCACCGGCTTCATCCTCAACCTCGGCGCCAGCTGGGCGCGCAATGAAAGCCTTAGCCGCCTCGAAGGGCGCGGCGGCCGCTCCGACATGCTGGCCGTCTCGGTCCCCACCGGGACGCAAGAATTTGACCAGCGCACGTTCCAACACCACGTGGCTCCCGGCGCATCCTCAGACTTGCTCTACAAGAACACCTTGTACGACAAGTCGCGGACCATCTTCTCCGGCCTGATCTCGGTCGACGAAGGCGCCCACCAAACCGACGCCTACCAGACTTGCCGCAACCTGTTCATGAGCGACGACGCCGAGGCCAACTCGATGCCCGGCCTGGAAATCAACGCCGACCAAGTGAAGTGCTCCCACGGCAGCACCTCCTCACAGATCAGCGACGAGGAGATCTTCTACCTCCGCGCCCGCGGGATCGACCCGGTCCGCGCCCGCCAGCTCATCGCCCGCGGGTTCTCCATCGACGTCATCGACCGCCTCTCAAACCCAGCCCTCCAGGACGCCGCCCTGCGCTTCCTCGACGCGAAGTTCCCCTAAGACCCTCGTAGCGAAGCTCGCGAGAGCTTCGGCGGAGGACGGCGGGAAGTCCTTGGCGTGCTCGAGCGTTCTGGCGGCAGGCGGTTGACCCCGCCGAACTTTTCCCCAAGTTCGCTACGCACCACTTGTCGCGATGTTTACGGTGTGCGATGCTGTAGACATGCCGGCAACTAGCACCGTTTCCACCCGTCTGAATGATGCGGAAGTGGCACTGATCCAGTCCTTGGCTGAGCTGGAAGGGTGTGATCGGGCGACGCTCATCAAAACTTTGCTGAGGAATGGCTTAGAGCACCTGCGCCGGGACCGGGCGGTGGACGCCTACCGGCAGGAGAAGGTGACCCTCTCGCGCGCCGCGGAGCTCGCGGGCCTTAGCCCATGGGATTTCCTTGCGCTGATGGAAGCGGCGAAAGTCGACCTGCACTATGATGTCAGCGACTTCCGTGACGATCTGAGCCGCTTGCCATGACCACCGTGGTTTGTGACGCGAGTCCGCTGATTTTCTTGGCAAAGCTGGACCGATTGACCCTCATCGGTTCCCTGCTGGGCGGCGAGGTGGTCGTTCTCCAAGGCGTCGTCGCCGAGGTGCTTGCCCCGGCTGAAAACTTCCATGCCGAACAGCAACGCCTGCGCGAGTTTCTCGGAAGCATCCGGATTGTCACAATCCCGGAGCCAACCCAGCCGTCGGGCAGACTCAGCGCGAGTGACGCACGCACTTTAGCCTACGCCGTGCGCCACTGCGCCGACTGGCTGGTGGCTGACGAACGACTGCTGCGCCGCATCGCCGCTCACGAGGGGATCGCCACCATCGGCACCCTCGGCCTGCTCGTCCTTGCTGCCCGGCGCGGGTTGCTCACCGGTCAAGAAGCGATGGCTGATGTGGACACCGCGGTTTCATCCCACCATCTGCGCATCTCGATTGCCCTTTACCGCGATATCCGCCGGGAATTGCTCGAAGTGGATGCTTCGGCGGGGTAACGCCCGGAAGTCCTCTGGTGAGCCCGGGCGTTCTGGCGGCAGGCGGTTGACCCCGCCGAACTTTTAACAAAGTTCGCTACGCACGTCACCTCGTCCCCCCACTTGGGAAGAACACGTTCATCAGCAAGGTGAGGAAGAAGTTGGAGATGAGGATGGCGAGGGAGGAATAGACCATCGCGCGGGTGGTGGCGCGGCCGACGCCGACGGCGCCGTTGGTGGTTGAGAGCCCTTGGTGGCAGGAGATCATCACGGTGAGGACGCCGAACACCAGCCCCTTGACCATGGCGATGAAGATGTCCGACAGCACGGTGAACTTCTGCATGTTCGCCAGCCAGTAGGCTTCCGTGACATCGAACGCGTAGACGCCGACGATGAACGACGCGACAATCCCAAACGCCGCGCTCTCGGCGATGAGCAACGGCATCGAGACGAGCATCGCCAACAACCGCGGGGCGACCAGGAAGTCGATCGGGTGGACGTCCATCGAGCGGAGCGCGTCGATTTGCTCGGTGACCTTCATGGTGCCGATCTCGGCGGCCATGGCGGCGCCGACGCGCCCGGCGAGCATCAGCGCGGTGATCGTTGGCCCGAGCTCGCGCAGCATCGCCACGCTGACCAGCGCGCCGCCCGCGGTTTCCATGTTCAACGCGCTGAATTGGAACAACGCCTGGGCAGCGAGCACGGCTCCGGTGAACGCCCCGGTGATGATCACCACCGGCTGCGATCGGTAGCCGATCTCCGCAATCTGGGCGATGACCACCCGCCAGCGCCGCCGGCCGCGGACCAGCGATTCACCCGTCGCGCCAGCCAGGCTGCCGACCCCGCCGAGATAGGCGATGAAGTCCAGCGGCATCCTGCCGAGCATGCGCAACGCGTTCACCCTCCTCAGATACCCCGCGACGAGCAGGTTTCCCAACAGGAAATCCAAGCGAATCGAATTCCCCTGATTCGTCCTCCAGCAGAATTTCCGGTAGCGGCGACTCCGATCCGGGGGTTCCTTTGGCCATCATGGTCCCCTCCGCTGATCGCCGTGCTGGCTGGTTGCTGCCCGCATTTTCAGTCCGCCGCGATGGCGATCTCGGAATCGGTGACACCGCGGGAATGATCGAATGGATCGGGCGGGCCGCCACCAGCGGGGTCCGGCTCATCCAGCTGCTGCCGATCAACGAGACCGGAGCGGGCAACAGCCCGTATACCACGCTGAGCAGCATGGCCCTTGAGCCATTGTTGCTGACCCTTGACCCCGGCTGGCTGCCGGGCGCCTGCTGGGAGGACATCGCCGAGGCGCGCGACCTCCTCGATGCGCAGATCCATGCGGAGTTCATCGATTATCCGGCGGTGCGGGTCGCCAAGGGCGCGCTTCTGCGCAAGGCGTTTGGCCGTTGGGGTGGCGACCCCGCGCGGGACTCGGCCGGGTTTTCCCGCTTCCGCATGGCCGAGGCCGGCTGGCTGGATGACTACACCGCATTCCGCTGGCTCATGCAGGAGGACGGCGACTCGGAAGCATGGGACGAATGGCCCGCCGCCTTCGCCACGCCGGCCGCGGCCCGCCGCCACCTTGCCGAGGTCCGCGCGACGCGTGGCCCGGAAGTTGCCGCGGCCATGGACTTTTTCGCCTGGCTCCAGTGGGTGGCGGCCGGCCAGTGGCAACGGGTCCGGGATGCGGCCGACGCCGCCGGTGTCTGCCTGATGGGCGACGTCCCGATCGGAATCAGCTACCACAGCGCCGATGCCTTCTTTGAGCCGCAGTTCTTCGACCTCGACTGGTGCGGCGGCGCCCCGCCCGAGGAGATGTTCAAGCACGATGAATTCCTCGCCCGCTGGGGGCAGAACTGGGGGATCCCGCTCTATCGCTGGGACGTGCTGGCCGATGATGATTTCTCATGGTGGCGCCGGCGAATCCACGGGATTACCAGGATCTTCCATCACTTCCGGATCGACCACGTCCTCGGGTTCTACCGGATCTACAGCTTCCCGTGGCACCCGCAGCGCAATGGCGAGTTTCTCCGCCTCACCGATGCCCAAGCGCTCGAGCTCACCGGCGGCAGGCTCCCGCGCTGGGCGCCGCGCCCCGACGACACCACCGAGAACCAGCTCGCCAACCGCCGCGATGGCGACCTCCGGCTGCGCGCGCTGCTGGATGCCGCGGGTACCGCCGAGGTCGTCGGCGAGGACCTCGGGTGCGTGCCGGGCTACGTTCGTCCGCACCTTGCCTCGCTGGGGATCGCCGGATTTCACATCCCCCATTGGGAAACCGACCGTTACGGCCGGGTCGTTCCTCCCGGCCACCTCCCGTATCTGAGCTTGGCGACGTTTGCCACCCACGACCACGACCCGCTCGCCGCCATGTGGGACGATGGGTTGGCACGCTGGCTGGATGCCTGCAACGGGCCGCGCCCTCCCGACCCGCTGGTCGCCGATGAGCTCCGGCGGCTGCTCGAGTTCGCCGGGCTGCGGGCCCACGCTAGCCTCCCGCGCTACACCGGTGATCTGCGCCGCGCCCTGCTCAGCGCCCTGCTCGGTTCCGGCGCGCGCGACGCCGTGGTGATGCTCACCGACCTGTTCGGTTGGAAACACCGCTGCAACATCCCGGGGATCGCCGGCGGAAAAAACTGGCGCTGGCGCCTCCCGGTCACCGCCACCTCGATCAGCGACGTCGCCGAGCTCCGCGCCGAACTCGACTGGTTCCGCCGCGCTGCCCGCCAATCCGGCCGACTCTAACCGACCGCGGTCAAACCTGCGCGCGCCGCTTCTTCTTGCGCCGCGCGTCGTTGCGGTTGTCGCCGTCGTCCTCGCCATAGACCCCGTAGGTCCCGTAGCCATAGCGGCCGCGACTGTAGCTCCCGTACGAGTAGTTGAGCCCGACGAACAGCCGTCGCTCCTTGAACCCGTTGAACACGAGTCCGGAAACCGTCGCGCCAGAGCCCGCGAGCAACTGCAGCGCGCGCTCGACGGCCCCCTTGGGAACAAACTCGGCGCGGACGACCAGGGCGATGTTGTCCACCAACGGGATGATCACCCGGGTGTCGGGAACCGGCAACAGCGGCGCGCTGTCGATGACCACCGTGTCGTAATCACGTGACGCCTGGTCGAGAATTCCCCGCAGGCGCTCCGCGCTGAGCAACTCCCCTGGGTTGGGCGCGCGCGCGCCGGCATAAATCACATGCAGGTTCTGACAGCCGGTTTGCTGGACGATTGCCTGCTCGAACGTGATATGTCCGGCGAGCAGCTCGGTGATGCCAACCACGCTGGTCCGGTCGACGCCGAGCGCGCGGTGCACCGATGGCTTGCGCAAGTCGAGGTCGATCAAGAGCGTGCGCCGTCCCTGGGCGGCCGCCGCCATCGCGAAGTTCACCGAGACGAGCGACTTTCCTTCCCGCGGCACCGCGCTGGTGAACAACGTGACCCGCCGCTGGGTCTCATCCCCGAGGAGCGACACCGAGGCGCGCAACACCCGGAACATCTCCGCATAGGTCGTCCGCGACGCCCCGGGCCGGAACAACAGATTCGGATCCCAGTCCTCCTGTTCAAGCGGGATGGACGCCTCCGCCTCTTTCCGCGACGCCTTGCGCATTTCCTTGCGGATCGCCTTCTGCAGCCGGACCCGGTTGATCTGCGAAATCGCCGCCAGCACCGGCTGGTTGGTCTCCGCCTCAAGCTGCGAGACGGTATGGTATTTGTTGTCCAAGCGCACCAGCAGCGAGGCAAACGCCAGCCCGATGACCATCCCGCCGGCCGCTCCCAGGCCGTAAACTTTCTTCGGATCCGGCGCCGATGGATTCGTCGCCACCCGCGCGAGGCTGCTGACCTCGGCACCCGCTTCCTGCCCCTGCTGGTTGACCCCGGCCTCCTCAAGCCGGGTCAACATCGCGTTGAACACCGACATCTGGCTGGCAATCTCACTCTGCAACACCCCGTTGCGCGCCAGCAACAATCCCCGCGCCATCCGCAGCCGCTCCTCGGGCTCGCCACGCACCGCTTCGATCTGGTCGACATGGTTCTCCCAATACACCTTGTCGGCCTGCGACTTCACCGCCAGGTCAAATTCATCCAGAAACCGCTGCTGGAGACGCTGCAACTCGGCATTGAACTCGATCATCCGCGGGTGCTTCGGCAAATACCTCCGCGCCAGCTGCTGGACTTCCGCCTCCTTCTCATCAAGCACCCCGTGCATCTCCAACGCCCGCGTGTAGATCACCCGAGCGCTCTCGTAGGTCTGCAACTTCGTGCGCGCCTCCTCGGACTCCTTCATGAGCAACTCGATCGAGCTGCTCCGCCCTTCGTTGCGGGTCCCGACGATCTCCGCGAGGTGCTCGCGGGCCACCGCGTCGGCCAGCGCCTTGGCCACCTCGGGCACCTCGTGGGTGAAGGTGATGTCAATCAACCGCGTCCCCCGCCGGATCGACACTTCCATCCATGATCCAAGCCAGGTCGCCAAGGCGGCCGGCGGCGGCGTCACCCCGGCGGCAACCTGCTCAACATTCTCTTTCTTGAGCCATTTCACCGCCCATTCGGGCAGCCACTCGACCGGCTCGGGCATCAACCCGGGCAGCGCGCGGACGTCCTGGCGTGCAGCGACCCGTTCGAGCAAGTCGAGCCGGCGGATCCGCTCCGCGGCGGTGTTGAGCCCTTCGGCCGACCGCATGTCGATTTCCTCGACCTGGTCACGGCTCAGCACCGTGCTCGTCTGCTGCTTGATGAGCAGCGTCGACACCGAGGAATAACGCTTCGGCGCCTTGGCAAGGTAATAGGTCGCCCCGAGAAACCCGACCAGCAGCCCGAGCGCGACCCAGTGCCAGCGCGACACCAGGCTGGAGATCCGCCGCATCAGCCGCTTCCCGCGGCTTCCACCGTAGGCACCTGCTTGGATGGCATCCTCTTCGAAACTTTCAGCGGGTGCTTGAGTGGTTGCGGGCTTCGCTTGGGGCATGGTCAGATGGGCGGAAAGGTTGCAGGAAAGGTGGTCGCGGTCGCTTCGCTGGGAGGTCTAGAAAAACCGCTCAGCCACTTGGATGACATCGCCGCTCTCAAGGTAGAATTTCGGCGCCCCGTCGGCGGTCAGATCGGGAAAGCTCAGGAGGATGTTGCGCCCGCCGCGGCTCAGGGTGATCTTCCTCGGGTTGGCCAGCTCGGTGAAATCGCCCGCCAGCGCCAGCGCGGTGACGATATCGAGTTTCCCGTCAATCGGCAGCGCCAGCGGCCCCGGACGCCGAACCTGCCCGCGGATCGTCACAATTTTCCCGGCAAACGGGCTGATGTAGGTGATGATTCGGTCCCCGGCACCCAACTCCGGGCCGCCATCGGCTTGGATCGTCTGGAGGCTGAGGGTGGTGCTCGTCCCGTCCGGGCGCGTCAGGGTGATCCGGTTCGGGTCGGCTGCGGGTGCCAGCCCGCCGGCCGCGGCCAGCGCTGCGGCCAAGTCAAGCGTTCCGGTGGCTGGGATCGGGACCTGCCCCGGGGTGGTCACCGCCCCGACGACGCTGACGAATTCCTGGGCGTAGGATTCGACCGTCAGGGAAACCTTCGGATCCACCAGATAGTCCTGCGCATAGAGTTCGCGCAGTTTCACGGTCGCCTCCGCGACGGTCAGCCCGCCGACCTTGACCAGCCCGATCAGCGGAAACGATGCCTCACCGGACTTCAGCACCCGCGCCTGGCTGGTCAGGTCGTCCTCGCCAAACACCGTCATCCTCAGCGTGTCATCCGGCTTCAACACCGGATCTGGCTGCGCCGATAGGTGCCCGCAGATCGTCAACAGCGCACAGAGGATGAGGAAAAATCGCATGAACTAGGAGGTGGATGAAATCAAGACGGCACGGCTTCACGGAGGGCGCCGGCAAGCCACTGCCAACTGGCAGATGACAGCTTAGTAGTCCGAAGCAATCTGTCAAACCCGCATCAAAATCGGGTCGTCAGGCTTAGGCCGACTTGGTAACCATCCCACGAGTCGCCCGCGCCCCGGTTCTCGTCCCTCCAGCGGTAGAAAATCCCGAGACTGCTCCGACCGCCAAACACCGGCATCGAGAGCATCGAGTCGAAGATCAGGTAATCGCGGTCATTGTTGAGAATCGCTGCGCCGTTGGTGGCTACCTGTTCGTCCGTTTCGTAGGTCAACCCGAGATCCAGCGTAGCGCGCTTGATCCGGCGGGTGACGCCAACCCGGGTCGAAAGGATTTCCCGGTAGGTGTCGGCGATCGCCGAGTCAGCCCGCGCATCCCGAAACACCGAAAGGTTGAAACTCCACAGCGGCGAGAGCCGGTAATTGGCTCCCAGCCGCGCATGGAAAAACTCGTCCGATGCCCCACCCGGGCCACCGAAGCTGACGAAGTCGACGCCGATCTCGCTGTTGATGGCCACTTTCGAGGTCAGCTGGTAGTCGGCGCGCAACGTCGGCCCGAACGTGTCACGGTCGGCCTGGATGTCACCGGTCTGGTGGCTGTAGCGCAGCCCGGGGCCGACCCGCAGCAGCGGCGAATAGCGCCACATCAACGAACCACGCAGAACGCTGCTGGTCGTCCCGCCGAAGCCGCTCTCCGGATCGTCCCAGCGGTAGGAATAGCCGGCGTCAATGGTCGTTTTCGAGCTCAGCCGATAGGACCCGCTGAGGTCCAGATTGAACTGGTCGCGCTCGACGGCTGCCGAATCGTAGTTGCGGTTGTTGCCACCGACCTCCCGGGAAAACCCGAAGGTCCCCCGCAGCGCGACCTTCCCGCCCTCGTAGCCAAGACCCACCATCGCACTCCCGCCCAAGCCGCCAATGTCGGAATTGCTCAGGTATTCAGAATATTCCAAGCCGGCCGCCGCGGTGACCGTCCAATCGGTCCCCGGATTCGAATAGCTCAGCATCGGCGCCACGTGGAGCATGAAGTCGTCCCCGGCAGCAACGCCGGTTCCGCCAGAGCCACGGCGGAGGTTCGAATCGTACATCCCTCCATACGTGAGCGAGGCACTCAAGCCATCAAACAGCCGCATGGCATCGCCGGACGGGAAAAACCTGCTCGCGCCATTCGAGCCATCGTACTCAGGAAGCACCGTGGTCACCGGCACCGGGGTGGCCACCTCGCTCTCAAGATCATACATGACATCCTGCGCCCAGCCACCCGCCGTCAGTGCAAGAGTCAGGCCGGTGAGGGCTGCGCAGAGCGTGGAGGTCCGAGGGCGGGTCGTCATGAACTTGTTGTTTGAAATTTTACCTTCCCTGTCAAGAAGCGGAAGCCTTGTACCCAGCCAAACAGGCGCCTGCGGTGGCGCTTGGCGGGGCCTGCCGGAGGAGCCCGGCATCCATGGCGAGTTCCTCATCCTCAGCCGCGGGCCGATCAAGCCCGCTGGCAACCTGACGCAATAGCTGGGGCTCCATGCCAGGCAGCCACACGTGGACCTCCAAGTCGAGCCGCTCGGCCTCGGCAAGCAGTTGCTGGCGGTGGTCGTCGTCGAAGGTGGCGGTGATGACCAGGCAGTTGACCCCCATCCTGGCGCTGATGCCGCGCAGTTGGGCAAGCCCGCCGAGGATCGGGAAGCCGCCAAGGCGCCGGCCTTTGAGCGCCTCGCTGTCGTCAAGAAATCCGACAAAGTGGAAATCCGCCCAGCGTGACGGCGGCGAAACCCGCAGGTAGCAGAGGAACAACTCGGCGATGTCGCCCGCCCCGTAGAGCAGCGCGGTGCGGGTGGCCTTCTTGGTCGCCAGCCGCCGCCGCCGGTGCATCGTGTCGATGACCAACTCGCGCAGCAGCGAGCCAAGGCAGCGCGGCAGGAAAATCAGCGGCACCGCCAGCGCCAGCGCGCATATGTGGAACACCAGCTGGCGAAAACTGAAGTCCACCAGCGCCATGCTCTGCAGGCTGAAGCTCATCCCCGCACCGCACAGCAACCAGATGAGGGTCTCGGCAAAGTCATACATCCCCGCGCGCATCCACCGCCGGACATGCGCTTTGCCAAACCGCAACCCGACAAGCCCGCCGGCCGTGAACACCGAGACCGCCAGCCAGAACGGCTGCCGGTCGATCACCGTCATCGTCACTTTCTCAAGCAAAAACAACGCCGCCAGCGCAGAGACCGCCAGCGCCACCGCGTCATAGCAAAAATACAGCGTCACCATCCCCCGCGCCCCGCGCGGCCGGCGGATCACCGCTCGCAGCCCCGCACCGCTCTCGATGACCTCCACCGGCGCCAGATACCTCAACCCCACCAGCCCGATGACCACCGCTCCGACCGCAGAAACCGCCAGCAAGTTCTCACCACCAAGCATCGGCAGCAACGCCAGGAGCGCCGCCCCCACCGCCAACCCGTAAATCACCAACGCCGTCTGCCGCTGGCTCAAACCCCAGCCTAACAGCCGGTGGTGCAGGTGGTCGCGGTCCGGGTCAAACACCCGGATCGCCGCCTGGCCGGGGCGCGAATTGGCAAGCCGCCGCGCGGTACGCCGCCAGATGGCAAGAAACACGTCAAACAACGGCACCCCGGCGACTAGCAGCGGCAACAGCAGCCCGGCCATCACCGCGTTGCGCCCGACCGTCGATGCCCCGACCGCGGCAATGAAAAACCCGATCAGCATCGAGCCGGCATCGCCCAAAAAGATTCGCGCCGGGTGGAAGTTGTAGCGCAGGAAACCCAACAACGCCATGGCCATCACCCCGATGATCAGGGCGCTCTGCGGCGAGGCGCTCACCGCCGCGAGCACCCCGAGAATCGTCAGGGCGATGAGCCCGAGGCCGGCGCACAGCCCGTCCATCCCGTCAATCAGGTTGAAGGCGTTGATAAGGGCGACATACCAGGCCATGTGGACGCCAAACTCGATGATCCACGGGATCTGGAAGCCGAACATCTGCCCGGGATTGGCCGAGAACCGGAACATGACCGCCGCCGCCAGACACTGGACGCCAAGCTTGAACCACGCCGAAAGCGACCAGCGGTCGTCGGCGATTCCGACGACCACCAGCAGCGACGCCGCCCCTAAAAACGCCAGCAGCCACTTCCCGCTAATTTGCGTCCCAAGGTCGACCCGGAGCACCAGCAGCGCCACGCATCCGAGCACCATCGTCGCATACACCGCGATCCCGCCGGCCCGCGGGACCGGCTTGACGTGAATCCGCCGCTCCGACGGGTGGTCAATCAACCCAACCCGCGGCGCCACCCGGATCATCACCCGCGTGAGCACCATCGAGACGACCAGCAGCACCGGCAGCCCTATCAGTGACAGCAATCCAAATGAACTCAGCATCGACACATCAAACCATTGGAAACTCATCCCGCCGGAACCCTCCAACTGCCCAGCATCAAATGCTCAACAGCCGGAACTCGCAAAAATTTCAGGGTCTATCTGAAACCCTGCGGGCCTAACAAAATCAAGCCGATTTAAATTAAAATCCGGCTAACCCGAAGGCCATGGCGGCGTTCAAAATTTCTTGAACAACCGCGGCGGGTTTGTTCAGCTAGGCCACGGCACTCCCGCGCAGGGGCGGAGTGGCGGATTTCAGGGCGGGCGCCCCCCGCAGTGAGTCCTGGCTAGTTTTTTTCCCTGCGCGCGCCGGTGCAAGCCGGCCACCGCCCCGACCGCCTAACTGATTCCATCTGAAGGTTTTCCCGTCCACGGGAAGCGACCGCGGGCGGCAGCGTGGTTAGATAAAGCGGTTGATCCGCGGCCCGCAGCGTGCCGGGAAAAAACCCGGCCTAGCAGAAATGCCTGCTAGCAAATATCTACCAGCGGAGGGAGAGTGGGAGGATTTTCAGCGGAGGATCGGACCCGGGGAGCCGGGAAAAAAATTAGAAAAACCAAGTCAATGTCTGCAGCAAACTCGAAGACAAAATCAATGGCGGCGGTGAGCGGATCACCGGCGGCGGTGAAAAGCGCGCCGATGCCAATCCGGATCAAATCGATCTGTTGTTTGGGAGCGGGATACGTCGGTGGGCCGACGATGGCGATGATCGCGGCGAAGTGCCCGGACATCCAGGTGACGGTGGCGGACCTCAACGGTGCGCGGATTGACGCATGGAACTCGGCGGTGTTGCCGGTCTACGAGCCGGGGCTTGACGAGATTGTCAGCGCGGCGCGCGGGAAGAACCTGCATTTCACCACGGATGCGCGCGCGGCGATTGCCGGGGCGGACCTGATCTTCGTCTCGGTCGGGACGCCGACGAAGTCGTACGGGATCGGTGCGGGGCGCGCGGCGGACCTGTGCTACATCGAATCAGCGGCGCGCTTGATCGCGGAAGTCGCCGACTGTGATAAGATTATCGTTGAGAAGAGCACCATCCCGGTGCGCACCGCCACGGCGATCAAGTCGATCCTGGCGGCGAATTGCAAATCCGGGGCGACCTTCCAGGTGCTCTCCAACCCCGAGTTCCTGGCGGAAGGGACGGCGATTGCCGACCTTCACGAGCCGGACCGGATCCTCATCGGCGGCGAGTCGACCGTCGAGGGGCACGCCGCGGTCGCCGCGCTCGTCTCGGTGTATGCCCGCTGGGTGCCGCTGGAGCGCATCATCACCACCAACCTCTGGTCGTCGGAACTCTCGAAGCTGGTGGCCAACGCGTTCCTCGCCCAGCGGATCTCGTCGATCAACTCGATCTCGGCGCTGTGCGAGGCGACCGGGGCGGATGTCGACGAGGTGGCGCGGGCGATCGGGACCGACTCGCGGATCGGGCCGAAGTTCCTGAAGGCGTCGGTGGGCTTCGGCGGCTCGTGTTTCCAGAAGGACATCCTCAACCTCGTCTACCTGTGCGATTCGTTCCGCCTCCCGGAAGTCGCCGAGTATTGGCGCCAGGTCGTCCACCTCAACGACTGGCAGAAATCCCGGTTCGTCGAAAAAATCGTCCGCACACTCTATAATACGGTCAGCGGGAAACGCATCGCGGTGCTCGGGTTCGCCTTCAAGAAGGACACCAACGACACCCGCGAGTCGGCCGCCATCCACGTTTGCCGCGGACTGCTGCTTGAGCGCGCCCACGTCGCGATCTACGACCCGCGCGTCGATGGCGAGTCGATCCGCGCCGACCTGGCCGCCGCCGGGGTGGCCCCCGCATTGATCGCCAGCAACGTCGAAATTTGCCGCGACCCGTACGAGGCGGTCACCGGAGCCCACGCGCTGGCGACCCTGACCGAATGGGACGAGTTCCGCACGCTCGACCTGGCACGGGTCTACGCGGCGATGCTCAAGCCGGCGTTTGTCTTTGACGGCCGGGCGATTCTGCCGGTTGCCGCGCTCGCCGAACACGGCTTCGAGGCGTTCATCATCGGCAAGGGCGAATAGGCCCCCATCCATGCTCACCTACCGGCGCGACATCGACGGCCTGCGTGCGGTAGCCATCCTCAGCGTGGTCCTCTTCCACGCCGGGCTGGGCGTGACGGGCGGCTATGTCGGGGTGGATGTGTTTTTCGCGATTTCCGGGTTCCTGATTACAAGTCTGATCATCAAAGACTTGCGGTCAGGAACCTTTTCCTTGTGGGACTTTTGGGAACGCCGGGCGCGGAGGATCTTGCCGGCGCTGACGGTGATGGTCGCCACGGTGCTCGTCGTCGGGAGCATCGTGCTGCTGCCGGAGCACTTGGAGGACCTCGGGAAGCAGGTATTGGCGCTGCTGGGATTTTCGGCGAACCTGTGGTTTTGGCGCGAGACCGGGTATTTTGGCGCGGCCGCCGAACAGCAACCGCTGCTCCACACCTGGTCGCTCTCGCTCGAGGAACAGTTTTACCTATTCATCCCGCTGCTGCTCATCGGCTTGTTCCGGATCCGGCGGGCCGGTTGGTGCGCGCCGCTGCTGGCGCTCGGGGTGGTCGCGAGCTTGGCGCTGGCGATCATCCTGGTTCCACGGATTCCGAAGGCGAGCTTCTTCCTGCTGCCGACGCGGGCGTGGGAACTGGCGGCCGGCGGGCTGCTGGCGTTTGCCGGGCCGGTTGCGCGGCGCGGGCTGCGCGAGGTGATGGGGTGGTCCGGGTTGGCGGCGATCGCGGTGGCCGCCGGGTGGTATTCACAGGACACGCGGTTTCCCGGGCTCGCAGCGCTGCCGCCGGTGCTTGGCGCCGTCTTGCTCATCTGGAGCGGCATCCCGGATGCGGGTGGGTCGCCGCGCTCGAGCGCCCACCGGCTCCTCGGGTGGGCGCCGCTGGTGGCTCTCGGGTTGCTTTCCTACTCGCTCTACCTCTGGCACTGGCCGCTGTTGGCGCTGCGCCGCTATCTTGGCCTCGGGCTCGACTCGCACGCGCTGAGCGGCGCGCTGGTGGTGGTGGCGCTCGGGTTTGCTTGGCTGTCGTTACGGTTTGTCGAGCGGCCGTTTCGCGGCCGGCGCAGCGGTCAATCGCCGCGCCGGACATTTGCGCTGGCGGCGCTCGCCGGGGTGGCGCTGGCGCTGCAGGCGACGACCGTTTGGGGGTCCGGCGGGTTCCCGCAGCGGTTGTCGGCCGAGGCGCTCATGTTTGCCGGCGGGGCGGCGGCCAACCCGTATGACCGGCTGATGCGCCGCGAGGACATCCCGCAGAACCTCACCACCGTCGGCGATCCCGCCGCCACCCGGCGCATCTTCGTTTGGGGCGACAGCCACGCGATGGCAGTCCTCCCAGCCATCGACGCCGCCTGCAAGCAAGCCGGCATCCGCGCCGAGGCGGCAACCGCCTCCGCCACCGCCCCGGTCCTCGGCTGGTATTTCGTCCACCACTTCGGCCTGAGCGAGCGCGCCCCGGCGTATAACCAGGCGGTCCTCGACCACATCCGCGCCGCCGCGGCAACTGCGCCGATCGAGCGGGTCATCCTCGTCGCCCGCTGGCGCGCCTACACCCAGGCGGACGCCGACGGGCGCTTCGCCGCCGCACTCAAGCGCACCATCGACGACCTCCGCGCCTGCGGCTGCCAGGTCACGATTCTCCGCGAGGTCCCCAGCCTGCCGAAGAACGTCCCGCAAAGCACCGCCCTCAAGGAAATGTTCGGCTGGGACGCCCTCGGCGTCTCGTTCACCGCCGCCGAGCACCGCCACGACGTCACACCGCAGGACACGATCTTCGCTTCTCTCACCGGCACTGCCGGGCTCGACTTCCTCGACCCGCTTCCCGCCCTCTGCGATTCCTCCGGACTCGTCCAGGTGGCCGACAGCGACGGGGTGTTTTTCCGGGATTCCAACCATCTCAGCGTCCGCGGCAGCCTCCGGCTGGTCCCGGCGTTTCTCGCCCTGCTTGCCACGCCGGCCCGCTGACCCGACCCCCGGCCCCGAAACCTTCGACTCCTCACCCCGCAGCTCAGCCAGGACCATGGAGTGTCGATGGGGGAAGGTGCCCGCATTTCATCGGCATCTCATCGGCTCGGCGATTCGGAGATCGCCGCTCCTTGAATTGACTTTCGACCTTCGACTTTCCGACCTTCGACTCCTCCATGCGCATCCTCGTCACCGGCGGCTCCGGATTCATCGGCTCCAACCTCGTCAGGCTCCTCGTCGCCCACGGCCACCAGGTCCTCAACGTCGACAAACTCACCTACGCCGGCAACCGCGCGTCGCTCGCCGACCTCGAAAACCACCCGGCCTATCAGTTCCGCCACGCCGACATCGCCGACGCCCAGGCCGTCCACTCGGCCTTCGCGGGCTTCCGCCCGCAGCGGCTCATCCACCTCGCCGCCGAGTCGCATGTCGACCGCTCCATCGACGGCCCGGCCGCCTTCATCCAGGCCAACATCGTCGGCTCGTTCACGTTGTTGGAAGCTACCCGGACATTTCTAACATCCCAGCCGGACCCCGGGTTCCGCTTTGTCCACGTTTCCACCGACGAGGTCTTCGGCTCGCTCGGGCCGACCGGCGCGTTCGATGAACACAGCCCCTATCAGCCGCACTCGCCATACTCGGCCAGCAAGGCGGCGTCCGACCACCTCGCCCGCGCCTGGCACACGACGTTCGGCATCCCGGTGGTCGTCACCCACTGCTCTAACAACTTTGGCCCGTACCAGTTCCCCGAGAAACTCATTCCGCTAACGATTCTCAAGGCGCTCGGCGGCGAGCAGCTGCCGGTCTACGGGACCGGCGAGAACGTCCGCGACTGGTTGTTTGTCGGTGACCACGCCGCGGCGCTGTTGGCCGTCGCCGAGCGCGGGACCCCGGGAGAGACCTACGCGATCGGAGGCAACAACGAGTGGCGGAATATCGACCTCGTCAATCACCTCTGCGCGATCCTCGACGAACTCCGCCCGCGCCCAGACGGCCAGGGGTACGCCCAACAAATCCGCCTGGTCGCCGACCGCCCGGGCCACGACCACCGCTACGCGATCAACCCGGCGAAAATCCGCCGTGACCTCGGCTGGCAGCCGACCCGCGACCCGCATGCCGCCATCCGCCAGACCGTCGCCTGGTACTTGGACAATCCTGGCTGGTGGCAGCCGCTCATCGCCGCCACTCCGGCGCTGGCCCGCCGCGGCGGCGTTGCGTAGCGAGGTTCGTCGCGTTTTGTAGCTGCGGCGGGGGAAGGTTGGAAGTCCTTAGCGCGTTCGGGCGTTCTGGCGGCAGGCAGTTCTCCCCGCCGAACTTTTCACAAAGTTCGCTACGCAAGAAGTTCGCTACGCCCATGAAAGCCATCATCCTCGCCGGCGGATCCGGCAAGCGGCTCTACCCGAGCACGCTTGCGGTGAGCAAGCAGCTGCTGCCGGTCTATGACAAGCCGATGGTCTTCTATCCGCTCTCGGTGCTGATGCTTGCCGGCATCCGCGAGATCCTGCTCGTCTCGACCCCGGAGGACCTGCCGCTCTATCAGCGGCTGCTAGGCGATGGCGGGCGCTTCGGGATATCCCTGAGTTATGTGGCCCAGCCGCGGCCCGACGGGCTGGCGCAGGCGTTTCTGCTAGGTGAGGAATTCATCGCCGGCGGCCGCTGCGCGCTGATCCTCGGGGACAACATTTTTTACGGCCAGGGGTTCTCGCCAAAGCTCCAGGCGGCGGCGGCGCGCGCGCGCGGCGCGACGATCTTCGGCTACCAGGTCCACGACCCGCAGCGCTTCGGGGTCGTCGCCTGCGATTCTAACGGCACCGCGCTGTCGATCGAGGAAAAGCCGGCCCACCCGCAGTCGGACCTGGCCGTCACCGGGTTGTATTTCTATGACCGCGACGTGGTCGAGATCGCCAAGGCGGTCAAACCGTCGCCACGCGGCGAACTGGAAATCACCTGCGTCAACCGCGCCTACCTCGAGCGCGGCGACCTCCATGTCGAGATTCTCGGCCGCGGCCACACCTGGCTGGATACCGGAACGCCGGACTCGCTGTTGGAGGCCTCGCAGTTTGTCCGGACCATCGAGCACCACCAGGGGTTCAAGGTCGCGTGCCTCGAGGAGATCGCCTGGCGCAACGGCTGGCTCAGCGCAGAGGACCTGCGCGCCGCCGCCGCCGACCTCGGCGAGACGACCTACGCCGGCTACCTGCTCCGGTTGTTGGAGTGATTTTGATTGATCGGATCTACCCACTTCCCACTGCTTCATCAGACCGGTCTGCTCACTGCTCACTTTTCCCCATGAATCCCCCGCTGCTCATCAACTTTTGTCCGACCGGGATGGTCCCCGGGAAAGATGAGTCGGCGCATGTGCCGGTCCATCCGCAGGAGATCATCGAACAGGTCCACCAGGCCAATGAGCTCGGGATCACCATCGCCCACCTTCACGCGCGCGACGCCGCCGGCGCGCCGACCTGGAAACCGGATGTCTATGCCGAGATCTTTGCCGGCGTCCGGCGCCATTGCCCGGAGCTGGTCATCTGCGCGAGCACGTCGGGGCGCGATGTCCAGGACGTCGAGCGGCGCGGCGCGGTCATCGAGCTGCGCCCGGACATGTGCTCGCTGACGCTCGGGTCGCTGAATTTTCCCACCCAGGCGTCGCTCAACGCGCCGCAGACGATCCAGACGCTCGCCGCAAAGATGCGCGCGTTTGGCGTCCACCCTGAGCTCGAGTGCTTTGACCTGGGGATGGTCAACTACGGGAAATATCTGCTCGGCAAGGGGATCCTCACCGGCCCCAGCTACTGGAACCTGATCTTTGGCAACGTTGCCGGCGCCCAGGCCAACGTCCAGGAAATCGCCGCGCTCACCCAGGCGCTCCCCGCCGGCGCAACCGTCGCCCTCGGCGGCATCGGCCGGTTCCAGTGGCGGGTCAACAGCGTCGCCGTCGCCCTCGGCCTCGGCGTCCGCGTCGGCCTCGAGGACAACCTCTGGTTGGACGCCCGCCGGACCCGCCTCGCCACCAACCTCGCGCTGTTGGAGCGGGTCCACCAGCTGCGCAAGCTCCACGAGCGGCCGCTTCTAACCGCAAAGGAATTTGGCAATGGAGGATACTACAACACCGAACGTGTTCCTGGGGTTCAGCGGGAACATTCTGGCTCTGATCTTTGAGACCCTCGCGGCCAACAAAGCCGCCGGGCCTGTTAGGATCATCGAGAACATCCCGGCGCGCGACGAGGTGGCGTTCGCCCATCCGGCAGTTAGGTACGAGCGGGTCGCGCTGGCGGACTGGACGTTTGCCCGCGGGGGCGACCGGCTTGGGTTTGCGCTGGCGAAGCCGGGCGGGAAGCGGACGGTGCTGGAGCTTTTTGCGGCGGCGCAGCCGTTGGGCGAGGATGACTTTGGGACGCTGGTGTCGCCGCACTCGTTCATTGCCTCGAGTGCGCGGGTCGGACGCGGAAGTTATTTCGAACCCGGGGTGGTCGTCTCGGCGTTTGCCGAGATCGGCTTCGGCGTCACCCTTAACCGCGGGTGCACCATCGGCCACCACACGCGCCTCGGACGCTTCGTCTCGGTCAACCCGGGCGCCCATGTCGCCGGCCAGTGCGACCTCGGCGAGGCGGTCCAACTCGGCATCGGCGCGGTGGTTTTCGACAACATCAAAATCGGCGCCAACAGCATCATCGGCGGCGGCAGCGTCGTGACCCGCGACATTCCCCCGGGGGTGCTCGCCTTCGGCAACCCGTGCAAGGTCATTCGCGAGATTGGCGAGTGAGGGAGGAGTCGAAGGCCCGGTAGGGCGATGCGTCTCCGCAGCGCCCACGAATGAACCGCCATTGCTCGCGCGCGAAGCCTCCTCAATGATCCCTTCGACCTGACGGATTGACCGCGGAGAAGCGGAGGCAGCGGAGAGACGCGGAGGACAGCGCTTGTTCTCATTCTAAAGCGAAACCTGGATTTTTCTCCGCTTCTCGGTGGGTCCCGACGCCCGGCGCATGGGGTGAGGATGGGATGCCCATGGGAAGTCTGCCGTCCGTTCATTGCATAAGCATCGGCGGCTTCATGCGCGGGCGCTGCGGAGACGCATCGCCCTACCGGCCGCCCCCCGACCTTCGACTCCCTCCTCGGCAATGCGCCTCGGGATCATGCAGCCGTATTTCCTCCCGTATCTGGGGTATTTCCAGTTGCTCGCGGCGGTGGACAAGATGGTCTTGGCCGACGATGTGCAGTTCATCAAAGGCGGGTGGATCGCGAGCAACACGGTCCTGATGGGCGGGGAGCGCCACGAGTTTTCGATTCCGCTGCGACGCCACCCGCACACCGCGAGGATCCACGAGTTTCGCCCGGCGGACGGGTTCCGGGCGTGGCGGCGGAGGTTTCTCAAGACAGTGACCCACGGGTACCACGATGCGCGCAACTTCGCGGAGATCTTCCCGATGTTGGGCGAGTGGCTCAGCGACCCGGACGCGCCGATCTCGGCGATCAACGCGCGGAGCATCCGCGAAATCTGCCGCTGGCTCCGGCTCCCGGTCGAGATTGTGGAAACCTCGACCGGCTACGCCAACGCCCACCTCCGCGGGACCGCCCGGTTGTTTGATATCTGCCGCCAGGAACGGGCAACCACCTATGTCAACTCCGGCGGCGGGCGCCACCTGTATAGGCATGCGGAATTTGCGCAGAACGGACTAACATTGAGGTTTGTCGATCCCGTCCTGCGTCCCTATCCGCAGGCCAGCGCCGAGTTCATCCCCAGCCTCTCGATCCTCGACCTCATCATGCGCGCGTCCCGGGCCGAAGCGCGGTCCCACGTGCTCGCCGGCCAACTGGAACTTCCGAGGGAGTCGCCGGTCTAATGGGCGATGATGGTACTTACCACGGAGAAACGGAGAAGCGGAGGGACGCGGAGAAGAATCTTAAGATTAGCTTCAAAATGAGCACCAGTGCCTGATGCGCTGATTCCTTATTCCGGCTGTCCTCCGCGTCTCTCCGCTGCCTCCGCTTCTCCGCGGTCAATCCTTCTTCCTCCGACCGCGAATGAACGTGTTGCTAACATGCGTCGGACGCCGCGCCTATCTGGTTGACTACTTTCGCCAGGCGCTCGGCGGGACCGGCCAGGTGGTGGTCACTAACAGCCATGCGCAGGCGGCCGGAATGCAGGTGGCCGACGTGGCCTTGGTGGTCGCGCCGGTGGCGAGCGCGGGATACGCGGAAAGCATCGCGCAGATCTGCGCGACCCATGAGATCGGCCTGCTCTGCTCGCTCCATGACCTGGACACCACGGTGCTCGCGCAGTTCGGCGGCGGGTTTGCCCGCGCCGCGAGCACCCTGCCGGACGCGCGCTGGGCGCAACGCTGCCTCGACAAGTTAGAGTGCCAGCAATTTTTGCGCAGCCACGGGATAAGCAGCCCGTGGACGAGTCCATCGCTGAGCGAGACGCTAGCCGCGCTTGACTCCGGGGAGATCCGCTTGCCAATCGTCATCAAGGAGCGCAGCGGGTTTGGCTCAGGTGGGCTGCGGGTCTGCCGGAGCAGGCAGGAGCTTGAGTGCTGGGGGGCGGCAGATCGAGCGGCCGAGGCGCCGCGGATTTTCCAGGAATTTGTCGTCGGTACCGAATTCCGGCTCAACCTGGTCAACGATCTCGCCGGGGTTCCAAGGGCGACCTTTGCCTGCAGGGTTGATTCAATGCGCGCCGGCGAGTCGGACCGCGCCACCACCGTCGACCCGCAGCAGTTCGCCGCGCTTGCCGCCAAGCTCGCCGGGCTAACCAACCATGCGGGCATCTGGGGGATCGATATGATCGTGTCCAACGACGTTTGTTACGTTCTCGATATCAACCCGCGCTTCACCGGCGACTATCCATTCCAACATCTGGCCGGCGCCAACGTGCCCGCCGCACTCGTCGCCTGGGCGCGCGGAGAACCCGTCGCCCCAGAGTGGCTGCAGCCGGCCATCGGAGTTAGCGGCTACAAAGACATCGTCCTCCGGCTGGGGTGACAGACGGAACGGAACGCCGAGCCCCAGCTCGGCCAGCCCAAGATCGAACGCGTCCAATGAGTCAAGTGATCAAGCCAGTTGCGCCAGTGCCTGAGCGCGGAAGCCCGCTATTTGTTGGGCGGCCGAACCTGGGTGAGCGTGCGGTGTTTGATGCGCTGGTTGACGGGATGTTTGCGCGGCGCTGGCTAACCAACAACGGGCCGTTGGTCCAACAACTCGAGGCGGAACTGTGCGGGTACCTCGGGGTGCGCCACTGCATTCCGGTGGCCAATGCGACGCTGGGATTGCAGGTGGTATGCCAGGCGCTGGAGCTAACCGGGGAGGTGATCATGCCGGCCTTCACGTTTGTGGCCACGGCGCACTCGGTGCGCTGGCAGGGTGTGGAGCCGGTATTTTGCGAGATTGATCCGGTGACTCATCTACTGGATCCGGAGGCGGTCGAGCGCCTGATCGGGCCACGGACGAGCGCGATTCTCGGGGTCCACACGTGGGGCCGCGGGTGCCATCCGGAGCGGCTCGAGGAAATTGCGCAGCGCCACGGGTTGGAGCTGTATTTTGATGCGGCGCATGCGTTTGGCTGTCGCCACGGGGGGAAGATGATCGGCAATTTTGGCCGCTGCGAGGTGTTCAGTTTTCACGCGACGAAGTTT
Organism: Akkermansiaceae bacterium; assembly: GCA_044373465.1. Classification (GTDB taxonomy): domain Bacteria; phylum Verrucomicrobiota; class Verrucomicrobiia; order Verrucomicrobiales; family Akkermansiaceae; genus JBILQA01. The sequence continues at coordinate 28,133 of JBILQE010000011.1, read as the reverse complement.
TTCAACACCGCGGAAGGCGGGGCGATCGCGACCAACGACGATGCGCTCGCGGCGCGGATCCGGCTGATGATCAACTTTGGCTTCAGCGGGTTTGACTGCGTCGAGGACCTTGGGACCAACGCGAAAATGTCCGAGATCCACGCCGCCATGGGGCTGGCGTGCTTTGCCGGCTTGGATGCCATCACGGCAGCCAACCGGCGGAATTTCAGCCACTACCAGAGCCGGCTGGGCGCCTTGGCCGGCGTGAGAGTTTATGCCTACGAGGGGATTGGCGAGAGCAACCAGCAGTACGTGATCCTCGAGATTGACGCCGCGGAAGCGGGCTTCAACCGCGACGAGCTGATGGCGGCGCTGCATGCGGAGGATATCTTTGTCCGCCGGTATTTCTTCCCCGGCTGCCACCGGATGGAACCGTATGTCTCACGCCAGGCGACGGCTCCCACGCTGCCGGCGACTGACAAGCTCTGCCAGCAAGTGCTGGTGCTGCCAACCGGCACCGCGGTGAGCACCGAGGATGTTGTCCGTGTCTGCGAGAGGATTGCCCACTTTGCCGATCTTTGCTTGAGTCGCCCGCAGTCAGTCGAGCGAGTGCCGGCGACGGAAGCCGATTGAAATGATGCTCAGTCCAGGAACGAATTTCATCGAGGGAAGGCACATTTTCCTGGTCCCGATGGCCGAGGAGTTTGTCGCCATCCGCACCCGCTGGATGAACTCCGAGGAGATCGGGCGGAAGCTCAACCTGCCCGCAGCGATCTCCGAGGAATCCACCCGTCTGTGGACCGAAAAGCTCGCCAATGACCCGACCCGGCTGGATCTGATCATCCACACTCAAGAAAATTGCCAGCCAGTCGGCTACGTTGGCTTCCGCGATATTGATGTGCCCAACGCCAAGGCGGAAGTTTACATCGGCATAGGTGAGCCCGCGGGACTTAGCCACGGTTTTGAAGCCGTTGTCGTGGCGCTTGACCACCTCCACCAAGCGCTGAACCTCAACAAGATTTACACCAAGATCCGGAAAGACAACCCCCTGCCGCTGAGGATTGCGAAGCGGCTCGGCGCAACCCGCGACGGGGTGTTGCGCAGTGAGATTTTTGCGCATGGGAAGTTCCACGACGTGATCGTCATGAGCGTGCTGCGCTGCGAGTTTGACGCCCAGCGCGGCGCCTTTGAGCCCTATCTGAAGGTTGTCGACCCGGAAGAATGATGAGCGCCGCCCCCGATCCGCTGCCCGTGCGCGCGCAGGCTTGGCCGGCGGGCACGGTGCCGACGCTGAGCATCTGCTGCGCGACGTACAACCACGCAGGGTTCATTCGGGACGCCATCGAAGGGTTCCTGATGCAGGAGACGAGCTTTCCCGTTGAGATTATCATCCATGACGACGCGTCGACCGACGCAACCGCCGAGATCATCCGCGAGTATCAAGCGAGACATCCGGACGTCATTCGGGCCGTCCTGCAGGAGACCAACCAGTATTCCCAGGGGATCCGCATTGCCCCCCAACTGCGCGCCATGGCCCGCGGCGAGTTCCTTGCCGCCTGCGAGGGTGACGACTACTGGACAGACCCGGGCAAGCTTGAGTTGCAGGTCGGCTACCTGCGCAAGCACCCCGAGGTGGCGCTGACATTCCATGATGTGGCCGGTGTTGACGCGAACAAGGTGGTGTTGGCGCCATCGCAGATGCTCGCCTACGGGCGGATCAACCAGGCCCGCGAGCTGAAGTGCTTCCCGCAGATCCGCCGGGCGTTCATCCCGACGCTCTCGATTGTGTTTCGCAACCTGCCAATTCCCCTGCCGCCCGAACCGCTGGTCACCGGCGACTTGTTTCTGTTTGCGATGATGTCGCGCCACGGGGAAATGCACCAGGTCGGCGGGTCCATGGGCGCCTACCGCCAGCATCCCGGCGGCGTTTGGTCCGCCCGCTCGGCCGACGGCCGGCGCGCTGAACTCGTCAAGACGACCCGCGCGATCATGCACAGTATCCACCCGGACGCCGTCCTGGAAGCCAGCCTCGGGCTCGCCTTCGCATCCTGGCGGGCGCTATCGAGCTCGCTGAGCGTAGGCGACTTTCCCCAGAGCAAAAAATACCTCCGGGAATTCCTCCGGGCACTCACCGGGACGTTCCGGCATCCGTGGCGCAGTCCCGCCCGGCTGCTCGAGATGCTCCGCTACCAGGCCGTCATCCTCCTCATCCCGCCGCGCAGCCTGCTCCTCGCTCTGCTCAGCCACCGCCGCGCGTGATTGGGTAGCGAACTTTGTGAAAAGTTCGGCGGGGTAAGCACCTGCCGCCAGAACGCCCGGCCGCGCGGAGGACTTCCCGACGTTTCGACGTTGGATGTTCGACACCTTGATACGGGTAGCGAACTTTGTGAAAAGTTCGGCGGGGTAACCACCTGCCACCAGAACGCCCGAACCCGCGGAGGACTTCCCGACGTTTCGACGTTGGATGTTCGACACCTTGATACCGCAGCGCGGTTTCGCCCCGAAGCCCAGGGTTGGCGTACCCGCCTACCCTGGGAATGGCCCCCCAAAAAAATCATCTACCCCAACGGGTTGCGCCCTCGGCAAGTCCAACACTGGAGGAGGCGGGAGGTCGCTTGCGCGTTCGGGCGTTCTGGCGGGAGACGCTTGACCCCGCCGAACTTTTCACAAAGTTCGCTACACAAAAAGTTCGCTCCACAAAAAGCGTGAGTGACCAGAGCATCAGCTGGCTGCGTCTGGCGCGGCATTTGGCCGGGGCGGTGGTGCGCGGGCGCGCGTCGCTGGGTGCCGCGGAGCCGGTGTTCTGTGTCGGGCGCAACAAGACCGGGACGACATCGCTGGCCAAGGCGCTTGCCGGGTTCGGGTACCAAGTGGCGCCGCAATGGCCGGCGGAACGAATGCTGCGCCAGTGGGATGCGCGGGATTTCCGGCGCCTGCTCTGGTTCTGCCGGTTCTACGATGCCTTCCAGGATGTCCCGTTCAGCCTGCCGGGGACCCACGCGGTTCTCGACGCGGCGTTTCCGCGGGCAAAATTCATCCTCACGGTGCGCGACAGTCCGGCGCAGTGGTTCGCCTCGGTGACCCGCTTCGCCACCAAGCGGATCAACAAAGGCCGGCTCCCGACCGTCGAGGACCTCAAGGGCGACACCTATTGCTATCCCGGCTGGAGCTGGGACGGGCAAACGCTCGTCTACGGCGTCACCGGCCAGGCTGACCTCTACGATCCGGACCTCTACCAACAAAACTACCTCCGCCACAACCAGGCGGTCATCGACCAGTTCCGCGGCAGGCCCGGAAAGCTGCTGGTCCTCAATGTTGCCGCGCCGGGCGCCTACGCCGCCCTGGCGGATTTCCTCGGGTTTCCGGCACCTGCCGGTGCCGATTTCCCGTGGGAGAATGCGACTGGTACATGAGATGATCGGACCGATCGGTCGGATCCGTCCGATCATCCCCATTCAATTCACGGGTGACGGCCGCGCCGGCTTCCTGCTTGCGAGGATCCGCACGAGGTCGTCGTGGATCGCCTCCGGGCTGGCGTGTTTCGGGATCCGCCAGAGGAGCGGCTGGATGTTCTGGCGCGCGAGGGTGCTGGCAAGCATCTCGCGGCTGCGGGTCAACAGGTCATGGTAGCTCGGGAGCAGCTCGGAGAACCCGGCGGCCTGGATCGCGGTGAGGATCTCCGAATACGGCTCGATCTCGCTCATCACGATCGCCGCGCAGCGCTCGCTGAACTGCTTCGGCGCCATCGCCACGCAGCTGAAGGTCTCGGCATCGACCCGCTCGGCAAACAACGCGTCGGTCAACGGTGCGCACTTCGCCACCCCGTCAACCCCAAACAACTCCTCAGCCGACACCCGCCGCCGGACCTGGTGGGTCCCGTAACGCAGCCGGCGCCACTCCCACGCCGACCGGTCAAGCAGGCTCCGGTCGCGCATCAACGCGGCGCGCAATTTCGGCTGGCCGACCAAATTGTAGGCGTAGATCTGCATCCGCTTCGGCGAGCGCCAAAGAGTGCCATCCGCATCAAGCAACCCGAGGTCGTCGCTGAGAAACTGCCAGCCGCCCTGCATGACCATCTTGAGCATCGCCGTGGTCTTGCCGATCCCCCCCCAGGCAAAGATCCCCACTCCCCGGTCGCCCTTGCGAAACGAGCTCGCGTGCACATACGTCTGCCCCGCGTCCAGGTTGGCGATCTGGGTCAGATAATCGAAGATGTTGTACATGAACCCCTTCGCCTGCTCGTCGAGCGGCGTGAAGTAGTTCCAGTGGTGCGCGCGCCGCAGCCAGACCGGCAACATCCGCCGCTTCAACGACTCGCGCGGCTTCCGCGCGCGCAAGCTCACCCGCGTCCGCCCGCCGCCGGCCCCGGCCGCGCCACCTCCCGGCTCGACCTTGTAGACGATGTCGCCCTGGCTCGCGACATACCCGCCCTCCCACACCCGCACCGGCTTGAAATACCCGGCACCCGCACCCGCCACCGGCGACTCGCCCGGGAAATTGAACTCCACCGCCGCCGCCACGCCATCGCCACTCACCGCGATCGACTCAAGCTCCGCGTCAATCAACGCGCGCAACTCGCCGCCACCCGTCGTCGCCAACGCCAACTTTCCTAGCCGGTAATTCCTGATCATGTTTGGGGGGATTGTTAAAAGTTCCCCCAACATTCCCCATCCCGCCGATTCCGCCACCGCGGAGTTTCTTACCCCGAAATCACCGCCAAGGAGTAGCGACTTCAGTCGCTTCCCTTCCCCAGACGCGGAACGCCGAGCCCTAGCTCGGCCGGGCCACTGCTCCGCGACGCGGCCTGACTGCCAGCCGCCGGAAATCTTCACGCCTTGCAAATGTCCCATTTGCCGGGCAGCTTTCTCTCATGGAGCACAGCGCGCCCCAACCACTTGAAATTCGACCCGCCCGTGGCATGCCGCGCTGGCGCGAGCGCCAGCGCACGCTTCCGGCCGCGGAGAAAATTGCCCTCATCGGCAAACTTATCCTGGAAACCCGGGCCCTGGAACGCATCAAAAAATCATGCAAGCCGTCTGTGATGTCCTCGAGCAGCTCGTCGCTGATCGAACTCTGACCGACGCCATGCCCAAGGACTAGCGACTTCAGTCGCTTCTCGTCAGCGCACACTCGCCTGAAGTCGCGGCTCCTTGCCTCCACGATCTCGCGGCTGCGGGGGCAACAAGTCGTACCCGGCACCCGCACCCGCACCCGCCACCGGCGACTCGCCCCCCCGACCCCCGACTCCCGACTCCCGACTCCCAATCCTATGCGCATCCTCATCACCGGCGGGGCCGGCTTCCTCGGCTCCCACCTCTGCGAGCGCCTGCTTGGCGCCGGCCACGAAATCATCTGCCTGGACAACTTCTTCACCGGGCGAAAACAAAACGTCGCCCACCTGCTAGGCGACCCGCGTTTCGAGCTCGTCCGCCACGACGTCTGCGATCCATTCAAGTTCGAGGTCGACCAGATCTACAACCTCGCCTGCCCGGCGTCCCCGCCGCACTACCAGCACAACCCGATCAAGACGATCAAGACCTCGGTGTTGGGGACGATGCACGCGCTCGGGCTGGCCAAGCGGGTCGGCGCGCGGATGTTCCAGGCATCGACCTCGGAAGTCTACGGCGATCCGGAAATCCACCCGCAGCCAGAGAGCTACAAAGGCAGCGTCAACCCGATCGGCATCCGCGCCTGCTACGACGAAGGCAAGCGCTGCGCCGAGACCCTCTGTTTCGACTACCACCGGCAAAACGGCGTCGAAGTCCGCGTCGTGCGCATCTTCAACACCTACGGGCCGCGGATGCTGCCCGATGACGGCCGCGTGGTTTCAAACTTCATCGTTCAGGCTCTCCAGGGCAAAGACCTGACCATCTATGGCGATGGCACCCAGACCCGCTCGTTCTGCTATGTCGACGATCTCATCGAGGGCTTCGTCCGCTTGATGAACCACCCGACGCTCACCGGCCCGGTCAACATCGGCAACCCCGGCGAGTTCTCCATGCTCGAGCTCGCCGAGATGGTCATCAAGATGGTCGGCGGCACGTCCAAACTCGTCTTCCTCCCGCTCCCCGGCGACGACCCGAAGCAGCGCCGCCCGGACATCTCCCTCGCCCAACAGGAACTCGGCTGGCAGCCAACCATCCCCCTCGAGGACGGCCTCAAGCGGACCATCGAATATTTCCGCCATTGCTTCTAGCAATCAGCTAGCCGCACCGCCATCGCGACCGTCGCCAACGCCAAATTTCCTAGCCGGTAATTCCTGATCATGTTTGGGGGGATTGTTAAAAATTCCCCCAACATCCGCCATCCCGCCGATTCCGCCACCGCGGAATTCCCCGCCGCGCCTGCTAGCCTGCTAGCCTGCTAGGAAAGGCCAACGCAAAAAATTTCCCTCTCAGCTAACAATTTCGATGGCCGCCGAATTCCTCCACAAGTGCTACCGGTTCTCCGAACGCAAGGTCTTCGGCTGGATCAACCGGCTCCGGGTCCTGCGGCTCCGCGCGCTTGGCGCGCATGTCGGCAAGAACGTCCGCGCGTTTGGCCGCTTCACGATCATCGGCGACCCGCGCAACCTAACACTTGGGGACGGCTGCACGCTCAACGAAGGGCTCCATCTAAACGCACGCGGCAAGATCTGGATTGGCGCCGACGTGCATTTATCAGCGGGTGTGCAGATTCACACCGGCGAGCTGGATACCAGTGACGAGCGAAGGGCCCACCGAGCTGGAGCGGTCACGATTGAGGATGGCGCCTGGATTGCCAGCGGGGCGATCTTGGTCCCGGGAGTCACTGTGGGGCAGGGGTCGGTTATTGGTGCCCTTGCATTGGTTGCCGATGATATCGCCGCGGGCGTGTTGGCCGTTGGGGTCCCTGCGAAGGTTAAAAAGCATCTGGGGAGTAGGTCCTAACGAGCTTCCAAAAAATATCCTATGCACCCGAAGATCCATTTTGTCGTCAACCGCTTGACGCCGGGCGAGCTGGCCGAGTTGTGCGCCAAGCGGCTCGGCGTCGACTTCCCGTATTGGCTCGGCGGGCCGGTGAACTGGCCGGTCCAGACGTATTTGCAGCTGCGCGGTTGGCGTGACGGGATATCGATCGGGACCGCGGCGCAACCCGGGGCGATCAACATTGCGCACGTCACGGCGTGGCACGAGCTGGGTGCGCGGATTGGCGAGTACCGGGTGTCGATGCGGGCGGACTACACGCGGGTGTTCGACGTGGATTTCGAGATCCTGCAGAACCCCGAGGCGGTGCGCACGGCCACCCAGGGATACGTTTGTTATTGGCCGGTGCCGGGGATCATCCCGCGGGATCCCGGCCGCCGTGGGCTCGCGTGCATCGCCTACGCCGGTCGCCCGGGCGCGCGCAACCTTGACGGGTTCCTCAACCGCCCGCACTTCCCGCTGCACGGGCGCACCGTCGACTTCCTCCACATCGCCAAGGAGCAATGGCACAACATGGCCAACGTCGACGCGGTCGTCGGGATCCGCAGCTTTTCCAACCAGACCTATCCGGACAAGCCGCCGAGCAAGTTGATCAACGCGTGGCACGCGCGCGTCCCGCTCATCGGCGGCTACGACTCGGCATTTTCCAAGATCGGCACGCCAGGCGAGGACTACCTGCGGGTCCAGACGACCGCGGAGTTCGAGGAGGCCCTCGCGCTGCTTGACGACCCGGAAGTCTACGCGCGGATTGTGGAAAATGGCGCCGCCAAGGCGCGCGCGTTCACCGCCGAGGCGCTCGCCCAAAATTGGCTCGAGCTCTTCGACACCAAGGTCATCCCGCACTTCCTCAACCACGGGCCGCTCGCCACCGTGCCGCGCCTCCTGCGTCGCTCACTTGACCATGGGCGCGACCTCCTCAGCCGCGCCAAACGCCGTTTGCGCGTGCGCCGCTAACCCTTGAAAAGGCCATTCCCGAATGTCAATCATACGCCACTTGCTTCTCAATGGCGCCGCCACCGTGCTTCAGAAGGCGGTCATCGCCGCCCGGCACCTCGTCGTCGTGCCGTTCTTCATCCACTCGTGGGGGCTTGAGCACTATGGTGAATGGATCACCCTCTCGGCGATTCCGGTCTCGATTTCGTTTTGCAACTTCGGCCTGGGAACGGCCGCCGGCAACGCGTTCGTCCTCGCCTACGGCAAGGGCGATCTGGCTGGTGCCGCGCGTGCGATGCGCAGCGGCATGCTATTGGTATTCGTGGCTGTGGGCGTCGGCATGCTGCTTGGCGGGATCGCGTTGGGAATCGCCTCGGCAAGCGGCTTGCTCACAGAGTTCGCGCAACCACCGGCCACCTCGGTAGCGGTGATCTGTCTGCTGGCGTTAGCGACAGTAGTGGGATTTTTCAGTTCCCTCAACGAGGCATGGTTCCGCGCGGCGCGCCGCAACCATGAGTCGACGCATTATGGCTCGGTCGCGGCGCTGGTCGCCACGGGGCTGACGGTTCTGACACTGCTTGCAGGTGGGGGAATGATCTGGATTGCCTCCTTGAACCTGGCCTCAGCCATCGTTGGTGTGGGATGGCTCCATCACCGGGGCGGCAAATTGCTCCCTGAGATCGATCTAGCGGCCGCACGAATCGAAAAGGCGGAATTGATCGTATTCCTGAAAAAGGGGCTGGCGTTCCTCATGAGTCCAGCGCGCCAAGCCATCCACGCTCAAGGAATGATCTTTGTGACCCGGATCGCCCTCGGGCCCGAGGCGGTGGTCCTCATTGCGACCCTCCGGACGATCGGCAATACGCTCGCTCAAGCATCGCTGGGGATCAACGCGACGATTTTCCCTGAGCTGCAGCACGCCATCGCCACCTCGCGGGATGAAGACGCGCGACGGATTTATCGGTTTGGCACCGGGTTGTCGATATTCGTGGGGCTCGCCGGATGTGCGGCGATTAGCTTGTTCGGCCCGCATGTGTACCATGCATGGACGACCGGAAAGCTTGATCCGCCCCAATACGCGTGGGTCTTCCTGCTGCTCGGCGCGTTTGTTCCGACCGTCTGGTGCGCAGCAGGATGCACGTTCCGGGCGGTCAATCGTCCGGAAGCCTCGGGGGTTGTTGGGATTCTCACCGCCTGCATCGGCGTGGGGCTGAGTGCGATCCTTGTCGGACCCATGGGAGTCAACGGGGTGTTGCTTGGACTGCTCGTCATGGAGACCTTGATGGGAGCCTTCGTCTTGCCGGCCACCTGCAAGATCATCGGCCAGCCGCTTGCCCGCCTCCCAGCGGACGTGTTTGCGCTGCGCCAGGAAATCTTCGCCCAACTCCGGCGCACCTTGCGCCGCCGCTCGAAGCGCCCAGCGGAAAAACCGGCGGTGCCGACGGCCGAGGACGCCAGCAACGAGGAGATCTCGCCGGCCCATTATGAAGGTCGCTAGCGCGCGTCATGTCGACCAAACGCAACCTCGTCCTCAACGGCAGCGCCGTGCTCTTCCACAAGGGGGTGCTGGCGGTCCAGCATTTGGTGCTTGTGCCGTTCTTCCTGATGAGTTGGGGAGCGGCGGCCTACGGCGAGTGGCTGACGCTTTCGGCCATTCCCGCAAGTTTGGCGTTCTGCAACCTCGGGCTCGGATCGGCGGCGGCCAACACCTTTGTCCTGCGCTACCTCGGCGGCGACCTTGCGGGCGCGGCGCGCGCGATGCGGGCCGGGCAAGCGTTGTTGTTGCTGGTGATGGTTCTCGGTGTGGCAGCCAGCGCGGTGCTGCTCACGGCGCTCTGGATGACCGGCGCGCTGGCAGCAACCGACGTCCACACACCGACTGCGCTGGCGGTCGTCGGGGTGCTTGCCGCCTCGGGTTTGGTGAGTTTCCACAACCAGCTCAACGACGGGTGGTTTCGCGCGGCTGGCAGAGCCCATCTGGCGATTGCGTGGGAGGCGGGGTTTGCGCTGCTGCAGATCGGGACTTTCATCGGCTTGCTGATGACCGGCAAGGGGATGCTCTGGCTGGCCACCGCTGACCTTGCGATCTCCAGCGTGTCCGCCGCAGGGCTTTATCTGACTGGCCGACGGCTGCTGCCGGCGGTGGTCCCCGCGGGGCAGCCAATCGAGCGCGCCGACGTCCGCTTGTTTTTCCGCAAGGGTCTGGCGTTCCTGATGGAGCCGGTGCGCCGCTCGATCTACCTGCAAGGCACCCTGCTGGTCACCCGCATCGCCCTTGGTGCGGAGGCTGTCGCCATCCTCGCCACCCTGCGGACCGTCGCCAACAGCATCGCGCAAATGTACAATTCCGTCCAAGCGACGATCTTTCCCGAACTCCAGCGCGCCGTGGCTGAACACGCGATGGCCAGTGCCCGGCGCCTCTTCCGGCTCGCGCTGGGACTCAGCGCGCTGCTGGCCACCGGCGGGATTGTCGGTCTCGGCTTGTTTGGCCCATGGATCTATGCGAAGTGGACCGCCGACATGCTCCACCCACCCGCCAACTCCTGGCTGTTGCTGCTCGCCGGGATCGCCGCCAACGCGGTGTGGTGGCCGGCGGCGGCCACCTTTCGCGCGGTCAACCAGCCTGAGCGTTATGCCGTTGCCGGGGTCGCCTGCGCGCTCCTCGGGGTGGCCATCAGCGCCGCCCTGGTCGGCTCCTGGGGCGTCGCCGGTGCGCTTGCGGGGCTTCTGGCCATGGAGGTGCTCATGGCTGTGTTCGTCCTGCCGGCCAGTTGCCGAATCCTGGGGCAATCGCTGGCGGAACTTCCCCGCGACCTTCTGGCTCTCCGCTACGACGCCCTGAGAATTCTTCACGCGTTAAGGGTGCATGCCAAACCGGCCACCGATGGGCATTAGCCATGGTCATCATCTAGCGGCCGTGAAAACCATCGAGCAACTAGGCGTAGATGATGGCACCCCCCGGCAGCTTTGCCGTGCCCGAGTGGTGGCGCTGGATGTGCTAAAGCTGGTGGCGATCACGGCAGTCGTGTTCAACCATACTTGTACTGAAGAGGTGTTCCATGCAGGGATGCAACTGACCCGGTTTGGTAACCATGCGTTCACCGCGGTAAGTTGCTATCTGGCATTTGCCGCCGGTGACCGGTCGGTGGCCGGCGAGCGTGGTGGCTGGATGCTGCGCCGGGTCACGGCGCTGTACGGGTTGTTTTTGATTTGGAACTCGGTCGGGTTGCTGGCGCGACTCGCCGGAGCGGCGCATGCCGGCCAGGCTAACCCATTCACTCTCGATGGGATGCTGCTTTCCGGGTTCACCCTGGGGCTGTGGTTCCTGCCGTTCATTGGCATCGCCAACTGCCTCGCGTATGTGGTGGGCGGGCATCTGCGCGGCAGCAGGACCGGTCGACGGCTGGGAGTTTGGGGCGGAGTGCTGGGGGCCATCGCGCTGGCGCTGGCGATGTCACCGGGGTACACACAGGTCACGTTTCCGGTCTATTTTTTCACCATCGCGCTAAAAAACATTCCGACGACGCTGCTGACGATCGCTCTGGCGATTTTCCTCGTCAGGCGGCCCGAGCTTCCCAGCCGCCCTGCCGTCAGGGCTAGCGCGATTGCTGGGTTTTTGCTCGGGGCGGCCGCGGTCATCTCATTTGACCGGAACATTTTTCTGTGGGAGTGCTTGATGGGGATCGCGCTGCTGGTCGGGTTCATGGGATGGCGGATGGACAGGATCGGGCGGCCGCCGGCATTGCTGAGCATTTTCATTTTTGTCGCCCACGGGATTTTCATCCAAGTGCTGAGGCATCTGGTGATGCCAGCAAAAACCGCGGCCAACGCGGAGAGCTATTGGCTGTTCAACCTGTTGCTCTTCGGACTGACGCTCGGCGGCCTGCTCGCCCTCTATCAGCTAGTGATGCGCCTGCGCCTCGGAATGCTTCTCCTCGCCCCGCAAACGGCTGCGGATCCTACGTTGTGAGAATTGAGCAATGGCCACCAACTGCCACCGGTCACGCCGATGGCTCTCGACTTGTTTGGTCCACGGATCTATGCGAAGTTCGTCGGCATGCTGCACCTGGCCGCCAACCGGCAACCCTCTGTCGCCTAGCCTTTGCATCGGCCCCTCCGTCTCATGATTTGGTGTCTCCTAGCAGCTATCGGCATTCTCATCTGGACCTACATCCAGCCCGGATCCATCCTGACCTTTGGCGCCGCCGTTGCTGCCGCGGGCCTCTGTTTGGTGCTCCCAGAGCTTCTCAGCAACCAACCCATCACCTCCATGTTCTGGTCATTCCTACCGCTCCTGACCGCCAGCGCGATCTTGATCTGGAGCTACAGCCGCAAGGACTTCATCTTCTCGTATGCGACGATGATGCCGGCCGCGACGCTCTACTTCGTCGTCCCCGGGCTGATCAGCGCGGAGAAGTTCAAGCTCTTCCCCACCACGACCATGGCGGTAGCGTCCATCTACGTGACCCTGTGCCTGGGTGCCTCGATGCTCGGCTGGACCCATACGTTTGGCTCGGTGCGGAGGCTGTTTTCCGAAAAGCGGCCGTTTCCAAAATCCTCGTCACTGCTTACCTATTGCTGCGGCGCAATGCTATTCTCGGCTTACTTTGCGTACAAATTACGCGGGGTCGACTCCGAGCTCCTCGCCCAGAGCCAGTGGAGCGGCCCGCAGACGATTTACTTCATGCTCACCACGCCCGGCTATTTCATCGCCGCAGTGGCGCCCATCGCGTATCTGATTACCAAGAAGCGAGCCTTCCTGGTCTGTGGACTCATTGCCTTCGGTTTCTACTTGCTCCCGCCAATTTTGGGCGGCAAGCGCAACGAAATCATCGAGGCCGGCGTGATCGCGGCAATGTGCTGGGGCCTTGTGTTGCGCAAGCCGATTCCGAAACCGCTGATTCTCGCAGGGGGCGCATTTTGCGCGATCCTTTTCTCGACCATCGGAACTTACCGCAGCGTCGCCAAGGAATCCGGTGCCATTGCCGGGGTCATGCGGGCGGTCTCCAGCGAAGCTCGCGAAACCGAGGCAGCGCAAACACCCGAATTCCGCTATGTCGAGGTCAACAACTACCTGGCCGTGGTCGCCTGCTATCTTGAAGGCCGCTGGCCAAACTTCGGATGCAGCTACTGGAACGCCTTGGTTCACGGCTATGTTCCCGGCCAGATCATTGGCGAAAACCTCAAGCGGTCACTCCAAATTGATCACGATCGGGTCAGTCGAGGGGATGTGATGGCCAAGGGAATGCCCTCGACCGCAGGATCGACCTTCACGGGGTTCAGCGACACCTTCCAGGCCTTCCTCCTCCTCGGGCCCGGAATCTTCTACCTAACCGGGAGATTCCTCCGCAGCGTGTTTCTCCAAGCTAGCCGCGGATCCGCCCCGGCACTTTTCAGCTATTCTCATCTGCTAGTCATGTCGGGCGTATCAATCACCCACAGCACCAACTACCTGATGACGGCGATGGTCAACCTGAGCGCGTGGATGCTCGTATGGGTGATGCCGATGCAATTAAGACTTGGCAGGCTAAAGACCGCCAACCGCAAGCCCAGCCGGCAATCTAGCGCGCCGCCCGTAAGCCCAGTTTCATGAACCCCCGACAGCGAGACCCACGGATCGAGTGGATCAAGTTGATCGCCATTTTCGCGGTCATCTTTCAACACCTGATCCATGCCCCCGAGCTTCGGATGTTGACCCGGCTGACCCACGGGGCCGTCCCGGCATTTGCCCTATTGAGCGTTCTTTTCTCGGTGCGGGCGGGCCTGCACCAGACCGACTTCTGGGGTTGGCTGAAGAGCAGGGCGCTCCGCCTCTATAGCTTGTTTCTCGTTTGGAACAGCCTCTATTTGGGGATGCGGATGCTGTCATCCGGCGCGGGTGCGCCAACCACCTTCCGCGGATTTAGTTCGACCGAGTATTTTCTCACTGGCTACGACAATGCACTTTGGTTCATTCCATTCATCCTTGTCGCCAATAGTATCGGCTTCGCCAGCGCCTACGCCATCCGCCGCCTCCCCCGCAAACTAATTGTTAGCATCGCCTGGCTACTGGCTGCTAGCGCCCTGGCGTTGGCCGTCAGCCCATGGTTCGGCACGCTGAAGTTCGATTTGATTACGCTCGGGCTGGGGCGCAAGGCAATCCCTGCGGCGCTGTTGGGCATGGCTGTCGGAATAATTCCCAGGGAGTTGGACAGCTTTGTTTATCGTGGACGCGGCGGGGCAGCGCTTTATCTGATCATCCTTGCAACAGGCTGGTACGTGCTGATGACCTATGGCCGGGGGATTTTCCTGGCGGAGACGCTGATCGGAGTCAGCGGCGTTTGCCTAGCATTGCGGCTTATTCCCAAGACCGCGGTGGTGGTTCAGCCAGAGTTGACGCTGTTCCTATTTGTGGCCCACTCGCTGTATATCCATGCCCTGCGCAAGGCGTCGTTCTTCCTCGGATACGACTGGGAGAAGGCCAGCGCGTTCATAAGCCTGCTTGGATTCGGCGCTCTGGCTGCACTGCTAACCGGATCCTACTTCCTGATTCGCAAAACTATGGTGGGGAATGTCGCGTTAGCGCGGGTGGCGCGGGGACACGCAGCAAATGGCGCGCAGGAACGGCCGGGCTGATCCTCCGTTAGCTCTTGTCAACCCGCTCGGGGACGCCAGCAGCGCCACCGGATTCGTCGATCCCACATCCAGTCCGCCTCTATGAGTATTCTCGTCTTCCAACTCGGTGCCCGGCGACGGTATGCAGTCCCGAGGCTCCTTCATGAGCTTGGCTGCCTAACTGCCTTGTACACCGATTCCTGCGACCGCACGCTGCTTGGCCGGGTGGCGCCATGGCTAGGGAAGCTCACGCCGCGGATTGAGAAGTTGGCTGGGCGCAGCACGGTGGGGATTCCGCCAGAGCTGGTCGTGGCGACTGACCGTCTGGTATGGCAGCGGGCGCTCCACCTGAAACAATCGACGGCAGCCTATTTTGCGGGGCAAGGAACACGGGGTGCCAAGGCCTTGTATGCGATGTGGGGCACCGAGCCAGCGTTCATCGACTCCTGCAAAGCGGCGGGGCTGAAGATCGTCCTGGATCTATTCATTCACCCATATTCCTCTCAACGGGAGGATGAAGAGTACGGCCGGCACGCATGGCTACCAACCCGACCGTCGAAGTGGGCGCAAATGAAGCCTTACTTCCAAAAGCACCTTTCCGCCGCTGATTTCATCTTGTGCCCCTGTCAAGATGTAGCCGATGGCGTGCGCGACCTGGCACCGAGCGTGGCCGAGCGTGTCAGGATCATCCCATTTGCAAGCAGCATTCCGCTGGCCACCGAGCTCCATGACCGACAATCAAAGCGGGTCCTCTTTGTTGGGACTGACATCGTCCGCAAAGGGCTTGTCTATCTAGCAGAGGCCGCCCGCATTCTGCAGCAGATTGATCCGAAGATCCAGGTCGTCGTTGCCGGAGTAGCAGCCGAGGACGCACTCGGAATGCCGAATGCCGAATTCCTAAGCTTCCTCGGTCGCCTGCCACTTGACCGGATTCATGAGGAATACAACCACGCGCAGGTGTTTGTGCTACCATCGCTTGCAGAGGGACAGGCAGGTGTGGTGCTGGAGGCGCTGGCGAGCGGCTGCCCGGTAGTCGCCACGCGCGCATCCGGGGTTGATTTTGCAGATGGCGAAAGCGGAGTCTTTGTGCCGACCCGCGACGCTGAAGCCATCGCTCGGGCGATCCTTCGGGTTCTGAATGACCCGCAGCTGCGGGCCAGCTTGGCGCGTAACGGGCTTGAACTTGCTGCCGAAACCTATTCGTTCCGCACATGGAAGGCCAAGTTGGCGGACTTCGTGCGGGCTGACTTGCATCTCGGCCCCTGTCAGTGAGATCATCCTTCCCATCATACTATGAACGTTTGCACAGTCACATTTTATAAGATTCCGCATCCAGGCGCGGTTCTTCAAGCTTATGCCTTGCACCGGGCACTCCGGACGCTTGGGCACAACCCAACGATCCTAGGGGGGCGCGAAAAGGAAACCGCACCAGGGAGGCGCAGCATCAAGCAAGCGATTCTCCGGTGGGCCACTAACAGCGACCGGACCCTGGCGAACTACGCCGCATTCCGGGAGAAGAACCTTCCGCTGTGTGAGCCGGTCGAGGGGACGCACGGAAGACTCGCCGGGTTCCGCCCGGAGGCGGACGCCTTCATCAGCGGAAGCGACCAAGTCTGGAACGCCAACCTGTTTCCGGGCAAAACGATCGATCCCGCCTTCCTCTGTTCATTCCCGAACTCGTCTGCACGGAGGATCTCGTATGCCGCCAGCATGGGCGGCTGGGCACCCGAGGGCAACGCAGCAGCCGACCTGAAGCGCGCCCTGGAAGGATTCCATGCCATCTCGGTGCGGGAACCAGGGGCAAAGGCATTGCTAGAGTCTCTTCTAAAGCGACCGATCGAGGTGACTCTGGATCCCACCTTGCTTTTCGACGACTACGAGGAAATCTCCGCGCCGCCGAGGCGTGCGGGGGAATCGGTGGTCCTGTTTCCGCTGCAAGCCACCGAGGGGCTCAACGATGCTGCGAGGTATCTTGCAGGTACCATGAAGAAATCCATTACCACCCTCGGCGGACCGCTGCTCCCTTGGAAGCGCTGTGGCCGACGGGTCGAAGCCGACAGCCCGGCAACCTGGCTGGGGGCAATCCGGGACTCAGCCGGAGTGGTCACAAATTCGTTTCACGGTCTGGTATTTGCCTTGCTCGCGCGCAAGCCTGTCATCTTTGTGCCGCTCACCGGCGCATTGGCGCCGCGAAATGAAAGGATCCGGCACCTCTGCGATCTGCTCAATGTCCCGGAGGAGATTTTCTGGACCGGCTCACCCCGGTCCGGAGTCCCGGAAATTTGCTGGGACAAGCTGAGCACGAATTTGGAAGCTCACCGGCAGCAGTCCCTGGACTTTCTTTCCCGCGCACTAACGTAAGGATGAAGGTCATCCATATTTGCCAGAGTTCCGATCCGGCCATCGGCGGATCGCTCGTCGTGGCGCGGAGTCTTGCCGCTGCCCAACGCCAGGCCGGGATTGATGCGCGGGTAGCCTATCTTTATGCGAGTGATTCTGATGCTGAGCTTAGCGCTGCTTGGGATCTACCGTGCCTAGTTCAACGGAATTCACGGTACACCAAGGGCCGGAGCGTGCTGCACCGTCTTCTGAGTGCTGAGCAACCGGCGATTATCCACCATCACGACGGTCTCTTCTGGCCTATCACGGTGACCTCGAGGATTGCTGTGCCGTTGGTCGTGCATGGCCACCTCGGCGCCCCGGCCACTTCGCCGCCTTCGTTCGGCCTATTTACCCATTGGTACATCTGTCGGAAAGCAGCTGCGCTCATTTCTGTCTCCGATTGGGTGGCCCGGAGTTGGCGAGCCTCGGGGTTTGCCGCAGAGAAGATTTCGCTAATTCGCAATGGCATTGACGCTAAGCGGTTCAGCGTCTTGGCAACGGACCTTAGCGATCGCCCCGTTCAGGGAGATTCCAAAGTGCTTCTCTGGGTTGGGCGGCACGACCGGGAGACCAAGGGGATGGACCGTCTTGTGCGGGTGGCCAAGCACCTGCCTGCTGGCTGGACCTGTGCGATTCTCGGCGATGGGCCGGACCGTGGGTGGCTCGAACGCGAACTTGCCGCAGAGGTGGCCGCAGGAGTCGTCTCGATTGTCGGGCTCACCGCGGCGCCTGAACGTTGGTATGCCACTGCAAGCGCCTTCCTGATTACCTCGAAGTTCGAGTCATTCGGCTTGGTGATTCTCGAGGCTGCAGCTAGCAGGTTGCCGGTGCTGGCCTTCCCCTGCGAAGGGGGCGCGGCCGAGTTGCTCGCGATGGTCAGCGCTCAAATGCTTTCCGATTCTGCTTTGCTCGGTGCCGAGCTACACCATGCACTTGCCCAGTTGCCAGCTGATCAAGCGCTGGAAGCCGTCCGCGCCATGGTTCTCGAGCGCTATACGTGGCAAAGCTGTGCGGCCGAGTCGGTGAGGTTGTATCAAGAGCTCTTAACCAAACGTTAGGCGATGCACGTAGTGATCTTTCATCGGATTGGTCCGTACCATGAAGCGCGGATCCGGGCGGCAGCTCAGCAGGCGCCGCTGCTTGCCATCCAAGGCTGCTCGAAAGATGCGACTTATGCCTGGGATGAGATCACTCCCGAGCTGGGATGTCCTCTTGCCACTCTTTTTGCTGAGCAAGACTCAGAGGATTTCTCCGGAATGCAGACCTACATCCGGCTCAAGGCGGCTATCGATTGGTCACTTGTAAAGTGCGTTTTTATCCCCGGGTGGAGCGGCCCCCTTGCCATTGCAGCGATCAAGCTTAGCACCGAGCGCGCGATTCCGATGGTAATCATGTCAGAGTCCAATGCTTGGGACGAGCCGCGGATCGCTTGGCGGGAATGGGTGAAAAGCAAACTTGTCCGGACGGCGAAACACGCGCTGGTTGGAGGTAGCGGACACCGTGCCTATCTTACCGAGCTTGGGATCTCACCCGAGCGGGTGGCATTCGGATACGACGTGGTAGATAATTCCTATTTCGCCGCGCGCGCGGGTGAGGCCCGCGCCGCGGCTGCGACAATCCGCCAGACCCTGGACCTGCCCCGTTCATATTTTTTGGCGAGTGGCCGATTTATTGCCAAGAAGAACATCGTTGCGCTTCTTAAGGCGTACGCAAGCTACCGAGGGAGCGCTAGTGGGAACCTCAGGGATCTGGTCCTTCTTGGGGATGGCGAGCTGCGGCAGGAGGTTGAAGATTGCATCAAAGCACTCCAAATTGCCGACCACGTTCATCTTCCGGGCTTCAAGCAATATGACGAGCTGCCGCAATACTATGCGCTCGCCGATGCCTTCGTGCACGCCAGTACGACCGAGCAATGGGGGCTGGTGGTGAATGAAGCGATGGCCTGCGACCTTCCGGTCATCATCTCCAATCGCTGCGGCTGCGCCTCCGAGCTCGTGTCTCCGGGAGTCAACGGCTGGACGTTTGACCCGTTTAAAATTACCGACATGACCGCTAAGCTCACCGAATTCAATTCCCTAAGCGATGCCGCCCGCGCGGCGATGGGCGAGGCAAGCCGCCAGACAATCGCCGCCTGGGGTCCTGAGCGGTTCGCCAGTGGCCTGGTCGAGGCGGGAACCATGGCCGTCAAGGCAGGCCCGCGTCGGCCGGGGATCCTCGACCGGCTGCTGCTGCGCGCGCTCGCCGCGCGGTGAGCGGCAAGCTGGTCTCGCGCAAAGGCGCAAAGCCGCAAATGAAGATCGGTCCAGCAAACCCAGCAAACCCCAGCAAACCAAGCTAGCGTCCCCCTTTGCGCCTTTGCGCGAGACCTCCGACCACATCATGAAAGTCACCCACGTGTCCGCCTCGTTGACCCGCAACGCCGGCGGGATATTCGAAATCGAGTTGGCACTTGCCCAGCACCTGCAACGGCTGGGGGTGGAAACGAGCGCGGTTGGGATCCGCGACGAGTGGTGGGACCAGGACGGGCCTCGCTGGGCGCCGGTGCGGGCCGAGGTTTTTCCGCGCCGCGGACCGCGCGCGTTTGGCTACTGTCCGCCGCTGGCGAGGTTCCTTGAGGAGAGCGGCTGCGACCTGGCCCACCTCCACTCGATGTGGATGTTTCCGAGCGTGGCGGTGAGCCGCTGGGGGCAGCGTCACAAGCGGCCATTCGTCGTAACCCCAAACGGCATGCTCGAACCGTGGGCACTCCGGAATGCGGCGTGGAAGAAGAAGATTGCCGGAGCCCTCTATGAGCACGCAATGCTCCGCGGCGCGGCCTGCCTGCATGCCAACACGGAAAAGGAGCTCGCCGACATCCGCGCGTTTGGCCTGAGCAATCCGGTGGCGATCATCCCCAACGGGATCGAGTTGCCGGGGGAGGGAGTCGAAAGTCGAAGGTCGGGGGAGCGGAAGATTTTGCTGTTTCTCGGGCGGCTGCATCCGAAGAAAGGCCTGGTCAACGCCCTGCGCGCATGGGCAAGCGCGCGCCACGACGACTGGCAGTTCGTCATCGCCGGCTGGGACCAGGGTGGCCACGAAGCCGAACTCAAGCAACTCTGCGACGAGCTCAAGCTTTCCTACACATCAACCGCCGAGCAGTCCTCCCCACTGCTCACTGATCACTGCTCACTGATCACTTCTTCCTCCGTGCAGTTCGTCGGCCCGATGTTCGGCGAGAAAAAAGACGCGCTGCTGCGGCAAGCCTCCGCCTTCATCCTCCCAAGCTTTAGCGAAGGCTTGCCGATGTCGGTCTTGGAAGCATGGGCCTACCGGCTACCGGTCCTCATGACCGACCACTGCAACCTTCCCTCAGGCTTCGACGCCAACGCCGCCATCCGCATCACCACCGAAGTGGCCAGCATCGCCGCCGGCATCCGTGAGCTGACCACGCTCAATGACGCCGACCTGCGCACTCTCGGCACCAATGGGCGCCAGCTCGTCGAGGACCGGTTCACCTGGCAACACGTCGCCAGCGACCTCAAGGAAGTCTACACGTGGATCCTCGGCGGCGGCGCGACCCCGCCAAGTCTCATCGTAAAATAAGCCAATCCGTCCGCCACTTCCCTTGTGCTCGTCAACCACTAATTGATGTGAAAATCCGCTTACTTGGTCATTATTTCCTCTCCGCAGCAAGCCTTGTTGACTCCTATGTCTACGACTTTGTTAGGTTTTGTCGTCACTCGCAGATGGTTGGCAAGACTCGGAGCAAAATCCGCGCCCGGGCAAACTTGATGCTGGCGGCGCATGCGCTTGAGAAGGGCTTGGCGCTCCCTGAGCCACGACCGGGGTTTGGAGTAACTAAATGTTTCGAGTTGCTCGACGAGTCGGTGCGTTTTCATCAGCGCTATGGTCCCGATTCGATCTTAGGCTATGTTGAGGATGTCTTCGCTTCGATGATTGCTTTCCATCGGGAAGATGAGAAGCCCTACCAGAGGCTGACGGCCAAGCTGGCGTCCTGCTCATCGATCTTTACGGGAGCGGAACGGAGTTGGACCCGGAGGGGCGGACTCATTAAGACAACCCGGGAGCAAATCGTGGCTGCGGCACCACCTGACCCATTTGAATTTTTCAACCAGCGCCACAGCGTCAGAGAATTCAGCCGGGAGCCGGTCGCCTTGGAGCACCTCAAGCGCGCAGCGCAGATCGCTCAACTTGCCCCATCGGTGTGCAACCGCCAGGCCGGACGCATCCACTACTCGATGGACCCTAGAAAAATCGAACGCATCCTGGCCTGCCAACGAGGCAACCTTGGCTTCGGCGACCGCGCGCCCGTGGCTTGCATTATCACCGCTGAAATCGGAGTCTTCAATAAGCCCGGCGAACGCAACCAGCAATTCATCGATGGCGGCCTGTTTGCAATGACCTTTGCGCTTGGATTGCACTCGCTTGGCCTCGGCGCCTGCTTTTTGAACTGGAGCGTCACAGCCCAGGAAGACCGGAAGCTGCGTGCAAGCATCGATCTGCCAACCTCCGAAACGGTGGTTGTGGTGATGGTGATTGGCAACCTCAAGCCGGAATTTGTTGTCGCAGCGTCACCGCGGCAACCGCTGGCGGATGTTTTGAGTGCCATCTAGGTGACGATTTCCAGCAAGTTTGAGCATGTCCCGGGTGCCTTGGATCGTCTGTCAATTAGGTGCGCGCGAGCATTATGCGATACCTCGGGCGCTGCATCGCCAGGGTGTGCTTAACTTTTTGGTCACCGATCTCTGGATGCCGCCCAAGCATCCCCTCAACCGGATGCCATTTCTTGGCCGGCTAGCCGGAGTTCGCCGGCTGAGAGGACGCTATCACCCTGACCTGGCAAACGGCCGAGTGGTTGCTGCGAATTTCCGCAGCCTTGTCGATGAAGGACTTCATCAACTGCAAAGGCATCCAATTACCCTTGAGCTTCTGCATCGCTACGAATTGTTTCAATCAGCAGCGGTCAGGATGCTTGCGGCGCAGACGCGCGGGACCATCCGAGAGAGGATATTGTTCAGCTATAGCAATACGGCGCTGAAGGTATTCCGCCATGCCAAGAGCCGTGGCTGGGCTACAGTTCTTGGCCAAGTTGATCCTGGTCCCGAGGAGCATCGCATCATTGCTGAGGAACAGCAGCGCTATCCCTTGCTGGATACGATTTGGCGCCCTGCGCCAGCGAGCTATTGGGATGCATGGTGGGAGGAAATCTCGCTCGCCGAGCGAATCATCATCAATTCCGAGTGGTCGCGTGAGTGCCTTCTTAAAGTTGGTGTGCCGGCCGACAAGCTGGAGATCGTGCCGTTGGTTTACGAGGGCCTTCCGCCTCCGCCGCGGCCGCGGCGGCGTGACGGAGCACCTCTGCAGGTCTTGTTCTTAGGCCAGATCACCCTCCGCAAGGGAATTGCCCGCCTTCTCGATGCCATGCGCCTGCTCATCGACGAACCCATCGAGCTCATCTTGGCCGGACCAACCTGGATCTCACCGTCAGTCTGGGATGGCCTGAAGGTCCGCTGGCTTGGCCCTGTGCCACGAAGCGAGGTCAACTCGATCTATGATGCTGCGGATCTTTTGATCTTGCCGACTCTTTCAGATGGATTCGCGCTTACTCAGCTTGAAGCCCTTGCTCGTGGAGTTCCGGTGCTTGCCTCGAAGCATTGTGGCGCCGCCGTGATCCCCGGGCAAAATGGCTGGATTCTTGACGACCTCGAGCCGCTGACCATCGCATCGCAGCTCAAGTCGCTGGATCTTCACTCGCTTGCTGAGCCCATCGACCATCACCAAGGATTCGGCCTAGCCGAATTGGGGAGAACCTTGGTGCGTTAGCCTGGGTTGGCAGATCACCACCGCCACGCCTCGGGAGCAGCGATATAGCTCTCGCACTCGGACACGGTTGTAGGAATCACCGGCCATGCCTGCGGAGGTCCACTTACCACCGCGTGCAGGTTGAAATCCCAATGACCTTGGGGGCCAGCGGCAGTGATTGGCACCCCATCGGGAAACACCCCCACATAGGATACGCCAGCAGCAGAGTAAACCCGGGCGTTGGGATTGATGCGGAAGTCGCCGATCGCAGGCCCAACGGTAGTCAGGTCAGTTCCCGACGGAGCCAGCGACCAACCGAGCCAGAACGCGCTGGCACCTCCGGCAACTTGGTCAACGGTGGCCAAGGTGACACTGTTAGCATCCTGTCCCGTGCGGGCCTGCCAATCGCTCAGAGTGGTAACACCCGAGCCATGGTAGAGGCCGATAAATGCAGAGGAGGTGTTCCGCCAGCCGCGCCAGAACACATTGTGGTCGCCGATGTAGGGTATCCCTGTCGGCTTAACGGCCAGATACGTCTGGGCTTGGTTGGCGCCGGTGAGCACGCAATAGGTCTGGGTGATGGATGACATCGTTGCGGTACCCAGACTAAGCTTCGAGCCGCTGTTGCTCAGTAAGCTGACATGGTCCATGATCAGCGCGGTTGATCCTGTACCGATCATCTGCATGAACGATCCGTCAGCATCCCAGTAGAATGCCGAATCCCTCAATTGATAGGTGTTCCCGGATGTTTTGTTCGACAGTGGGATGGTGTGGCGCCCGGTAAGGTAGCGTAAATCCACAAGATATTCAGCGGGAGCCGTCCCGGTACCGATATTGGGAAGGACGCCGAAATGATCCAGGTGGCCGCCGGTGATGGTCATGCGGCGAGTCGCTCCAGAAAAGGTGTACCCGATACGATCGACGGCGAGACCCTCGACATTGATCGAACGGACCAAATCTGCATACCCGCCGCCATGAGCATAGGTTGCGGTGGTGTTGACAAGGTGAGTGCTATCAAGACTGCCGATGGCCATGAGCCGACGGATGATGATATCGCAAGCGTTTGGGTCGCGAGCGTAGAAGACGATCATCGCTCCGCCGCCAGCCGCGTCCGCCTCGCGCGCTTCGAGAACGATGGTATCTTCGACAACTGGGGACCCAGCGGCAGCGACAAGCGCGTTGTGCTTGTGGCCGGATCGGGCGATGGTGCGGCGGACGATTCCGGATTCCTTGCCGAGGATCAGCGAGCCATCATTGTGGCCATTGTTTCTGGTGATAACGCCCTCGACAGTCCCGTGCGCGCCGGTGCGTAGGACATACAGCCGCTTCGTGGCGATGAACGTTTGGCCGCTGGTAGTCGGATCAAGCGAGCCGCGCGGATGAATATATAGAATCTCGCTGGCTTTATCAAAAAAGTAGGATCCCGGGGTGGTCGCGACCTGGGATTCATTATTGCCAAGGCTGGCCGTGGTGACATCCCTGAGTAGGGTTGCAGATTCAGTATCGGTGCCTTGGGAGCAAACGATCTGGAACAACTCTGGGATGGTTTCAAAGCTATTGATCCGCCAGTTGGTCATCCAGACATTCGCTAGTATCGGGTGCGGGCTGAGGCTGTCGACGACATCGGCACCATCAATGGTGGCAATGCCGCTGGAAATCATGACTCCAGAGAGTGCCGACAGGTCCAACGATTCGCGCCAGAATGAGCCGTCAGCGAGTCGGATGGTTACTCCGTTTCCTATAGCCAGAGAAGCTTGTTGAGCTTTGGCGAGCGTGGCGAAGGCGGTTGAGGATGACTTCCCGTTGTTGTTGTCGTCGCCGGTAAGCGAGGAAACATAAATGTCAAAAATCCCTTCGCGGACATCATCCACCAGCCACTGGAGCTTCTGCAGCGTGTCGCTTCCGGTCGGCCCGCGGGCAATGATCTGGGTGTTGACGTCGGCAAGATTCACATGCGTGACTCCGACGATCCCAAGATCGAGAAAATCCTCCACCGTCAGCGCCAGCGACGGGTCACGCCCGTCCGAGGCGGCGTAGGCCGTCAACTTCCCCTGAGCCACCGCGGAGGCCTTGAGAATCTTCACACGGTAGAATTCTCCGGTCTTGTCCTGCGGAACTCGCACCCAGCCGTCCTTCAGGGTCGCTGGATCCAGCGGCAAGGCACTCCAGTCCCTGAGATCCTCAGACCGCTCGATCCTCAACAAGTTGTCGTCCGCCGCCGCAAACCCGATAAGCGCCACGGCCAGCGCTGCCGCCACTCCGGCATGGAGATGATTTCGAAACGAGCGCATCATTGGCAAAATCCAGGCTTCACGCGTGCAATTAAAATCTTAAGAACAGCAGGCGAATAGCTTACGCCTGCCAAATTGCTAGCCCAAAGACGCCCGACGGAGTTTCGTACCAGCCCAGCCAATGCATTCCCATCGCCCATGCGCCGAATTCTGAAATCACTCGCGATCATTCTTGGGGTGGGTGGCATCGCGTTGATCAGCTGGATCCAATGGGGCGGGTGGCCCGATCCGGTGGCTGCGGAGGCTGCCTGGGAGCCGGACACTATCGTTGTTCTCGGAGGTGGCAACCAGCGTGGAGCCAGCGCGTACCGGCTGCACCAGAAGTATCCCGAGGTGCCAGTGCTGGTCACCGGGGATGGTGGGGAGATCATGGCGGATTTGTTGCTGCGCGGAGTCCCCGGAGCGCTGTTGATCCATGAAGTGGAGGCGACAAGCACCTACGAGAATGCCACCTGCACGGCGCCGCTGTTGGATGCCCGGGAGGCGCAGAGAATCATTCTGGTCACCGACTGGTACCACGTCCCGCGCTCGCTGGCGACATTTCGGCATGTCCAGCCTGGGCGCGAGATTGCGGCAGAGTTCGCGCCGCGCCCCGAAGTTCTGCAGGAGTCGGAGATCGGCGGCCAGCGGCGCGAGCGGCTCGCCGCGCTTGCCTACTGGCTGCGGTTCGGGATCAATTCGTTCCGCCCATGAACGACCCACTCGATATCAATGCCAACCGCGCCGCGCGCAAGTGGTCGCGCAAGGAGCTGGCCGGACGGGTCGCATGGTCGGCGTGCGGACCGTTGTTCCGCTGGAGCCCGCGGATCTGCTGGGGATGGCGCCGGGCGCTGCTGCGGCTGTTTGGTGCCACGGTGGGTGCGGAGGTCCAGATCCACCCGAGCGCGCTGATCTTTATCCCGTGGAACCTTAAAATCGGCGCGTGGAGCAGCGTCGGGTTTGGCGCTCTTCTCTATAATCTCGGGCCGCTCCGGATCGGCAGCCGCGTGACGATTTCCCAGCGCGCCCACCTGTGCGGCGGCAGCCACGACTTCCATGACCCGGAGATGCCGCTGGTCAAGGCGCCGATCGACATCGGCGACGAGGCATGGATTTGCGCCGATGCGTTCGTCGGTCCGGGGACTTGCGTCGGCCAGCGGGCGATCGTCGCGGCGCGCGCGGTGGTCGTCAAAGATGTTGAGCCGAACCAGATCGTTGCGGGCAATCCGGCGCGGTTTTTGAAGGAACGCCCATGATCTCGATCTTCATCCTCACCCTCAACGAGGAGGCCAACATCCGCGCGTGCCTCGAGTCGGTCGCGTGGGCCGACGACGTCGTCGTGCTTGATTCGTTCTCGGGCGACCGGACCGTCGAGCTGGCAAGCGGGATGGGCGCGCGGGTCGTCCAGCGGAAATTCGACAACTGGGCGGCGCACCAGAACTGGGCGGTGGCCAACATCGATTTCAAGCACCGCTGGGTGTTCTATCTGGATGCCGACGAGCGGATGACCGCGGAGCTGGCGGCCGAGATCCAGGCGATCGCGGCCAACCCGGACGAACCGCGGCGCGGATTCTACTGCGGGCGGATCAACTACTTCATGGGTCGGCCGATCACCCGCTGCTACCCGCCGGTGCCGATCCTGCGGTTTTTCCAGCCGCCATTCATCCGTTACGAACGGCTGGTCAACCCGGTCGCCAAGATCGACGGCGAGACCGGCACGCTCACCGCACGCTTCCTCCACTACAACTTCAGCAAGGGGATCACCGAGTGGATCGACAAGCACAACAAATACTCGCTCGCGGAGGCGCTTGAAGGGCGCAAGGCGCTGAGCGAGAATGACGGGTCGGTCTCGCTCTGGTCCCGCGACCATGCCCTGCGGCGGGTGGCGTTGAAGAACTTGGCGTTGCGGCTCCCGTTCCGGCCGGTGTTGAAGTTTTCCTACCTGTATTTCCTCAAGCTCGGCTTCCTTGATGGCCGCGCCGGCTTCACCTACTGTGTCCTCCAGTCGATCTACGAGTACCTCATCGACCTGAAGATGTGGGAGCTGCGGATGATTGCCGCAGGCAAGACGGTGTGACCCACGGAACCTTGCCAACCAGTCGCCTCTATGAACGAAATCAAAACTTCCGGGTATCACTTCGAGTCCGCAGAGGCCGAACATTCCCACCGGTATTTATGGGAACCAGTCAAGAACCTGCTCGCCAGCCATTGCGCTCGCGGCGCGAGAGTTTTCGATCTTGGCTGCGGCAACGGCGCGCTTGCCCGCTGGCTCGACAAGCTCGGCTACCAGGTCGCGGGTGTCGATCCATCCGAAGGCGGGATCAAGCACGCCCACGAGGCGTCTCCAGAGCTCAACCTGCAATCCGGCAGCGCCTATGATCCGCTCGCGGAGAAATTCGGCACCTTCCCGGCGCTGGTGTCCCTGGAAGTTGTCGAGCACGTCTACTTCCCGCGGATGTACGCGGCCTGCGTCAAGGACCTCCTCGAACCCGGCGGGATCGCCATCATCAGCACCCCGTATCACGGATACTTCAAAAACCTGGTTCTTGCCGCCACCGGCAAGCTCGATGCCCATTTCACCGCTCTCTGGGACCACGGCCACATCAAGTTCTGGTCGGTCAAGACGCTCACCGCGCTGTTTGCCGAGCAGGGGCTTACCCTCATCGATGTCCAGCGTGTCGGCCGCATTCCGGCTCTCGCCAAGTCGATGATCCTGACGTTTAAGAAAGAGTCGCAGGTCTGAAGGTCGAAGGTCTGAAGACTGGCATCCAAGCCCGGCATTGCTGCCGGGCTTGTTTGTGTTCATGGCGCGCGGTCGGCATGGCGCCAGCGGATTGACCGGAACGGCTGCATCAGCCAGGTCCCCACTTGCCACTTCTCACTTGGCACTTTTCATTGCTCTTCTTGAGTCACCTGAAAACTGACGTTCAAGAAAGAGTCGAGGGTCTGAAGACTGGCATCCAAGCCCGGCATTGCTGCAGGGCTTTTTGCGGCATGGCGCCAGCGGATTGACCGGAACGGCTTCATCAGCCACTGAGTCAGGTCCCCACTTGCCACTTCTCACTTGGCACTTTTCACTGCTCTTCTTTACCTGCTCACTGATCACTGCTCACTGCTCACTGCTCACTGCTCACTGCTCACTGCTCACTGCTCACTGCTCACTGCTCACTGCTCACTGCTCACTGCTCACTGCTCACTGCTCACTGCTCACTGCTCACTGCTCACTGCT
>JBILQE010000092.1:0-5950 GCA_044373465.1 Akkermansiaceae bacterium | reverse complement strand
ACCTGTTCATCACCGATGGCGCAAGCAGTCGCGCCTCGCAGCTGCGGCTGGACGGCAACAAGTTCAAGATCTTCCCGCTGCTCAACCAGCAGTCGCGCCCGGCCGCGGCCAATGCCATCCTCTCGAGCGCCAACTTCCCTGCCGACATGCAGCAGGATTTCCTCATCTGCAATGTGATCGGTTACCTCGGGCTGTACCGCTACGACCTCCACCGCGACGGCTTCCAAAACGACACCCAGTCCTTCAAGCAAGGGGAGATCTGGGGCACCCCGACCGACAACTTCATCTTCAGCGACGACCGAAATTTCCGTCCATCGGATGCCGAGGTCGGTGCCGATGGCGCGCTCTACATCGCCGACTGGCACAACGCCATCATCGGCCACATGCAGCACAACATCCGCGACCCCAAGCGCGACCAAACCCACGGCCGCATCTTCCGCATCGTCTGCAAGGAGCGCCCGCTCCAACAACCGGTCGCCATCGATGGCCAGCCGATCCCCGCGTTGTTGGAGAACCTGCGCCACCCGGTCGATGGCGTGCGCGAGCGCACCCGCCTCGAGCTCAGCGAGCGCGACTCGAAGGAGGTCGCCGCGGCTGTTAGCGAGTGGATCAAACAGTTTGACCCGAACAAGGCCGAGGACGCCCACCCGCTCCTCGAGGCGCTCTGGGTCCTCCAACAACACGGCGTCAGGGACCAGGCATTGCTGGAGGCGGTGCTTGCCTCGCCCGAGCCGCACGCGCGGATTGCGGCCGCCACGGTGAAGCATTTCTGGGGGCCGGCGGACCCGACCAAGGGCAAGCAGTCGGTGGTCGTCGCCGAAGTGGAGAAGAAGGTGACCTACAAGGCGCCGGCGCACCTGCTGGGGGAGGACGTCAAGGCTTATCAGTTAGGTGGTGAGGTCTACCACCGCGAGGCGCACTGTGCGACCTGCCACCAAGACAACGGCAAGGGTCTGGACCCGGCGTTTCCGCCGCTGGCGGGCAGCGCGTGGGCGACCGGCAGCGAGGAGCGGCTGATCAAGGTGGTCTTGCACGGTCTGTACGGACCGTTGGAGGTCAACGGGAAGGTCTACGATCCAGCCAAAGGGGTGCCGCCGATGACGGCATTCGGGGCGATCCTCAAGGACGACGAGCTGGCGGCGGTGCTCACCTACGTGCGCAACACCTGGGGGAACAAGGCACCCGCGGTGAAGCCGGCAACCGTCGCCAAGGTGCGCGCCGCCACCACGGAGCGCAGCACGTTCTGGAAGCCGGAGGAATTGCTCAAAGACCACCCGCTTGAGCCCGCAGCAGTGCCGCCCGGCGCCGTGGTGCCAAGTGCCGGCCCGCTTGGCGCCACCGCGATCGTCTACCAGGGCGACGCCGGCCCGGGCAAAGGGAAGCACATCGTCTTCCTGGCCAGCGACCACGAGTACCGCTCCGAGGAGACCTGCCCGGCGCTGGCGCGGATCCTCGCCAAGCGGTTGGGCTTCACCTGCACGGTGGTCTTCGGGGTCGATGCGGATGGGTTCATCCAGGCGGGGTCGTCGCGCATTGACGGCCTGGAGGCGCTCGACACAGCGGACCTGTTTGTCGTTTTCGCGCGCTTCCTCAACCCGCCCGAGGCGCAAATGGCGCACATTGATGCCTACCTGAAACGCGGCGGGCCAGTCGTCGGGCTGCGCACCGCGTCGCATGGATTCCGGATCCCGGCGGGCAGCACCTACGCGAAGTACGATTCAACCTCGAAGCTGGCCGGCTACGAGGGCGGCTTTGGCCAGCAGGTCCTCGGCAACACCTGGGTCGGCCACTACGGCGCCAACCACAAACAGGGGACCCGCATCATCCCGGTGCCCGAGCAGCGCAGCCACGTCATCCTCACCGGCGTGGGCGAGGCGTTCTGCCACGCGGGCGCCTACGTCGGCAAGCCCGGGCCCGGGTTCACGGTGCTGACGATGTCGCAGCCGCTCGAGTCAATGGAGCCCGCCGCCGCCCCGGATCCAGCCAAGCGGGCGATGCCATCCGCATGGACCCGCGACTATCCCGCCGCCGACGGCTCGCCGCACCGGGTCTTCCACACCACCCAGGGGGCCTCCGAGGACATTCTTGACGACAACTACCGCCGCCTCGTCATCAACGGCATCCTCTGGGCCGTCGGAATGGAGCAGCAGATTAAGCCGGACATCGACATCTCATTTGTCGGCCCGTACCAGCCGGGCACCTTCGCCTCCGCCGGCCACGCCCGCGGCGTCAAACCCACCGACCTCGCCGACTGGGACACCCCGATCGTGCCCGAGCGCCCGCGCGAATAGGGGCGCTAGGATCCCGGATGCCCATGGCGCGGCGGCTTCCAGAGATCGCTGCTCCGTGCATTCCAGATTGCAGCGCGACTCGGGGTTGCCGATGGCCGGAAATGGCAGCCGACGCCGCGCACGGTCTCGATCAGGCTTGCCTCGGCCGCGTCGCGCTCGATGCGCTTTGAGCTCCGATTGTTGCCAGGTTGGTGGGCAGCGGGTAGTGAGGGTAAGCCGGGGCAGTGATCGGGAAAAAGGCAGAAACCAAAATCACGGTTGTGAGCGGCCTGGGTGGCTCAGAAAGCCACCAAGCGCAGGCCATGGGCAACGAAGGGTCGGAAATCCTCCGGGTTGGCCGTGGCAAACTCCGCACCGGATAGAATGGCGCTCGCTGCGATAAGCGAATCGAACTTCATCCGGCGGGCGCGGCCGGTCGCATTGAAAAGCCTGGCTGCCTCATGGGCATGGGATTGGTCAAAGGGGACAATCCCGCCCACCAGAAGCCGCCGGATCAGCGAGATTCCCTCGCGCGAGACCGGCCCGCATTCAAACTCCCACCACGCGAGCGCCGAAATCCCGGCAGTGACTTCACGCTGCATCAACCTAAGGGCTGCCTCCCGATGCGGATCCGCCCCGTCACTGAGGGCAATCAGGAGATTCGTATCAAGGTGGATCAGCATCTGCGGCCAAAATCCTCGCGGGTTTCCCGCAGTTCATTGCGCCACTGCTCGCCTTGCTCCGCGCTGACGCTGGGATTCGCCCGCAGCACTTCAAGCGCTTCGCACGCTGACATCCCCGCAATCTCCTCCATGCTTGGCATCCCCGCCGCCCGCTCTCCCACCAGTTCGCTTTCCGCCCGCTCCAACGCTCGCCGCAGAGCCTCGGACTTCGAAACCCCCCACTTCTGCGCCAACCGCTCCCAGCGCGCAACCGTCCCCGGATCAAAGGCAACCGTCGTGCGGATCGTCATGATGGCCATCCGCTGACGTTATGCGCATATCGTCAGCCTGTCAACCGGACTGGGAAGGGGCATCGACTGCCTGCCTAACTATTTCACCAGCGGATCAGCAGCGGATCATCCGCTCGGCCCAGTCGGCCCAGGGCGCAAAAAAGCCCGGTCGAAACCGGGCTAAATCGTTGATATAAAAGTGGTGCTCGAGACAGGAATCGAACCTGCACAGGATTTCTCCCACTGGATCCTTAGTGGACCGAACGCGCTGATTAAAATCATTTGCATTCCAACTGATGCTTGGATTTGCCCCGATTTTCCGCATGGGGCCAAGGTGTAAGGAAGCACCTTTGAGCATCAACGGGAAGGTATTTTGTCGCCATATTATCAACGACTTATGGAAATTTGGGGTGCGCCCATGAATGGCGTTTTCCAGCCGCGACACCTAGGTTGCCCGCTAGATTGACAGCGCACCACCGGGCATGGACCCGCACCCAACCTCGCCGCGCAACGAACTCGACCTGATGACCGAGCAGGATCTCGCCCGCCACCTCAAAATTTGCCGCCGCCAGCTCTACAACTGGCGCGTCGCCGGTCTCTTTCTGTGGCGGCGGCGCGCCGCCGAGGAGATCGTGGGTGTCACCATTTCCATTCCAGGCCGACAAAGACGCTGCGACCGTCGCCGGGGAGGAACTGAGCGGCATCGTTTCCACCGGCATTGGCAATGACGCCGGTGGTGGCGGCGTAGGTTTCGTTGGTGAGGTTTTTTGCTTCGATGAACCATGAGAGACCATTCTCGACGCGGCGGCCGATTTTGAAGCCAAGCAGGCAGTGGGGATCGGCGCTGAGGGTATTGGCTTGATCGACAAAGGATTCCACGGGGACCCATTCGACAGTTGGGCCGGCGTAATAGCCATGGAGGTTCTCCCAAACGAGTTCGCCACGAATGAGGTGGGGAGGGAGCCCGGCAATCGTGTTGTTGCCGTAGACATTGTCGTTCTGGAACTCAAAGCGCCCATAAGTCCATGCCCCGCGCAGGACGAGGCGGTGGTCAGGAGTGGCTTGCCAATCGGAGCCAAGCAGGTCGGCTTCCGCGAAACATTCCACCCCTTGGTGGATGGTCCTATCCGCGTTGACGGTTCCAAGCGGCTGGCCGTTGGGGTCGTTGAGCGAGAGGAACTCGTTCTGGATCTCGGAAGCGTAGATGGTGGCGTCCCAGCGGATCGCTTGGTACTGGCCGCGGGTGCCAAGTTCGAGGGTGTTGGCTGTTTGCGCTTTGTTGGCGGTGGCGGTGCCGCTGTTGGTTTCGGCGAAGGACGGCGGCTCGTAGCTGCTGCTGAGGTTGGCAAAGACCTGGACGGGACCGTCATTCCAGAGGACGCCGAATTTCGGCGAGATGTCGTCGAACGTGCGGGAGTAGCTGGCGGTGGGGCCTGAGACGTTTTCGTTCTTGCGGCGGTTGTGGGAGGCGGTGGCCCCGGCGATGGCGGTCCACCCATGGCCAAGGGCGAGCTGGTCCTCGATGAAAGCCTCCAGGTTGGTCGCGGTCTGGGTGAGACGCGAGGTGAGGTTGCCGCGTTGGCCGCCAAGGTTCTGATACTGCGCGGCATCCGTCACCCCATGGGAGAGGAAGGCACCTGCCCGCAGCCGGTTGTCGCGGGCAAAAACCTGCCCGCGCCGGGTGAACGTCACGCCGAGCAGGCTGTCCTGCGAGAGCTGGTCGATCACCTGGAAGATGGGATGATCCAGGTCCTTGTAGGTGAAGGCAGCGAGGAACTCGACGCGGCTCTCACCGTTGACCACGGTGGATTTGCTGGCCACGCGATAAAGCGAGAAGTCCCGGTGGTGATCCAAGGCGAGGTTTCCGGCGTTGGCTTGCCGCGGGTTGTCTTCGAGCTGGGCTTTCGTGAGGCTTCCGGGGAGTTCCGAGTCGGAATGGACGGCGGTGAAAAACAGGCGGGTCTCGGCGGTGTCGGAAAGTTTCCAGCCGAGATTGGAGAATAGCCGTTGGTTGTTCTGCTCGGAATGCTCGCGGTAACCGCCCTGGAATTGCTCGGAGAGACTGAAGTAGCCGTCAAAGCCCCCGTCGCTCAGGCCCGCGGCGATGCGCGCCCGGAGGTATTCATCGCTGCCGCCTTCAAGCCGGAGTGAGGCGCCGGGAGTGGAAAGC
The DNA here is from genome assembly GCA_044373465.1 of Akkermansiaceae bacterium. GTDB lineage: Bacteria > Verrucomicrobiota > Verrucomicrobiia > Verrucomicrobiales > Akkermansiaceae > JBILQA01. The sequence continues at coordinate 558 of JBILQE010000092.1, read as the reverse complement.
CCGGTCGAAGAAATGTAGTCAATCGCGCCACCAAGCGTGGAGGACCCCAGCGACAGCGCGTTGGAGCCACGCCAAACATTGATATACTGGGCGGCGAGGGGATCGACCGCCTGCATGTCGAAGCTGCCATCCGCCAGATTGATTGGCACGCCGTCCTGCATCACGCGGATCCCGCGCCCGTGGAACGTCCGCTGCATCCCGGAGCCACGGATGGAAAGCCGCGCCTCGTCCGAGCCAAATCGCGGCTGGGCAACCACCCCGGGGGAAAGCGCAAAGGTGTCCGCCATGGTGCTCGCGCGGCCACGCAAAAATCGCTCCGCGTCAATCACCTCAGTGCCGCCGGGAGTTCTCGCGAGCTCCTCCCGGCTGGCGGCCACCGAAGGTACGGTCAGTGACGGGGCATCCCGCGCAGCCTCCACCACAAGGTTTTCGAGTTGACCGGTCTGGGCGGCGGCCGTGCCGGTTAGGAGACAAAGAAGGGATAACGAATAGGAGAGTTTCATGAAAATTGGGACAAAGTTGTTTTGAGTCATGGCGGATGATTCTTCCGCAGGGGTG
>JBILQE010000010.1:0-74964 GCA_044373465.1 Akkermansiaceae bacterium | reverse complement strand
GTCGCTCAGGGGCTCGGGTGGTGGTGGCCGATGTGGTTGGCGATGAGCGGGCCACGTCCGAGGATAAGATGCTTTTGAGCGCCTTGGGGATCCGCGCGCAGGTGATTGTGCCGCTTGTGGAAGCCGGCCAACTGGTCACCGCGCTTGGCGTCCACCATGCGACGCCACGTTCATGGACTTGCCACGAGATCGCGTTGATCGAGGCCTGCGCGGACCGGATGTGGGGGGCGCTGCGGCGGGCGCGTGCCGAGAAGTCGCTGAGCCAGAGCGAGGAGCGGTTCCGGTCATTTGCCGAGCATTCGGATGACATCCTGTGGATCGTCGACCTCGAGGCGCGGCGGATGGAATACCTGAGTCCCGCCTTTGAGCGGATCTACGGTCTTGATCGTGCAGCCATCATGGAAGACCTCGGAAAGTGGATTGAGGTGATCCATCCGAGCGACCATCAGGCGGCGGAGGGAATCATGCCGGCAATCGAGAGTGGCCAGCGCTTCAAGTGGGAGTTTCGGCTGCTCAAGCCGGACGGGCGGATTTACTGGATGGAAAACATCGCCTTTCCGATGCCGGGCGAGGACGGGGTGGTTCGTCGCCTCGGCGGCAAAACCCAGGATATCACCGAGCGGAAGCGCGCCGAGGAGGCTGCACGCCGGGTGGCCGAGGCCGACGCATTCCGCCTGACGCTTGCCAACGCGCTCGCCGCGCTCGTTGACCCTGATGAGATCCACTGCGCGGCAACTGATTTGCTTGGCGGGCACCTTCAGGCGACGCGGGTGCGCTGGCAGGAAGTTTCCGCGGATTCGACCGAGCCGTTCGGTGACCGGAGTGGCGCAGCCGTCCGGCGCGCGGCGGCCAACCGGCGCACGCAGCGGCTGGTTGACGATGACGTTCAGGCTGGCGGTCTGCCCGAGGCAAGCAAGGCGGGCTACCGTGCCGCCGGGGTTGCGGCGGTCGTCGAAATTCTTCTCCACAAGGGTGGTCGGCCGGTCGCGCGCCTCAGCGTTGAGGACTGCGAGCCGCGCCGCTGGGCGGAAGACGAGGTCGTCCTGAGCGAGGAAACCGCCGAGCGCATCTGGGCCGCCATCGAGCAGGTACGCGCCGAGAACAAGCTGCGCGAAAGCGAGCGGCGGCTGCGGTTGGTGGCCGACCACATTCCGGCGTTGATCTCCTACGTCGGCCAGGACTTGCGCTATCAGTTCACCAACCGCGAATACGCCGTCTGGCTTGGAAACCCAGGCGAGGACTTTGCCGGCAAGCGGGTGCGCGAGGTCATCGGCGAGAAGACTTTCAAACACCGCCTGCCATTGCTCCGCAAAGCTCTCGCCGGCGAGGTTGTCAGGGTGGAGGCGGTCCTTGATCACCAGGTGCTTGGTGAGCGCCACCTCGACCTGTCGCTGGTCCCCGACGCGTCCGACGGGAAGGTCCGCGGATGCTACGTAATGGCCGTCGACGTCACCGAGCGGTTGCAACTCGTCGCGACCTTGCGGGAGGCCGACCAGCGGAAGAATGAATTTCTCGCCACCCTCGCCCATGAGCTGCGCAACCCGCTCGCACCGATCAGGACCGGTGTCGAGGTGCTGAAATCCTCGCTGGACCGGCCGGAGCGGGCCAGCCAGGTCATCGCCGTCATCGAGCGCCAGACGACCCAGATGGTCCGGCTCATCGACGACCTGCTCGACATCGCGCGGATCACCCGCGGAACGTTGAAGTTGCATCCGGCTGTCATCGACCTGACCAGCGTGATCGCCGATGCGGTGGAAGTCGTCAGGCCGATCGTCGACCGCGGCCGGCACACGCTGGCCGTCTCGATGCCGGTGACTCCGATCTACGCCCGGGCGGACGCCGGGAGGCTTGCCCAGGTCATCTCGAACTTGTTGAACAACGCGGCACGCTATACACCGGAGGGCGGTCACATCTGGCTGTCGGCCGAAGCGGTGGACGAGACGATCTCGATCTACGTGCGGGACGACGGCGAGGGGATCGAGCCGGCAATGCAGACGGAGATTTTTGAAATGTTCACCCAGATCGGGCGCCACGGGCGGGTCAACAACGAAGGGCTCGGCATCGGCCTGACGCTGGTCCGGCTGCTTGTCGGCCTGCATGGCGGAGTGGTCCGGGTGTTCAGCGAGGGGAGTGGCAAGGGCAGCGAGTTCCGCATCGACTTGCCGCGCTGCCCCGCTCCCGAGGAGCCCGGCGGCGCTGCGCCCGCGCCGGCCAGCGAGCCGGTGGCCACGCCGCGGCCCGCGCACAAGATCCTGGTGGTCGATGACGCGCGCTCGACGGCGGACATGATGGCCTTGTTCCTCAAGCTCGAGGGCTATGAAACCCGGACGGCCTACAGTGGCGCGGCTGCCATCGAGGTGGCTGTAGAGATGTGCCCGGAAATCATCTTCATGGACATCGGCATGCCGATCATGGACGGCTATGAAACCGCCCGGCGCCTCAGGGCCACCGCCACCTGCCGGGATACCATCCTCATTGCCCTGACCGGCTGGGGCCAGGACAGCGACCGGGCCAAAACCCACGCCGCCGGGTTCAACCACCACCTCGTCAAACCAGTCGAGCCGCAGACGCTCCGCGAGCTTCTCGACAAGCTCATCCCCGGCTGAGGCTACAGCTGAAGGGCAAAGAACTCCTGCATGACCTGCCGGTAAACGTCGCGCTTGAACTCCGGGACCCACTGGAGGTCGAAGTCGGCGGGGTTGATCCAGCGGTAGTCGCCGAACTCCCTGGGTTTTTGGTCAACATTGATCGGCGGGGCGCCGGGTTCGAGCCGGCAGAGGAAGTACGTCTGCTCCTGGCCATGGAACCCGTGCTTGCGCAGCTTCCGGCGGCGGACGTCCTCAGGGTAGAGATACCGGTAGCCATCGCGGAACCCGACGATCCGGTAGGCGCTCTTCGGCAGGCCGACTTCCTCGCGGACTTCCCGGACCAGCGCCGCGCTTGGCGATTCGCCCTCGTCGACGCCACCCTGCGGGAACTGCCAGGCACCCGGGACATTGCTGCGCTCACAGACGAGCAGCTTGCCATCCGCATCAACAATCAGCGCGGCAACATTGGGACGAAAGCGAACCATACCCGCGCATCACACGCCAGCAGCGCGGGCGGCTCAATCCGGATTTCCAGCAAAATGCCGCCGCGCCAGCGCCTCGATGATGTTTTGACGCCGCGCTGAAAGACTGCAAGAGTCCCGAGCGAATTTGTAACTCTATGAAACCCATCCTTCTTCCGGCCGTGCTTCTGGCCTTCAGCGCCGTCCTGCCGCTCACCGTCCATGCCCAGGACGACCCGGCCGACCCGGACGAAAAAAAGACCAACGAAGAACAAGGCAACCGCCGGTTTTGGCAGGCGAGCCTTCCCGGGGGCAGCATCACGATCGCCCTGGACCGCATCACCTCGATTTCCAAGCACGAGTATCTCCTCGACGGCGCCGTGGTCGTCACCGAGGTGACCATCGACACCATCGGCCAAGCGCTGGTGCGCTTCTACTACCTCCAGCCGCCCGGCCAGGGGGGCGCGGTGTCGACCCCGGCACGCGTCGTCGAGCGCGGCCGCGAGCTGCTCGATACCGCTGGCCAGCGCGCTGGCGTCGGCCCGGCGATGAGCGACATGGTCGCGAAAAAATACCCGGAAACCACCCACGCCCGCTCGATCGAATACCGGCTCGCCGATATGAAGCAGCTCGACGCGATCTACCAGTCGGCCCAATCCGCCTGGGATTCCGGCCGCGGCCGCAGGATCAATGTGCAGTAGGGAGTCGAAGGTCTGAAGGTCTGAAGGTTCTAACGTCTCGTCCAGCCTGGCTGGCGGGCTTGCGCCCCGTCCGCCCTTCACCGGTAGCTCGGCCCGGTTAGTTGCCGAGGCCGGGGATGAGGTTGAAGAACTCGTTGCCGATGCGCTCGACCGGGCTGCCATCGTCGTTTTTCGGGTCGCCGTTGAGGATTTCGCCGGCGCCGTTGAGGAGGCCGAGGACTCCTTCGCTCGCGGCGGTGCCGGCGAACTTGAGCGCCTTCTGGCCGGTTTCCGGGATGATCTCGAACATCCGCTCGCCTGCAGCGATGATTAGGCGCTCGCTGAGGTCTTCCTGCGGCTCGTCGATGGTTCCGGAGATCCGGACCGGAGTCCACAGGAGCCCGCGTTCGCCTGGAAGAAACACCTTGGTTTCCGCACCGGGGATCCGCGCCAGGGTTCCCGGGGTGATGCCGAGGCGGAAGTTGCCGTCAAGCGCCTCGCCGCGGATGACCATCCGCCCTTCGAGGCGCACCAGCCCTTCGCTGCCGATTTCAATGTCATAGAGCGTCAGCTGGGATGGCTCACTGGTGAACTTCAGGCGGGCGTCGCGCAGGTTGAGCGTCCGGAACCGGGTGACATCCGCATAGGCCGCCAGCCGGTCGAGCAGCGGCAGTCCGGTGAGCACGCCGTTTTTCACCTCGAGTTCGCCACGGGTGACCGGGCCGTCGGAGCCAGGGCGGACGGCGAAGTTCACCTGGAGGTCGCCGATGAGGCGGCGCTTCCAGTCCTCCGGGAGGACTTCCTCGGCCTTCAGGTCGCGCAGCGCTCCTTCAAACCCGTAGGTGCCGTCGTCGAGGCCCATCTCCCCGCTGAGCGTCAGCTTCCCGCGCTTGCCGACCGCGATGTCGGCATCCGTCAGGAACAGCCAGCCGGGCCTGCTCTGGAGAACCATGCTCCCGACCTTGGCGTCCTGCATGAGCGGCCACGGGGCCGAAAGCCGGCCGCCGGTCGCCTCGAGCCGATAGGATCCCTTGGCCGCATCCGGGCGGATGACCCATTTTTGCCCGACAGCCCGCAGCATCCCGCTGGCCAGGCGCACGCTGACGGCCGCCTCGCTCACGGTGACCGGTTCGAGCTCGAGCTCGCGCGGGATCAACCCGGAGATCCATGACGGCTCGGCCTGGGGCGCTGGCTGGCTCGCCGGCGCGGGTGCCGGGGCTGGCTGGCGCGTGCCGGTGGTGTCGAGTTCGAGGATGAGCCGGTTGATCGTGGAGGTTTTCAGCTCCCAGACGCCGCGGGAAACGCCGCCGAGGCCGATCTCGGTCTGCAGCCCGTCGGCGTGCAGCTTGGTGACCAGCGGGCCGCTTGCCGCGGAAAACGAATCACTGCTGAGCTGCAGCCCGTCCCAGCGGAACGGGGCAAACTGCGCGTCCGCCTGGAGCGGCGCGGCTGTCTGGGCTTCAAGGAAGTGACGGAAATCGTCGCTGTGCAGGTAGGAGCGCAGCCAGAGATAGCCGCCGACGACGGCCGCAATCGCGGAAATGGCAAAGATCGCGCCGGCGCGGATCCAGCGTCCCCCCTTGTTGCGGTTTCCCCTGCGTGCGCGTCGACTGGCCATGGGCGCCACGCTAGGCAGGCGGCCCGGACGCCTCAAGAAATCTCTCGTCAGCCGCAAGAGATTCCATTTTGCTCACGTTCCTACCTGCAACTGCCTCCAACTGCCTGTGCTAGAGCTAAAAGACGTCTCATTCACGATTTCCAAGGAAGGCGAGCCCGTCAACCTGGTCGACAAGGTCAGCTTGACCATCCCCCGCGGGCACTTCATGGCCATCGTCGGCCCATCCGGATGCGGGAAGACCACCTTGTTGAAGACAATCGCTGGGCTCAACCCGGAATCCGAGGGCTCCTTGTTCTGGGAAGGGCGCAACCTCTCCGAGGACGGCGACCTTGGACCGGCGGAAATCGGCTACGTCCCGCAGTTCTCCATCGCCTACGACCAGCTCACCGTCGACGAGTCGATCGAGGCGGCCACCCGCCTCCGGGTCAAGACCCGCGGCAGCCAGCAACTCGACGCGCGGATCGATCGGGTGCTTGAGGAAGTCGGCCTCGCCGCCATCGCCGACCGGCCGGTGAAAGTGCTTTCCGGTGGCCAGAAGCGCCGGCTCGGGCTGGCGATGGAGCTGGTTTCCGACCCGAAGCTGCTCCTGTGCGACGAGGTCACCAGCGGCCTCGACCCGCGCTCGGAGCGCGAGATCGTCCACCTGCTCCACGACCTGTCACGCAAGGAAGGGCGGATCGTCCTCTCGGTGACCCACTCGCTCGCCCACCTCGAGCTCTATGACTCGATCCTGGTCCTCCATGAGGGGCGCGTCGCCTACCACGGGACGCCCGCACAGCTGAACCACTACTTTTCCGTCAAGGACACCGAGGAAGTCTACCCGCGCTTGGCCAGCCAGTCGTCCGAACGCTGGCAGGCGTCATGGGAAAAGCACAAGGTGAGCTACTACGGGAAAATCGAGCGGACCCGCGAGCGGCTCATCGAGGCCGGCGAGCTGCGGGTTCCCGCGCCGGCGGCCACTGACGGAGACGACGGCCAGCGCGCGGCCGACTCATCACCGCCGACTCCGGGGTTCATCAGCCAGTTCGCCACCTTGCTGGCGCGCCGTTGGCGGATCTTTTTCCGGGATCGCGGCCAGGTTTTCCTCCAGCTGGCGATCATGGTGTGCTTTCCGTTGTTGGTCGTCCTGTTCAGCGGGAAGGCCCAGGGGCCGATCCGCCAGTTCTCCGAGGTCCGCCAAGGGAACATCATCGAGGAAATCCGCGAGCAACAGATGGTCCGCGGCGACCAAGTCAAGGTGGGGTCCTCGGTTTCCGGGATCATCATGTTCCAAGTCGTCCTGCTCGCCCTGATGGGTGCCAACAACTCGGCCCGCGAGATCGCCGGCGAGCGGCCGATCTACGAGAAGGAAAAATTCGGCGGCGTCCGGCCGCTCGCCTACCTCGGCAGCAAGATCGCCTTCCTTTCCTGTCTGGTGCTCGCCCAGTCGCTGTGGATGGCGTTGTTTGTTGAGCTTGCCGGGCCGTTCCGCGGGCAATTCACCCAGCACCTGTTGTTTTTGATCCTGATCAACGGGGCGATGACCTCGATCTGCCTGGCCGTCTCCGCACTGATGCGCACCGCCGAACAGGCGTCGCTCCTCTCGATCTATCTCGTTGGCTTCCAGTTGCCGCTCTCCGGCGCGGTGCTTGCCTTGCCGGAAAAGGTGGAAGTTTTCACCCGGCCATTCATTTCCGCCTACTGGGGGTGGGCCGGGAGTGTTGACGCGCTGCAGGCCAATGTCCACAGCGCGGTGAAAAGCGTCATTGATACATCCCTCTCGGACCGGTCGTATTGCCTCTACGTGCTTGTCGCCCACATCGGCATCGGGTTGCTGGCCGCATGGATCGGCGCGCGCCGCCCGCAGTGGGATTGAGCGCGACTTTTTGCCTTCGATTTTCCCTTCTCCCACCTTATCCTGACCGCCATGGCACGCAGAGCTAGCTCCCGAATGAATCTTGGCACCATTGCGGGGATCGCTGCGGCGATCGTGGCGCTGGTGGTCGTCGGCGCGGTCCTCCTGCGCGGCGGGCCGGCCAGCCAATTCTCCGATCTCCCTGAGCTCCAGGTCGACCAGTTCCTCGACAATGCCAACAGCCTGCGCGGCAGCGAGTACCGCGTCAGCGGCAAGGTCAGCGAGAAGCTCCGCTGGACGCCCGACCGCGGCCAGGTCATCAGCTTGGAGGTCGGCGAGGACGGTCGCACCGAGCTGCTGCCGATCCAGATTCCGGGCGAGTTCAGCAACCTCAACATCGAGCGCGAGCAACGCTACTCATTCAAAGTCAAGGTTCGCGATGGGGGAATCCCGGTCGCCACCGGCATCGAGCGGATGTAATTATTTCACAAGGGTATACCTACCATGAAGAAGCTTTCCAAAATATCGGCAACCATCCTGGCGGCGGGTGCGCTCGCCCAGGGACAGGTTTACACGCCACCGGCCCAGCCGGCCCAGCCGCAGCAGACCCAGCCGATTGACAACGCGCCGCGGCAGGAGACGAAGCCGGCGCCCAGCCCGCTGGGTCAGGAGATTCCGATGCTCGATCCGTCGGCGGAGACGATCACCGTCGGCGGCGTCGCCATCCCGCTGGGTGACAACCGGTTGCTCAAGGCGCGCTTCGAGAAGTATCTCAACCAGCCGCCGGAGAGCACCGAGGACGCGCGCGAGTATCGGAAATCGATTGCGACGATCTTGGCGACGGTCTCACCGTTCCATGAGGGCGGGCCGAACCTGGGTGCGGCGTTCAGAATGCTTCCGGCCGCAGCCACCTATCCGGGCGACGCCGGGATTTGCTCGACGCTCGCCGAAGCGGTCTACGTGGCGATGTTGGCGAAGAACGACGTCAGCAACCTGGCCAAGATCAACACCGCCATCGAGGAAGAGAAACAACAGAAAATCAAAGACAACGACTGGGCCGCGCGGCATGAGACCGACAAGGCGGTCGGCAACACCGGGACTCCGGCAGCCGGTGGCGGCGGTCGCGGCGGCCAGGGCGGTGGCAACCGCGGCGGTGGCGGCGGCCAACCGGCCGCAAACCCGACCAATGCAGGGACGGGCGCAAATTCCTTGAAATACGCCGACACCCTGCGGCGCATCGCCGAGATCGAGGCGCTCAAAAAGGCCAATATCGTGCGCACCGAGGCGCAGACGATCAAGACCAAGGCGCAGTATCAGGTGAACATGATCCAGTGGTTCGTCCAGCGCCGCTACGAACACGTGTTGATGGCATCGCGGTTTTACAACCAGATCTGGAAGGACGGCGACACCACCCTGCGCATCGACAAGGGATCGGACGTTGCCAAGCTGTTCTCCGAGTCGGTCGGCGTCAGCCCCACGGTTTCGTCGCTCGACGCGCTTTCCAGCGAAGTCATCCGCGAGGTTGAAAAATACATCGAGGCGTTCGACATGCTGCTTGAGCGCGAGGAACTTCACAGCGCCTCCCAGCGGTTGATGGAAGCCTACGCGCTGGGCGAATACCTTGCCCCGGTCGCCACCTTGTCGCTGGAAAAGAAGCGCCGGGTTGCCGAGTACGTCCGCGACCTGCACGAGCTCTACGGCACCCTCCAGGCCCACGACTACACCAAGGCGAAGGAGTTGGCCGACCGGCTCAAGGCCACCGCCAAGGACTTCCCGTCGTCCAAGGTCGATAGTGCGATTGCCGCCTACACGCTGGCCTCCGACCTCGCCGTCGAGGAGGCGAAGATGCACATGTTGGCCCGTGAAAATGAAAAGGCCGCCGAGAAAGTCCGCGCGGCCACCGAGATCTGGCCAACCAACCCGAAGCTCAACGAGATCCGCAAGATGATCGGCGATCTTGGACCGATCGTCATCGCCCGCAACGACTTCGACCGCCTGCTCAACGAGCAGAACTACCGCGAGATCTTCAAGGAGCAGTATCGCCTCGCACCCGCCATCGACGGTGACGCGGTGCGCATGGATGCCTTCAAGCAGATCATCCAGAACATCACCCGGATCGAGACCGCCCTCGGCAAGGCCTCCGAGTTCCGCAAGATGGGCCAAGCCTACGCCGCGTGGGAGCAACTCGCCGACCTGCGCACCGAGTTTCCCGACGACCCGAAGCTTGGCCGGGAACTCGAGGAACTCGCCCCGAGCGTCGCTGACTTCACCCGCGCGCTCCAAAACGCCAAGGACTTCGAGGAACGCGTCCCGCGCCAGACCGGCTCGGCACTCGCATGGTATCTCAAGGCGCGCAGCATCTACCCGCGCAGCGAAATGTCCGAGGATGGCATCAAGCGCAACCTCGACGAGGTCCTCCCCGACGAGAACACCCCGGTGCGCGCTTCCGAAAGCAGCACCGGATTTTGAAGACAAGCCTTTGGTAGGGAGACTTGGGGTTAAGCGCCCTATTCTTGTAACGGGAAAAGTCTCGGGTGGCTCCGCGGTCAGCCCCTACAGGGCCCAGAATCAGCCCTTACAGGGCGCAGGGCGATAGCCAGCAAGCGGAGTGCCCCTGGGTTTCTTCGGGGTGCCTACGGCGCGGAGGCGGCGAGCTGCCGAAGGTAGTTGAACGAGTAGATCCCGGTGTGGTGGCCGTCGCCCCAGAAGAACTGCAGGGCATAGCCGCCGATCGCCTCGAACCGCTGGAGGACGAAGGCATTGGCGCCGTAGCTGACGGCCGGGCGAAACACCCGTCCGAGCGCGTCCGGCTCGCCTTGGCAATGCGCGCACGGGCATCCACGGCGGAGCCGTTCGAGCGAGATAAACGATTCACTGTCATCATCCCACGCGAGCGCAAGCTCGCTGCCGATGACAACCGCCTGGAGCAATTGGATGGGACTGTTCATGGTGCCGGATAGCTCCTTTCCCCAAAGATCGCCGAGCCGACGCGGACGACTGTCGCGCCTTCCTCGATGGCGATCTCGAAGTCGCCGCTCATGCCCATGCTCAGCCCGGGCAGGTCGATGCCTGCGGCGCCGGCAAGCTCGTCGCGCAGGTCGCGCAATGCGGCGAACCATCGACGCGCGTGCTCCGGGTCCTCCTCCTCGGGCGGAATCGCCATCAGCCCGGCAATCCGCACCTGGGTCAGCTGCTTGAGCGGTTTAATGGCGTCGCGCAGCTCCGCTGGGGCGAACCCGTGCTTGCTTGGCTCACCGGCAATGTTGACCTGCAGGTAAATGTCCGGGCGCACGCCCAGGTCGCGGGCAACCGCCTCAACGTGCTCGGCAAGCCGCAGCGAGTCGACGCTGTGGAGCGTCCGGAACGCCTCAAGCACCTTGCGAACCTTGTTGCGCTGCAGGTGGCCGATGAAGTGCCAGTCGATCCCGCCGGGAACCAACGCCAGCTTCCCCTCGGCCTCCTGCTGGCGGCTCTCCGCAAAACTCCGCTGGCCGGCCGCGAACAACTCCGCAACCGCTTCAGCCGGAAATGTCTTCGAGACTGCCAGCAGCTCGATGGCCGCCGGATCCCGGCCCGCACGCAGCGCCGCGGCGGCGATCCGCTGGCGGATTCCCGCGAGTCTTTCGCTTGCTCTGGCCATTAGTGCGTGTCGCGCACCTTGATCAGGCCTGCCAGCTTGGCGGCCTCGGTCGCCTCGACGAGGTCACGGACAATCATGAGCCCCTCGCGCTTGATCGGATCCAAGCCGGACGGCCATTTCGGCGTCTCGTCGAGGCTCGCAGTCGCATCCTTGGCGCGGCGCATGAATTGCTCGTCCTCCTCGCTCGGGTCAAACTTCGTCAGCCCTTCCTTGTCCACCTGCTCAAGGTTGAGGCGATAGAACGTCAGGATCTTGCGGTCCTCAACCGTCTGCGACTCATAGCGCTTGCGGCGCTCCTCGTTGCGCTCCTTGTCGCGTGCCGAGGCTTCCTTGAGCTCCGCCAGGCGCTTCTCCTCATTGACGCTGACCCGGTTCTCAAGCAGCCGCTCCTTGGCCCGGCCGATGTCCTCCATCACGTAGGCGAAATCCTTCGAGGCCGCGCGGCGCTTTTCGCTCAACTCGCTGAGGCGCGGCAAGAACAGGTGCTCCTTGTCGTAAGGCTTCAGGTCAGGCGCTGCCGCGATCAGGTCGTGGGGCAGCGCCTGCTCCAGATACGCTTCGCCAACCTCCAGCGCATCAATCATGTTCGGCAGGATGATGTCCGGCACGACGCCCTTGAGCTGGGTTGAGCTGCCCGACGGACGGTAGAACTTCTGAATGGTGACCTTCAGGAAGCCAGCGCGTTCGCGCGCGGCGAACACCGGCATCATCCGGCCAATGTCCATCGGCTGCTGGACGGTCCCCTTGCCGAAGGTCGAGGTGTCCCCGATGATGACCGCACGGTTGTAGTCTTGCAGCGCACCGGCGAGAATTTCGCTCGCTGAGGCGCTCGTCTTGTCGATGAGCACGGCCATCGGCCCTTCATAGATCGGGACCTTGTTGGAGGAATCCTTCACCTGGGTCTGCCCAAGGGTGTTCTTCACCTGGACAACCGGTCCGCGCGGGACGAAGAACCCGGTCATCCGGCGCACTTCCTCAAGCGATCCGCCGCCGTTGCCGCGCAGGTCCATCACCAGCCCGTCGATGTGCTCGGCCATCATCCGCTTGAGCAGGCGCTCGACATCGACCGACGCCTGGGTCGTCCCGTTTTCAAAGTCAGCGTAGAATGACGGCAGAGTGAGCACCCCGAGCTTGCGCACCGGCTTCTCGCCGTCCTTGAGTTCGATGATCGTGGCGCTGGCCTGCTCTTCCTTCATCTCCACCTTGGCCCGCTGAATGGTGATGAGCTTTGTCTCGCCACGCGGCCCGGTGGCCGGCTCCACCTTGAGCTTCACGATGGATCCTTCCTTGCCGCGGATCAGGTCGACAATCTTGTCCAACGGCATGAACATGATGTCCACCATCGTCCCCGAGTTGTCAGGGTCGACGGCGACAATCCGGTCGTTGAGCTTCAACTCGCCCTGCTTCTCGGCCGGGCCATTGACCACGATCCCCATGATCTTCGTCGCCCCGTCCTCCTCGGCCTGCAGCAGCGCGCCGATCCCGACAAGCTCGTTGCGCATCGACGAGCTGAACCGGTCCATCTCGCGGAAGCTCATGTAGTCGGTATGCGGGTCATACGACGCGGCGACCGCGCTGAGGAAAAAGTTGGCCACTTCCGGCCCGTCGGCATCCACGACCGAGTGGAGCAAGCGCTCGTAGCGGAGCTTGAGTTTTTCGGCCGCCGGCTTCTCGTCCTTGAGCGGATCTGGCTTCCCTTGCTCCTGGGCAAGGCGCGCGACGGTCTCGCGGCGCAGCTTTTCGCTCAACATCGCCTCCTTGATCTGCAGCCGCCAGTTCTCGCGCGCCTCAGCTTCGTCCTTTGGCCATGCCGCATCCTTGCGGGTGCGCGTCACAAACTCGTCCTTGGTGAAGTCAAACTTGTTCTCCGCAAGCAGCTCGTCGGCATGCTTGACCCGCTCGGTGACCCGCTTGCGGAAGGTGTCGTAGATGTCGGTCGCCGCGGTCATGCTCTCACCCTTGAGGATGATTTCATGGAGGTTTTTCCCGTAGGACTTCTCAAAGCGGTCGATGTCCTCCTGGGTGAAATACAGCTTGGCCGCGTCAAGATCGCGCAGAAAGCTGGCCAGGAACGTCGCGCTCATCGTGTTCATCGGCGGGCGCGAAAAATGGCTGTTCTGCAGCATGATCGCCATCTGCCGGCCAACCTCGTTGAAGTCGGCCTCCTGGGCGCTTGCCGCCGGAACGGCAGCAACGAGCATCATGGCGCCTAGCGCGAGTGACTTTAGGGATCTCATGGTGGATTGCATTGGCTGAGCGAAATGGGTGGGCGGATCCGCGGGGCTGCGGCTGGAATCGGGCTGGAATCGGGTGGCGACGGCGGCCGGACCCGGCCGGCGAAGTTGCCATGAGGCACGGAAATGTCGAATTCTAAACCGCGGCGGGCGGGCTTAAGTGGTTAGGCTTGTTGGGCAAGAGCGGCGCGGACGGCTATTCTTTTGCAGAACGTTTCGCTTCGAGCCAACTTTCAAAAAACTGGTCATCCTCGCGGCGAATCCGCTCCTCGTAGGATGACGGGTCAAGCAATCCGTTTTGGAGCGTCTGGCGGTAGAGCCCGAGGGTCACCTTGACGTCGACCTGGTCGACCCCGCGGAGCACGGTGAGGACGACCGTCTCGCCCGGCTTGCGCTGGCGGACCCACTCGCTCAAGCGGAAGCCGACAGCGTCGTCATCCTGCATTCCGAGGGCGTTGGGGACTTGGCCGGTGAGTTTGCGGCCGTCGAATTTGAGGATCTGGTCGCCGATTTTGAGGTCTGAATTGACCGCGCCGGAGAGTGGGATGATGTCGATGACGCGCACCGCGGGTTGTTCATCGGCGCCGGGCGGGGTGACGAGCACCGCCTGCATGCTGATGCCGATGAACCCCATCCCCTCGGCGTCGCGCTCGCGCAGGACTTGGCGGCGCAAAAGCGACAGACAGCGGTCGCGGACTTCCGGGTCGGTCGCCTGGCGGGAAAGCTCCCAGAACCGCTCGCAGGCGTCCTGCGGGTGGTCGGCGGCCCATTTGGCGAGGTCCGCCTCGGCCTTCTCGCGGGCGGCGAAATCGTCGGCGCCAAGTGCCTCAACCAGTGCGGCCTGCGGTTTGGCCGGCTGCTTCGGCGGCGATTTGGCAGCCGCGGCCTGTGGGCCGGCGACGACAAGCAGAAAAGCGGCGAGAGTGAGCAGGTGGCGGAACATAGGGAAGAACAAGCGCAGGGAAAACTACCACAGCCCGGTCCGCGATCAAGGGGCAAGCAGGCGCTTGCGGAGCGCGCGGCTACCTTCCCAGGGCGTTCTTCTGGGGCACCTCGACAGTATCGTTGGCGTTGAGTTGCAATGCCTGGAACTCCGGCTTGCGGCAGTCGTAGACGCGCACCTTCCCGTCGCGGTGGACCAGGACCCGGTTCATGGCGCCGAACTCGTTGGCGCCGCCGCGGTTGCTGATCGCCTGGTAGAGCGTCAGGCCGGGGACAAACTGCACCGTGCCTGGCTGGCGGACAAACCCGCCAACCGTGACGACATTCTTGAGTAGCTCCGCGCCAAGGTCTTCTGAAACCACCTGGATTGTCGGGGTGGTGTAGATTCCGGCGTTCCGGTAGGCGGCCTCGATCCGTGCCGCGAGGGCGTTGGTGCTCATCCCGCTGGCTTGGACTGCGCCGATGTAGGGCATGTTGATGGTGCCGTCGCTGGCGACTTGGTAGCTGCCGGTGACCCGTTGGGCTTCTTCGGTCGGCACTCCCTGGATGGTGATCTGCAGGGGCCGTCCGATAGCGATCTGGGCGTTGGCCAGGGGGGCCAGGGAGAGGATGGCAAGGAGCGCGGGGATGAGGAAGCGGAGCATGGGCGTAAGGTGGTTAGGTGGAATATAGCGATCAAGGCGGGCGGGTGCAACCACGCTGCGGGATTTTGTGGAGGGATTTGATTCGGATTGCGCGGTGGGTGGAATCCGGCGAGGAAGTGGCGATGGCGGCGGCGAGCGATGGATTTGAAGTGCGTACGGCGGGCAAGGGGACGGTTGAGATCACCCGCGAGGTGGCTGGGATCGTTGCGCGCAGTGGGATCAGCACCGGAATGGTGACGGTGTTTGTCCGCCACACGAGCGCCAGCCTGGTCATCATGGAAAATGCCGACCCGAGCGCGCGGCGCGACCTTGAGGAGTTCTTTGACCGGCTCGTGCCGGAAAACAGCAGCTATTTCCAGCACACCTGCGAGGGCCCCGACGACATGCCGAGCCACATTCGGATGGCGCTGACGCGGACCAGCGAGGTTATCCCGGTCGTCGGCGGGCGCATGGCGCTGGGGACTTGGCAGGGGATCTTCCTGTTCGAGCACCGGCGCGCGGCGCACCGGCGGCAGATCGTCGTCAGCGTGGTGGGCGAGTGAGGTTTTTTCCATTCCGTTGCCTGCCCGGGCCGTGGTAGCAGCAGCCATGCAGCATCTTGACTCGTTGATCCGGCTGGCGTTGGAGGAGGACATCGGGCCCGGGGACGTCACCGGCGAGTATTTCATCGGCGCCGACCGGCAGGCGCGCGCGGTGGCGCTGGCCAAGGAACCCGGGGTCCTGGCCGGCGCCGCGGTTGCCGTGCGGGTTTTCCAGGCGGTCGACCCGCGGCTCGTCGTCAGCCAGTTGCGCGCCGACGGCGAGGTTCTGGCGGCGGGCGACCGGATCCTCGAGGTCGCCGGGCCGGCGCGCGCGGTGCTTGCCGCCGAGCGGGTGGCGTTGAACTTCCTGCAGCACCTCAGCGGGGTTGCGACGCTCACCCGCCGGTATGTCGAGGCGGTTGCCGGAACCGGGGTGCGGATCCTCGACACCCGCAAGACACTCCCGGGCTGGCGCCAGCTTGAAAAGGACGCGGTCCGCGCCGGGGGCGGCTGCAACCACCGGCTCGGCTTGTATGACCGCGCGATGGTCAAGGACAACCACCTGCTCGTCGACGGTGGCGACGCGGCGTTGCAGGCGGCCATCGCGCGCCTCAAGCGTGACCGCCCCGGAGTCCTCGTCGAGCTTGAGGCCGACTCGCTCGCCCAAGTGGCGCGGTTTCTGGAGTTCACCGGGGTCGACATCATCCTGCTCGACAACATGACCCCTGACGAGTTGCGCGCCGCCGTGGCGCTTCGCGGCGCGGCCGGTCCGCGGCTTGAGGCCAGCGGCGGGGTCACCCTGGAAACCCTCCGCGAGATCGCCACCACCGGCGTGGACGAGATCTCCGTCGGCGCGCTGACCCATTCGGCAAAAGCGCTGGACATCTCGTTGGACTTCATGCCCCTCGACTCGTGATGGACCCGCTGGCTGGCTTTGACCCGGAGCGCTTCGCCGCGCTTGCGCCGGAGCTCGCCGGCGCCCTCCACTGGTTCGCGGAGATCGGCTCGAGCAACGACGAGGCTGCCCGCCTCGGCCGCGCCGGGGCTCCCGCGGGGTCCGTGGTTGTCGCTGAGCGCCAGACTGCTGGCCGTGGCCGCCGGGGATCATCCTGGCACCTCGGGGCGGGCGACGGGCTGGCATTCTCGCTCGTGCTGCGGCCGGATTTTGGGCGCGCGCTGTGGCCGCGGCTGGCGCTGGCCGCCGGGCTGGCGGTGTGCCGGGTCGCCGAGCGCGCCGGGGTGGCCGGAGCGCTCAAGTGGCCCAACGACGTGCTCGTCGGCACCCGCAAGCTCGCCGGCATCCTCGTGGAAGGCACCCCGGACTTTGTTGTCGTCGGCGTCGGCATCAATGTCAACGGCTTGCACTTCCCTGACGGGCTCCACGCAACCTCCCTGGAGCTCGCCTCCGGGCGCCGCTGGGAGCGCGAGTGGGTCCTCGCCGAGGCGCTCCGCGGGCTGCTCGCCTGCGCCGCCGAGTGTGCTGCCGACTTCCCCTCGGTCATCGCCGCCATCCGCTCGCGCTGCGCTCTGACCGGCAACTCGGTCCGCTTCCTCGTCGGCGGCCGCTGCCACCACGGCGTCGTCGTCGGCCTCGGCGACTCCGGCGAGCTCCTCGTCCGCGAAAACGGCCAGGTCGTCCGGCATGTCCAGGCCGACGAGGTGCGCTTGGATTAGGACCATGCCATGCCGCGCGGGCAAAATGCACCGCGGCGCCGCGAGGACCTTGCGAAATCCCCTCCGCGGCGCCCGCCCGCGGAGTCCCATGGAACTCCGATCTCCCTCGCCCTGCGCCACTTGCCCGCGCCGCGGCGATCCCGGAACGCCACCTGCGGAACATCCCCCGGAATTCTACTAACCCCCCAGCCCCATGACTCCGCTCAACAATGATATCAGCAACGGCAACGACAACTTCGAGGCCGACAACGTCGGCTCTGCCGGCGCCGAGCAGGACCGCGACGCGAGCCTCGCCCAGGAGGGCGTCAACCTCGCCGACGACGACCTGCGCGCAGCCGCCGAAGCCGCCGAGCTGCGCTACACCGAGTGGCCGGAAGCCTACCAGGACGAGGAGCCGCCGCGCGCCCATCCGCGCGATGAAATCCCCCTCGCTCCCGAGCTTGAAGCCGTCCACGAACGCCGTCGGCGTCCGACCTGAGCCGGGTGGCAGCCTGCCCTGACTGCCGAGGAACCAGACTGCCAGACTGCTCCGCGGAGACCGTGTTGACCTTGTTGACGGGGTTGACCTGAGGGTCAACCCGGTCAACCCGGTCAACCGTCGCATAAGGCTTAAAACTAGGTCTTTTGCTCGCCTCGGGCGGGTGCTTGCGTGCTAGAAACGCGGGCATGGGTGATGCGCGGGTTTTTCTTGGCTGGGAGCGGCCGTTCTTGGAAGAGGCGGTCGGGTGGTTGCTTGAGAGGAAGGCGGCCCTGCCCGGAATGCTGGTGGTTGTCCCCACCGCCCAGAGCGGTAGGCGCTTGCGCGAGGCGCTCGCGGGCCACGCGGGCGCGGTGCTGGCCCCGCAGGTCGTCACTCCGGGGTGGTTCCTGCGCACCCCGGGCGCCGAGGTGGCTCCCGACTGGGCCGAGCAGCTTGCGTGGTTGGTGGCGCTCGAGGAGGTTGGCGATTGGGGAATTTACTCCGGGTTGTTCCCGGTGGCCCCGGACGTGAGCGAGACGAACTGGGCACGCGGGCTGGCAGTGGAGTTGGTCCGCTTGCGGTGCAGCTTGCAGGAGAATGGATTGACGCTGGCGGGGGCGGCCCGGGCGCTGGATGGCTCGGTCGAGGCCGAGCGTTGGCGGGATTTGGCGCGGCTTGAGGGCGCGGTCGAGCGGGTGTTGCGCGGCTGGGGGCTGGTGAGCCGGAGCACCGAGTTGGCGCAGGGTGCGCGGCTCCCGGACCCGCCGACCCAGCTGGTGTTTGCCGGGGTGCCGGATTTCCCACCGTTACTCGAGCGTTCACTTTCCAGTTCGGCTGGCAATCTCGCGGTCCTCATCGGCGCACCCGAGGAAGAACAGGGAAACTTCTCGGCCCTCGGCCGCCCGCTTGAGGCGTGGTCGCTGCGGCCATTGCCGTGGCCGACCGGCGCCCATGGCTCGGTAGTCGTCGCTGCCGACCCGCGCCACCAGGCCAGCGAGGCGCTTCGGCTCGTCGCCGCGGCTGGTACCGCCTCGGACGCGCTTGCGCTCGGCGCGGCTGACGTCGAGGTCGGCGATGAACTTGCGCGCGGGTTCTCGCGCGCCGGTTGGCCGGCATTCCACCCAGCCACCGCCACGGCCACCACCGGCATCGCCCGCTGGCTTGGCGTCTGGTCATGCTGGTTGGCCGACGACTCGCCGGCCACCCTCGCCGACCTGCTGGCGCTACCCGAGTCCGCCCGCCTCGTCGGCGGCATGCGCTTCCAGTTTGCCCGCCACCTCGGCCGGCTGCGCGACTCCGGTGTGCTCACCAACCCGGCAAGCCTCAACCACGCGGTCGAGAGCCAGCGCGACCCGCAACGCTATCAGCCATTGTTGGATGCGCGCGCAAACCTCCAACAATGGCGCGCGGCGATGCTCGCCGCTGATTTCCCCGCGGCGCTGGCTCGCTTGCTCGAGCGGCTCGGCACCGGCGATGGCGCTGACGAGGCGGCGCGCTTGGCCGAGTGGCTCGCCGCGGCGCAGCCGTTCATCGAGCGCGTCGGGCGCGATGCGCGCTTCTGGATCGACTTGATGTTAGGCGCGGTGGCGGGCACACCCGCGCAGCCGCCGGTCGGGCGTGTCGTTGACGTGCAGGGATGGCTCGAACTCCTCCATGAGCCGGGCGACCACCTTGTCCTCTGCGGGATGAATGACGGCCGGGTGCCGGCCCGCGGCGGCGGCGAGCCGTGGCTCAGCGAGGCAAGCCGCAAGCCGCTCGGGCTTGTTAGTGACGCACAGCGCGCCGCCCGGGATGCCTATATCTATCAGGCGATCGTCGGCTGGCGCCTTGTTAGCGGGCGGGTCGACATCCTCTGCGGCCGCGGCGGCGCCGGCGGGGAAGGGTTGCTGCCATCGCGGCTGTTGTTGGCCGGAGAGCGTGCCAGCCTGCCGGAGCGCGTCGGCGAGTTGTTCCGCGAGATTGAGCCACCCGAGGCAGGGATGCGCTGGGCGCAGGACTGGCAGTGGCAGCCGCCGATGTTGGCGGCACCTGAAAAGCTCGCGGTGACCAAGTTCAAGGACTTCCTCGCCTGTCCATTCCGCTTCTACCTGAAGAACGTTGTTGGCATGTGGCAGCGCGAGCCGGACCGGCGCGAGTGGAATGCCAGGGACTTCGGCTCGGTGGCCCACGAGGTGTTGGAACAATGGGGGCGCGACCCGGAGGCGAGCCGTTTCTCAAAGTCCGAGGCAATCGAGGAATGGCTGTCGCGGGCACTTGACCGGGTGCTGGCCGGCCGCTTTGGCGACGAAGTGCCACTTGCGGTTGCCATCCAGACCGAGTCGCTGCGCCAGCGGCTGGCGTGGTTCGCGCGCGAGCAAGCGTGCCAGGCCGCGGCCGGCTGGGAGGTCGAGGAAATCGAAATGCCCTTCGGGTTGGACCTCGGCGGCTTGCATGTTAGCGGCAAGATCGACCGGATAGACCGGCACCGCGGCAGCGGCGCGCTGCGGGTGATCGATTACAAGACCGGCACCGTGAAAGATGTGGTCGGGGAGCATCGCCGCACAGTCACTGCCAACACCCGCATCCCACAGCACCTCGCCGCCCACGGGTGTCCCGCGCTCTTCACCACCGGCGCCAAAGAGCATCTGTGGCTCGACCTGCAACTGCCACTCTACGCTCTAGCAATGCATAACAAGTCCGGGGCGCTTGCCACACCCGCCTACTTCACGGTGGCCGACACCTCCTCCAAGCTGCTCCTGTGGGATGACTTCAGTGAAGAGCATCTGCACGCAGCCGAAGCATGCGCCAGTTGGATCGCAGCGCAGATCCGCGCCCAGGCGTTCTGGCCACCAGCTGAGCAGGTGCGCTACGACTCCCTAACCGAGCTCACGGCCGGGGGCCGGGCGGTCGAGGCATTCACCGCTCCGGACAACTGGCGCCTGCCGGCCACGCCAGTGGCGGTGCCTGCCGCGGAGGTCGGCGCCGTGGAGGACGCATCGCAGGCGGCAAACTGACAACTAACAGCCAGAGGAAACCATGCAGATTCTCGCACCCAACTTGCTCATTCTGGCTTCTGCTGGCACCGGCAAGACCTATCAACTCAGCAACCGGATCATTGGCCTCATCGCCAGCGGGGTTGCGCCCGAGCAGATCGTGGCGCTCACTTTCACCCGCAAGGCGGCCGCCGAGTTCGCCGATCGGGTGCTTAACCGGCTGGCCGCGGCGGCCAGCGACCCGAGCGAGGCCGAGCTGCTGGTCGCCGAGCTGGGGGTCGCTGAGGTCGACTTCGGCGAGTTGCTCGAGCGGGTGGTTCGGGCGCTGCCGCGCACCGTGTTCGGCACGATGGACCAATTTTTTGCCAAAGTGGTGCGCGGGTTCCAATACGAGCTTGGCCTAACCGGCGGGACCTTCGACTTGCTCGAGGGGCCGCGCGCCGCGGCAGCCAAGGACGAATTGCTAGACAGGTTGCTTACCGAGCCGGTGCGGCAAGGCGGCGGGGAGTTCTTCCATGCCTTCCGGCGGGTAATGATCGGCCGCGAGCAACAGAAGGTCGTCGAGATGCTGCGCAAGTTCATCGAGACTTGGCACGCCCGGCTGCGCAGCGGCGACGGACGCGAGTGGGGCCCGCCACGGCTGGCTAGTGTCGCAGTCGAGGAGTGGGAGGCTGGCAAGGCCGACTTGGCTGCCAGGATCAACGCCGGGATCCTCGACCTAAACTACTTGGACAAGCGCCAGGGAACCGCGCTGGCGAAGTTCGTCGATGCCTTGGCGGCCCACACCGTCGGCAGCAACCTGCTGCCCGACAAGGCCGAGGGGATGCTCAAGAAGCTTGTCGAGGCACTCGCCAGCGCGGGCCCCGAACTCGCTATCTCCCACTACAAGCCGCTGTGCATCGATGGTGACGCCGGGCGCGCACTCCGCGAGGCGCTTTGGCTGTTAGCCAACTGTGAGATGGCCGCCGCTTGTTCGCGGACTGCTGCGGTGCGCTGTGTTGTCGAGCACTATGACGAGCTGTGCGAGACCCAGCTGCGGCGGCGTGGGCAGCTGGGGTTTGACGACGTCAAACTGCTCATGGGCCAGTGGTGCCGCAGCGAAGAGGGGCGGCTGCGCCGCGAGCGGATCGATTTTCGCCTCGACGCGCGTTATGCGCACTGGCTGCTAGATGAGTTTCAGGACACCAGCCGGAGTGACTGGGCCGGGTTGTTTCCGCTGCTTAACGAGGCGGCTTCGGCCGGAGCGGGGGACGGCGGGTTGTTCATTGTCGGCGACCGGAAGCAAGCGATCTACGGGTGGCGCGGCGGCGAGGTCGGCTTGTTTGACACGGTGACCGATCATTTTGGCGAAGGTCTAACGATCGAGGAAATGGCGTGTTCCGAGCGTTCCTGTCCGGCGGTGCTCGAGCTGGTCAACCGGGTCTGCGGCGACACCACCACCATGCGCAACCTGTTTGGCGCTGCCACTGCCCAGTGGCACTGGCAGGAGCATGTCTCCTCGATGCGCGCAGCCAGGCATTCCGGCGAGGCGCGCGTCGAGGTGTTGGATGAGAAGGGCTCCGAGGCGCTTGGCGCGCGCCTTGTTGAGTTGTTAGGCGAGCTGGAGGTCGGTCGGCGTGCGCTGAGCTGTGGGGTCCTGGTGCGCACCGGCGACCAGGTGCATGAGATTGCCGACCAACTCCGGGCTGCGGAATTTGATGTGATCGAGGAAGGGGTGCGCAAGCCGGCGCACGACAATCCAGTGGGCATCGCTATCTGGCAGTTGCTCCGGTGGTTGGCGGACCCGTCCGACGACTTTGCCCAGTGGACGCTGGAAATGTCGCTGGTTGGGGTGCATCTGCTAGAGCAGCACGGAAGCTGGGCGCGGGCGTGGGAACGGCTCCACGCGCGGGCGGCAAGTGGCGGGTTTGGCGCGGTCATCGAGCAGCTTGTCGAGGAGCTGTGGGAAGGGTGGTCGCCATTCGGGCGACGGCGTGCCAGCGAACTGGTTGCCGCGCTTGGGGCGATGGATGCGGCCGGGGCGGCGAGCGCGCGCGAGGCGGCTGATTTGTTGGGCCGGCTGGAGGTCTCGCAGAGCCCCGGGGTGGCGGCGGTGCAGGTGATGACCATCCACAAGTCCAAGGGGCTCGGGTTTGACGTGGTCGTCATCCCCGGCCTCTCTAACGACAGCATTCCAGCCGCCAACTACTTCGAGGTGGCCGAGGGCGATGACTGGCTCAGCGCGCCGCCGCCGCAGTGGGTCCGCCAGGTGTTGCCGGCCCTCGCCGCGGCCGAGGAGCGCTGGGCCAACAAGCAGCGCTATGAGGCGTTCTGCACTTTGTACGTCGCGCTCACCCGCGCCAAGCGCGGGCTGTATGTATTGTTAGAGCCGGCGTCGGAGAGTGCGGAGAAGTCACGTGGTTCGTGGAGCAACTGGATCCGCAGCGCGCTGGGAGGTGGCAGCGGTGAGATTTTTGCGGCAGGCACGCCCAACTGGACGGCGGGGGTGAAGCTGCTGGACGCGAGCTTAACAGAAGGCGCCGCCGGTCCTGCGCAGCTTGGTCGGGCGGTGGCGCGGCGCGAGCGGACGACCCCGAGCGCGCTGGGAGTTGAGGTGCATGTGGCGGCGCGTGCGGGACACTCGCCCGGTGGGATGCGGATCGGCACCGAGGTGCATGCGGCGTTTGAATCGGTTGGCTGGATCGATGAGGAACGCCCGGCGCTGCCGGTCGGCGAGGCCGGCGTGCGGGTGGCGGGCTTGTTGGAAGTGGCGGGGCTGCGTGGTTTGTTTGAGCGCCGCGGGCGAAGCATCGACTTGCTCCGCGAGCAGCCGGTCGAGGCGATCATCGGCGGCCGCTGGCTCAGCGGCGTCGTCGACCGGCTCCACCTCCACCGCGATCCGGCAGGCAATGTGGCCGTCGCCGAGGTCATCGACTTCAAGACCGACGCGGTTGTTAGTGCCGCCGAGCTGGTCGCCCGCCACGCAGGGCAGATGGGTGCCTATCGAACGGTGTTGGAGATGTTGTTTCCGGGTGCGGCGGTCCGCTGCCTGCTGGTTTCGACCAAGCTTGAGCAACTCATCGAGGTCCCCTCAGCCGCCGGCCATTGACGCGGGATCGAGCAGCGCGGCGAGCTCCGCAGCGCTGAGCCCCAGCTCGCCAAGCTGTTCCTCGCAGACCGCGCGGACGTTGACTCCGCGCGCCATCGCGCTCTTGGCGATCTCGCCGGCCTTGGCGTAGCCGATGACCGGCGCCAGCGCGGTGACCATCGCTAGGGATTGTTCGATGAGCTCGCGGCAGCGATCCTCGTTGGCCACAATCCCTGCGACGCACCTCTCGCAAAAAATGTTGGCCACGTTGGCCAACAGCCGGATCGACTCGAGCAGCGCCATCCCCATGACCGGCATGAACGCGTTGAGCTCGAACTGGCCGCTGGCGCCGGACCAGGTCAGCGTCGCCTGGTTGCCGAACACCCGCGCGGCGACCATCGTCACCGCCTCGCACATCACCGGGTTGACCTTCCCCGGCATGATCGACGACCCCGGCTGGGTCGCCGGCAGGCGAAGCTCGCCAATCCCGCCGCGCGGCCCGGAGGCTAACAGGCGGAGGTCGCTCGCGACCTTGAACAAGCTAACAGCGATGGTGTTCAGCTGGCCGTGTGCCTCGACGAGCGAGTCGCGGGCGGCTTGGGCCTCGAACGGGTTGGCGGCGGGGTGGAACGGGAGGCCGGTGGCGGCGGCGAGGGTGGCGATGGCGCGCTGCGGGAAGTCCGGGTGGCGGTTGAGGCCGGTGCCGATGGCGGTCCCGCCGAGCGGCAGCTCCAGCATGAGCGCGAGCGCCTTGCGGGCGCGCTCGGCGGACCGCAGCGCCTGTTGGGCATAGCCGGAGAACTCCTGGCCGAGGCGCATCGGGACGGCGTCCATCAGGTGGGTGCGGCCGATTTTCAGAACGTGGTCGAACTCGCCGGCCTTGGCGGCGAGTGCGGATGTTAGCGACTCGAGTGCCGGGACCAGCGAGTCGCGCAGGGCGAGGGCGGCGGCGATGTGGATCGCGCTCGGGAACGTGTCGTTGGACGACTGGCCGTGGTTGACGTGGTCGTTCGGGTGGACCGGGGTGTGGGACCCGAGCGGGTTCCCGGCGAGCTGGGCGCAGCGGTTGGCGATGACCTCGTTGACGTTCATGTTCGTCGAGGTGCCCGAGCCGGTCTGATAGGTGTCGACCGGGAAGTGCGAGTCGAGCAGGCCGGCGGCGACCTCCGCGGCGGCGGATTCGATCAGGGTGGCAAGATCGGCGGGGAGTTCGCCGAGGTCGCGGTTGGCGGCGGCGGCGGCCCCCTTGAGCAGCCCGTAGGCGTGGATGAGCGCCGGGTCGACCGGCGTGCCGGAAACCGGAAAGTTGAGCGCCGCCCGCTGGGTCGAGGCGCCAAACAACGCGTCGGCGGCAACCTCCATCGCGCCCATCGAGTCGTGTTCTATCCGGGTCGCAGCCATGGCTTTGGAACATTCAACCACGGAACCCCGCGGGTGGATACGGCTAACAGAGCCCAACAACCGCGCGGCGCAACCCCGGAGTTTGCGGACTCAGCGGGCGAGCAGCTCGAGCAGATGGCCAGCCAGGGACGATCCGGCCTCGGCGACGCTCAGCGGCCGGCGGGCCTCGTCGGCAAGGCAGGTCATGGTCACGCCGGTGATTCCGCACGGGGTGATCGCCTGGAACGGCGGCAGGCACTCGGCGGTGACGTTGAGCGCCAGCCCGTGCATGGCGATCCACTTGCGCACTCCAACACCGAGCGAGGCGAGCTTGCGGTCGCCGGCCCACACGCCGGTTAGCCCGTCGCGCCGGCTGGCGGCCACCCCGAAGTCGCCGCAGGTGCGTAGGATTGCCTCCTCCAAGGTCCGCAGGTAGGCGTGCAGGTCCTTGCCGCGCACCCGCAGGTCAACCACCGGATAGGCGACGAGCTGGCCGGGCCCGTGGTAGGTCGCCTGGCCGCCGCGGTTGATCTCGACAACCGGATAGGCCAGTTGCGCCGGTTCGCGCAGCGAGCTTGTGTCGCGGGTCCGCCCGATCGTGTAGACCGGCGCATGTTCCAACAGAAAGACCGGCTCCTCGGCGGCGCCAGCCAACAGCGCGGCGAGCGCCTGCTCCTGAAGCGCCAGGGCGGCGGCATGGGTGATTCCCGGAGTGAGCCAACGGAGTTCCAACATCGTCAGGAGAAGTTAGATCGGGCGGCGCTCCAGCAGTTTGGCGCGCAACGGATCGCTGGCGGATAGATGGGCGATGGCGATCGCGAGGGCGTCGGCGGCGTCCGGCGGCGGGGTTTCGGCCAAGCCGAGGAGGGCGCGGACCATGAAGGCGACCTGGTGCTTGGCGGCGTTGCCCTTGCCGACGACCGCCTGCTTGACCTTCAGCGGCGCGTATTCATAGACCGGCAGCCCGGCGTCGGCCGCCGCGATCAAGGCCGCCGCGCGCGCCGCTCCCATCGAGATCGCCGTCCGGTGCGACTGGACGTAGATGATCCCCTCCACCGCGACCTCGTCCGGCTGCCACTTGGCGATGAGGTTGGCGATGCCGCTGCGGATGGCCGCCAGTGCCGCCGACTGCGGAACCCGCTCGGGGATGGTGATGACGTCCCATGCCATGGCCACCGGCTTCTGGCCGCCGTCAACCACCGCAAACCCGGTGTTGCGGATGGCGGGGTCGATGGCTAGCACGCGCACGCGGGTCGGAGGTGATGTTCCGGGCTAACTGCGCCCGCCACCGGCTAACGGCGGCGGCGCTTCGGCATCGGCGGCTTCTTGCGCCGGGCCGGCTTGCGGTCGTCATCCAACAACGCGGTGTAGACGTAGGCGAAATCCTCCAGCTTGCGCCGCTCGATCTTGCGCTCGACGAAGCGCTCGATCGAGAGCGCGAAATCCTGCTCGTCGGCCGAGAGCAGCGTGTAGGCGTCGCCTTCGGCCTCGGCGCGGCCGGTCCGGCCGATCCGGTGGACGTAGTCCTCGGCGTTTTCCGGGACCCGGTAGTTGATCACGTGGGTCACCCCGGAAATGTCGATCCCCCGCGCGGCCACGTCGGTGGCCACCAGCACGTCGTATTTCCCGGACTTGAACCCTGCCAGGGCCTCCATCCGCTCCTTCTGGCCGATGTCCGAGTGCATCGCGGCGACCTTCTCGTGACCCTTGCTTGTTAGGAGCGAGGCGACCGTGTCGGCCTCCTTGCGGGTGCGCGTGAAGATCATCACGCTGTTGAAGTCGGTCCGCTCTAGCAGCGCGAGCAGCAGCTCGTCGCGCTGGTCCATCGAGACCGGATAGAACGCGTGGTTGACGGTGGTTGGGACCGAGCGGCGGGCAATTTCCACGCTGACCGGGTTGGTCAGGCACCATTCGGCAAAGGTCTGGATGGCCGGCGGCATCGTCGCGGAGAAGAACAGCGTCTGGCGGCCCTCCCACGGGCAGAGGTTGACGATCTTCCTAACAATCGGGAGGAACCCCATGTCGAGCATCCGGTCGACCTCGTCGAGGATGAGCACCTTGAGTTCGCCGAAGCGCATGTTGCCGCGGTAGAACATGTCCATCAGGCGGCCCGGGGTGGCGACGACGATGTCGGCCTCGGCGAGGCTTTCGAGCTGGCTGCCGTAGCCGACGCCGCCGTAGAGCAAGGCGACTTTCAGGCCGGTGTATTTCCCGTAGTGCTCGAACTGTTCGGCGACCTGGTGGGCGAGCTCGCGGGTCGGTTCGAGGACGAGGACCTGGGGTTTTTGGAGCGGGGTGATCTTGCTGAGCGTCGGCAGGGCGAAGGCGGCGGTCTTGCCGGTGCCGGTCTGGGAGGCGCCGACGACGTCGCGCCCCTCGATGATCAGGGGAATCGCCTGTGCTTGGATTGGCGTCGGGTTCTCGTAGCCCGATTCTGCGACGGCGCGCTGGACCGCCTCGGAAAGCCCTAGTTGATCAAAACCCATGGCGGGGTTGGTAGTGTCCTGCGGCGCCGCGGTCAAGGGGGAGTTCTACCCCGGCGAAATGAGCCCCCGCCCGCCCGCGCCCCGCCGCCGCCATTGACACCCGCCGGCCAATCAAACAAACCCATCCGCAGATGGCCGCTCCTCTGCTCCGCTTGCTTGCCACCCTCATCGTGCTGGCCACCGCCGCGGGAGCCCACCCGATCCAACAGATCGATGTGGTCCCCGAGGTCGGTCCCGGGACATGGAAGTTGAATTGGAAGATGGATGCCGGGAGCGCGCTGGAGGAGATCCGCGAGGACCCGACGGCGGTGCCGCCGAGCCGGACGCAGCTGATGGGATATGACGCGGCGCAGTACCGGCGGATGAAGGCGGGGGCTGAGGAGTACTTGCGGGGCAACCTGTTTTTGGCGATGAACGACGAGCCGGTCGAGTGGCGGTTGGAGTTTCCCAACTTTGCGAGCGACCCGCCGGTGTTTCCCAACGGTGCGGAAGTCTATCCGTTCATCGACCTGGTCCTGATAGGTGTGGAGGTGCCCGCGGGTGGCGGGCCATTGATGGCGACCTGGAAGAACGACGAGGTTGATTTGTTTGTCACCAACGGGAGCGGCGAGGGCGCGGCGCTCACGATCGTCAGCGCCGGCGAAAACACCGAAATCACCGTGGTTCCGGCGCGGGCGGCCGCCACGGCGGCGAGCGCGCCGGCCGCCGTGGCCACCGGCTCGTCGGCCTGGCGCTGGATCCGCTATGGGTTTGAGCACATCCTTCCCAAGGGCAAGGACCACATCCTGTTCATCCTGGCGCTGTTCCTGCTCGCCCCGCAGATCCGCCCGTTGCTTGCCCAGAGCCTGACGTTCACCCTGGCCCACAGCGCGACCCTGTTTCTAACCGTCTTCGGGGTCCTCAACCTGCCCGAGAAGTTCGTCGAGGCGGCGATCTTGCTGAGCATCGCGGTGGTGGCCGTGGAGAACATCTTCCGCCACAAGGTGCCGCGCCACCGGCTCGGGGTGGTGTTCGGCTTCGGGCTGCTCCACGGGATGGGGTTTGCCACGGTGCTGCGCGCCCTGCCGCTGCCCAGCTCCAACATCGTCTGGCCGGTGGTCTCGTTCAACGTCGGCATCGAGGGCGCCCAGATCGCGGTGCTGGCCAGCGCGTGGTTGTTGGTCGGATGGTTCCGCAACCGGCCGCCGGTCTGGCGGCGGATCCGGGTGGCCGGCTCGGTGCTGATCCTCATCGCCCTGGCGATCATGCTCGGCGATCTGGCGCGCGGGGCGTTAGCCACCGCGGCGAGTTGCCCACCCGCGGTTAGCCATGGCGGTTAGTCCTCGGCGAGGACGTTGGTCAGCAGGTCCGCCACCGTCGAGCGGTCGAGCATGAAGAGGTCCGCCTCGGTGTTGAGGTGGCCGTAGAAGAACTGGTTCTGGGGCGAGTCGGAGACCGGGGCGATGCTCAGGGTGAGCCGGTCGATGGCGACCTGCTCGCCGAGATCGTTGACCCGCCGGACTGACAGCTCGATGACCAGCGACGGGTCGGCAAGCGCCAGCGCCGCCTCGCTGCTGCCGCGCCCGATCCAGCGGGCCACCTCAAGGGTGATGAGCTTGCTGAGAAGATAGTCCGCGCGGTTAGGGTTGAGCTCGAGGGTGGCGTCCGCTCCGGCGACGCTGGCCGACCACTTTTCCTCGTTGAAGGTGTAGCGCAGCAGGAGCTCCGGATCCTTGCCGGAGCGCCGGATGATCGCGCGGATGTCCGGGCTTGCTAGATTCCACAGGACCGGCGAGCGCCAGTGGTGCGGGCGGGTCCCGATGGCGGTGAGGATCCCGTCCTCAAGCCGCACGACGGTGTTGCTCTCGGCCCGGCGAGCGTAGAGTTGGGCGTCGGGTCCGCGGCCGAAGGTGAGCGCCAGGGTGTCGCCCGCGGTGGAGGTGAAGTTCAGGCGCAGGATCGGGGCATCCAGCCCGTACGGGGCGAAGTCGGTGGCGGCATCGGTGACAAACCCTGCCACCTTGGTTTCGGTGATCGCCTTGAGCAGTGAGTAAAGCTGCTTTTCGTTGAGCGGGTGCATCCGGCCGTCGCGTCTAACCTTCCACGGGGACTCCGGCGCGCGCTCGATGAGGAGCGGCTCGTCGGCAAAGTTGTCGATGGTGATCGTGGCGAGGTTGGCGATCGCCAGCTGGGTCAGGGTTTGGTCGCGCAGGGCGTTGACCGTCAGTGGCAGCCGGGCCAGCGTCACGAGCTCCGAGTCGGCCTTGGTGGGCAGTTCGAAAACTGCGTCGCGCCCGCTGATGGTCGCCAGTTGGGTGCTGCCCTTGTCGCCGGGCGGATAGAGTGTCAGCACTGTTTCGGCGTCGCTGCCAAACGAACTGAGCGAAATCTCGCCAAGCTCGCTGCCTTCCGCCGAGTCCGGCAGCACCACATCCTGGCGCTCGGCGACCCGCACCGCGGTTAGCTCGTAGAGCCCGCCCAACAACTTTGCGACCGCTTTGACGTCGGTGCGCAATTCCAACGGTTTGATGATGCGCCACGGGGCGGCGGGGGACTCGCGGGCGAGGGTGAACTCGCCCTCGCTGTTGCGCACGTGGACGCGGTCGAGCCCGTCGGGGTGGAAATAGAATGGCCGGTGGTCGCGCAGGAAGCGGAAGCCGTCCCTAACAAGCGGGTGGATGTCGCCGCTGCAGGCGTAGACGTGGTCCTTGCGGCGGCGGTCCATCGGGCGGATGAACACGGTGGGGACCAGTGCGCCGGTCTCCGGATCGGCGGCGCTCCAGGCGGTGCGGCGGCCGATGATGTATTTGGCGGCCGGGCGGTCGGTGGAATCCTCGAGGCGGACCATGATGGTGCCGGCGCGCAGGCCGATGAGGTCGCCGTCGATCTTGTCCATGGCGATGGCGTCCTCGACCTTGGCGCCGCGGGTGAAGTCGATGATCGCCTGGGCGAAGCGCGGGTCGGCGCGGTCGCGGAACGGTCGGACCGCCATCCAGACGCCGTTCTCGAGCCGGAGCTCCGCGGTGGTCCCGTCCGAGGTCAGCACGATCCTGCGGATCTCCGAGGGCTTGAGCGACTCGTAGAGGGTTTTGCCGACCGGGGTGGGGGGGACGCCAAAGACGTAGTTGAGGCTCCCCTTGGTCAAGCCGATGACGACGACCGCCGCGGAGAGCAGCGCGGCAAGGGCCAATACCAGGGTGAAAAATCCAGAGCGCATCAGGGGAGAATTGTTTCGTTCAGGCGCGCCGGGTTTGCCAGACGACCAGCGAGATGACCAAGCCAAACGCCGGCAGGAAAAACAGGTTGATCCGGTTGATGAAGGCCGCCTCCGCGTCCAACAGCGGGAGCTTGTAGGTCCGCAGGGTCAGCGGTCCGACGCCCATGAGCGCGGGCCGGTCGATGAGCCAGTTCACCCCGGTTGTTAGGAAGTCCATCTGCTCCTCGCGGGCGAGCGCCGGCTCGAGGAAGGAGGAGTTGGAGAAGACCAACATTTTGGACGTGAGGTCGGCGAGGTTGTCGTCGGTGGCGGTGCCGCGGATGATGCCCGCGGCGAGGGTGACCGGTCCTTGCTTGTCCTCCTTGGGATCGAAGGTGGTGGGCGGCTCGCTGAACTGCGACTCGCCCCAGTAGTCCTCGGTGCTGTGGATGAGCGAGTAGACCGAGATGCGGCGGTTGAGGAGGTCCTCGGCGTTCTCGCGCACCTCGAGGCTGGCGGTGGCCCCCTCGAAGACCGTCGACTTGCTCCAGAAATCGCGGGTGAACTCCATCCCTTCGGTGAAAGTGGCGCGCACGGTCGTCTGGGTCTGGCCGGCGCGCAGGGTCACGACCCGGTCATTGCGCCAGCTCACGCCGTGTTCGCGCAAAAACGCCCGCAGCCGCTGCGGCCGGTGGTTAGGATCGGCGGTGACCAAGATCGCGCTGCGCGGGCGGCCCCAATACTCGCGCAACACCTCAAGCTCGGCGGCTTCCAGATCATAGCGCGGCGCGATCAGGGCAACCCCCTCGGCGTCATCCGGAATCCGCGCCGTCTCGGCGAGGTTGATCGACTTGAGGTGGATGTTCTGTTGGAAGAGCGCCAGCGCGAGATTCTTCCAGGCGCTCTCCGGCGCGTCATGCCGCAGGTCGCTCTTGTCGGCTAGCAGATAGAACATCCGCGGAGTCCCCTCCACGGCTGCCACCAGCGCGGCGGAAATCGCATCCTCGCCCTGGAAGGCGACCGGCCGCCGCTCGCCGTCGCGCGTCTGGTAGAGAAGCATGTCATCGATGCTAACAAACCGGACGTGCCCGGAGAGCGCCGGCATCTCGCCACCGGTCCCGGGCTGCGCCGGCGTCGCGGCCAGCGCGCTGGCCGGCCGCGCGTCGACGATGAGGAGGTCGCGCGAGGACTTGATCCCGTAGGTGTTAGAGACGGTTTGGATGCGGTCGGAACTTTGCACCGGGTCGACGAATTCGACGGTGATCTTCCCGCGGCTGCGGAGTTGGTACTCCTCAGCGAGGCCGCGGATGCGGGTCATGAACGGCGATGAGCGGCGGACGGCGACGATGATCTTGATCGGGTCCGGGTGGCTCGCGGCGGTGGCGTTGAGGAATTTGCGGGTCAGTGGCGAGAGGGTGAAGTCGCGCTGTTCGGAGAGGTCCTGGCGCTGTGGGCGCGAGCCGGCGAGGAAGTTGACGCCGACGAGGATGATTGCGGCGAAGACGAGTTGGAGCAACGTCAGGGTGCCGACGCCCCAGCGCGAGATTGGGCGCGGGGCGCGGGGTGTGGCGGGCGCCGGCTCGGTGGCGGGCTGGATGTGGGGATCCTCAGTCATGGGCAGGTTGCAGGGAAAAGGGTCATTTGCGCCAGCGGCGGAAATCCACCACCTGGTAGGTTAGAAACAGGATGAACGCCGCGCTGCTCAGGTAGTAGACGATCGGCCGTGAATCCAACACCCCCATGGAGAAGTAGTGGAGGTGTTGCTGGTTGGAGATGTAGTGGAACGCGGCGGCGCCGGGGAAGTTCTCGCCCCAGATGACCGTCACGTAGCCGAGCAGATACTGGAGGATGAGCAGGAAGATGGTGATGATTCCGGCGATGATCTGGCTGGAGGTCAGTGCGGAGGCGAGGCAGCCGATGGCGACAAACAAGCCGCCCATGAGCAGCAGGATCGCGTAGGTCCCCAGCATCGCCCCGCCGTCGTAGGCGGGCGGCAGCTCGGTGGTTAGCTCGAACAACTTCAGTTGGAGCAAGGTGGGCAGCCACAGCAGGGCATAGAACGCGTAGGCGGCGGAGAACTTCGAGAGGACCACCTGCCAGGTCTGGACCGGGGCGGTCAGCAGGGTCTCGAGGGTGCCGCTGCGTTCCTCGCCGGCAAACGCCCGCATCGTGATGAGCGGGAAGATGAACAGGAAGTAGAACCAGAACACCGGGGTGTGGAAGGCGACGTAGACGAGGCTGTCCTGGGCGGCGGAATCGCGGAAGCCCTTCATGGCCATGGACAGCGAGATGCCGTTCATGAGGATGACAAAGGCGATGACGACCCAGCCGAAGGGGGTGTAGAAGAAGCTTTTGAGCTCCTTGCGGAAGAGGATCAGAAACGTGCGCATGGTGGAGTGGGGCGGGCGCCAGCGGGCCGGGCGACGAGCGGGCAGGCGGCTACTTCAGGGTGGTGAGGAACTCGATGAGGTCGCGGAGTTCCTCTTTTGTTAGGATGGAGCCCATCGGCGGCATGGTGCTAACAGGCGGGGTGCGGGTGGTGATCGCGGATGTTGGGGTTTTGACCAGCGAGCCGTCGGCGGCGGCGATGACGACGGTGTTGGGCGAGTCGTCGCGCAGGGTGCCGGTGACGGTGGAGCCGTCCTTGAGGGTAAGCGAGGTGAATCCGTAGCCGGGAGCGACAACGGCCTGCGGGGTGACGAGCGACTCGAGGAAATAGGCGCGGTCGCGGGTGGCGGCGACTTTGGCTAGGGGCGGGCCGACCTCGCTGCCCTGCGCGGCGACGCGGTGGCAGAGCGTGCATTGGGCGGCGAGGTGGGTGTTGAAGAGTGCCTCGCCGCGGGCGGAATTGCCGCCATGGAGGGTGGCGCGGAACTCGCCGAGCGGTCCGGCGGCGGCCGCCTGAGCCTGGATGGCGGCGAGGAGCGGGGCGATCGTGGCGTCGCCGTTGAGCGCCTCGGCGGCGCGCAGCACCTCGAGCTCGATGAACGGCGGCGCCTTGGCGTCCTTCACCTCGGTTAGCAGCGCGGCGAGCATGGCGGGCGCGTCCGGGTGCTTGACGGTGGCAAGCAGGGTGACGGCGGCCTGCGCCTCGGAAGGATCCTTTGAGGAGACTCCGGTGGTGGCCAGATAGCCGATGACCGCGCCGGGTTGTTGGGCTACGAGCAAGCGCGCCGCGGTGCTGCGCAGCGCCGGGACATCGGAGGCGAGCGCGGCGCCGGCGGTCTGTTCGAACAGCGGGCCGCCGGTGTTAGCCATGGCGGTTAGGGCGGCGGCGCGCTCCGCCGGGGTGGCCGCGCGGTTGTTGACCTCATTGGCCAGGGTGGCCGGGTCGAGGGCGATCCCGAGCTTGCCGGCCATCGCGTTGGCGGCGGTGACCAGCTTTGGCGGCGCGCCGGTCAGGGAGGCGAGCACGCTGCGCCCGGCGGTGAGCGCGGCCTCCTTGTCACCCGGCTCGATCGCCAGCGCGCGGCCGTCGGCCGGATCGAGTTCAAGTTTTTCCGGCCAGCTGGCGAGCAGGTTGACCGCGGCGATCCGGAGGTTTTCCGGGGTGTCGGGCGAGGTGGCGAAGGCGGCGAGGCGCATCGCGCTGGCGGCGTCACCAAGCCTGCGGTTGGCAGCCAGCGCCCGCTGGGCGGCACTTTCCAACAGGTTCGGTTGGGCCAGCGCGGCCGCCGCGGCGGGCAGCGCCGGCTTGATCATCCAGTCGCTGTAGATGGCGGCGACCGCCTCGGCGAAGACCGCCGGGTCGCGGTCGGCAAGGAAACCGGCGACTTCGGGCGCCTGCTGGCGGCGCAGCGCGACGACCGCGCCGAGGCGCACCGCCACGGACCCGTGGCTAACGAGGGTGGCGATTTCCGCCGGAGTCGCCGCACCGGCCAGCGCGGCGGCCGCCGAGTGGTGGAGCACCCGGTCGGTGGCCGGCGCATTCTCCAACAATCTAACCGCTTCGGGGAGGGTCCCCTTGAGCGCGAGCTTGCCAGCGGCGATCGCGGCTAGGTGGCAGACACGCGGCGACGGGTCGTTGAGCAGCGGCAGGAGCACCGCGGGATCGCCAAATCCGGCGTCCCCGGCCCAGCGCGCCGCCTGCGCCCGGATCTCCGGATCCTTGTCGGACGCCAGCGCCGCGAGCAGTTGTGGGCGCGCCTCGCGCGTTTGCCCCAGCCCCCAGACCGCGTGGATCCGCGCCAGTTGCGGGGCCGCCGGGTCGGCCGCGAGCTTCTCTAACACCGCAAGCTCTTTCCGCCGGGCCAGCTCCCACTGGGCGTCGAGGCGGATCCGCTGGTCGGGGTGGGCGAGGCGGCCGGCGAGCAGGTCGCTGGCGACCATGGCCGGGCCGTCCAACAGCATGGCGGCGACCTGGCGGCGGGCCTCGCTGTTAGCTTCCTTCGGGTCGTCGAGTTTCCAGACGCCGCCCTTGTCGTTGAGCGGGTATCCGCCCATCCAGTCGGTGAAATAGAGTGCGCCGTCGGGGCCGAAATTACAGCCAACCGTGGCGGGTCCGGAGGTGACGAGGTGGTTGTCGGTGGTGCGGAAGCCGGCGCCTTCCGGGACGAGTTTGAACGAGGAGATTTTCCCGGCGGGGAACTGGGTGACGAAGAACGAGTTGAGGTAGCGCTGGGTGAGTCCGGTGCCGGGGTTGAAGGCGAATCCGGCGGGTCCGTCGACGGAGTTTTCCAGCGGCGGGGTGAAGTAGGCGAGCTGTCCCGGGCGAGCGGGGACGGTCATGAACTCGGCCATCCACGGGTTGTATTGGTCGCCGCGGTGCTGGTGGAACATCCGCCAGCCCGAGTCGCTGCCCTCGGCGACGTAGACGAGGCGCTCCTTTTCCCCCTTGAAGTCCGCATCGTTGTCGACGCCGAAGATGTTGCCGTAGTTGTCGAAGGCGAACTGTTGGAGGTTGCGCAACCCGTGGGCGAAGACCTCGAAGCCGCTGCCGTCCGGGTAACAGCGCAGCAGGGCGCCCTCGTGCGGGAAGAACCAGCGCTTGCCCTCCTTGGAGAGGACGTTGGTCCCCTTGTCGCCGATCGACCAGTAAAGCCGCCCGTCGGGGCCGAAGGTGAGTCCGTGCATGTCATGGCCGGCGTAGGCGATGTGCATCCCGAAGCCGGTCGCGATGCTCTCGCGCTGGTCGGCGACCCCGTCGTTGTTAGTGTCGCGGAGTTTCCAGACATCCGGGGCGATGGTGGCAAAGACGTCGCCGCGCCAGGCGAGCACCCCTGCGGCGATGCCGGTGACCTCGGTGTTGAATCCCTCGGCAAACACGGTGGACTTGTCAGCCATCCCGTCGCCGTCGGTGTCTTCTAGCAGATGGATCTTTTCCGACGGCTTGGTTAGCTGCGGCCATTCCTTCTGGGTTTTGAGGAACGCGCGTTTTTCGTCGATCGAGGTGAGGCGGAGGTCAGCGGGGATCCAGGCGCGGTGGTCGCGGATGTCGAGGTCGGCGATTTTCCGGCGGGTTGTCTCGGTGACGAAGATTTTCCCGTCGACGTCGACGCTGAGGGCGACCGGGTTTTTCAGAAGCGGGTTGCGCGCGACGAGGGTGCGGGTTAGACCGTTGGCGGCGGGGGCCGATTCCGGCTTGATGACCGCGGTGGTCACGGCGGGCGCGGCGGGCGCGGCGGGCGCGGCGGTGGCCAGCGGCGCGGCGGCAAGCAGGACGATGAGGGTTGCGCGCATGTCAGTCCTTGCGGGTGAGCTCGACGAAGACGTCCTCAAGCTTCGCCTCGTGACGGTAGAGGGTGCGCAGCGGCCAGCCGTTCTGGCTGGCGACCTCGGCGATGCGTTCGCGCGCGTCGGTGCCGGAGTCGACGAGGACCGAGAGGTGGGTCCAGGGATCGGCGGAAACCTCGATGGTGACTTTTTTGACGTGGTCGAGGCGTGAGATGGCGCCGGCGGCGGTCTCCGGGTCGGCGTGGATCTCAACGCTGACGCGGCCGGCGGCGCGCATCCGGCTGACGAGGTTCTGGGGGGTGTCGTCGGCGCGGATCCGGCCGCTGTCGATGATGATCACCTTGTTGCAGGTCATTTCGACCTCCGAGAGGATGTGGGTCGAGAGGAGGATGGTGTGCTTTTGGCCGAGCCGCTTGATGAGCTCGCGGATTTGGCGGATCTGGTTCGGGTCGAGGCCGTTGGTTGGCTCGTCGAGGATCAGGAGGTCAGGGCGGTTGACGAGGGCGTCGGCGAGCCCGACGCGCTGGCGGAAGCCCTTGGAGAGGGTGGAGATCATCTTGCGTTTGACCTGCTCGAGGCCGCACTGGTCGATGACCTCGGCGACCCCGCGGCGCGCGTCGCTGCCGCGCAGGCCCTTGATCTGGGCGCGGAAGCTGAGGTACTCCTTGACCCGCATGTCGTCGTAGAGCGGGACATTTTCCGGCATGTAGCCGATGTGCTGGCGGGCCTTGAGCGAGTGGCGGAAGATGTCGTGGCCGGCGATGCTGGCGGCTCCGGAAGTGGCTGGGAGGTAGCCGGTGAGCATCCGCATGGTGGTGGTTTTCCCGGCGCCGTTGGGTCCGAGGAAGCCGACGATCTCGCCGCGCTGGACGGAGAAGCTGATGTCGCGCACCGCGGTATGCCGTGCAAAGCTTTTCGTCAGGTGGGAAACCTCGATCATGGTGCGGTGGAAAGTGGGGCTCGGTGGGGTGGATTTTCCTGCCTGAGCGATTGACGGGTCGCCGGGCGGCTCTTAACTAATGCCAAGCAACCGGGCTACCAAGCCAGAAAAGCGCCGGATAGCTTTTCCGCCAGTCTTGTCAATCCACCATGAAATCCTCCGTCTCTGCCCGCCTCAATGCGGATCTTCTCGACGAAAAATACACTCAGTGGTGCGAGGATCCCCAGTCCGTGGAAGTCACTTGGGCGGCCTTTTTTGAAGGATTCGAACTCGGGGCGGCCCAGGCCCAGCGGCGCGGCGAGGCGGGTGGCGCGCCAGCACCGGCGGCGGCGGGGGCCCCAGCGGCGGAGATCGACCTGACGTTCTACGGCAAGGTGGTGAGCATGGTTTATAATTACCGGACGCTCGGGCACACCCAGGCGGACATCAACCCGCTGCTGGCCGAGCCGGAGAAGCAACCGCGGCTGGCGATCGACCAGCTTGGGTTCCGTGCCGAGGACTTCGACCGCGAGGCATCCAGCACGTTCTTCCGCAACGGCGAGAAAATGAAGCTCCGCGACATGATCGCGGCGATGAATGAGACCTACTCGGGGGCGATCGGCTTCGAGTTCATGCACATCCACAACACCGCG
This sequence comes from Akkermansiaceae bacterium, assembly GCA_044373465.1. Lineage (GTDB taxonomy): Bacteria > Verrucomicrobiota > Verrucomicrobiia > Verrucomicrobiales > Akkermansiaceae > JBILQA01. The sequence goes on along the minus strand of JBILQE010000010.1, from coordinate 37,343 downwards.
GTGCGCCATTGGATCCGCGAACGGATCGAGCAACGGGTCCAGTGGAAGGCCGAAAGCCCCGCGACGGAACGCAAGGCGCTGCGCTGGCTGCTTGAGGCTGAGTTGTTCGAGTCGTTCCTCGGGAAGAAGTTCCTTGGTGAGAAGCGCTTCTCGCTCGAGGGTGGGGAAGGGGTGATGGTGATGCTCAACGCGTTGCTCGAGAAGTGCCCGTCGGCCAACGTCAAGGAGATCGAAATGGGGATGGCCCACCGCGGGCGGCTCAACCTGCTGGCGAACTTTGTCCGCAAGACGCTGACAACCATCCTCTACGAGTTCACCCCGAACTACGTCCCGGACCTCGTCGCCGGCGATGGCGACGTCAAATACCACCTCGGGTACGAAAGCATCCGGCAACTTCCCGACGGCGAGGTGCGCGTCGCCCTGGCAGCCAACCCGAGCCACCTTGAGGCGGTCAACGCGGTCGTCGAAGGGAAGGCGCGGGCCCGCCAGCGGATCATCGGCGACGATGGCGCAACCACTGACCGCAAGCGGGTCCTGCCGATCCTGATCCACGGTGACGCGGCCTTTGCCGGCCAGGGGTCGGTCGCCGAGGTGCTCAACCTTTCGCAGCTCCCAGGCTACCGGACCGGCGGGACGATCCACTTGATCATCAACAACCAGATCGGGTTTACGACGATGCCGGCCGACGCGCGCTCGTCGTCGTACGCGACCGACGTGGCGAAGATGATCGAGGCGCCGATCCTCCACGTGAACGGTGAGCGGCCGATGGAACTTGTTTGGGCGGCGTTGTTTGCGCTCGAGTTCCGGCAGCGCTTCGGGCGCGACATCGTCCTCGACATGTATTGCTACCGGCGCCAGGGGCACAACGAGACCGACCAGGCGGCGTTCACCCAGCCGCACATTGCGCGGCAGATTGAAGCGCGTGAGCCGGTCGGGCAGATTTACAAGAAGCAGCTGGTGGCGAGCGGGAAGCTGAGCCAGACGGAAGCCGACGCGGTTGAGCAGGAGATCCTCGACCACCTCGAGGCGGGCTACCAGAAGATGCTTAAGATGCAGGAGACCGGTGACCGGACGGTGTTCAGCGGGTCGACCGCGGAACCGCAGCCGCCATTTTCCTTCGCGCCGGTCCCCACCGGAGTGCCCGCCGAGAAGCTCCAGCGCATCGGCAAGGTGCTCACCACCATCCCTGAAGGCTTCAACCTCCACCCGACGTTGGCGAAGCGGTTTATCCCGCGGCGGATCGAGGCGCTCGAGCACGGCGGCCCGTTCGACTGGGCATTCGCCGAGTCGCTCGCGTTCGGGACGCTGCTTGACGAGGGCAATCCGGTCCGGCTTTCCGGCCAGGATTGCCGGCGCGGGACGTTTTCCCAGCGCCACGCGGTGTTTTACGACTCGGAGACCCGCGAGCGCTACATCCCGCTGGCCAACATCGCCGACAACCAGGCGAAGTTCTGCGTCTACAACAGCTTGCTTTCGGAAGCCGCGGTCCTCGGGTTCGACTACGGGTACTCGCTGGGCGCGCCGAACATGCTGATCCTCTGGGAGGCGCAGTTTGGTGACTTCGGCAACGGGGCGCAGGTCATCATCGACCAGTTCATCGCCTCGGCCGAGTCGAAGTGGCAGACGCCGAGCAGCATCGTGATGCTCCTGCCGCACGGCTACGAGGGGATGGGGCCGGAGCACTCGAGCGCCCGCCCGGAGCGGTACTTGCAACTCTGCGCGGAGAAGAACATCCAAGTCGCCAACCTGACCACCCCGGCCCAGTATTTCCACGCGCTCCGCCGCCAAAAGCGCCGCGGGTTCCGCAAGCCGCTGGTGCTCATGACCCCGAAGAGCCTGCTGACGCGCGCCGAGGCGGTCTCGCCGATCGCCGACTTCCTCGACGGGACCTGCTTCCAGGAGGTCCTCCCTGATCCATCGCCCACGCTCGATCCGGCCAAGGTCACGCGGGTCGTCTTCTGCACCGGCAAGGTGTTCTACGACCTGCTCAAGCACCGCGACGAGAACGACTTGTCGAACACCGCGCTGATCCGCATCGAGCAGCTCTACCCATTCCACCACGAGTTGGCCGGGGCGCTCGTCAGCGGGTTCCCGAACGCCGAGAAATTCATCTGGTGCCAGGAAGAGCCGCTCAACATGGGCGCCTGGTCGTATATTGAGTTGCGCCTCCAGAAGGTCGTCAACGCCAGGGTCCGCTATGCTGGCCGGGATCGTGCTTCCAGCCCGGCAGCCGGGTCCAAGGCAGTCCACCTGCGCGAGCAGAAGATGCTCATTGAGACCGCGTTCACCGCCTGATTTTCCAACCAATTCCCCATCCCATGGCCTTTGAAGTAAAAGTTCCGCCAGCCGGCGAATCGATCGCTACCGCTAACGTCGCTACCTGGCATCGCGAGAATGGCGCCCGCGTCGCCAAGGGCGATCCGCTGGTGACCCTTGAGACTGACAAGGTTTCCAACGAACTGGAGGCGGAGGTCAGCGGCATCCTGCACATCCTCGTCCAGGCCGGCGAGGAGGTCGGCATCGGCACGGTCATCGCCGAGATCGCCGCGGAGGCTGGCGCCGAACCGGCAAAGCCGCTCGATCCGGGGACCAGCGCGGACGCCCACAAGCCGCAACCCGATGAGCCACCGGCCGCCGGCGGTGAGGTCGCGGTGCGCGTTCCGCCCGCTGGCGAGTCGATTTCTTCGGCCAACGTCGCCCGCTGGCACTTCAAGGACGGTGAGACGGTTGCCAAAGGCGACGCGCTCGTCACCCTGGAGACCGACAAGGTGTCCACCGAGCTTGAGGCGGAAGCGTCCGGCCGCCTGAAAATCCTTGTCGCCGAAGGCAATGAGGTCCAGATCGGCACCGTCATCGCCACCCTGACGACCTCCACCCCAGGCGCCGCCATCGTCGCCTCGATCGAGCCGCCGAACCCGCTTCCCGCCGCACCCCCGGCCACTCAGGCGCCCGTCCCGGCCCCGGCTGCCCAACCGGCTGCCGTCCAACCGGCCAGCGCGCCGGCGCCGCGGCTCAAGCCCGACCTCTCGGTGGTCCCCGCGCCGGAGCGCAGCGCGCCCGCCGCCGCGGTCACCGACGGCCGGACGACCCGCCGGAAGATGAGCATGTTGCGCCGCAAGATCGCGACCCACTTGGTCAACGCCCAGCAGACCGCCGCGATCCTCACCACCTTCAACGAGGTCGACATGACCGAGATCATGGGCCTGCGCAAGCAAGTCCAGGACCAGTTCATGGCCAAGCACGGCGTGAAGCTCGGGTTCATGTCGTTCTTCGTCAAAGCCGTCGTCCAGGCGCTCAAGGACGTCCCGCAGGTCAACGGGCGCATCGACGGCCAGGACATCGTCGAAAACCACTTCTACGATATCGGCGTGGCCATCGGCACCGAGAAAGGGCTCATCGTCCCGGTCCTGCGCGACTGCGACCAGAAGGGCTTCGCCGCCATCGAGCAGGACATCCTCGACTTCGCCGCCAAGGCGCGCGACGGGAAGATCCAGATCGAAGACCTCCAGGGCGGGGTGTTCACCATTTCCAACGGCGGTGTTTACGGATCGCTCCTCAGCACCCCGATCCTCAACCCGCCACAAAGCGGCATCCTCGGGATGCACACCATCCAGCAGCGCCCGGTCGCCATCAACGGCAAAGTCGAAATCCGCCCGATGATGTACCTCGCCCTCTCCTACGACCACCGCCTCGTCGATGGCAAGGAGGCCGTCACCTTCCTCATTCGCATCAAGGACCTCCTCGAGAATCCCACCCGCATGCTCCTCGAGATGTGAGGGACTCAAGTGAGAAGTGCGAAGTGGAAAGTGCGAAGTGGGGGACCCGGGGCAATGAAGGGTGTGGTGACCACGTCTTGATGGCTAGGCCTTGGACTGCGGCAGCCTGCTGCCGCTTTTGGACCCGCAGCCTGCTGCGGGAGGCGATTGAGAGGTCAAGCAGGGGACCTTCGGGCATCGCGGCTCCGCGGCCCCGAGACCCGGGCGGAACCGCGCTGCGGTTTAATAACCTTGTGGGCTGGATCTCCCAGGGTAGGCCTCAGCGGCCAACCCTGGGCTGGAGGGCGCAAGCCCGCCGGGCTTGGGGAATCTTCAACGCCGACGGCGTTGCGCCCTCCAACAGGAGTTGCGCGGGCGCTGCCCGGGAATTGGTTCCAACGGCCGGGTGGCCGCGATTACGGTTGATTTCGGCCATCCGGCGGGAGGAGGATTGCCGGGGTCATCGAACCCGCAGGTAGATCCCACCAACAAGCTAGGGAGCCCCAGTGTTTTTCGATATTGAAGACATTCGCGATCCGCCCATTGGAGGCCGCGTCAAGCTGGTCGTGCTGGGCGTTGTCGTGCCGCTGATCCTTTGCTTTGTGGGGCTTAACCGGGCGGCCGCCGGTGCCGGGGCGGGTGTGGGGACTGGCTCAGGAGTCGGCCGTGGCTGCGGGGCAGGAGGGTGGCTGAGTTGACAAGATTGATGGTTTTGCTAACTTTGGGGGTGATGACCCGCCTCACGATTGAAATCGAGCCTGAACAGCATCGGCAAATAAAGACCCTTGCGACGTTTGCTGGGATGACGATCAAGGAGTTCATTCTCTCCAAAACCCTCGCTCTCTCCAGTGGCGAACTCAAAGAGGGGGAAGACACGACTTCGAGGCTTTTGGGTACCCCGGAAAATGCCGCCAGACTGCGCGGGGCCATCGCCTCGAAAACCCCAGAGCATCTGGTTTTCAAAACGACCGAAGAGTTGAAGCGTGCGCTTGGAATTTAAGCAGCAAGCCTTCGATGACCTGCAGTATTGGGTTCAGATAAACCCGAAGGTAGCCAGGCGGTTGCTGCGGCTCATTGAGGAGACCCGGCGCGCACCGTTCGGGGGCGCGGGAAAACCGGAGCCGTTGCGAGGTGAACTTTCCGGCTGGTGGTCGAAGCGCATCGATCAAGAGCATCGGCTGATCTATCGCGTTGAGGGGGACAGCTTAATCATCGCCCAAGCAAAAGGGCACTACGGTGGTTGATTCTCGGTCCCGCTCAATGCGCCTGCTGGGAGCCCCGGGATTTGGCAAGAATGCCGTCGCCGCTAGTTTCCCAAACCCTGGTTGGTCTGGGCTGCTTCAATGGGACCGGGTTGACCTGGGACTGGGTTGACTTGGTGCCCGGGTTATTCGGGTGCCGGGCCGGTTGCGTCGGGTGCGGGGAGTGGTTGTGGCTGAGGTTGCGGTTCGGGTTGCGGGAGCGGGGCGGGCGCCGGTGCCGGGGCGGGAGTGGGGATTGGCTCAGGAGTCGGCCGTGGCTCCGGGGCAGGGGTAGGCGGTTCCGGGGCTGGAAGGATGACGACCTCGCGGGTGGAGGTGGATTCCTGGCGGGTGGATTCGTCGCGTGGTTTGCAGGAGGGCAAGGCGACGGCGAGGAGGGTGAGGGTGATGAGGAGCTTCATGGAGGGTGGGAGGATGTTTTCGGGCCAACATAGCTCCGGACCCAGGGGGGTGCAAATTCCGCCCGCGCGGCAGGCGCTACTCGGCGGCGGGATAGGTCATCGCGCGGCCGGCCTGGCGGAGGTCTCGGCCGAGTCCGATGAGGGTGTTGCACGAGTTGAGGAGGCAGCAGAGAAGCACCAGCAGGGCAATCCGGGTGAGTTTCATGGGCGAGGGCATCGGCAGGGTGGACGGTTTCTGGAGCATAGCGGCGAATCCCGGGGAGGTCGAGAAATTCGAAAATTGCGCTGGAGGGAGGAAAAAGTCGGGCGATGATTCCGAGGCATGATCAAAGAGGTCGACAAGGTGGCGGTGGCGAAGCTCGAATATGAGTCGCCGCAGTTTTTGCACGGGCTCTTCGCCAATGACCCGCGCGAGCTGGTGTATCTCGAGGACCGGCTTGGCGTCCACGTCGTCACCCGCGACGGGTGGATGCAGTTGCGCGGTGACGAGCTGGCGGTCGGGCGGGCAAAGGCGGCGATGAGCGACCTTGAGGTCGCGCGGCGCAGCGGGGTGGAGATTTCCGCGCGGGACTTCCGGATGGCCATCGATGTGGCCGCGGGAACCGGCGTCGTCGGGGTCGCCGCGCTCGCCGGCCGGCGGCTTCTCGGGTCGCGCGGACGCAAGCCGGTGGTCCCTCGGACACCCCAGCAACTCGCCTACCTGCATGCCATCGAGGTCAACGACATCACCTTCGGGCTGGGGCCTGCGGGGACTGGCAAGACGTACCTGGCCATGGCGATGGCGCTCTCGATGCTCAAGCGCCGCCAGGTTCACCGGGTGGTGCTGACCCGCCCGGCGGTCGAGGCCGGCGAGGCGCTCGGGTTTCTCCCCGGCGACCTGCGCGAGAAGGTCGCGCCGTACCTGCGGCCGCTTTACGACGCGCTCGACGACATGCTTGATCCCGAGGAGGGTCAGCGGTTTCTGGACGACGGCAGCATTGAGATCGCGCCCCTCGCCTTCATGCGTGGGCGCACCCTCGGCAAGGCGTTCCTGATCCTCGACGAGGCCCAGAACACCACCCGCGAGCAGATGTTCATGGCCCTCACCCGCCTCGGCGAGGGATCGCGCTGCGTCGTCACCGGCGACGGCTCGCAGGTCGACCTCAAACCTGGCGTCCAGTCCGGCCTCGCCGAGGTCGAGCGCTCGCTCCCGGGCGTCGAGGGGGTCGGGTTTGTTAGATTTTCGACTGCCGATGTGGTCCGCCACCCGGTGGTCGGCCGGGTCATTGAAGCCTATGAGCGTCATCGAGGTAGCCAGAACGGCGAGAGCCACGGGCGGACGCCGGGTGTGACAATGTGACGCACCCGGTGCGAGTCGGAGGTTGCAAAGTGTTGGGGATTGGCCTAAGCAAGCCCCCCCGGGGGCGGGCCGATCGGCTGTCGAACCGGATCAATCCAATTTTTCGCAAGTGGGATTCTGGGATGCTTTTAAACGATGGCGGCTAGCCCAGCAGGGGATGTCGTCAGGGAAGAAGCGGCGCACGCGCTCGGAGTCGGGCCTGCTGGCGCGGCTGGAGCGGAGTTTATGGCTGCAGCTGTTGCTGTTGCTGGTGTTTGTGATGGGTGCGGGGTTGATGGTGTGGCGAGGGAGTGATGGGACGGCGTTTGAGGGGCAAAGCGTCCACGGTGGGATTGTCGGGGTGGTGTTGGCGATTTCCGCGGTGATCATGTTTCGGATCAACCACGAGCAGGTTGCGCTGCGGACCGGGCGGCTGACGCTGTTGTTTGGGGGGATCTTGCTGCATTTGTTTTTGGTGAAGTCGGTCGACTCGCTGCTGCGTGCCAACGATGTCGACGGGATGTTCCGGTTTTTGCTGATGCCGTTTGCATTTGCGCCGATGATCCACACGGTGCTGCTGGGGCGCGGGCTGGGGACGTTTTCGACGATTTACGTCAGCCTGCTGGGGACCTTGCTGGTGCCGCGGGCGGACACGCTGACGTATCTGGGGGTGAGTCTGGTATGCGGGCTGGTGGTGGTCGGTGCGGCGGGGCGGGTGAGACGGCGGGTGCAGTTGTTGCGTGCGGGTTTGTATGCGGGTGGGATGGCGCTGTTGCTCGGGTTGGTTTTTCAGGAGATTGATTTGGGCGGGTTGTTTGCGGCTGGGTGGATGGACCAGCTCAAGGTGGTGGGACTGGGTGCGGGAGCGGCGCTGGGTGGGGGTTTGTTGCTGGCGTTGTTGATTTCCGGGTTGTTGCCGGTGCTCGAGGGGACGTTCCGGATCACGACGGACATCAGCTGGCTGGAACTCACCGACCTCAACCACCGGTTGTTGCGGCGGATGCAGCTTGAGGCGCCGGGGACGTTCCACCACAGCCTGGTCGTCGCGCAGTTGGCCGAGGCGGCCGCGGAAGTCATTGGGGCCAATGCGGTGATGTGCCGGGTGAGCGCGTATTTCCACGATATCGGGAAGCTCAAGAAACCGAGCTACTTTATTGAGAACCAGGGGGACATGTTGGAGAACCCGCATGACCACCTGACCCCGACGATGAGTGCGCTGGTGATCATTGCGCACGTCAAGGAGGGGGTTGATCTGGCGGTGAAGCACAAGCTCAACCCGCGGGTCATCGACGTGATCCAGGAACACCACGGCGACTCGCTGGTTTACTATTTCTACCGCAAGGCCCAGGAACAGCAGAAGGCCGAGCAGCAGAAGGTCGACCGCGGGCTTGGCAATCCTGAGGACCTTCCGCAGATCGAGGAAAAGAATTTCCGCTATCCTGGGCCGCGACCGCGGAGCCGCGAAAGCGGGATTGTGAGTTTGGCGGATGCGATTGAAAGCGCGTCGCGCTCGCTCAAGAAGCCGACGCCGGCGAAGATCCGTGGACTTGTCGACGATCTTGTCGAGGGCCGCATCTGCGACGGGCAGCTGGACGAATGCGGGTTGACGCTGCGTGAGCTGGCGCGGGTCAAGGAGAGCTTCGCGGCAACCTTGCGGAGCATGATGCACAGCCGGATCGACTATCCGAAGGTCGAGGGCGAGCGGGTCGCGCCGAACCCGCCGCGGAAATCGTCGCTTGGGCGCGACAAGGAGGTAAAGACCGACAGCAAGCCGGAGAACAAGGCGGAGGTCCGGATCGATGACAAGGACAAGCGTCCGGCGGAGCGACCGGACTACGCGGCGCGGGTGATCCTTGAGATGGTCGGCCTTGAAAGGAGACGCAATGAGTGACCCGGGCGAGGGCGCGGGCCACCAGCAGGGACCGATCGGGATTTACAACCGCCAGAGCGCCATCCCGGTATCCAAGGAGTTGCACGACTGCCTGCTGGGCTGGGCGCATGAGGCATGGGCCCGGGTCCCGGCCCACGCGCTGGCGCCGCTGCCGGTGCCCGAGGACCAGCTTGAGATCACGCTGTTGGATGATCGGTTGATTGCCAAGGTGCACATGGATTACTTGAACATCGCGGGTGCCACGGACGTGATCACCTTTGAGCACGGCGAAATTCTCATCAGCCTGGAAACCGCCGCGCGCCAGGCGCTCGCGTTTGGCGATGGCTTCGAGCGCGAGATCCTGCGCTACATCGTCCACGGGATGCTCCACCTCGCCGGCCATGAGGACGGCGATCCGGCATCCCAGGCGCTCATGGAGGCCGCCCAGGAGAAGATTGTCGCGGCCATCTGTCCGGCGGGGTGAGCTGCCCGGGGAATATTCCCTTGACCTTGGCATCCTATCGACGTGTTTAGAAACCAGATGCGGCGCCTTGTGGCAGTGTTGTTGCTGGTCTGCTTCGGGATGATGGTTCCCGCGGCAGCCGTGCAATTGCGCCTGTGCACCGTGGACGACTCGCTCGTCTATCCTACCGGGGTGGTGCTCAAGGCGGGACCGGCAGATGATGGCTGTTGCGAGGATTGTTCCCGGACGCCCGAGCCATCTCCTTGTTGTTTTGAGGTTGAGAAACTTCCCGAGGTCACCCCGCCGCCGCCTCCCGAGGCGCTCCCCGCGCTGTCGTTTTGGGAACTTCCCGCGGTGATCTTCGCCTCCCCGGTCAGGATCCTCTCCGGCTCGCTCGACCTCCCGGCGAGCCACTTGTCATTCCCGCCCAGCGCTCACCAGCGCGCGTGGTTCGGCGTCTGGACGATTTGAGTGTCGCCCGGCCCGTGCCGTTCCCGCCGATGCCCGGCGGTTGAGTCCCGTGCGCCACTCCCGGCGGCGGTTTCTGGTCAAGGATCTCTCTGAATTTTTGTTGTTATGGATGTCTCTCTGGATGCATTGGCACGGCCCGCGGCGGGTGGCGCGCGGGTCAGGCGCGTGCCCGCGTGGTTGCTGCCGGGTGCGATCGTGGTTGGGTTCGGGTTGTTGTTTGGCGGCTTGTTTCGTGACCGCTTGTTGCCGGCTGCGGCCGTCGAGGTGGCCGTGGTGCTCGCAACGGCGGCGGATTCTGATGGAACTGGGGCGGGCGCGGCGGAGCCCGGGAAATTGATGTTCCAGGCTAGCGGGTGGATAGAACCCGACCCGCTGCCGATCAAGGCCAGCGCGCTCGTCGACGGCGTCGTCGACCAGGTAGCGGTGCTCGAAGGCGCTGCCGTGGCCAAGGGCGACTTGTTAGCCACGCTGGTCGACGACGACGCCCGGCTCGCGGTGGCGGTCGCCGAGTCGAACCTGCGCACGCTGACCTCGGCACGGGATTCCCACTGCGGCGGGATTGAGACGGTGCGCCAACAATTGTTGGGGGCGCGGGCGCAGGCGGCCGCGGCGCAGGCATCCGAGGAGGAGGCGGCCGACCTACACGAGCGGCTCGCGCAGTTGCCAAAGGGGACCAGCTCGGAAGTCGAGGTGGTCGCCGCACGGTTGCGGCTCGCGCGGGAGAGCGCGGCGCGCAAGGTGGCCGAGGCGCGCATCGGCGAGCTTGAGGCAACCATCAAACAGTTGGATCTGGAGACCCGGGCGAGGGAGGACGAGATGGGTGCCGCGGCGGTGGCCGTCAAACAGGCGCAGTTGGCCTTGGCGCGCACCCGGATTTCAGCCCCGGTCGGCGGGCGGGTCCTGCGGCTGCTGGCCGCCCCGGGGCAGAAGCGGATGTTGGGAATGGACGAGGTCGACAGCTCGACGATTGCCATCCTGTATGAGCCGGACCATCTGCAGGTGCGGGTCGATGTTGCGTTGGCCGACGCGGCCGGCCTGCAGGTCGGCCAGCAGGCGCGGATCCGCTGCAGCATTCTCCCCGAGCGGGTGTTCAGCGGCGAGGTGACACGCATCACCGGGGAAGCCGACGTCCAACGCAACACGCTGCAGGTGAAAGTCCGCGTGGTTGACCCGAGCGACCTGCTGCGCCCCGAGATGCTCTGCCGGGTCGAGTTTTTGGCTGCGGCGACTCCGGCGGGCAAGCTGGCGGGCGGCGGCAGCTTGGCGACCTGGGTTCCGGAGGCCGCGTTGCAGGACGGGGCGGTGTGGGTTTGCGATCCGCAGACCATGCGCGTCGAACGCCGCACGGTGCGCGCCGGCACCGAGCTGCGCGACGGCTACCGGCGAATCCTCGAGGGACTCAATCCGGGCGAGTGGGCGGTCCTCGGCGCCGCCAAGCTCTCCGCCGGCCAGCGGGTCAACCCACACCAGTCACAACCATGAGCGATCCGATGATCCAGTGCCGCGGAATCTCCAAGGCCTATCACAAGGGCAGTCAAACTGTTACTCCGTTGGAGAAGCTCGACCTCGACGTCCCGCGCGGCGAGTTCCTGGCCCTGATGGGTCCGTCCGGCTCGGGCAAGACCACCTTGCTCAACCTGCTCTCCGGCATCGACACCCCGACGAGCGGGTCGCTCGTCATCGCCGGAACCGAGCTCGCCACCCTTGGCCGCCGCGCGCTCACCCAATGGCGCGCCCGCCATGTCGGCTATATCTTCCAGCTCTATCACCTCGTCCCGATCCTCAGCGCCTTTGAAAACGTCGAGCTGCCGCTGCTCCTCGCACCCATGTCGCGCCGCGACCGCCACGCCCGCGTCACCGCCGCGCTCGAACTCGTCGGCCTCGGCGACCGGATCCACCACACCCCGGCCGAGCTCTCCGGCGGCCAGGAACAGCGCGTCGCCATCGCCCGCGCCCTCGTCGCCGACCCCGACTTGTTGGTCGCCGACGAACCCACCGGCGACCTCGACCGCGAGGCCGCCACTCGCATCCTTGAGCTCCTCCACCAACTCTCGCGCCAGCACGGCAAGACCATCGTGATGGTCACCCACGACCCGCGCGCGGCTCAGGCGGCCGACCGGACGTTGATGCTGGAGAAGGGTGTTTTGTTAGACACGGCGCTGGTATGAAGGCACTGGGGAACATCGTGGCACTAGCAGCCAAGCAGTTGGTGAGGCACCGGGTGAGGTCGCTGCTGACGGTGCTGGGAGTCGGCTCGGGGATGTTTTTGTTCACGGCGGTTGAGAGCCTGCAGCGCTCGCTGGGGAAGGCGACGGAGGTGAGTGCGGCGGACACGACGCTGGTGGTCTACCGGGAGAACCGGTTTTGCCCGTCGACGAGCCGGCTGCCGGAGCACTACGCCGAGGAGATCCGCCAAATCCCCGGAGTGCGCGAGGTGGTGCCGGTGAAGATCGTCGTCAACAACTGTGGCGCGTCGCTGGATGTGATCACCTTCCGGGGAGTGCCCGAGGGCTTGCTGCGGCGCTTCGCCCCGGAGATTGAAGTCGTCGAGGGCAGCGAGGAGGCCTGGAAGCGGCGGGAGGACGCGGCGCTGTTAGGCGAGGTGTTTGCGCGGCGGCGGGGGTTGGAGCCTGGCGACCGGTTTGACGCGGCGGGGATCACGGTGACGGTGGCGGGGATCATCCGCTCGCCGTTTGCCCAGGACAACAACGTCGCCTATGTGAAGCTCGGGTTTCTCCAACAGGCGAGCAAGACCGGGCTCGGGGTGGTCACCCAGTTCAACGTGCGGGTTGAAAAGTCCGCGGACCTCAAGCCGGTGGCCGCGGCGATCGATGCGCGCTTCGCGACCGACCAGGCGCCGACCAACACCCGCCCGGAAAAGGCGTTCTTCGCCGAGACCGCCGCCGAGCTGATCGAGCTCATCGGGTTCACCCGCTGGTTAGGCATCGGCGCGGTGCTCGCGGTCACCGCTCTGGTTGGCAACGCGCTGCTGTTAGTCGTCCGCGGCCGGGTCAAGGAGAACGCGGTGTTGCGCACCCTCGGGTGGCCGGCCCGCGCGATCGGCGCGCTCGTCGTCAGCGAGGGCGGCATGCTCAGCCTGCTCGGCGGCGCCCTGGGCGTCGGCCTCGCCGCCGGCTTCCTGCGCTGGCAGAGCTTCACGCTCGGCAACGAGGGGCTCACCCTCGCCCTCGAAGCGGACCCCGCGGTGGTCACCGCCGGGATCGCCCTCTCGCTGCTCCTCGGCGTGCTCGCCTCGCTCTGGCCCGCGTTCCAGGCGATGAGCCGCCCAATCGTCAAGAACCTCCGTGGCTAACCAGAGATGCTGCCGTTCTCCTATGCTGTTAGAAACCTGTTCCGCTCGAAAGTGCGGCTGGCGCAGACGTTGGGCGGGAGTGCGCTGGTGGTGCTGTTAGTGATGGCGGCGGTGGCGCTCAACAGCGGGATGGCGAAGGTTCTCTCGGCGTCGGGATCGGAGCACAATGTGATCCTGCTAGGTGCGGGGTCGGAGGAGAGCATCCAGCGCAGCGAGGTGGCGGAGCGGGTTGCGGGGATCGCGGAGGCGTCGGTGGCGGGGATAGGCGAGCGGCTCGGGGAGCGTTCGGTGTCGAGCGAGATTCATTTCATGAGTTACCTGCGGCTGGGCGACGGGCGCCACGGGCAGGCGCTGTTGCGCGGGGTGACGCCGCAGGCGCTGCGGGTCCATCCGGAGGTGCGGGTTGTCGAGGGGAAGTTCCCCGGGGCGGCCGAGTTGATGGTCGGGCGGCTGGCGTGGCGGAAGCTGGGATTTGCGGAGGCGGACTTGCGGGTCGGGGCGCGGGTGGTGGTGGATGGCCAGGAGTTGCAGGTGGCTGGGGTGTTTGCGGCGCCGGGGACGGTGTTGGAGAGCGAGGTGTGGGCGACGCTCGGCGACCTGCGGGTGCTGGCCAAGCGCGAGACGGTCTCCTGCGTGGTGCTGCGGTTTGACAATCCGGAGGACTTCGCCGAGGCGGACCTGTTTGCCAAGCAGCGGCTCGACCTTGAGCTCAGCGCGCTGCGCGAGAGCGACTACTACGCGCAGCTAACAACGTTCTTCCGGCCGCTGCGGATGATGACCTGGGTGACCGCCGGCCTGATCGTTGCCGGCGCGCTCTTCGGCGGGATCAACACCCTTTACGCCGCATTCGCCTCGCGGGTGCGCGAGATGGCCACCCTCCAGGCGATCGGCTTCGGCCGGACGGCGCTGTTAGTCAGCCTGGTCCAGGAGAGCACGCTCGCCTGCCTGGCCGGCGCGCTGGTGGCCTCGGTGGTGGCGTTGCTGCTGCTAGACGGGCGGATGGTGCCGTTTTCGATCGGCACGTTCACTCTTGAGATTGGCCCCGGAGCGGCGCTGGCGGGGATCGCCACCGGCGTCGGGCTTGGGCTGCTCGGCGCGCTGCCACCGGCGATCCGCTGCCTGAAGCCGCCGTTGCCAGTGGCGTTGCGCTCGGCGTGAATTCCTTTTCCTAACCAAAGACCAACCAAATCGAAGCTATGAAAAACACGTTGTTAGCGATGCTTGCCGGAGTGAGCCTGCTCGGGTCCTGCCAGAAGCCCGAGGAAGCGGCCAAGCCGGCGCAACCAGTCAACCCGGCGCTCACCGCGGTATTTGGCGCGCCGGTGGGCGGCGAGGCGCTCAGCGTGGTTGCCGCGCGCAAGCTTGCGGCGGGTGATGAGGTCACGCTCAGCGGCGCGGTGCTTGGCTCGAAGAGTCCGTTTGTCGAGGGCCGGGCGGCCTTCATCCTCGGCGATCCCGCCGAACTCATCTCCTGCGACCTCAACCCGGGCGACACCTGCGAGACGCCCTGGGACGTCTGCTGTGAGAGCCCCGAGGACATCCTCGCCGCGACGGTCACGATCCAGGTCGTCGATTCCGACGGCCGGGTCGTCGCCGGGGGGCTTGAGGGGGTCGGCGGTCTGGCCAAGCTCTCCAAGGTCACGGTCACCGGCAAGCTCGCGCCCACCTCCACTCCCGAGGCGGTCATCATCAACGCCACCGCCATCCGCGTCGACAAGTAGCGCCCGGCACCCCGCCTAACTTTTCTCCTTCTCCTTGTTTGGATCATAGAAGATCCGGATGTCCGCCTTGGTCGTGCCCAGCAGTTGTTGGGCGCGCTTGAGGGCGAAGCGGGTCGAGATGTTCGGGTTGCTAGGCGAGTGCATGAACAGGTTGCTCTCGCCCTTGTCGCGGGTGCAGCCGGCCTGGAGGGTTTCAAGGACGCCGGATTTTTTCAGGACGCGATAGATTTCCCGCGGCGCGCCGGAAATGATGATGTGCCGTTGGGCGCGGCGGATGAACAGGACGAGGTCCTGAAGGGCGATGACGCTCGTCGCGTCAAGGTGGCGGGCGTTGCGCATGCGCAGGATGATCACCTTGAGGTTCGGGTCGGCGACGATCCGCTGGATCTGGGTGCGGAACAACTCCGAGGCCCCGAAAAACAGGTCGCCCTCGACGTGGACGATCGAAATCGCCGGGTTCGGCCGCGCCGTGCTCTCCGCCTTCTCGCGCAACTCGCCGTCGTTGCTGAACTCATATTCTACCAGATAGGGCTTGCTCGCCTTGCGCAGGAACAGGGTGATCGAGAGGGTCACGCCGATGAAGATCGCCACGTGGAGCGGCGCGAGCAGCGTGGCGAGGAACGTCACGATGAGCACCGCGGCGTCGTCTCCGGTCGAGCGCAGGCAGATGCGGATGTTGCCGAGGTTGATGAGCGACACCGCGATGGCCACCACCAGCGCCGCCAGCCCGGCCTGCGGCAGGTAATCCAACACCGGTAGTCCCACCCGCGGAAGCCAGGCGAGCAGGACCGCGCCCAACAGGCAGAGCGCCCCGGCTAACAATGAGGCGAAGCGGGTGCGCGCGCCGGCCTGGAAGTTGAGCGTCGAGCGGGTCAGCGAGCCGGACGCCGGCATGCCGCCGCTCAGCGAGCAGGCGAGGTTGGCCAGGCCGAGGGCGAACATGTCCTGGTTGCCGCCGGAGCGCTCGCCGCTGCGCGAGGCGAGCGTCTTGGACATGACCGAGCTTTCCAGCGAGGCGAGGAACGCAATCGCAAAGGCGACCGCCGAGAGCGCCGCCAGATCGTCAAACAACCGCGGACCGCTGAAATCCGGCACGCGCATCCCGAAGGCCTCAAACCCATAACTCTGGAAGTGCGCCAGCTCGCCAAACCCGGCCGCCGGAAACACCGCCCGCACCCCGGCGGCGAGCAGCGCACTGGCTAACAGGGTGACCGCGAAGCTCGGCAACCGCGGCCACTTGCGGCTGATGAGGAAAAACGTCGCGAGGGTCAGCGCACTGAGCAGCAGCGGCTGCCAGTGGGTCGCAGGAAGCGCGGCAAACAGGTTGGCGACGACGCTAACAAACGTGCGGCCGTCCTGCATGACCCCGCCGAGGCCTAGGATCTGGCGCATTTGGCTGACGATGATGAGGACCGCCGCGCCGGTAATGTAGCCGACGAGGACCGAGCGGCTGATATACTGGAGGAGGTCGGCGACTTTCAGGAGCGCCCCGATGGTGCAAATGACCCCGACCATGAGGACCAGCAGCGGGACGAGCTCGATCTTGTGCGCCGCAAGCTCCGGGGCCGCGGCAAAGAAGCTGAAGAGCATGAAGGCCGTCGCATTGGTGGGCCCGAGGATCGTGTAGCGCGACCCCGAGAACAGCGGCGCGACCAGCGCCGCGACCGCCGCGCACAAGATCCCGTAAATGATCGGCAACCCGGCAATCGCCGCGAAGGCCATCCCCTGCGGCAGCCCTAACAACGTGACGTTCAGCGCCGCCTTCGAGTCGCTGCGCAACTTCGCCAGGTCGTAGCGGCGCAGGGTGGCAAGCGCCGGGAGGAGTTCGATACGGCCATCGGCGAAGAACGCGCTAACATCGCGGAGCGCCCGCCTAACCGGATGGCGGGAGGATTTCATGGGAGCGGCATGCGGCGAGGGCGTTATTTGAAGCGCGACCGGCGGAAGAGCACATAGCCAATGACGACGCAGAGGACGTTGGGCATCCACAGGAAGATGTCGGCGGTGGCGCCGAGCGATTCGCGGAACTCGTCGGCGAGGATGGTGAAGAGGAAGTAGCCCGCGCCCATGGCCATGGAGATGGCCAGGCCGCTGGAGGTGTCCTTGCGCCGGGCGTTGATCCCGAGCGGGACGCCGACACAGGCGAGGGCCAGGCAGGCGAACGAGAACGCGTAGCGCTGGCTGAGCTGGGCGCGGAAGTCGGCGCGGCGCTGCGGGGTGAGGTCCGTGGAGGTGCGCAGCAGGGCGCGGATTTCCTCGTTGTCCATCTGGCTCGGGCGCTCGCGCTTGCGCGCGGTGCGCGAGAAGTCAAACAACCACGGCTCGGCCTCGGTGGCCAAGACCATCTCGACGCTGCCGTCAGCCCGCCAGGTTTCCAGATAGGCGTCCTTGAGGGTCAGCCGCAGTTGCTGCTTCTGCTGGTCGACAACCAGCGCCACCTCGCCGGCATGGACGTAGGCGGTCGGCGGGGCGTCGACGGCGTTAGGGTCTGATGGAACTTGATAGAGGTGGAACCCCTTGAGGATTTCGCCCTCCTTGTTTTCGACGAAGACCTTTTGGTTTTTGAACTGGCTCTGGACGGCGCGCGGGTTGAGGAGTGCCTGGGGGTTTTTACGGATCGTCTCGTAGAGGATTTCCGAGCCGCTCGCCTTGGCGTGTGGGGCGACGCTGACGTTGAGGTAGAAGCACAGCCCGGAGAGCAGCGCGGCGATGACAAAGACCGGCAGCGCCAGCCGCTGGAGGCTGATGCCAGCCATGCGCAGGCCGACAAGCTCGTTCTCCGAGGAGAGCCGGCCGAAGACCAGCAGCACCGCGGCGAGGAAGCCCCACGGGATCGTGAAGGTCAGCGAGAAGGGCAGAATGTTGAGAATGAAGCGCACCACCAAGTCGAAGGGCGCCGGCTGGTCGGTGAAGATCTCCTCGACGCGCTGGAAGATCGTTCCAAGCACGAAAATCAGGCTCAAGGCCACCACGGAGTAGACCGTGCCAAAAAGCACCTGGCGGCCTAGGTAGCGGTCGGAAATTCGCAGCATCTGAAGGCGGTAGTGTGCGGTGCCGCGCGCGGGGTGTCCAGCGGGAGATGCGCCCGATTGAGCGGGGCCGCCGCTCTTCGGTGGCGGTGGCTAAGCGCCAGGCGGTTGGGTCCGCGGCCGGGCTGCGCTGTTAGTGATAGATGGGGTTTTCGATTGTTTCATTTCGCGGGAGTGTGTTTGTGGCGGGTAAATTTCCTGGTGATCCAGTGCTGCATGCCCAGCAGCGCGGGGATTTCCGGATCATCCCAAACGCCCCTATCCATGTCAGAGTTTTCATTGCCGGCTAACTGCCCGGCGCTTCCCGAGTCCGCCCAATCCACCCCGGCCATGCTGGTCCCGTGCGCGGCGGCACCGCCTAACATCCATGGCGGGTCCGCCGCGCAGGCCGGATTGCCCGAGGGCGGAGGCCTGGAGCGGCGCAAGTTTCTAACCGGGATCGGGCTGTTAGCCGGCGGGCTGGTTTTGACGCCGCGGGTATCGGCCGGGTTAACAGCATTTGACGGATTGCCGCAGCGTTGGTGCGCGAGCCAGGGGACGCTGCTGGTAAGCTACGCCGAATTCCTCCAGGGTTTGCGGCTGACGCGGATCTCGATTCCCCAGATTCTCAAGGCGCATGCGAAGTGCCGCGGCGGGATCTGGAACCACCTGCCGCCGCGCAGCCTGTGGCGCAACATCGGCCCGACTCTCAAAGCGGTCGATCTGGTGGCCGCGGAGCTTGGCCAGTCGGTCCTTGAAGTCGTCTCGGTGTATCGATCGCCGCGCTACAATGCGAAGTGTCCGGGGGCTGCCCGTGGGTCATACCACATGCGCAACAACGCGATTGATGTGCGCTTTGGCGCCGGGACCAACACGGTGGCCGCGGCGGCGACACGGCTGCGCGCCCGGGGGAAGTTCCATGGCGGGGTTGGCCATTATCCGAGCTTCACCCACCTCGACACCCGCGGGGTCGACGCGACCTGGTAGCGGGTTTTCCGGCGGGGCGGGGCGTGGGGGCGGTGGTTTTGCGCTCGCCTCGCGGCCCGTGGTGGTGATGATGGGCGCCCGGAACGCCCCCAGCCGGCCCAAGGAGCGCCATGAACATCATCATCGTAGGTGCCGGCGAAGTCGGCCGCCACCTGGCCACCTCGCTCTCGCGCGAAGCCCACAACATCTCGGTCATCGAGAGCGATCCGGACCTCGCCGCCGACCTCGAGCAGTCCATCGACGGCAAGGTCATCTGCGCCGACGGCACCAGTGTCGCCGCCCTGGCAGAGGCGAACGTCGGCGAGTGCGAGTTGTTCCTATCCCTAACAAGCGCTAACACCGTCAACCTGATGGCCGCCTCGATGGCCAAGGCGATGGGGGTGGCCAAGGTGATCAGCCGGGTGCACCCCGAGTTGCAGCGCGAGGAGTGGCTGTTTGATTTCAAGGGGCATTTTGGCATCGACCATCTGTTCAGCTCCGAGCGGCTGACGGCCGTCGAGCTGGCGAAGTTCATCCGCAATCCCGACTCGCTCGCTGTTGAGGAGATTGCGCGCGGCCGAATCGAGCTCCAGCAGGTCCGGGTCAGCGCGCGCAGCGATCTGGCTGGCAAGTCGTTGCGCGAGCTGAAGATGCCTGCGCACATCCGCGTCGCGATGCTTAGCCGCGGGGGAGTCCACGAGGTGCCCACGGCCGACACCCGGATTGCCGAAGGCGATGTGGTGACGATTTTTGGCGAGCCGCGGCGGCTCGCGGCGCTCGCCGAGCGGCTCCACCGCGGCTCGGAGAAGCGCGATGACCTGCGGGTGGTTATCTTTGGCGGCGGTGAATACGGTTTCTCGCTGGCACAGATGTTGGAGAGCTGGAACTGCCGGGTCCGGATCTTCGAACAAAACCCCAAGCGCTGCCAGGAGCTGACCGACCGCCTGTCTAACACCACGGTCATCAACGCGGATGCGACGGTCATCGCCGAGCTTGAGGAGGAGCAGGTCGGGGACGTGGACTTCTTCGTGGCCACCAGTGAGAGTGACGAGGACAACGTGATGACCTGCCTGCAGGCCCACACGCTGGGTGCGCGGACCTGTTTGACGATCATCCACCGGGCCGACTATGCCTCGGCCATCAGCAGCAGCGGGCGGCATTTCGGGATCCTCGCCGCGGTGAGTCCGCGCGAGGCGACCCGGCGCGAGATCGAGCGGTTTCTGACCTCCGACCGGTTCCACCTGCTCAAGAAGTTCGGCACCGGCGAGCTGATTGAAATGCGGGTCAGCAAGGGGTCGCTGGCGGCTGGCCACCAGGTGCGCGAGGTCAGCTGGCCGGAGGGATGCGTGCTGGTGGCGCAAATGAAGGGACTGCACACCGAGGTCCCCGGGCCGGACAACCTCATCGAGGCGGGCGACCTGCTCTACGCGATGGTCAGCGCCAAGGCGCGCAAGGGCTTCATCAAACTCCTCGACTAACAGCCGCCCCGGCACCCCATGAACATCCGGCTTCTAGCAAAGGTGCTCGGCTGGCTCTTGATTCTCGAGAGCGTGGCGATGGCCGGGTGCGGGTTGTTCGCGTGGGCCGACCCGGTCGCCGGCGACCGTCCGGCGATGATGGTGATGCTGACCTCGGCCGGGCTCACCGCCTTGGCTGGATTGCTGCTGCTGATCTCCGGGATTGGCCGGATCGAGCGGATCCCGCGCCGCGAGGCGGTGCTCATCGTCGGCCTCGGCTGGCTGCTGTGCGGGGTTTTTGGCGGCATTCCGTTTGTCCTGAGCGAGCCGGGGCTAACATTCGGGGGTGCGTTCTTCGAGTCCGTCTCGGGGTTCACCACGACGGGTTCGACGGCGATTGCCGACCTCAACGAATGGCCGCGCGGACTGCTGATGTGGCGGGCGGTCACCCAGTGGTTAGGCGGGTTGGGGATCCTGGTGCTTTTCGTGGCGCTGCTCTCGTATCTGGGCATCGGCAGCAAGTCGCTGTTCCGCAATGAATCGTCCTTCGCAACCGGGGAGGCAACCACCGCCCGGATCCGCGACACGGCGCTGTTGCTGTGGAAGGTCTATCTGTTAATCACGATCGCCTGCCTGTTGGGGCTGCGGGCGATGGGGCTGAGCTGGTTTGACGCGGTGACCCACACGTTTGCGGCGGTGTCGACCGGGGGATTCAGCAATTACAACAACAGCATCGGCTTCTATGGCGATTGGGGGAACGCGGCGCTCATCGAAGGCTGGCTGATCATCTTCATGACCGCGTGCAGTTTGAACTTCCTTATCTATGTCCTTGTGGCGCGGCGCAAGTGGAAGCGCCTGCGCGACGAGGAGGACGGGCGGTGGTTTGTGGTGATGTGTCTGGCGAGTGCGGTGGCGATTGCCGCGGGGGTGGCGGCGACGAGTGACCAGAGCTTCTTGCGGGCGCTGCGGGACGGGCTCTTCACGGTCGTGACAATTGCCTCGACGACCGGCTTTTGCACCGCGGACTATGACCGCTGGCCAACCTACGCGCGGATCATTCTGGCGCTCCTCATGATTGTTGGAGGCTGCGCCGGGTCGACTGCCGGTGGCTTGAAGATCGGGCGTTTGTTGGTGTTCTTCAAGGCCTCGCTGCATGAGATCGTCAAGGTCTTCCGCCCCCACCAGGTGTTCCGGTTGCACGTCAACGGCAACCCGTTAGGTCTGGACGCGCGCGCCCAGGTGATGATGTTCATCGCCCTCTACGGGGCGATCATCTGCATTTCCACCTTGCTCGTCACGGTGCTGGAGTTGGGGCGGCCAATCTCGATGGAGACGGCGTTCGGCTCGGTGGTGGCGACCCTGTCGAACATCGGCCCGGGATTTGACGCGGTGGGTCCGACCGCGAACTTCGCCGGGCTGCGCGCGGTGACCCAGGCGTTTCTCGGGCTGCTGATGGTCATCGGGCGGCTTGAGCTCTATGCGATCCTGGTCTTGTTCATTCCCGCGGTGTGGCGGAAATACTAGCGCGCGTCACCACCCGGCCCGCCGCTAGCCGACGAGGTCGCCGATGGACCCGAAGTCCGGGACAAACAACCGCTGATAGGTGCGCGCGGCCGACCCGTCTGTTAGGTCGGCGAGGAAGTCGCAGATGAGGCGTGCGCGTGCCTGCTCGTCGGGTGCGGCGGCGAGTTCGGCGGCGGTGTCCTCTGGGAGGAGTTGGAAGTCCTGGCCGTCGATGGTGCCAGCGGTGACGTAGCGGGTGGCGAGGACCTCCCAGAGGCGGCGGAGCATGAAGCTGCCCTTGTGCTCGAGTTGCTTGAGTTGCGGTGAGAGGAACACGACTTCGAAGGCAAGGGCCTTGAAGAGCTGGCACTCGGCAAGGACGGCGGGGTCGACCTGGAGGCGGAACCTGTAACGGTTAGTTGTGGCGCTGAGGAAATTTTCCGCGGTTGTCAGGTGGGAGGCGCGGATGTAGGTGCCGATGCGGCGGCCAAGGAACGGGTCGACGCGGCGCTCGCGGATCGCCTTGAGCAGTTGGCCGAGGGGTGCGTCGGGATCCATGGGTGCGCCGCGTTTGTTGGCCCAGCGTTCGATGCGCTCGACGCTGAGGAAGCCGGCGCGGACGCTGTCGGCGAGGTCGTTGAGCGAGTAGGCGGTGTCATCGGCCCAGTCCATGATCTGGCACTCGATGGACTTGCAGGAATCCCGCAGGGGGCCCGGGGTGAGCTCCGGGGGGAAGGGGTGGCCGCCAAGGGTCCAGTCGAGATACGGCTGTTGGGCGTCGTAGATGAAATGGTGGACTGGCGCGACGCCGCCGTTGGCGTCCTTGAGGTCGCTCCACAGCGATTTGTATTTGAGCACCCCGTCGAGGAACGCGCGGGTCGGATCCATTCCCTGGTGCTTGGTCGAGAAGATCCGCTCGGTGAGCAGCCGGAGTGTCTGGGCGTTGCCCTCGAAGCCGCCGGAGGTGCCCAGCAGGTGGTTGAGGGTGCGCTCGCCGGCGTGCCCGAATGGCGGGTGGCCGAGGTCGTGCGACAGGCAGACGGCTTCGACGAGGTCGGCGTCGATGAAGAACTCGTCGTCGAACAAGTCCGTGGAGCTGCGCAGCCACTGGCAGATCGAGCGGCCGATCTGGGCGACCTCGAGCGAATGGGTTAGACGGGTCCGATAGAAGTCGTACTCGCCGCTCCAGAAGACCTGGGTCTTGCTCTGCATGCGGCGGAACGCGGGCGTGTGGAGCACCCGGTCCCGGTCAATCTGGAAGGGCGAGCGGTAGTCGCCCGGGTCGCTGCGCCCGGACGCGCGCTGGGTGTCGAAGTCCCGATAGAAGCGGTTCGGCATGCCGGTTGATAGCCGATACGGCGGTGGCCGGGAAGCGCGGGCTTGCGGCTGTTAGCGCAGGCGGCGCTCCTTGCGGGGCTCGAGGTTTTGTTGGGCGAGCCAGCTGGCGGTCCCCTCCGGGTCGGTCTGGGCAAGTTTGCGGGCCATGAGTTGGATGGCGCCGGCCTTGAACTGCGGGTCGGTGAGGGATTCGGCCCAGTGCTTGGCGGCCTCCGGGCCGTCCTTGAACAGGGAGGGCATGAGCGCCTCGACGGCCTGATAGCGCTCGCGGCTCTGGGGGATGGTGGCGGCGATCTCGGCGGCGCGGGTCAGGTCGTGGTCGGCGATTCCGCGGATGACGCCGAGGAGATAGGGGTTGGGGTTGTCGGAGCGGTGGTTTTGCTCGGCCCATCCGAGGGCGGCGTCGGGGTCGGTGGCCGACCAGGTCGCCAGGATCGTCTGCGGGGCGAAGGGCGCGCTGGTTGCCTCGGTGATGAAGTTCAGGCCGGCAAGCGGATCGGTTTTGGCCCAGGCGCTCATGAGCATTTCGTACTCGCTCATGCGTTGTTCGGTGATGCCGATGGCGCGGAAGGCGGCCACCGCGTCAGGAAACTCGTCGGCCGAGAGGCTCTGGACGTAGGCGATCCAGGCGCTGGTGCGCTGCAGCGGGTCCTGGTTGCCGATGATCGCCGGCACCTGCTCCGGGGCGCTTGCCGCGGGGGTGGCGCTTGCCGGCTGCGCGCCGGCGCGCGACCGCTGGCTGCGGACCTGGGAGCCGGCCGGCTCGTTAGACTGGGTGCTGGCGCGCTGGGTCCGTGGTTGGACGGTGGTGGTGTTGGATGCGGCGGGGGCCGGGGCCGGGGAGGATTGTTTGCCGATGATGAATCCCGCTGCGAGAGCAAAGACGGTGGCGGCAATGAGAGTGGGTTGAATCTTCATCAGTGGGGTTTTTGGGAGGAATTCTCCAAGCGGGAGCGAGGCTCTAACGTGGCGGCGGGCGCCGATGTTTCAAACCTGTTTGTTGTTGGAGAGGGTGGCGGGCGGCCGGGCAGCGGGCGGGGTGAGCGCGCTGGGCGGATTGACGATGATGCGCGCCTCCGGGTTGTTGCGCAGGTAGGCGTACGCCCAGCCGAGCAGGACGGCGACCTTGTTGCGGAAGCCGATGAGGAACAGGATGTGGACAAACAACCAGGCAAGCCAGGCGGGGAACCCGCGGAGCTTGAGCCGGCCGGCTTCAACGACGGCGTGGTTCTTGCCAATGATGGCCATGTTGCCCTTGTCGAAGTAGGTGAAGCGCGCGCGCAAACTGTGCTTGAGGGCGCTGAAGCGGGTCTGCTCCAGCCGGAGTTCCTCTTTGAGTAGCATGGCGATGTGCTTGCCCATCTGGGTCGCGGCGGGAGCCACGCCGGGGACCGGGGTGCCGGCGGCGTCGACCATCTTGACGAGGTCGCCGGCGACAAAAACCTCCGGATGCCCGGGCAGCGAAAGGTCCGGCAGCGGGTTGACCGCGCCGCCGCGGCCGAGTTCGATGCCGAGGTGGGCGGTCAGCGGGCTGGCAGCCACTCCGGCGGCCCAGATGATCGCCGCGGCGTCGAGCGTCGCGCCGCTGCTGAGGACCACCCGCTGCGGTTGGACGTCGGTGACCCGCGTGTTGGTTAGAACCTCCGCGCCGATGGCTAACAACCGCTGGCGCGCATATTCCGACTGGTCGGGCGAATACGGGTCCAACAGCCGGTCGCCGGCCTCGACGAGGACGACGCGCAGCTTGCTGGTGTTGATGCGGCGGAAGTTGCTGCGCAGCGAGCGGTGGATGAGGTCGACAAACGCGCCGCTGAGTTCGACGCCGGTCGGGCCGCCACCGACGATGACGATGGTCATGAGCTTGCGTTGCTCGGCGGGATCGTCGCTTAGCTCGGCGAGCTCGAGGTTGGACAGGACCTGCCGGCGGATTGCCTGGGCGTCGGCCAAAGTCTTGAGTCCCAGGGTGTTTTCTTCCCACTGCGGGTTTCCAAAGAAGCTCGTGCGGGCGCCGGCGGCGACCACCAGGTAGTCGTAGCCGAACTGGTGGCCGGAGCGCCCGCGGGCCGACTGGGTCGTTAGGTCGAGCGCCTCGATCTCGTCCATGAGCACGGTGACGTTCTGCGCCTCGGCGAGGATCTGGCGGATCGAGCGGGCGATGTCCGGGCCGGCCAGCGAGGCGGTCGCCACCTGATAGAGGAGCGGCTGGAACAAGTGGTGGTTGGTCCGGTCGATGAGCGTGACGCTGAAGCGCGCGTCGTTGGCGAGCCGCCGGGCGCATTCCAGTCCGGCGAACCCGGCACCGATGATAAGCACCTTGCGCGGGTCGGAAGTGGCGGCTGGCATGGCCAACAGGCTACAACAGAATCTAGCAGTGGCAACGGCGACCCTTGTGAAATTTTTCACAAGGATGCCCGGGAGCGCTGGAGGTGGTGGTGGCGGGGAGGTTTTTTGAGGATGTGCACGGCCAGCGGGGTGTGCTTGGGTTGGGCATGCGATGTTTCTACTCGGCGGATTTTGAGTTGGAGCTGCCGGCCGGGCATCCGTTTCCGATGGAGAAATTTCGGATTGCCAAGGACATGTTGTTGGATGGCGGGATCCTGCGGGGGGAGGAGATCATCGAGGTGCGGGCGGCCGACGCGCACGTCCTCAAGCGCGTCCACGACCCGGGCTACCTGCAGAAGATCTATTCCGGGAGGCTCGACCGGAAGGAGCAGATCCTGCTAGGTCTGCCGGTCACGGCCAAGCTGTACACGCGCAGCGCGATTGAAGCGGAGGCGACGCGGCAGGCATGCCATGCGGCGCTGGAGGACGGAGTGGCGGTGTGTTTGGCGGGAGGTGGTCACCATGCGTTCCGCGGGCGTGGCGAGGGGTATTGCGTGTTCAACGATGTGGCGATCGCGGTGGCGGATCTGAAGGCGCGGCGTCCGGGGATCAAGGTGATGGTCGTCGACACGGCGGCCCACCAGGGCAACGGGACGAACGCGATCTTGGAAAGCGACCCTAACGTGTTCACCTACTCGATTCATGTTGGGAAGCACGGCGGGTCGGGGAAGGTGAGTGGCTCGATGGATGTCGAGACGGTGCGCTACGTCGAGGGGGACATGTACCTCGGGCAGTTGTTTGCCAGCTTGGCGGCGGCGTTGGAGGTGTTCGCGCCCGACTTGGTTGTGTGGGTCGCTGGCGCGGACAGCCACCGGAACGACCACTTTGGCGAGATGTTTCTATCACTGCGGGACATCCAGCGGCGCGACGAGGTTCTGCTAGGGGCGCTGCTGCGCAACCGGATTCCGGTGGCGGTTCTGTACGGCGGCGGGTCTAACCGCCAGGCGGAGTTCACCGCGAAGATCCACCGCAACACGGTGGCGACGGCAAAGCGGCTCGCCGGGGTCCACCGGGGGCTATAGAGGGGTTGTTAGCCATGCGCAACGCGGTCCTCGGGGGGGTGTTTTTCGGCTTGTCCGCGGTGCTGACGTGGGCGTTTGTCGCGGTGTCGCCGGTGTATCTAAGTCCCGAGCAGATGCTGCTCTCGACGCTGGTGGCGGGGGGCAAGTGGGGGATCCAGATCGGGTTGGCGCTGGCATTGCTGGGCGGGCGGGCGTGGTTGTTTATTCGGAATATCGGGGCGGTGTGCCTGGTTGGCTCGGTGGTCCTGGTGCCATACGCGGTGGCGGGTTTGCTGGGTCTTGAGGTAGGAGGCGAGGGGTTTTGCGGATCGCTGGCGGTGGCGGTGGCGGCGATGATTGGTGGATATTTCCGGGCGGTGCGGAGTTCCGGGGTGGCGCTCGGCTGGTGGTATGGTTGGCTTGGCTGCCTGGCGGTAGCGGTGACCCTGCAGCTAACCGTGGTGTTCCAGGTTTTTTGATAACGGATGATATGGTGGAGACTAAGCGGATGAGAATCGCGGTGGTCGGCGCGGGTGCGATCGGCGGCTATTACGGGGCGCGGCTGGCGCAGGCCGGCGGGGACGTCGTGTTCCTGTTGCGCGGGGATCTGGAGGCGGTACGCCGGCACGGCTGGAAGGTTGAAAGCTGTGCGGGAGACTTTGCGCTGCCGGTGGTCCAGACCGCGGCCAGTGCGGCGGAGATCGGCCCGGTGGACTTGGTCATCGTTGCGTGGAAGAGCACCTCCAACCATTTGCTAGAAGAGGTGGTCACGCCGCTGCTGGGTGAGGCGACGCGGGTTCTGACATTGCAGAACGGGCTGGGCAACGTCGAGACGCTGGCGCGGTTGTTTGGCGCCGAGCGGGTCCTTGGCGGACTTTGCTTCGTGTGCATCAACCGGGTCGGCCCCGGGCAGCTGCGGCACACCGCCGGCGGGGCGGTGTCGATCGGCGAGCTGGTCCCGGGAGCTACCGGGATGTTGGCCGAGGTGGTTGGGCGGTTTGCCGCGGCGCGGGTCGCGTGCCGGGCGGTCGATCCGCTGGGCAAGGCGCAGTGGACGAAGCTGGTCTGGAACGTGCCGTTCAACGGGCTGGCGATCGCCGAAGGCGGGGTGACGACCGACCTGCTGTTAGCCACGGCGGCGCTGGAGGGCGAGGTGCGCGCGCTGATGGCCGAGGTGGTCGCGGCGGCCGGCGCGCTCGGGTTCGAACTCGCCCCGGGCTTGATTGACCAACAAATCGAGCTGACCCGCGGGATGGCCGCCTACCGGCCATCCAGCATGATCGATTTCATCGAGGGGCGCGAGGTCGAGACCGAGGCGATCTGGGCCGAGCCGATCCGCCGCGCGCGGGCCGCCGGGGTCGCGGTGCCGCGGATGGCGGCGTTGTTAGAGAGGATCCTGGCGCGGGTCGGGGAAAGGTGATTTTTTCCCGCGCGAATCCTGGAATGGCGCGGGATCAGGGTTGGGGGCTTTTGCTGGCGGGCGGGCGCATGGCTGAGTAGCGGGCGTCGAGGGAGCGGAGAAGGTTGCGGCGCTGGGCGAGGGCGCGGGCCTCGGCGTCAACGGTGGCGCGCAGCGCGCGGAGTGCCTGGCGGCGCGACTCGAGGGCGGCGGCGTGGTCGGCGGTCGCGGCCGCCAGATAGGTTGTTAGGGCGGCGGTTTCGGCGCGCACGGTTGGGTCGGCTGGGGCGGCGTTGCGGGCGCGTGCCTCGGAGGATCGGCGGGTGGCGAGGAGCGAGCGGGCCTGAGCGTAGTCGCGCACGGCGGCGGCGAAGGAGTCGAGTTGCTCGGCGTGTTGGGCGGTGGCGGCGTCGAGTTCGGAGGTGGCAGTGAGGCGGGTGGTGTTGAGTGCGGCGGCCTGCCAATGGGCGAGGCGGGTGTGGAGATCGGTGGCGGCGGCGGCGCTCGGCGGCGGGTCGGCGGCGAGGGCATCCTGGATTTGGCTGATGCGCGTGGCGATGGCCGGCGGGTTGGCGGGCAGCTTGCCGACCGGAGCGGGGGCGGTGGTCGTCCAGCCGGTGACCTCGCCGAGCTCGTCGGCGGTGAAGAAGCGTGCGGCGTCGTGGCTGAATGCCAGGGCGACGACGTTGGCCGGGAGTTGCGGGAGTTCCTTCTCGAGGTTGAAGTCAGGCTTCCAGAGTTTGACCTTGCGGTCGCGCCCGCTGGTTAGGAATCGCCCGTCGCCGGCGAAGGCGAAGGCTAACACCCCGGGTGGATGGGCATCGAGCTTGCGGACCTCGCTGCCGCCATTCATCTCCCAGAAGCGCACGCTGCCGTCTTCGGAGGCGGTTGCCAGAAGGTTCGAGTCTGCGCGCCAGACGGTTGCGGTGATGGCCGCCTGGTGGGCGCGGAGCGTGTGGAATTCGTTGCCGGTGGCCGCCTCCCAGACGTAGACGCCGCCGTTGCGGTCGCCGCTGGCTAGCAGGATCCCATCGGCCGAGTAATCCAGGGCGGTTAGCCAGTCGGTGTGTTTTTTGATCGAGTGGGTTTCCTCCATGGCGGCGACATCCCAGAGTTTGAGGCGGCGTGCCGGGCCGCCGAGGGCGACGCCGCCGAGGTCCGGGCGGAGGTCGGCGGCGAGGACCGAGTCGAACTCGCGGCCGATGGTCATCATTCGCCGGCCGCTGGTGACCTCCCAGACGACGGTGGTGCCGGATTTGCCAGCCACGCCGCCGCCGGCGATGAGGAAGCGCCCGTCCGGAGTGAAGGCGAGCGACTCGGGCTGGCCTTCGGGAAACGGCAGCACGCCTAGCAGGTCAAGGGTGTCGGTGTGATAGAGAAGGACCTGGCGCTGGGCGGTCATCGCAATGAGCGGCGCCCACGGGCTGGCGGCAAGCGCGCGCACCGAGCCGGGGCGCTCGGTGGTCACGACCGGTTCCAACAACAAATCCGCGGGCATCGGCGGCGGGCCGTCCGGCTTGGCGCCTGGGGGGGTCCGCACGCTCGTGTCAAATGCCGGCTTGGACGATTTGCGCGCGCTGGATGACTTGTTCTCCAACAATCCGCCGGCCACCCACGCCTTGAGCACGGCGATGTCGGCATCGGAGATCTTTCCGCCCTTGGGCGGCATGATCGGCTCGACGGTGTGGCTAACAACCGCGACGAGCCGGGCCGAGTCAGGGTCGCCGGGCTCGGCGATTTTCCCTGCGGAGCTGCCCTTCATGGCGGAGGTGAAGGTCGACAGGTCAAGGCCGCCGCGCTCCTTTTCCGGGTTGTGGCAGTTGAGGCACGCCTGGGAGAAGATCGGGAAGACGTGGTCGTCGTAGGTCACCTTGTCGGCGGCGCCGGCCATGGGTGCCATGGTGGCGCTGGCGAGGGTGATGGCGACGGCCGCGGCGGCCCGCCCTGGATGCCTGGTCGGAGCCATCAATGGTTGAAGATGAATTCCTTGGAGTTGAGCAGGGCCCACATGATGTCCTCCAGGATCAGCCGTTGGGCGGCCGCGTCGGACCCTTCCTCGGTGGCCGCTACCAAGTGGCTGAGCTCCGCCTCGGTCGGCTCGCGCAGCAGGGTGGTCAGGTAGAGCTGGGTGATGATCTCCGCCGGGGTGCGCTTGGCGGCTAGCAGCTTCTCGACGACCTTCCCCTGCTTGATGCGCTCATGGGTGGTGTCGCCGTTGATCAGGTGGAGCGCCTGGGAGAGGTTCGGCTCCAACGAAACCTCGCAGGCGCACACCGTCGCACGGGTCGCGCGCCCGAAGGTCGTCAGGAAGTAGTTCGAGGTGTTGCCGTCGGCGATCTGCACCGCGCGCGAGCCGAGCGGGAGGCCCTTGAACTTGTTAGGCGTGGCGGTGACCTGCGAGATCGCGTCCAACAAGACCTCGGCGCGGATCCGGCGGACGAGAGCGTGGGAGAAGTTGGTCAGGTCGGTGGCGTTGGTCTCGTTGGTGCGGGTGGAGAGCTGATAGGTGCGGGAGTTGCAGATATCGCGCACGAGGTTGCGGAAGTCGTACTTGTAGCTGATGAATTTTGCGGCCAGGGCGTCGAGGAGTTCCGGGTTGGTCGCCGGGTTGGAGACGCGGACGTCATCGACCGGGTTGACGATGCCGATACCGAAGAAGTGGGCCCAGACGATGTTGGAGACATTGCGGGCGAACCACGGGTTGGTGTCGGCGGTGAGCCATGCGGCGACGGCCTCGCGGCGGGACGAGTCGGTGAGGTTGGGTTGTCCGCCGCCGAGGAAGACGGGTTTGGCATCGGCCTTGGTGACGGGATGTTTGACCTCGCCGGAGCCGTCGAAGACGATCTGTTCGCGGGGGTCCTCGGCGCGCTTGCGCTGGACCTGGGCGAAGAAGGCGGTGAACCCGTAGTAGTCGTCCATCGTCCAGCGGTCGAACGGGTGGTTGTGGCACTGGGCGCACTGGATGCGGGTGCCCATGAAAACCTGGGCGATGTTCTCGGTTAGCTTGAGGGTGTCACCCTCGACTTGGAAGAAGTTGGTGGCCGGGTTGTCGAAGGTGCCGCCGCGGGCGGTTAGGAGTTCGCGCACGGTCTGGTCAAACGGCTGGTTGCGCGCGACGCGCTCCTTGAGCCACTCGTGGTAGCGCAGCGCGGCCTTGTAGGTGACCTGGTTGTTGCCCTCGTTGAACACCCGGATCTGGAGCAACTCGCTCCACTTCATCGTCCAGACTTCGGTGAAGCGCGGGTCGGCGATGAGCCGGTCGACGAGCGCCGCGCGCTTGTTAGACGATGGGTCGGCAAGGAACGCATCGCGCTCCGGGAGGGTGGGGAGAGCGCCGAGGATGTCGAGGAATGCGCGGCGGAGGAATGTTTGGTCATCGCAGAGGTCGCTGGGGATGACGCGCAGCTTGTGGAGTTTGTCGTGGACGAGGGAGTCGATGTAGTTGTTAGCGGGGATTTCTGGGCGCTGATAGGTGAGGTGGTCAGGGATGACGATTGCCTGAGAGCCCTCGGAGAAGGTGTGGAAGCGGGCCATGATGAACGCCTCGCCGTGATTTTTGGAGATCGCGACGGGAGCGTGTTCCTCGAGGGTGGCGGAGTTGTCGTTGCTGGTGGAGAACTTCGAGAGGGTGGTGACGTCGCGGTCGGTGCCATCGGAATAGGTGGCGCGGACGCTGAACGGGATGCGCTTGTCCTGGCCCATCAGGACGAACTGTGAGGGCTCGATGGTGATGGCGGTCGGGCGGGCAATGTCGGGTGAGTCGTCGGGTGCGCCAGCGCGGATCCATTCCAACAACGTGTGATAGGCGGGGCTGTCGGTGGGGAAGATTTTGCCGCCGGTGTGTGGGACCTCGCCAGTGGCCTTGGTGAGGAGGAGGCTTTCCTCGGGGATGGCGAGGTTGATCCTGCGGCCGGTCATTTCGCGGGTGAGGCGGTGGTGGTCGCCGACCGGGTCGAAGCCGAACAGGGAAAGGCGGAACCCGTCCTGGCCGCGGGCGGAACCGTGGCATGCGCCGGAGTTGCACCCGCCGGCGGTGATGACGGGCATGACGTCGAGGCGAAAGGAAATGGGGCGCGCGGCGGTGGCGGAGCGGACGGTGACCGGGACCGTGGTGGTGCGGCCGCGGTAGTCGAGGGTGAGGGTGGTGGTGCCGTCGGCGACGGGGAGCAGGGTGTTGCCGGTGAGGCGGGCGACGTCGTTGTTTGGGAGCGAGAGGCGGGCGAGGTTGGTGATGTCGCGCACGCTGGCATCGGCGAAGCGGGCGAGGATGATGACGCGGTGGAAATCCGCGGCGGTTTCAAGGGTGACGGACTTCGGGAAGGCCTCGATGGCGGTGATGGCCGGATCTGGGGCCGCATCCCATGGCGGGAGGTCGTTGGCTGAGCGCGGTTTAAGGACGACGCCGGGAGTCCATGGGAGGCCATCGGCGATCCAGCGGGTGAGGGAGTCGAGGTCGGCGGCGGCCAGCGGGCCATCCTTGGGGGGCATCAGGTCGTCGTGGTCGGCAGGCAGGGTGGCGCGCTCGAGCATGAGTGACTTGCCGGGATTGCCGGGCACCGCCGCGGCACCGGACTCGCCGCCCTTGAGGAGATTTTCGCGGGTGTCAAAAAGTAGCTCGCCCTTGGATTTCTCCGGGTGGTGGCAGGCGAGGCAGTGGGATTCGAGAACCGCGCGGGCGGCGTCGAACGAGTCAGCCGCGGCGGCGAACGCGAGGGATGCGGCCTGGACGGCGCCGAGGGCGAGATGGAAGCGGGTGATCCTCATGGTTTTGCGCTTTGGCGGAGTTCCTCGAGGCGGGAAAGTGGTTTGGCGGCGGCGGCTGGAGCGGCAGCCGGGGGTGCCTCGGCTTTGGCGACTGGCCGTTGCTGGTCAATGCGCAGGGTTCCGCCTTGGGCAAGCTGGTGGACGATGAACTGGTTGTTTTCCGGGACGCGGACCTCGCAGAACAAGGATGCGTGTTTGCCGACGGCGGCGTCGGCGGCCACCTTGAGGAGGAATTTGAGCTCGGCTTGGCCGTGGGCGAGCGGGAGGTCCTCAGCGGTAACGCCGTGTGGCAGGCCGATGAGTTTGACTTTTGCCTCGCCGGAGAAGTCCTTGAGGTTGTCGACCTTGACGAGCAGTGGAAAGTCCCGGCCGGGGACCGTGGCGGCCATTTCGATGGTCATTCCGAGGTAGGGATCGGCGACGGTCAGCGGCACCAGCGCGGTGGAAATCTGGGCGGGTCCCTCGGGGGTGTCGAGGGTGCCGACGAGGCAGATGTTCCAAGTGGCGGGGTTGGCCTCGCTGTTGGCGTTGATGGTCATTTCGGCCTCGGACGAGCCTTTTTCCAAGGTGATGTCGACCGGTGCGCCGATGCCCGGCGGGGTCCATGGCATGCGGAGTTTCACCGGGCCGTCAAACCCGGGAGCCCGCTGGGCGCGCACTTTGAGGGTCAACGTGCCGTTTTTGACGATGGGAACCGCGGGGGGGTCGACATCGATGCGCACCGGGACCGGTTCGGTCACGGCGATGGCCAGGCGGTCGAGGCGGGTCGAGTGAAAGACGCCGACGTTGTTCTGTTCGATGTGGTTGATGGTATCCGAGAAGCTGCCCGCGACTGGCTTCTGTGGGTCCGGGTTGTTCAGGTTAAGCGGGAAAAGTCCGCCGCCGAGGGGCGCGTCGGCGCTTGCCTCGAAGACCATCGGAAAGCTGCTGACCGACTTGGCGACGGTGGCGACCTCCAGGGTGACTCCGGCGGGGAGTCCGGCGGCGTTGATCACGGCCTCGCAACCGATGTTCTGGCGGGTGAGATTGGCGACCATCGCATAGCGGTTGCCGCGCGGCACCGGGATGACCTTGTCCTTCTGGCTGTCGTTGCGGTCGGCTGGAGCCGGGTTGGCGGCCAGGGTGACCGGCTTCGGGGTGATCTCGATCCGGTAGAAAAACTCGGGCCCGCAGCGGTTGAGTTGATCGCGGATGCTGACGAAGTAAGTGCCGTCGGCGGGGATCTCGATGTCGGCGCGGCTGTCGGGGCCGTCCTGGTCATCGTTGTCGGCGAGCGACTTGCCATCCGCGGCGCGGACCGAAAGGTAGGCATCCAAGGGCGAGCGCAGGGAGCGGGCGTAAACCTGGACGCGCCAGGTTTCGCCCTTTTTCGCGGAAAAGCTGAACGTGTCCGGCGCCGGAGCGGTGACGATGCCATGCACCGCCCCGGGGACTGCCGGAAACGGAGTCGCCGATTTTTGCTCGGTGTTCTCGCCGGACTCGTTGGTCGCCGGGAGCGCCGAAATCCGGATCGGGTGGCCGCCCGGGGCCACCTCGCCGTCGCGCACCGGATGAAGCATGAACGGGTTGCTGGCATCCGCCGGGATCGCGACGGTGAAATCGTAGGCGCCCAGCGGGTCACCCAGCATCCGGAACGTCGCCGTGGTCCCGGGTATGGCGGCCGGCGGGAAAACCGCGGTTGGGCGGGTGAAATTTCCCACGTGCATCCGGTATTGGGACGCGCCGCTGCCTTCGTAGGACGCCTCGCGCACCAGCACGGTGAAGTCGCCGTCGACAGGGGCGATGATCGACAGAAATGGATCCTGGCGCAGCAGCGGGGTGTCGTCGGATGCTGCAAGTTGAACGCCATCAGGGCCGAGAATGGCGATCGCCGGGTCAAACAAGACCCGCCCGAGGCGCATCCCCTCGACCTCGACGCTGATCCGCTCGCCCTTTTTCGCGGTGATCAGGTAATGGTCAACGTCCTCGCTTTCAGCCACTCCCTGCACGGTCACCGCGCCCGCAAGCCGCTGGCCGGTGGCCGCCGAGTTGTTTGGTTCAACCTCCATCACCGTCGGGTAGGGGCCGACCCAGAAGCTCCGCAGGTAGGTCAGCCCGCGGCGGGTGCGCAAGCGCATGACGTGCTCACCCAGAGCGGCATCCGCGGCGATGGTGACGCGCGCGACGGTCTCCTCCGGTTTGCTGACGGCAAGCGAATCGACGCTGATGCCGGGTTGGTAGAAGATGATTTCCTCAAGGTCATCGAGACGCTTGCCGATGAGCTGCAGCTCGAGCTGGGTGCCGCGCTGGCCGCCGCGTGGCTCGATGCGTTCAAGCTCCGGAGTGAAGCCGGCGCTGGCGACATCCGCGGCGGCGAGCATGCAGAGCACTCCGGCTACGATCCTGGCGAAATCTGGCGGGATGCTCATGCGCCGCGCTTGTCGAGAATCGCATCGATGACCTCGCCGCCGTCGACGATCTCGATCGGCCGGTCACCGGGCGACATGAGTTCGCGCTCCGCATTGATGCCGATCTGGTTGTAGACGGTTTTCGCGAGGTCAGCGATGGA
This sequence comes from Akkermansiaceae bacterium, assembly GCA_044373465.1. GTDB lineage: Bacteria > Verrucomicrobiota > Verrucomicrobiia > Verrucomicrobiales > Akkermansiaceae > JBILQA01. Next base: position 2,403 of record JBILQE010000010.1, on the reverse strand, counting down.
CACCGGGTCCTCCTCGGGTTCGCCGCCGAGGGCATCGGACGACCCGTGGACGTAGCCGCGCTTGACCCCGGCCCCGGCGAGCATGGTCGAGAACACCCGGGGCCAGTGGTCGCGGCCGCCGGTGTTGTTGATCTTCGGGGTGCGGCCAAACTCGGTGCTGACCATCACCAGGGTGGTGTCCAGCATTCCGCGGCGATCAAGGTCGTTGATCAACGCGGCAATTGCCTGGTCGACGCTGGGCATCTCCTTCTGGACGCCGGCCTTGAGGTTGTCGTGATGGTCCCAGCCACCGGCGGTCAGCGAGACGAAGCGCACCCCGGACTCAACCAACCGGCGGGCGAGCAGCATCCGCTGGCCAGCGCCGGTGCGCCCGTACTCGTCTTTGAGCGCGTCGGGCTCGGCCTTCAGGTTGAATGCCTCGCGCGCCTGCTGGGAGGAGATGAGCTGGTAGGCATGGGAGTAGAAAGCATCCATCGAGGCGATCTCATCGGAATTCTCGATGGAGCGGAAATGCGAGTCGACCGACTCGAGGAGTGATTTGCGGCGGTTGAAGCGTTCCTCGGTAACGTCCTTGGGGAGATTCAGGTCGCGCACCTGGAAGTCTTTCGCGGTCGGATCCGCTCCCAGCGCGAAGGGTCCATAGGCGGTCGAGAGATATCCCGACCCCGCATACGGATTGGGAACATTCGGGACACACACGTAGGGCGGCAGATTGTTCTGCGACCCAAGCTGGTGGGAGACGACCGAGCCGAACGACGGATAGCTGAGCGCCGGCGACGGCCGGTAGCCGGTGAACATGTTGTGGGTCCCGCGCTCATGGGCGGCCTCGCCGTGGGTCATTGAGCGGATGATCGTCACCTTGTCGGCAATCTTGGCGGTGAACTTCAGGTGCTCGCCAAAGCGGACTCCCGGGAGCTTCGTCTCGATCGAGCCAAACGGGCCGCGGTATTCGATCGGCGCAAATGGTTTCGGGTCAAACGACTCCTGGTGGGACATCCCGCCCGGGAGGAAAATGTGGATGATCCCCTTGGCCACCGGCTGGATCGTCGGCGCCCCGGGTTCTTCCGCGGCCGCCGCACGCACCCGGAAAAAGTCCGGCAGAGTCAACCCGAGGCTGCCAATCAGCCCAACGTAGAGGAACTCACGCCGCGATGCATAGCTTGAGAGCGGGTTACCGGGGCAAGCGTGCGGTGGTTTCATGGCTGCTGACGAACTGGTTGGTTACGCAGGGGGAACCTGCCGGCTATCACCGGAGTTGCATGTTATTTCCTCAGCGGAGGAAGCGGAAGTTGAGCGGGTATCGGTAGGCCACGCCGTTGTTGGCAGCGACGCAGGCCATGATCTCGAAAACCTTCGAGGCAATCAGCAGGGGGAACATGAGCATCAGGATCAGGAAGCCGCCGAAAAACAGCAACGGCACCCCGACAAGGCCCGCACCAAACACGATCGTCAGCAGGGTCAGCTGGAAGTTGAGCGACTCTTTCCCCTGATCATCAATGAAGCGCGATTGGTCCCGCTTGACCAGCCAGAGGACCAGCGGGCCGATGACGCCGGTGAAAAGCGCCAGCAGATGGCAGAGCATCGCCTGCGTGCGCTCGTCCGGGGTTGGCGGCGCGAGCGCCAGCGGAGCAGTCGCCAGCGGAAGGCGCGGCGGCACTGGCCCAGGCACTGGCCCGGACGGAGAAAGTGGCGGTGGTTGCACGCCTAGCAGCAAAGCCGCTGCGGCATGGCGGGGCAAGCGCTAGTCGACCATCTTGAAGGCCGGGAAGTCCTTGGTGAGGCGCTCACGGTATTTGGCGACCTCGGTGTTCGAGTTCCGGGTCGCGTCGCGATGCTCGCCAGCGGCCTATCACGCCGCCACGCTATTTAATATGCAACTCATTGCCGTTTAATCCCCTGCAAAGGTTTCTCGTCGGGGGGGGCAAAACCTCCGCCTCGCTAAAGCGCCCCCGAAGGTCGCTAAACCGCCCCTTCAAGCCACTGAACCGCCCCTTCAAGCCGCTAAACCGCCTCTTCAGGTCGCTAAACCGCCTCTTCAGGTCGCTAAACCGCCTCTTCGGGTCGCGACGCCCCCCTGAACCGCCACGCGGTTCCGCCCCAAAGCCCGGGGTTGGCGTACCCGTCTACCCCGGGAACACCCCCGAAAAAAGTTCCCCAACCCCAACGGGGTTGCGTCCCATCCGGTCACGGTTCCCATCGATGCTTGATCGCTTAGGCGACCAAGCCGTCCAGCGGGCTGCGCACGCCGCAACCATTCACCCCGACGGCCACGTGGGTGTAGATCTCCGTCGTGCGCACGTCTTCATGCCCCAAGAGCTCCAGGATCGTCCGCAGATCCGCCCCCGCCTCGAGCAGGTGGGTCGCAAAACAATGCCGCAGGACATGCGGCGTGACCCGCTTGCT
>JBILQE010000091.1:0-6114 GCA_044373465.1 Akkermansiaceae bacterium | reverse complement strand
CTTCGGCCACCCGTGCATGTTGCAGCACTCACGGGGTCCGCTAGGGACGTTGAACCAAACATTACGGTCTGCCCAGCGCCGGTTGCTGAATGACTTCATGCCGTCACTACGACCCGCGAAGTTCGCTACGCGAGTCATGGGGCGGAATGCAATCGGGTCGTGACAATGGGCGGGGCGATTGGCTAGCAACTGGGGAGGCGCCCGCCGATGATGACCCCCGCAGCCACCTGGAGCTAACCGCAACAAGCTAACAATTGGGGATGTCAGGAATCAGCGTGTCACGTGGGCCGGCCGGGTTTGGGGTTGGGTATTTGGCGCGGCGCGCGCGGCTCGCGGCGCTGGTCGCGGCGGTCGGCGAGCTGGCGCGGCAGACCGGGGTGGATCTGAGCGCGGCGGAGGACGGGCTGGCGGGGCGGCTCAGTGAGCCATTCCGGTTTTTGGTTCTGGGCGAGGTGAACGCGGGGAAATCCACGCTGCTCAGCGGGTTGTTTGGGGTGGCGACGTTTCCCGCCGGGGTGCTTCCGCACCGTCAGCGGATTGAGCATTATCGTTTCGGGTCGCCGGAGGGTGACGCCGCCGGGGCGGATGGGATCGCGGTCTGTAACCGCGGCGAGGGATTTTTGAGGGATTTCGAGGTGATCGACACGCCGGGGACCAACGGCGGGCTCAAAGGGCAGGAGAAGCTCGTCGAGGGGATGTTTCCCTGCACGGATCTGATCCTGGTGGTGGTGCCGGTGAGCAATCCATGGGGCGCGGCGACCTGGGAGATGGTCTCGCGGGTGCCGGCCGGGTTGCTGGGCCGGGTGGTCTTCGTCATCCAACAAGCCGACCAGCGCCAGCCGGGGGACCTGAAGGTGATCTGCGAGCACGTCGTCGACCTTGCGCAGAAGCGGATCGGGGTGACGCCGCGGGTTTTTCCGGTGGCGGGGCGCGACGGGCTTGCCGGGAAGCTCGCCGGCGACCGCGCCGCGGTTGTCCGCAGCGGGTTGGGCGCGCTGGAGGAATTTATTGAGCGGGAGGTGTGCGAGTCTCCCGGGCGGCTCGCCGAGCTGCGCGAGATGCGCGAACTGCTCGCCGGGCTGCTGCGGCGCATCGAAGACCGGATGGAGGACCAGGTGCGGCTTGGCGAGGACCACGGGGCGTTTTTGCGCCAGCTGGAGGCCGAGGTTGACCACGAGCGCGAAAAGCACACCCGCGGGTTTGCCCGCAAGGGCGGCGGGCTTGCCGAGGTGTTCGCCGCCGAGTGCGCCAGCACCACGAAGTTCCTCCGCCGCAGGCTCAGCATGCTGCGCAGTTTCGCCAGCTTGCTCGGCACCGACAGCGCCGCGCCGGAGACCGAGAAATACCTCGTTGAGGTTGTCAAGGTGGGCACCGAGGCGCGCGCCCGGGCGGACGCCAACGCGCTCATGGACGTGTGTCGCGACCACTGGGCGGCGCTCCAACCGCGGGTCCGTGCGCGGATGGGCCTGGAAATCCCGCCGTTCCAGCAATGCCTTGCAGGGTTGACCAAGACCCGCGACGAGTTTGTCCAACGCTTGGGCCTGGCGGCGCGCCAGCCGGTGCTTGCGTTGAAGTTGCGCGCCGGGCTCGACGAGCACCTGCGGCGTCGGCGTGCCGGGATGAGCCGCTGGATGTCGTTGGCGCTGGTGGTTGTCACCGCAGCCGGGGTGGCCGGGTACCTGGCGCTTGAGCTTGTCCCGTGGCTGGCGCTGGCGGTCGCCGGGCTGGTTAGCCTAATTGCGGCGGCTCATGGGTGGCGGACCCGCCGGCGGATCCTCGACGAGTTTGCCGACGACCTCCTCGGCGCCCGCTACCGGTTTGAGGAAATGCTCGTCGACGATTACCAGACCGGGGTGCGCGGGTTTTTCCTCGAGTATGCGACAATGTTCCAAGCGGTGCGCCAACGCATCGCCGAGAGCAAACAAGCGCTCGCCCCACGGATGGAGCGGTGGAACGAGTTGTTTCTCGCGCTCAAGGAGCTTGAGCAGGAGCTGTGACGCGGGGTTGGCGGGGTTGACGGGCTAATCGCGAGACCCCTCGCGGCGGAAGGCTTCCCAGCCGGCGTCCTTGCGCTCGTCGTCGCTGAGCTTGCCGTCGCCGTCCTTGTCGAACTTCTCGAGCATTTCGGCGCGTCGCTCCTGCATGCGTGCTTCCGCGGCGGCCTTGGCGGCGGCTCTTTCGTCCTCGCTGAGCTCGCCGTCGTTGTTGGCATCGAAGCGCTTGAGGATTTCCTCCTTGGCGCGGCGGCCCATGGCCTCGCGTGCAGCCTTGCGCTCGGTCTCGTCGAGTTCGCCGTTGCCGTCGGTGTCGAAGCGCTTGAAGATTTCCTCCTTGGCGGGGCCGCCCATGGCGTCGCGTGCGGCCTTGCGCTCGGTTTCATCGAGTTCGCCGTTGCCGTCGGCATCGAAGCGCTTGAGCATTTCCTCGCGTGCGCGGCCGCCCATGGCCTCGCGGGCGGCCTGGCGTTCGGATTCGTCGAGTTCGCCGTTGCCGTCGGTGTCGAAGCGCTTGAGGATTTCCTCGCGTGCGCGGCCGCCCATGGCCTCGCGGGCGGCCTGGCGTTCGGATTCATTGAGCGTGCCGTCGCCATCGGCGTCGAATTTCTCGAGGATCTCCTTGGGGATGATGCGGCGCGGCTGGGGTGCTTCGCCTTCCTCCTGGGCGCTGGCAATCGAGATGGATGCCGCGATGCCGGCGAGGGTCGCTATCAGGGTGGTGGGTTTCATCGGATCAAGGGTGTGGGTGGTTGAGCAATGAGCGGGCCGACCGGGCGCCGCGGATTGAATGGGAAACCCGGCCGACCTGCGCAAGTTGCGCACCGCGGGCGGGAATTTTCGCCGGCAAGCAGGAAGCGCTGCGGCTTACTTGGTCACCCGCAGGCGCATGACGCGCAGCGGGCCAGTGGCCGGGAGCGTGTCGCGCACGGTGATTTTCTGGAGGCCGATCGACGGCGAGTCATCGAGCACGCTGAGCTGGTTTTGCGGCGCGAGCGGGTCGATGGTCGTCCATGGACCGGCCGGGGTGGCGGCGGCCTCGACGGCGTAGGTCAAATCGGTGGCCCATTTCACCCGGGTGAAGGTGAGCGTGAGATACCGGACGCCGGCGACTTCCTGGAACGCGACGCGCGGCAGCTCGGCCGGGCTGCTGCTGGCTTTCGGGTTAAGATTCAGCCCGTATTCGAGGAGGTTGAGGTGGTTGTCGTTGTCCGGATCGGCGAGGGGGCCGCTGATGGCCGGGTTGGCTTGCTCGGCAACCGAGAACCGCTCGGACTTCCACCGGTCCGCTCCATTGGCAAAGAACACCTGGACATCGGAAAAACCGGTTTGGCCGGCGGTGTCGGTGACCCGCATCCGCAAGGTGTGCGGGCCGTTGGGCCAGAGGGTGGTGTCAAACAGGTTGTGGCCGCCGCCGAGGTGGAAATGGCCCGCGTCGCCCGGATCGGTGTAAACCAGCACGCCGTTGACGTAGAACTCGGCCTTTACCGTGCCGACGTCGTCCTGGCCGTTGCCGAAGAATTCAGTGTTGGTGCCGGAAAGGATGCTGCCCGGCAACGGTTGGCTGATGAGTGCCTGCGGGGGCGTGTCGGCGCTGACGACGATGTTGAAACTCTGGGTTGCCGCGGTCCCATAGCCGTTGCTGGCCTGCAGGGTCACCGGGTAGGTGCCGGGAGTCGTCGGCGTCCAGTTGACCACGCCGGTGGAGGAGCCCACCGTCATGCCCGTCGGCTTGGTCGGCAGGGAAAACGTCGGCGCCGGGCTGCCGGTGGCGGTGGCATTGTATTGGTAGGGCGCATTGGCCACCGCGGTGAGCGTCGGGGTGCTGGTGATCAACGGCGCGGCGCTGCCGTTGTCCGTGGCGGTCACGTCGACGATCCGGTCCGGGTCCCCGGCCAGCGAGACGCTCACCGCCGCGGTGCCGGTGACGTTATCGGCGTCGGCCAGCGCCGCGATGGTCACCGTCTGCGGGCTGGCGAAATTCACTGGGGTGAATGTGAGCGTCGTCCCGCCGGTGACCGCGACGCTTGCATCCCCGGAAGTGCGCGCCGCGGTGACCGTCACGTTGGCCGCGGGTGCTTCGGCCAGGCTGACGGTGAGGGTGGTGTTGCCGCCCTCGGTGATGGAAACGATGTTTTTCGAGAGAAGCAGCCGCGGTTCGTCATTCTCGACCTCGCGCGCATTGACGCTGTAGGAGCCAAGCCCGGGCGCGGATACCTGGAAGACCGCGTTGCCAGGGGTCCGGTCGGCATCCTCGGCCGCCGTCAGGACGACGCTTTGGTAAACGTTCCAGTTGGCCGGAGTGAAAGTCAGCGTGGCGGATCCGGAAATCCCAAGGTCCGCATCCCCGCCGGTCTTGCTGATGGTCACCGTGAGGTTGGCCGCCGGGGCGGATGCCAGGCTCACGTTGAACAGCGCGCTGCCGCCTTCCATCACCCCCAGCGAGGTCGGTTGGACAACCAGGTTCTGCGCGCTGCTTGTCGTCGCAATCCGCCGGATGCTGCCGCCGGAGACGTAGCGGAGTGAATAGAGCGCTCCGTCAGGGCCGACGGTCGAGTCGACGGCTCCGCTGATGGCGGTGGCGAAGGTGTCCACGCTGGTCGGTTCGTCATTGCCGTCCAGAGTGACGCGTATCACCCGGCCGCCGACGTAGTCGCCAAAGAAGAAGTTCCCATGATAGACGGCGGGATACGCGGTGCTGTCATAGAAGCAGCCGCCGGTGATGGATTCTCCGATCTGGGCGGTGGTGGCCGTGCCATTGCCGCTGGTGGCATTCGCGCCTGCCTGGGCGACGGTGAACTGGGTGTCGCTCAGCCGCGCAGCAACAAAAAATGTGCCGTTGAAGCTCGGGTCACTCACCCCGGCGATGGTCACCTTGGCGCCTTTGCGCAGCGGTTGGAAGTCCGTGGTGGTGAAGGTCACAGTGCCGTTGTTGCGGACCGCGCCGGTGGCTGTCAGCGCGGAGCTCAGCGCCGGGCCGATGCGGTACGAGATGACCGGGGCCATGAAGCTCGAGCCAGCCGGTTGGGCATTTTCATGGAGGTTCCAGCCGCCGTGGCTGCCGCGCGGAACGATGAACGCCTGCTCATACCCGCGGGTCAGGCCGCTGACAGAGCTGCCGACGACGTTGAGCCAGAGTTTTCCGCTTGTTGGCTGGATCGCCAAGCTGAACGGGTTGCGGAATCCCCGGGCCCAAATGTGGTCGTTGTTGGATCCCGCGCCGTCATTGAACGGGTTGTCGTTGAGCGCGGCGCCGGTGAACCGGTTAGCCCGCCCGACTTTGCCAGCGAGCGAGGCGAGGTTTGGAGCGAGGGTCGTGCTGTTGTTGTCGCCGATTGACCAATAGAGCCGGCCATCGTGGCCGACGCCGAGGCCGCCGCCGTTGTGGTTTTCAGCCCGTGTCGGCAAATTGGCCATGATGACAAATGGATTCGTGCCGGTATTGGTGAGCGGGTCGTCGGTATAGCGGATGATCTGCTGCTCGCCGCTTCTGGTGGCAAGGTCGCCCGACACCGTCACGAAAAAATACACGTAACGGTTGGTCAGAAACCCCGGATCAAAGCACATCCCAATCAGCCCGCATTCACCTCCAGTGAAAATTGAACCCATTGTCGCCCACGGGGTGGCGACGACGGTTCCGGCACTGGTCCCCTTGGTATGCTGGACGATGCGGACCTCGCCATTCTTGCAGATGACGAACAAGCGCCCGGACCCGTCCGGCGCCCAGTCCATTCCAGTGGCGAAGCCAATTCCGCTGCCTGAGGCAAAGCTCGTCTCGGAGAAGTTCGTGGTGTCCACCGGCGTCGCCCGGGCAGCCGAACCGACCAGCCCGATGGCCGCCGCGAGAAAAACACTAGTTGAGCGCAAAAGGGATTTCATTCGCAGTGCGGAACTCGTTGTCGCTAGCAATCTGGGCTTGGATGTCAACGTCAAGCGCCCCCCGGATCGGCTAGGGCTGAGAGGCCGGGCGCTGGATTCTTATTCCGCGTCTGGCTTTGGTCACCCTCGGGGTTGACGGGGTTGACGGGGTTGACGGGGTTGACGGGGTTGACGGGGTTGACGGGGTTGACGGGGTTGACGGGGTTGACGGGGTTGACGGGGTTGACGGGGTTGACGGGGT
>JBILQE010000009.1:0-83452 GCA_044373465.1 Akkermansiaceae bacterium | reverse complement strand
ACTCGGCGACCGGGTTCCAAGCGTCGTAGATATAAACGGTGGTCGCGCTACCGGTCGTCTGGGCGATCCGGCGGCTACCCGAGTCGTAGAGATAGGTGGTGGTAGTACCGTTGACGGTGGCGCTGACGAGGCGGTTCTCGGCGTCCCAGGCGAGAGTGCTGTTAGCGCTGAGGTGGGCCGGGAGCGGGTAAGCCGTGGCATTGCCATCGTCGTCGTAGGCCGGGTTGATCGTGTCGACTGCCGTGTACTGGTTAAGCGCATTGGCCGTGTAGTTGTCGGTGGCCGGCAGGGTCAGGCTGTCAGCGGCTTTTTTGCGGTTGCCGATGCCGTCGTACTGGTAGGCACGGTTGAAGCCGGCCGTGCTGTCGGCTTTAACGACCTGGCCGAGGGAGTCGTAACCCCAGGCAATGCTGCGGTTTGAAGCGAAAGCGCTGCCGGTCTTGGCGACTTCGGTGCGCTGGCCGAGGGGGTTCACGCTGTAGTCATACGCCGAGATGACGGATGCGCCAACGGCATTTTGTTTGCGTGCAAGGACGTCGCGGGTGTTCTCCCAGGTGTTGGTGACCGTGTGGGCCGGGCTGGTGACGCTGCTGAGCAGGCCCACGCTGTTGGCTTGGTAGGCGTAGGTGAACGGTCCGGCCGGGCTGGTCACGCTGGCGAGACGGCCAGCGGGGTCGTAGGCGTATGTCACTTGGTTTTCGATGGTGGCGCCATCCTTGAGCTGCCAGCCGCTGTCGCGCTGGAGGCTGTCCTGGCCGCGGTCGAGGACGCGGGTGAAGTCGGGCGTGCCGTCGGCGTTAAGGTCGTAGGCGAGGGTTTCGCTGGTCGGGGCTAGAGTGACGGGGTTGTAGGTGAAGGAGTACTGGGTCCGGTTGGTCTGGGACTCGGTGATCTTGCGGCCGAGGGCATCGTAGCTGAGAGCGACGTCGCGAGTGGTGTCCGAGTAATCGGTCAGGGTGAGGCGGCCTCCGGCGTCGTAGCTGTAGGTGGTGGTGACGCCGCGTGCCCACGCGCGGGTGGCCAGGCGACCAGCCGGGGTGTAGGTGTAGTTGGTCCCCTTGCCGTCGGCGTATTCCTTGCGGGTAAGGAAGCCGCGGGTCGGGCTGTAGGACCAGGTGGTGACCGCCGGGGTGGCGCCGTAGGTGGTCAGGGTTTTTTGGCGGTCGGCGTAGTCGTAGGTGTGGCTGACCCGGTAGGTTTGACCGCCGTTGACTTCCTGGACTTGGCCGTCGGGGAAGTAGCTGGTGGTGGTGATGTTGGTCAAGAGGGCGCCGTTGGCGTCGAGGGTGTCCGGGGCGTCGACGGTCGTCTGGCGGCCGCGGACGTCATAGGTGAACGAAGTGGTGCGGTTGCCCGGGTCGGTGGTACTGGCGGCCACGTCAGCGGTGGCCGAGAGGTAGGCGGTGGTGGTCACGCCGGTGCGCGAGTCGTACTGGTGGGTCGGGCGACCGAGGGAGTCGTAGCCGCTGCCCGGGGTGTTGCTGGCATCGCGCGCGGCGGTAGAGGCGACGAGGACGTTGGCGTTGTTGTAGAACGCGGTGACGTCCGGGCGGCCGGCGACAATGGTGCTCACGGTGTACGAACCATCCGGGGAAACCTGCGTCTGGGTCATGTTTCCACCGGTGCCGAGCGTGGTCAGGCTGGTGGCCGGGTTGGCCACGCCGAGTTGGGTCGAGGTGCTGGCGAGCCCGTCGGGCGTGCTGTCGGTGATCGAGACGACCGTTCCGGCGGCCGGGTTGGTGTCGCCTGGCTGCCAAACTTTCTGGAGCGAGCGGATGACCGGGTTGCCGGTGTTAAGGGCGGGGAATGAATCGGAGAAGCTTACTGTGTCGGTGCCGTAGTCGATCTGGCCGTTGGCGTTAAGGTCGATGGCAGAGATCGTCTGCTCGCCGCGGCTGTTGTAAGCCATCAGGGTAGTCACGCCGTCGGAGTCGGTGCTGGCGATCATCTGGCCGAGGGCATTGTAGCTCACCGTGGCAATGGCACCATCGGCAAAGTCGCTGCGCACCGGGCGACCGGCCCAGTCGACCGCTTGGCTGACCGCCTCGCGCAGATTGGGGCCATCGAGGTAGGCGCGGGTGGTGGCCAGGCCGGTAGCGGTGACAGCATAGCTGTAGGTCATCGCCGGGGAGAGGTCGCCGAAGGTGGTCGCCTGTTTGCCATCGAGGAAACTGGGGTGGCCGTGGTCAACGTCGGTGCTGCGACCGAAACCGAGATGAAGGAAAAGAAAGCCCGCGTGGAAGACGCCCTGCACGCCACCCGCGCCGCGGTGGAAGAAGGCATCGTCCCCGGTGGTGGCACCGCGCTGATCCGCGCGCAGGCCGCCGTGGGTGATCTCGGCCTGACCGGTGACGAACTGACCGGGGCTGGCATCGTTGCCCGCGCCGTGGAAGCTCCTCTGCGTCAGCTTGCCGCCAACGCCGGTCGCGAAGGCGCCCTGATCGTTGAGCGGGTCAAGACCGCCAAGGGCAACGAAGGCTACAACGTCGCCACCGACAAGTACGAGGATCTCATCGCTTCCGGCGTTGTCGACCCGACCAAGGTGACCCGTTCGGCCCTCCAAAACGCCGCCTCCATCTCCGGCCTCCTGCTCACCACCGAGTGCGTCATCACCGACCTTCCTGCCAAGGAAGAAGCCGGCGGCGGACACGGCCACGACCACGGCGGCGGCATGGGCGGCATGGGCGGCATGATGTAAGCCACCCGCCACGCCCTAACCGGCGCGGCACCTAACCAATTCACAGCCGGGCGGGGGTCTCCCCTGCCCGGCTTTTTCTTTGGCCTCGGACCCGTGGATAGGTTCGGGCTGAAACCGTCCCTGCACTTGCCGGAGGCGTCGGTAGAGCCTAACAGACCGTAGGTTCTCGGCGGCCCGCCGCCACCCGGCAAAAAAACGCCCCGGCCGATCTAACCGGCGGGGCGCCTGGAGGGCTGGATCCTCCTTCTGGTGTTGTTGTTGCTAGAAGTCGATTTTCACGCCGGCCGAGACCGTGTTGGACTTGTAGTCCGAGCCACCGAGGCGGCCGTCATAAAACCCGTAGAGGCTAACAGTCGGGGTGACCTCCACCGTCAGGCCGGCGCTGACGAGCAGGCGGTCGCTGTCGATGTTGGGGCCGCTGGTGAGGGAAACAGCGCCACCGGGCGCGAACTGCGACTCCATCGTCTGGGTGCTGTCGAGGAACTCATGCTGCCAAGCCAGACGGACCTGCGGGGTGATCTTGACGCTGCCGATCCTGGCCGCGTAGGCGATCTTGGCGCCAAGGTTGGTGCGCAGCGAATCCTGGTGCTGGTCACGGAAGATCAGCGGGGTAAGCGAGCCAGTCTCGGCAAACCCGTCGAGATTCACGCGGGTGAAGGCAACGCTGGCCAGCGGGCCAAAGCTCCAGTTGCCGCGGTGAATGTCGTAGCCGGTGTTGAGCATCGACTCGAGCTGCCAGCCGTCGGTGCTGCCCGTGGCATAGCCACCAAGCGATGCGCGGCTCGTGTCATACGAGTTGAGCCCCGCGCCCAACAATCCATCCAGGTAGAAGCCGCCCTTGTAGTAGGTGGCGTAGACCGCCGCATTGTAGCTTTCCGCCTCCATGCTGCCGCCACTCGACAAGTCGGCATCGGTCTGCGCGTAGCCGCCAAGCAGGCCGACGACAAAGTTCTCGCTCAGGCGGGTGTCAACCCCGGCGGTGAAGCCGGTCCGGTCAAAGTCATAACCGTTGGTTAGACCCGAACCGTCAACGCTCCCCGAACTGTTGGCTCCTTCAAAGAAGAAGCTGCGGTTGCTGGCGTCGCGGCGGTCGTAGACGGTGTGCTGGGTCAGGCCGTTCTTGCCGCTGCTTAGGCCGCCCTTGCTGCCCAGACCGCCCTTGCTGTCGCTCGGCTCCGCGGCGTCGGCCGGCACGCTGTAGGTCGTCTCGCTATTCCTGCCGGAGGCTGAGCGCACCCGCTCGAGGTGGCGTTGGATGTTGGTGTTGCGCACCTCCGCGGCGGAGAACCCGGTCTGGTAGAGCGCGGTAAGCTCGTCCGGAGAGCTCAGCTCGGTGAACACCTCAAGCTCGTCGTCGCTCGGGCCCTCGGATGAACCGCCTTCAGGGACGCTGATGACATCATTGATCAAGGTGACTGCGCCGGTGAGGGCGATCAACCGGCCTTCCAGGGCGACTCCCTCACCCAAGCTGATGCTCTCCAGGGCAACGACGTTGCCCACAAACGAATCACCGTTGATCGTCGCCGAACTGCCAACCTGCCAGTAAACGTTGGGTCCGGTCGCTCCCGCGTTGAGAATCGTCACAATCGAGTTCACCCCGGTTGTTAGGCTCGACGCGATCTGGAAGACGAAGCGCGCTCCAGCAAGCCCGCCCGCGTTGAGCGTCAGACTCGTGTCAAACCCTGCGCTGGAGGTGAAATTGTAGACCCCCGGAGTGAATGTGTAGTTTTCCAACGAAAGGTTGGTCCCGTTGCCGGCCTGCATGTCCTTCAACGTGTTATACGCATTGAAGGCGTCGTTGCGGGCGAGGATCGCCTCGCCGGTCGGGTCGCTGTGCTGGTAGACATCGCCATTGATGATTCCCGGCGGGAAGCCTGTTAGCGACTCGTTCGGACTCAGCGCGATGTTGCCGTTGACGATGGTGTTCCCGGTGTTGGTCACCCCGGCGGCACTGATGATGGCGAAGTCTTCCGCGGTTCCCAAAGGAACGACCTGCGCATAAGCACTGGACGCGAATAGACTGACACCCAGACCGGCCAGCGCCGTGCCCATGAGGAGGATGGATTTTCTTGGTAACTTATACATACTTGTTGCGATTTGCGGAGGGGTCAAAAGCAGGGGCGCTCGTCTAGCAAAGTGCGCGCCCCCGCATCCCTAACACTCACGCCGCGGCGTGGACTTTCCCATGGGGTGAAACCCTACAATCCGAGATGGACCCGGCCTAGAGGATCGTCACCTGGACGCTGCTCTCGATGATCCCCGCGGCAATCGCGTAGCGCGTCAGCCCGGCGGTGTGGTGGATATCGAGCTTCTCCATCAGGCTGGCGCGGTGTTTTTCGACCGTCTTGATGCTGATGCACAGAAAGCCGGCGGTTTCCTTGTTAGCCTTGCCCTCGGCGACGAGCTGGAGGACCTCCATCTCACGCGAGCTCAGCAGGGTCATCTTCTTCGCGTAGATGTCCTTGCGGCCATGCGGCCGCGCCCCGGCGCGCTCGAGCCGGCGGGCAATCGACGGGCTGAAGTAGCCGCGCCCGCCATGAACCTGGCGGATTGCGCAGCAGACCTGGTCGGCGGAAGTCTGCTTGAGCACAAAGCCCATCGCACCCGAGGCCATCGCGCTGCCGACGTAGGCGTCATCATTGTGGGCTGTTAGAATCAGGATCCGCATTCCCGGGCGTGCCTGGAGCAGCTGGCGGGTTGCCTCCAAGCCGTTGAGCCCGGGCATGGCAATGTCCATGAGAACCACGTCGGGACTCAACTCGAGGGCCAACCTGACAGCCTGGCGTCCGTCCTTGGCCTCGCCGATGACCTGGAGGCCGGCGTGCAACTCGAGCATCCGGCGCAGCCCTTCCCTCACGATGGTGTGATCCTCTGCTAGAAGCACGGTGATAGGTTTCATCGCTTGGCGGCGGTGCTGCGGCGCGGCTTGTTAGCCAAGGGAAGCTCGGCGGTGACGGTCGTCCCGGACCCGGCCTGGGAGGTGATGGCGAAGGAGCCGCCGACCATTTCGATGCGCTCACGCATTCCGAGGAGGCCAAGCCGCTTGCGCGGCGCGGAAAGGAGCACGCTCATGGCGTCGAATGACTTCCCGTCATCCTTGATGGTCATGCGCACGCTCCGCTGGAGTTTGACGATGTCGACCTTCACGTGGCTGGCGGCGGCGTGGCGGTCAACATTGGTGAGGGCTTCCTGGGCAACCCGGAACAGCACCGTGCGCCGCGGAAGATCGAGTTCCTCGACGGCCGCGTAGGCAGTTAGGTGCGTGCGCACGCCGGTCCGGGTGGTGAAGTTCTTCAGGAACGCGAGCATTGCCGGGATCAGGCCGAGGTCATCAAGCGCGGGCGGGCGGAGCTCGAGGGCAAACCGATGGACAATGTTAGCGGACTTGGTGACGAGCCGCTGGGTTAGGGTGATATTGCGGGCAAGGCTCTTGGTGTTGATTTCTGCCTCCTTTTTCAGGGTGGCCAGGCGCAAGTTGATCCCGATGAGAGTTTGGGCGATGACGTCGTGGAGTTCGCGGCTGATGATTTTCCGCTCGTCTTCCTGGGCGCTGAGGATCTGGCGCGACAGGCCGCGCAACTGCGCCTTGAGCAACTCGGAGTCCTTGAGGGATTTGGCGAAGGCGCTTTGGTTGGCGCGGGAAGCGACCTCCGCGGCCCTGCAAGAAGTCAGCTGTATGGCCTGGGCGCGGTTGGCGCGGGCCAGCTCGACGCCGCGGCGGCTCAAGGCCTCAACCACCTTGGCACGGTTGCCCGGCGCATTCCCCAAGCCGCTGGCCGGGCTGACGGAGGTGGCGACGGCCGCGAAAAACCCGGCGGCGCGCCGGATCAATCCGGGAACCCGTGCGGAGGCCACCCCGGGGAGAATCTCCGCGGCCATGCACAGCTCATGGAACTTGGCGAAGTCCAGAATCCTCACCCCCCGGATGCCGGCCAAGGCCGCAATTTCCCCGGCCAACGCGTCGCCAGCCCCCCCCTTGGCGGCCAGATAGATTTTCAATGCCGCTCGATAACGCTGGGAAAATGGCGCGGGGATCATGTGATTTCACGCCCCGGGTGTCTCCGTATGCGCTTGTGCCTCAACTTTCAGGCTGGCCCTCCCGGGCATCGATAGCAACCGAATTCCCGGCCTGATTGGCCGCTCCCTGTTGGCAAAAAAATACCCGCCGGGCCCTGGGGCGCGGCGGGCGGTTTCAAAATACGCGCCTTACTGGGCCCACGAGCGGACCAGGTCCTTCGGCGCGATGAGCGCCGCGTCGGGGTCCTTGCCGAGCGAATAGATGGCGGCGTTGCGGTTGCGGATGATCCCATCGTCGATGGCGTTGGGGATGTTGCCCTGGGGGATCGTCACGGTGATCTTCTGGTCAAGGTCGTGGTCAAGCACCACGATGAATGGTTTGCCCCACGGATCATAGAGCCCCTCGGGCACGCCCGCTTCATAAAACAATCCGTCGCGCTTCACCTTGACGTCCTTGCCGGTGAAAAACGGAATCTTCCGGGGGTTCTTCAAGACCGCACCGGTCTCGTTGGCGGTTAGGATCGCCAACAACTCTTTGCCGGCCACGCTGTTGGTGGTGAACGGCTCGGTTGCGTCGACCGGCATCACCCCTTCTTGCTGGTAATAGTTGTCAATCGCCTGCTCAAGGCCCTTGGCCACGTTGAGCGCGCTGACTCTGCGGGCGCTGTCCATCGCCCAGGTGATCCCGGCAAAACTCAAGCCCACCAGGATGACGATGATGGCGATGACAATCAACAACTCGACCAGGGTGAAGCCGGAGCGGCGGCGAGCGAGGCTAACGAATGAGGTTTTCATGGGTATTTTTGAACGCAGGCGCACTGGATAGGGGCGCGCCCGGGCGTTGCCGCGCGGACGTGCGTCCAGTATGAAAATATGGATACCCCGGCGGGCTGTCGATGCAAAAGCAATTCATGGCGCCCCCCGTGGCCGGTTGCGGGTCGCTGGATTTGCGGGGATTGCGATTGCCGGTGGGCGATTCGCGACGCACCATGCGGCATGGGATTGGATGGAATTCGCGGCCGCCTGCTTGGCCTGATGGGAAAAGACGGCTATGTGCCGCTCAACAAGTCGGAACTTGCACGCGAGCTTGAGCTCGGCACCGACGAGCGCGCCGAGATGCGCAGCGAGCTGGCGATGCTTGAGCGCGAGGGGCAAATCGTCTACCTGCGCCAGGGCCGCTACGAGCTCGCCGGCAAGCCGAAGCCCGCACCCGACAAACGCTCGGCCGGCGGCAACAAGAAGGACCGCGCCGCCAAGCCCGCCGCGGAAAAGCCCAAGCGCAAGGCGCCTAGCGCCGACGCCCCGGTGCTCACCGGCCTGCTGCGGCTCCACCCGCGCGGGTTTGCCTGGTTCTATCCCGACCTTGGCGATCCGGCCAACCTGCAGAGCGGCGTCACGTTCAACTCCTACACCCGCTTCGAGGTGCCGGCCAAGTATACCGGCGTGGCCCTTGACGGCGACCGCGTCGAGGTCGTCATGGAGCACTCGCCGCCGACCGGCCGCAGTTCCGCCGCCCCGGACACCGGCGCCGCCGACTGGACCGGCCGCGTCCGCAAGGTCCTCTCACGCCGCCGCGGCAACATCGTCGGCATCTATCAGGCCCACGGCGACGACCGCTGGGTCGTCCCGGACGAGGCAACCATGCCCGCGCGGGTCGAGATCACCGGCGAAACCACCGCACGCCACGGCCAGAAGGTCGTCGTCGAACTCGAAAGCTGGGAAAAACCGAGCGACGTCCCGGTCGGCAGCGTCATCGAAGTCCTCGGCTGGCCCGGCGACCCGGGCGTCGACATCGAGGCGGTCATCCACCGCCACGGGCTGGCCACCTCGTTCCC
This sequence comes from Akkermansiaceae bacterium, assembly GCA_044373465.1. Taxonomy (GTDB): domain Bacteria; phylum Verrucomicrobiota; class Verrucomicrobiia; order Verrucomicrobiales; family Akkermansiaceae; genus JBILQA01. The sequence goes on along the minus strand of JBILQE010000009.1, from coordinate 74,902 downwards.
CGAGGAGGTTCGCCGCGAGACCTCCGCGGTCCCCGACACCGTCCAACCGGCCGACCTAACCGACCGGATCGACTGGCGCCAGCGGATGGTCATCACCATCGACCCGGACGACGCCAAGGACTTCGACGACGCGATCTGCGTCACTCCTAACGAACGCGGCTGGGAACTTGCCGTCCACATCGCCGACGTCTCCCACTACGTCAAACCCGCCAGCGCCCTCGACGAGGAGGCGCGCCAACGCGGCAACTCGACCTATCTGGTCGACCGGGTCCTGCCGATGCTCCCGCCGGAGCTCTCCAACGGGATCTGCAGCCTCCGCCCCAAGGTCGACCGGCTCACCAAGCTGGCGGTCATCCAACTCGACAAGACCGCCAAGGTGGTCGACGCGAAGTTCTACAACGCCGTCATCCACAGCCAGGCGCGCCTGACCTACGCGGACGCCCAGACGATGATCGTCGGCGAGGGCAGCGGCCCGGTCGCCGAGGCGGTCCGCGAGGCGTGGAAGCTTGCCACCCTGATCCGCCGCCGCCGCTTCGACCAGGGCGCGCTCGACATGGACATGGCCGAAACCCGCGTCAAACTCGACGACAAGGGCAAGCCGGTCGGCATCTCGATCGAGGAATACAACGAGAGCCACCAGCTCATCGAGGAGTTCATGCTGTTAGCCAACGAGGCTGTTGCCCGGGCCCTCAAGGGTGCCCAGAAGCCGGCGATCTTCCGGGTCCACGACGATCCCGACAGCGCCAAGCTCATCGAGTACGCCGAGGTAGCCCGCCAGCACGGCTACGCGCCGGGAGACCTAACCAACCGGATGCACATCCAGAAATTGTTGGATGAGGCGAAGGGCCGGCCCGAGGAGCACGCGATCAAGATCGGCCTGCTCAAGAGCCTCAAGCGCGCCGCCTACGACCCGGATCCGCTCGGCCACTATGGCCTGGCCAAGGGCGACTACTGCCACTTCACCAGCCCGATCCGGCGCTACGCCGACTTGATCGTCCACCGGGCGCTGCAGGCGTTGCTGGTCAACCGGCCGGCCCGGCCCGACAGCACCCCGCCGCACAGCGAGATGACCAAGATCGCGGCGCACATCTCGGCGACCGAGCGGACCTCGGCGGAGGCCGAGAACGAAACCCGGCGGCTGAAGATGTTGGAGTACCTGGCGACCAGCGCGCAGAGCGCCGACCCGCCGAAGTTCATGGCGGTGGTCACCGACGTGCGCCCGATGGGGCTGCAGATCGAGGCGCTGGCGATCCAGACCCGCGGACTGGTCAAGCGCGAGCACTTCCCGAAGGGCGACTGGTATTTCGAGCCAAGCCTCGGCCGCTACTCGGCCTCCGGCGGCCAACAACTCCGCCTCGGCCAGGTCCTCGAGGTCACCATCGGCAAGATCGATTTCGAACGCCAGTTCGTCGACTTCCGGATCTCGTCGATTCCGGAACCAAAACCCGGCGACCGCGCGTCCAAGCGCAGCGAAAACCCCCACGCCCCGGCCGCCAAGCGCTCCCGCTCAAGGTCGGGCGACGACGGCCAGCAGCGCCGTTCCCGCGGCGGGTCCGGCGAACGCAGCCAGGGCCGCGGCCGCACATCCACCGACGCCAAGCCGGCCAACCGCCGCGGAAAATCCTCCACCGAGGCCAAGCCACCCGCCACCGAGGGCGCCAAGCGCCGCCGCCGCCGTTGATCCCGCGGAACTCAGTGCTAACCTAACAGATGCCCTCCCGTCGGTTAGTGGATATCCTCCTGCTCGCAGCGCTCGCGCTGTTGTTGGCGTGGCGGGCTCCGGCAGTCCGCCCGCAGAACTCGCAGACATGCTCGCTGTGCCTCCCGGCTCTCCCCATTCAGCCTCACTAACTGGTCCGGGTTTTCGGTTGGCCACCCGCCGCGGCTCTGGTAGGACCGGGACTTGATGAGTCCGCGCGCCCTGTTAGCTACCGCCGCCCTGGTTCTCGCCATGGTGCCGCTGGGTGCCGGCGAGCGCCCACCGGCACCGGTGCTGACCCTGCCGGACGTGCCTGAGCCGGCCTACGGCGCGGATTCGGCGCCGCAGCCGGGGGTCCCCCGGGGGACAATCACCGAGCACCGCTGGAATGACTCGAAGGTGTTTCCGGGGACTGCGCGGAAGTTCTTTGTCTACAAGCCTGCGCAGTATGATCCCGCAACCCCCGCGGCGGTCATGGTGTTCCAGGATGGCCACGCGTTTGTGAACCCCACCGGCGACTTCCGCGTCCCGGTCGTCCTCGACAACCTCATCCACCAGGGCGCCATCCCGCCCATCGTCGCAATCTTCATCGACCCCGGACACATCGGCCCCGAGCCGGCCGCCGACCCCTGGAAAAACAACAACCGCTCGGTGGAATACGACACCCTCTCGGACGCCTACGCCCGCTTCCTGTTGGAGGAAATCCTCCCGGAGGTCGGCAAAACGCTCAACCTAACAAACGAGCCGGCGCGCCGCGCGATCTGCGGGACGAGCTCCGGGGGGATCTGCGCGTGGACGGTCGCCTGGGAGCGGCCCGGCGAGTTTGCCAAGGTCATTTCGTTGATTGGCTCGTTCACCAACATCCGCGGCGGCGACGCCTATCCGGGGATGATCCGCAAAACCCCGGCCAAGCCGATCCGCGGGTTCTTCCAGGAGGGAATCAACGACCTCGACAACCAGCACGGGAGCTGGCCACTGGCTAACATGCAAATGCAGGCCGCCCTGGAATTCGCCCATTACGACCACCGCTACGTCTGGGGAACCGGCAAGCACAGCGGCAGGCACGGCGGCACCTTGCTTCCCGAGGCGCTCCGCTGGCTGTGGCGGTGAAGATTTTCCGTTAGTTGAATCCCGCGAGTATGCAATTATCCATCCACCTGATGAAAACCACCACCCGTTGCCTAACCATGCTTGCCGTGCTGGCGCTGCCAGCGGCTGCCCACCCCGACCAGGACGTCCCCGCGGGCCCACAAGGCGCGGCCCCCGCGGCGGGCGCCCCGGTGCGCACCGGCAATGGCAGCCATACCTTCCAGGCCCACGCGTGGTGGGGGAAACTCCCTGAGGGAAAAGCACTTGGACCAACCCACGGGGGCGTCGCGGTCGACTCCGCGGGGCTCATTTACGCCTCAACCGAGGCCGCCCACTCGATTTGCGTCTTCCGCCCCGACGGGTCGCTGGTCAAGTCCATCTCGCCGGACAAGACCGGCTTCCACAGCCTCATGATCCGCAAGGAAGGCGACCAGGAGTTCCTCTACGGTGCCTTCGGCCGCGGCGAACAGGGAATCAAGATGGATCTCGACGGCAAAACCGTCCAAACCTTCCCCAAGGAGGGCGTCACCGTCCCGGGGGGCCTCGGCGGCGTCACTGCCGTCACCGTCGCACCCGATGGCTCGGTCTTTGTCGCGGTCGGCTACGGGTCTAACAAGATCCACAAGTTCTCTCCCACCGGCGAGTTGCTCAAAAGCTTCGGCGGCCCGGGCGAGGGTCCTGACGGCTTCAAGGCCTGCCACGGGCTGATCATCGACACGCGCTTCGGCGCGCCGCGGCTGCTGGTCGCCGACCGGGAGAACCGCCGGTTGGTCCACCTCGACCTGGACGGCAACTTCCTTGGCGTCCACGCCACCGGGCTGCGCCGCCCGTGCGCGATGAGCTTCCACGCCGAGTTGTTAGCCGTGGCGGAGCTCGAGGGGCGGGTCACGCTGCTAGACAAGCAAGGAACGCCGGTGGCGTTTCTGGGAGACAACCCGGACAAGGGGCAATGGGCCAACTTCGGCGTTGAAGCCGCGGCGATGAAGCCTGGCGAGTTCACCGCGCCGCACGGGTTGTGCTTTGACGCGCACGGCAACCTGTACGTCGAGGAGTGGAACAAGACCGGCCGGCTGACCCGCCTTGAGGCGGTCAAACCCTAGCGGCCGCCGCGCCAGCCCATGATCTATCTGGACAACAACGCGACGACCGCCCCGCATCCGGCGGTGGTCGACGCGATGCTGCCGTATCTGCGCGAGTCCTGGCACAACCCGTCGAGCGGCTATCGGGCCGCCAAGGAAGTGCGCGCGGCCATCGAGACCGCGCGCGCCCAGGTCGCCGCCCTGATCAATGCCTCCCCGGAGGAGATTGTCTTCACCAGCGGCGGCACCGAGTCGACCAACATGGCCCTCAAGTGGCTCGCCCGCCTCGTCGGGCGCAAGTCCGGCCGGGTCGTCACCACCGCCATCGAACACAGCGCGGTCCTGCGCCCATGCGAGACATTCGCAGAGGTCGGCTATCCGGTCGACCTCGTCGCTGTTAGCCCGGACGGGCGGTTGTTGTTGGACGAGTTCGCCGCCGCCTGCGCGCGCGCCCGCGACGGTGGCGGGTTTGCCTCGGTGATGTGGGCTAACAACGAGACCGGGGTCATCCAACCGATCCATGACGCCTGCGCGATCGCCAAGGAGGCGGGCCTCGCCTTCCATACCGACGCGGTCCAGGCGGTGGGCAAAATCCCGCTCGATGTGCGCGCGCTCGCCGCCGACTTCCTTTCGCTCTCGGCCCACAAGTTCCACGGCCCCAAAGGGATCGGCGCCCTCTACGTGCGCTCCGGGGTGCGCGTCGAGCCGCTCATGCGCGGCGGCGGCCAGGAGGCCGGGCGCCGCGGCGGCACCGAAAACGTCCCCGCCATCGTCGCCATGGGCGCCGCCGCGGCCATCGCCGCCAAGGCTAACAACGAGGCGGTCCGCGCCCTGCGCGACGCGTTTGAAGTTGCCCTGGTGACCGGAATCACCGGCGTCCACCCTAACGGCAACCCGGCCCACCGCCTGCCCAACACCTGCCACTTGTCCTTTGAAGGCTGCGACGCGGCGGGCCTGCTGATTCTGCTGGATGAATACGGGGTCCAGTGTTCCGCCGGCAGCGCGTGCATGACCGGCCAACAGGAACCCTCCCATGTCCAGCGGGCGATGGGGATTCCCGAGTCCCTCGCCAAGACCAGCCTGCGCTTCTCCCTCTCATCCAACACCACCGCCGAGGAAATCACCCAGGCGGCCGCCGCGGTTGCCCGCGCGGTGGCCAAGCTGCGCTCGGTCCAGGGCGGCGGCGTCGGCCCGGTGGTCGTGTACAGTTAGGGGAAACACGGGCGCGAACTACCAGTTTGATTTGCCAATGACGGTGCGAGGTTGCCGCCAATGGCCGCGGCGGACGACTCAATCCACCATCCCCACGACAAGCTCTTCCGGGCGGGTTTTGGCGATCCCGCAACGGCGGCTGGTTTCCTCCGCGAGGAGCTCCCGCCAGCAGTCGCCGCGCGGATCGATTGGACCCGGCTGCGGCCAGAACCCGCCACGTTCGTTGATTCGGCGTTTTGCCGCAGCGAGAGCGACCTGTTGTTTTCTGCGCCGATGGGTGCGGACGACTGCCTTGTCTACTTGATGTTTGAGCACCAGGTACGCGAGGAACCGCTCCTGGCTCTGCGCCTGCTGCGCTACATGGTCCGCATCTGGGAGGCTTGGCTCAAACCGCGGCCTAATGCTGCCAAACTGCCTGTGATCGTCCCCGTCGTGCTGGCCCACAATGCGGAAAAATGGAGACTCTCGCCGCGCTTCGCCAGCCTCGTCGACCTGCCCACCGAGGATTTACACCACTTCTCTGCCTTCATCCCGGATTTCTCGTTTTGTCTGATCGAGCTCGCCAGCCTGTCGTTTGACGCCATCCGCGGCACTCCGGCGGGCATCATGATTCTGCGGACCATGAAGGCTGAGCGCGTTGCGCAACTCCTGAGCGATCCGGTCTGGGATGAGGCCCTTCTGGTTCAACTCCCCCAGGAGATTCGCGACCTCCTCATCCGCTACATCCTTGGCAGCAATGTTGACTTTCTGGCCTTCAAGCGTAGGGTCCAAATGCTCCATCAAGCCGATCTCCAAGCCACCACCATGACCCTCGCCGAGCAAATCCTTCAAATTGGCCGCCAGGAAGGACGTCAGGAAGGCCGTCAGGAACGCCTGGCAAACCTGCGGGATTTGGTCCTTGAGGTTCTGGTGGTTCGTTTCGCCGAAGTCCCGGTTGACGTCAGAAATTCCATCGCCGCTGTCGCTGACGAGGGACAACTGAAGGCACTTCACCGCGCAGCCATCCAAGTCGACTCGATGGACGGCTTCGCCCAAACCCTCTGACTTATCCATCGCGGAGGCCATCGCCATGCGGCGAGCTTGGTTGTCGTTAGGGCCGCCTCAGTGAGGGTGGTGCCCCGCAGGGTCTGATGGCAGCAGGCAACAGCTCCTGTTGGATTCTACCATTGGCTTGACCTTGAACCCGGGACTGGCCAGTCTGCGCGCCCGCCTGCAGTGAGTCTTGCCGGCGCCCAAGCAATCCACACCACTGATAGAACCATGTCGGCCAAGATTTACACGGACAAGGACGCCAACCTTGCCACCTTCAAAAACAAGACCCTCGCGGTCATCGGCTTTGGCTCCCAGGGCCACGCCCACGCGCTCAACCTCAAGGAGAGCGGCTGCAAGGTCATCATCGGCCTGTACAAGAAGTCGAAGTCGCGCCCGGTCGCCGAGGAGCTTGGCTTCACGGTGATGGAAACCGCCGACGCGGTGAAGGCCGCCGACGTGATCCTCGTGGCGGTGCCTGACACGGTCATCCCGTCGGTCTACGAAAAGGACATCGCCCCCAACATCACCAAGGGCAAGGCGCTCATGTTCTCCCACGGCCTCGCCGTCCATTTCGGCTTCGTCAAGCCACCCAAGGACATCGACGTCATCATGGTCGCCCCCAAGGGCCCGGGCCACACGGTGCGTTCGCAATATGTTGACGGCAAGGGAGTTCCCGGCCTCATCGCGATCCACCAGGATGCCACCGGCAAGGCCAAGCAGATCGCCCTGGCATGGGCCAAGGGGGTCGGCTGCACCCGCGCGGGAGTGTTTGAAACCAACTTCCGCGAGGAAACCGTGACCGACCTGTTCGGTGAGCAGTGCGTCCTCTGCGGCGGTGCCGCCGCCCTGGTCAAGGCCGGCTTCGAGGTTCTGGTGGAAGCCGGATACCAGCCGGAAATGGCCTACTTCGAGTGCCTCCACGAGCTCAAGCTGATCGTCGACCTGATGAACCAGAGCGGCATCGCCGGGATGCGCTTCTCGATCTCCGAGACCGCCGAGTACGGCGACGTCACCGTCGGCCCGAAGATCATCGACGCCTCGGTCAAGAAGCGCATGCAGAAGCAGCTCAAGACCATCGAGAGCGGCAAGTTCGCCAACGAGTGGATGGCCGAGTTCAAGGGCGGCAGCAAAAACTTCAACGCCATCCGCAAAGCCGAGGCCGCCCATCAGATCGAAAAGGTCGGCGAGCGCCTCCGCTCGACCATGTCATGGATCAAGCAGAAGAAGCTCAAGAAGGGCGCCGCCCAGGCCAGCTTCGTCTCCTCGTCGAAGTAAGCTGCTGACGCCTCTCAAGGCCCGGTCCCCCTCGGGGTGCCGGGCCTTTTTTTATGCCCGCTTCCGCCGCGAACGAATGCTTGCCATGCCAACAGCGAGAAGCTAATTCCCGGAGACACCCAAAAACCCAATGACAGCAACTGACGCAATAGCACCCAACGCCAAGCGGCTCCTATGGGCCGGTTTCACCGCCATCCTCGCCGCCGGGGTTGGTTTCGGAGTACGCGGCGGGATCTTTGCCAACTGGGCAGAGGAGTTTGGCTTCTCCGGTGCCCAGCTCGGCGCCATCGGCGGCGCCGGCTTCACCGGGTTTTGCTTCGGCATCATTATTGGCGGCGTGATCGTTGACAAGATCGGCTACGGCAAGCTGGTGCTGGCAGCCTTCCTGTTCCATTTGGTGTCGGCCTTTGTCACCCTTGGCGCAAGCGACGGCATGGAGCCGAGCCGTGCCTACCAGTTCCTGTTATGGGGAACGTTCATCTTCGCGTTGGCCAACGGGACCCTTGAGGCAGTAGCCAACCCGCTGGTTGCCACCCTTTTCCCGAAGAACCGGACCCACTACCTCAACATCCTCCACGCCAGCTGGCCGCTGGGGATGGTGCTCGGCGGAGTGATCGGCTGGACTCTCGGAACCGGAGAAAACGCCTGGGGCTGGAAGGGTCAGCTGGCGCTCTATCTGCTGCCAACCATCGCCTACGGGGTGATGTTCTTTGGTCAGAAGTATCCGAAGTCCGAGGCCTCGGCCAAAGGGCTCAAGATTGGCGCAATGTTCAAGGACGTCGGGCTGCTGAGCGGCGCGGTGGTTTGCTTCATGCTCTTCCTCTTCACGGAAGGCAACCTGCGGCCGTTCTTTGCCATTGACTCCAACACCCCGACGATCATCGCCGCGGTGGTGGGAGTTGGTCTGCTTGCTGTGGTCGCTTCCATCACTTCGTTCTCCCTGGGCCACTGGATGCTGTTTGTCTTGTTCATCGCCCACGCACTGGTTGGTGCCGTTGAGCTGGGCACCGACGGCTGGATCCAAAACATCACCGGCGCGATCCTCAACCCGACCGAAGGGAAAATCCTCTTCGTGATCACCTCGCTGATCATGTTCGGACTGCGCTTCTGCGCCCACTGGATCGAAAAGCACGTCGGCCTAAGCCCAATCAGCTTGCTGCTGGTCTGCGCCATGCTCGCGGTCCTCGGCCTCAACTTGGTCTCTGCGGTCAACAGCTTCGGTGCCGCCCTTGGTGCTCTCGCCGTCTACGCAGTTGCCAAGACCTTCTTCTGGCCCACCATGCTGGCGGTCGTCGGTGACCGCTTCCCAAGCACCGGGGCCGTGGCCATGAGCTTGCTCGGCGGCGTCGGCATGATGTCCGCCGGTCTTATCGGCACCCCGGGACTTGGCTACTTCAAGGATCGCTTGGCCGCCGAGGAGTTGGTCAAAGCCGATGCTCCTCTCTATGAGCAGTGGAAGAGCGCCGGCGAGCCGAGCAAGTTCCTGAAATTCCGCGAGGTCACACCCATCGATCCGCAAAAACTTGAAGTCGCCAAGAAAACCGCCGCGGACCAGCGCTCCCCTGAACAGGCAACCGTGGTCGCCGCCGACATCCAAGGTAACCGCAATACCCTGAAAGTCGATTCGCTCATCCCGGCGGGCATGGCCGTGCTCTATCTCATCCTGATGATCTACTTCAGGTCGATCGGTGGCTATCGCCCGCTGACGGTCGGCGGCGAGGAATCCGCCTCTCCGGCGACCAACCGCAAGGAGACGACCCCCGTCTAAACCAGTCAGACACAACCCCCGCAGAGGCGGCCCTTTCCCGGGGCCGCCTCTTTTTTTGACTCTGAGCGCGCCTTCGCTTACGCATCAGGGCAAGGCGTGGCAGATTCGTCACCGCACGAGGATTCCATGATTGCGCCGGCAAAGCGATGTTCGGTGTGAACCAAACGAAACCTAACCACATGTCCTCCCCCACCTATCCATCCGTCGCCCTCGGAGTCCTAACACTCATTGCGGCGCCGGCCGCATGGTCGGCCACTCCGCAGAGTTCATCGACCAGGGCGCTTGATGAGGTTTGGTCGCTCGTCGAGCTCTACAACAACCCCGCCAACCCGGTGGTCCAGCGCTTCGCCCTCACCGGGCGGCTCCAGCTTGACTACGCGCTCATCGACGGGCGCGGCGATCCGGCCCCGGGGATCACCGACGAGGACCTCGACTTCGACTTTGGCGGCCTGCGGCGCCTGCGCGCCGGGTTCAAGGCCAACATTTTCGAGAAGTTCACCGTGCAGGTTGAAACCGACCTCGATCCGAACGAGGACCCGGTCTACCGCCGCCTAACCGACGCTAACATTGCTTGGAAGCCGTCCGAGGCATTCGAGCTCAAACTCGGCAAGCAGGACATTGGCTTCACCCTGGACGGAACGACCTCGTCGCGCGAGCTGCTGACGATCGACCGGAACAACGTGACCAACAACCTCGCGTTCACCACCCGATACCTTCCCGGGCTCAGCGCCGGGGGCACCGTGAACGGCTGGAACTACCACGCCGGGGTGTTCTCCCAGGGGAGGAGCGACGGCGAGTTCGGCGACTTCGATGCCGGCACCAGCTGGCTCGTCTCGCTTGGCCGCGACCTGTCGGACCTCACCGGCGGCGCCAAGGCCGACGTCCGCCTCGACTACGTCTTCAACGAGGAAACCCCCACCGCCGACCTTTTTACCAACCGCGCGCTGGGCCACATCGTTTCCCTCAACGGCAGGTTCGAAATGGACGACTTCGGGGTGCGCGCGGACCTAACCGCAGGAGACGGCTACCTCGGCCAGCCGGACCTGTGGGGATTCGTCGTGATGCCCTACTACAACTTCAGCGCCAAACTCCAGGGCGTCTTGCGCTACACCTATGTCCACAGCGACGGACCCGACGGGATCCGCTTCACCCGCTACGAGGCCCAAGCACTCAATGACTTGCGCGGCGACGAGTATCAGGAGGCCTACGCCGGCCTCAACTACTACCTCTACGGCCACAAACTCAAGCTCCAGACCGGCGTCCAATACACGACCATGCGCGACCGCGCCGACAACGGCGGCGCGTTTGACGGCTGGTCGTGGACCAGCGGCTTGCGGATCAGTTGGTAGCCAGCCTAACAGGGCCACCTAACCACGCGCGGCGATTTCGCCGACCGCCCAGGCGGCGTGTTCGGCGATCAACGGATCCGGATCCGCGGCCGCCCGCTCCAGCGCCGGAAGGTCGGCAGCGCCTCCGGTGTTGCCCAGCGCCACACAGACATTCCGCAGAAACCGCGCGCGCTTGATCCGCTTGATCGGCGATTTCGCAAAGATCCGCCGGAAGCCGTCCTCGTCGAGCTCAAGGAAATCCCTCAGGCTGTTGGAAAATATCGTCTCCCGCGCATGCAGCCGCGTCTCCCGCGCGGTCACCGCGAACCGGTTCCATGGGCACGCGTCCAAACACGCGTCGCACCCGTAAATCCGGTCCCCGATCGCGCGGCGAAACTCCTCGGGAATCGCCCCGGGGTGTTCGATTGTTAGATACGAGATGCACCGCCGCGCATCGAGCTGATGTGGCGCGGTGATGGCCGCCGTCGGGCAGGCGCTGATGCAGCGGGTGCACTTCCCGCAATGGTCGCCGAATGGCAGGTCTGGCGGCAGCTCCAGAGTGGTGATGATCTCGGCGAGGAAGAACCACGCCCCCAGCCGCCGGTGGATCTGCACCGTCGACTTGCCGCTCCAGCCAAGCCCGGAGTCAGTGGCGAAATCCCGCTCCAACACCGGCCCGGTGTCCACGTAGTAACGTTGAACCCCGCCCATCTCGGTCATTGCTGCATCCAGATCGCGCAGCATTTCGCCGATGATCTCGTGGTAATCGTCATTCCACGCGTAGCGGGCAATCTGATAGCCGCCGGCGCCGCCCGGGTGGTCGCCGGGGAAATAGTTCAGCGCAAGGCAGACGAGCGACTTCGCCCCGGTTAGCACCTCGCGCGGGTCGGTCCGCCGCTGCGGCGTCTTCTCCATCCAGGCCATCTCGCCGTGGCGCCCGTCAGCGAGCCATTGTTGGAACTCGCGCGCATGGGTCGCCTCGCGCGCCGCGGCAATCCGGCAATCGGAAAATCCCAGCTCGCGCGCGACGAGCCGGATGTTGTTTTTCAGGACCTGCGGATCATCAATCATGCGCCCTCAAACTACCCGACCTGCGCCTGCGGAAAAGGGCCAAGCGCAACAATTCCCTCAACCCTCGGGCAACCAGTAGGCCAAGAATTCCGCCGCGCTCTCCGGATCGTTCAGCACCACTCCCGGTCCCTCGTGCAGGGCGGCGATGACCACCGCATCCAACCCGGCGCGCCGGAGAATCCGCAGCCGCCCGCCCGCCCTGTTAGGCGAGCGCTGCAGCCACTCCCAGGCGACCCGCCCCATCGTCAGGCGCACGTTGAGCTCAACGACCGGCTTGAGCGCCAATGACCCGTCGCCGCGCCGGTGGACCAGCGCGTCGACGCACACCGGCCCAACATAACCAGCCAGCAGCTCCGGCAAAAGCGCCGGAATCCGCCGCCCATACCAGTCCATCACCCGCGCCTCGCCAAACAGATAGTCCGCCAGCGCCGGCTCTAACATGCTCCCCCACTTCGGCCCCACCCGGATCCCGAGGAAGCGCCCGGCGGGATCGTTCTCGAGGTGGGTCAGCCCGAGGAGCGCGGCGCCGCCGGGTTTGACCTCATAGAGGGCGGAGAAATCGGCGACCCGCTCGAGCCAGCGTTCGACGACGATCCCGCCATGGGCCGCCAGGGTGTTGGCGATCCACCCGTGGGTCTTGCCCGGATCGCTGGCGTGGTTGACCCGCAGGTGGCCGCGCCCGGCGCAGGAATACGGCGCCTTGAGCAGAACTTGGCCGCTTTCCAAGTACCGTGCCACGTCTGTTAGCACCGCCGCCGCATCACGATGGAAGATTCCGGTTTCCGCGCATCCGCCTAACATGGCCTCTAGCTCCAAGCCGATCTGCTTCGAGAGCCAGTGGTGGGGGATTGCCGGGCGCCATGGCGCCTCGCTCGTCGCGGCGACCTCGCCTGCCAACGGCTGCAGTTGGGCGGCGGCGTCAGGCGACCACGCCCATGGCCGCAACCCGCCAAGTTTGCGCCCATGCGCATCACCTATAGTTAGAATTTCGGGAATCGGGAACCCCGCCTGCTTGAGGCGCCCCAGGTGCGCGGCGCTTGGCGTTTGGCGCAGGAGCACCGCATCGTCCCTGCGGCAGCAGCCTAGCAGAAGAATCTCCAGGTCGTGCTCAAGCGCCAGCGCGGTCTTGTCCGGCTGGTAGATCCCGCCGGTGGCCGCCGCGCGGGCATGCCCCTCGGCGTTCGGGTTGAACCAGTGGAGCGTCGGGGTGCGCCCGCGCGAGTGCTCAAAGACCTCAAGCTCGCGGATGAACTCCTCGTCGAGCCCGGCCATCCGCCGGCTCTCCGCGTTGAACGGCGCCGTACCCTTGGCCCGCACCGCTGTTAGTGGAAAGACCAGCTGCCGCCGATACGCCTGCCAGTCACCCTCGCCAGCATCCTTCCAGCGCCGAAACCATTTCAGCCCGTGCCCAACATGGCCGATCTCGTCCTGGTGGATCTTCTCTAGCACCGCGGCTGTAGCCAGATCCCCCACTTGGCGGAACAACCCGGCGTAGTGTTTGGAGAAATCCAGATTGGCTTGTTCAAACGTGAGGTTCAGCCTGGTGACGAAATCCAGCGGCGTTTCCACCGGAGCAATCAGCCGCCAGAAGTGGTCGTTGACCGGCAGCTCGCCAAACGCGATCCCGCAGTCGCGCATCCGCCTAACATACATGCGGGCGTGCGCCTGTTCCTCGCGCATCGCGGCGTAGACCCCCGCCCGGTACTCCGCCGGCGCCTGCGGGAAGCGCAGCAGCACCAGCGCCATGAGCTCGGCGGCCAACAGCTCGTGGTTGGCCAGGAAATGCAGCATCACTCCGCGCTCGCGCTCGTCGTCAAGCCGGTGGACACCCGGAAAATCAACCCGCACGCCGTCGCCCCGGATCCGCAGCTCCGCGGGCCGCCCGGGCGCGTCCGGCACCAGGATCGCCCGCCCGGGAGCGCCGTCACTAACAACCGCCGGGCCAGGGCGCAGCTTCTCCTCAAGGGTGCCTGCAAACAACACCCGCTCGGCAACTTCACGCATCTGCCCCACCCGCCCAGCATGCCTGCTGCGCAACCAGCGCGCACGCCGGAATTTTGCTCCCGCCCCGGCGCGCGATCCTCGCCCTGCCAGCGTGCCCTTGTTTGGCGGCTGATCGCTGCCAATGTTGGGCCATGAAAATCTCGATCATCGGCGCCGGCAAGGTCGGCGTCACCCTCGCCTTCCAGCTCGTCATGCGCGGCCTGGCCAGCGAGCTCGTCCTCCACACCCGCAACCTCCGCCGCGCCCAGGGCGACGCGCTCGACCTCGACCACGCCCAGGCAATGCTGCCCACCCAGGCGGAGATCCACGCCGGCGCCACCCCCGCCACCAGGAACTCCGACCTCCTGTTAGTCTGCGCTTCCGCCTGCTTCGACCCGGTCATGCCGTCGCGCCTCGCCCTGGGCCCGGCCAACATGCGCATGCTCGCAGAGCTGCTGCCGCCGCTGTTGGAGCTCTCCCCGGACGCCATCGTGGTGATGGTCAGCAATCCGGTCGATGTCCTCACCTGGCAAGCGCTCCACATCACCGGGCTCGACCCATCCCGGGTATTTGGAACCGGCACGCTGCTAGACTCGATCCGCTTCCGCCGGGCGCTCTCGCGCACCACGGGAATCCACCCTGACGACCTGCGCGCGTACATTCTCGGCGAGCACGGCGAGACCCAGTTTCCGGCAATGTCGATGGCGATGGCGGGAGCCGAACCGATCGAGGACACCGCCGCGGTGCGCGGGACGTTCCAGGAGGTCAGCCGCTCCGGCATCGAGATTTTCCAGATGAAGGGCCACACCAGCTACGGGATTGCCGCGGCGACCACCGCGATTGTTGAGAGCATCGTGCTCGACGAAAAACGCACCATGCCGTTGAGCGTGCTCGTCGACGGCTTCTGCGGTGTTTCCGACGTCTGCCTGAGCCTGCCGGTCGTCGTCGGCCGCCAAGGCGTGACCCGGGTGCTCCAGCCAAAGCTCAACGCCGAGGAATGCCGCGCGTTCCAACATTCCGCGCAAGCTGTCCGCCGGGCAATCGACGAATCGATGCCCTGAAATTGCTGGAAGCTGCTAGCGCGGGATCCAGCCGCCGTGCTCCAGCCACGGGGCGAGCTGCTCGTCCATCCAGCCGACGGCCTGCGCGCGCCCCTTGGCACCAAACCCGTGGCCACCGGTGGCAACGATGTGAGCACTGACCGGAACCTTGTGGCGCGCGCACCCGGCAATGAAATCCAGCGAGTTCTGCAGCGGCACCGCAGCGTCGTCCGCCGCATGCACCAGCAGGCACGGCGGTGTCGTCGCGTCCACCCGCTCGGCGGTGTTGAGCTTGGCCTTGTCCGCGTCGCTGGCCCGCGGGCCTAACAACCGCTGCACCGATCCCCCATGCGTGTACGGCTTGCCCATTGAGATGACCGGATAGACCAGAATCGCGAAGTCCGGTCGGGCGCTGAGCGCATCGACCGAATCACCGGTTTCCTGGGTGAATTTCTCCGCATGGAGCGTGGCGGCCATCGAGGCGAGGTGGCCGCCGGCGGAGAACCCGATGACGCCCACCTTGGCGGGATCCGTGCCCCACTCCTTGGCATTGGCCCGCGCGGTGCGGATCGCCCGCCGCGCATCCAACAACGGCACCGGATACTGGTAGCCGAGGCCATCACTGCTAGAGGTGCGGTATTTCACCACCAACGCGGTGATCCCCCGCGCCGCAAACCATTCACCAATCGGCCACCCTTCGTTGCTGAACGACGTGAAAACATACCCGCCACCGGGCAGCACCACCACGCTCGTCCCGTTAGGCGTGGCCGGCCGGTACAGGACATACTCCGGCACCTCCACCTCGGAAAACCTCCCGCCGTCGGCCTTCTCGCTTCCCGCCGGCGGCTGGGCCGCCCCGGGCGCCGCCCCCGGCCACAACGGCAGGTAGTCGAGGGCCGCGGCCGGCACCACCAGCATCACCGCGCAAACAAGGGATCTAACCATCATCGGACCATCCCAACCCAGCCATCGGCGGGCGGCGATCCGAAAATTGCGCCGGTTGACGCCTGCCGGAATTGTTAGCGCTCGAGGATCTCCACCTCGTAGCCGTCCGGATCGGTCACGAAGGCCATCTTCTTCGAGTCGTCGAGGAACTTCTCGCGCCAGCCGTCCGGCCAGATCTCCAGCCCGGCCTGTTCGAGCCGCTCACAATAGCCAATGATGTCCGGAACCCCCACGCAGGTGTGCATCAGGTCCTCGGGTACCCGCACCTCGTAGTCCGGCGAGTAGGTCAGCTCCAGAAAGTGGCTGTTGCCCGGCAGCTCCAAAAAATACAGCTTGTTCCCCGCCGGTGAGTCCTTCCGCCGGGTCACCTCGAAGCCGAGCTTCGCGTAAAACCCGGCACTCCGATCGAGGTCCGAAACCCGTATCCGTGTGTGCAAAAACTTGATCATCGCGCCCCAACTCTGGCCCCTATCCCCACCCTCCGCCAGCCGCGTTTTCTATCAATTTGTCCGCATCCATGGATGTCCGGTGGCGGATGTTGGACCACAGTGTTAGACTGGCGCCCATGAAAACGATCATCGCCGCGGTTGATTTCTCCAACGCCAGCCAGAAGGTCCTCGCCGCCGCCGGGGAGATCGCCGGCGCCTTTGGCGCGACCCTGCACCTGGTCCACGTCGTCGAGCCGGAGCCGACCTACACCGCCTACGGCTTCACCCCCGAGGAGTTTCCCGCCATGTACACCTTCCAGGCCGAGGCGCGCAAACGCTCCGCGGAGAGACTTGACCAACTCCTCGCCGCGGTCCCGCCCGAGGTCGCCGATGCCCGCACCCACATCCTCGAAGGCAGCCCGCTCTCCTGCATCAACCACTACGCCGAGGAAATCGGCGCCCAGCTTGTCGTCCTCGGGTCCCACGGCCACGGGATTGTCGCCTCGCTGCTGTTAGGCAGCGTGGCCGAGGGCATGGTGCGCAAGTCGCGCGTGCCGGTGCTCGTCGTCCCGGTCCGGGAGGATTCCTCCGGGGGCTGAGCGGCGGTGTAGTTAGGACTTGGTAGCTTTTGCCCCTTGCCCGGCGGGTTGGGTGAGGCTAGACGAAACCCATCGCAACCAAGAACTTCAGCCTCCTGTTGGCATGGCGCTACCTCAACCCGCGGCGCGCCGTGCTCTCGGTCATCTCGCTCGTCTCGGTCGCCGGGGTGGCCTTCGGGGTGATGGCCCTCATCGTCGTCCTCGCGGTGATGTCGGGGCTTGAGCGCGACGTCAAGGGCCGGCTGCTAGGCTCGACCCCGCACATCCTGTTGGAGTATGCCCCGGACGCGACGCGCCTTCCCGCGGAGAACTGGCGCGAGGTGACTGCCGCGGCGCTTGGCGTCGAGGGGGTGGAAACCGCCACCCCGCACGTGCAGGACAACGTCGTCATCGACTTCAACGGCCTGCAGCGCCCGGTGACCTTCCGCGCCATCGACGGCAGTGACCCGGCCCAGGTCGAGGGCGTCCGCTCGATGCTCTACCTCGCCGAGTTCCCCGAGAGCAGCGCCGACCTCGGACTCGACGACCGGGTCGTCATCTCGTCGATCCTTGCGGACAGCTTCGGGCTAACAGTTGGGTCGACCGTCCAGCTCATTTCGACGCGGAATTTCCGGGAAGTGCTGAGGGTTTACCGGAGCACCGAGGAGCCGGCCGCGGCGGAGCGGTTTGCCGGGCCGCTTGCGGAGGTGCGCGCCGGCGTGGCGAGCAACTGGAAGATTGTTGGGGACGGCGAGGAAATCGACGAGCCGGCGCTGCAGGACGCCTACCTGAAACTCCAGGACATCCTCAACCAGCCGCTGCGCGAGCCGGAGTGGGTCGCGCTCAGCGATGCCATGGCGGTCATGGCGGAGGGCCAACCGAACGAGACCCGCAGCGTTTTCCGGTTCCCGGCTGGCAGCCGCGCGGCAGTGGTCAGCGCCCTGGATGAGCTCAACGGGCTGGACCTCGAAAAGATCGATGCCCTGGCGCTGAAAAACCTCAAGAACATCGTCCTGCCCAAGGACGTCGAAATCGCCGGCGTCTATCAGGCGTCGCAACACGTCATTACTCCGGACATCTTCATGCCGCTGCACCTTGCCCAGGAGCTCACCGGCATCCAGGACGCCGTCCAGGGCGTCGCCCTGCGGGTCACCGACGCGTACCGGGCCGATGAGCAGATCAAGCCAGTGCTCGCCACCCTGCCGCCGGGATGGATCGCGAGCACCTGGATGGACCAATACCAGGAGTGGTTCGCCCTGATCGCCCGGGAGCGGATGATCATGTATTTCGTCCTCGGGGTGATCATTGTCCTGGCCGCCTTTTCGATGATGGGCGTGATGCTAACTGTTACGTTGCAGAAGAAGCGTGAGATCGGGGTCATGAAGGCGCTTGGCGCAACCTCTGCCCAGATCGTCAGGGTGTTTCTCTATCAAGGGATGTTCCTCGGGATGTTGGGCGCGTTCGGGGGCCTCGGCCTGGGTCACCTGGTGATTTATTTCCGCGGGTCGATCCAGAACTTCGCGCGGGCGGTTGGCTCGGACCCATTCCCGCCGCGGTTTCATGGCTTTGACCAGATCCCAGCCTACATGAACCCGGTCGAGCACTTCTGGATCGCCCTCGGCGCCTTCATTATCTGCTCGCTGGCCGCCCTGGTGCCGGCCGCCTTCGCCGCCCGCAACGACGCCGCCCGCTCGCTGCGCAACATCTAGCAGCATGGAGATCTGGCTCATCCAAAACGGCGTGCGCACCGGTCCGTTCGCCCCCTACGACATCGAGGGGCGCCTCACCCGCGACGAGCTCAGCGCCGACCAGCCGGCGTGGCACGACGGGATGCCGAGCTGGGGGACGCTTGGCGACATGCCGCAATTTGCCGGGGTGCTTGCGCGGCGCGGCGAGCACGAGGCGGAGGTGACGCGGCTGCGGAGCGTCCCGCCACCGCTGCCGCCGCAACCGCTGCTGCTGCGCCGCTTCTTCGCCCGCTGGCTGGACTTCAACATCATCCACCTCCTCTGGTGGGCCGGCCTCGCTCTGGCCCAGCAGGATCTAACCAAGATCTATCTCAACCCGTGGATGCTGCTCGCGCCGCTGCTCCCGTGGCTGCTCATCGAGGCGCTGCTGCTGCGCCGGTTGGCGACCACGCCGGGCAAGTTCCTGCTAGGTCTGGAGGTGCGCAACCTTGATGGATCGAACCTGTCACTGCGCCAGGCGCTGCTGCGCACGCTGCGGGTCCTGAGCCTGGGGCTTGGGCTGCGGCTGCCGATTCTGATGCTTGCCTGCCAGGGGATGAGCGCATGGCTAACATGGCGGTACGGGGCCTCGTTGTGGGACCTGGCGCCCGGCCACCGGGTGTTGCCGCG
Source organism: Akkermansiaceae bacterium (assembly GCA_044373465.1). GTDB lineage: Bacteria > Verrucomicrobiota > Verrucomicrobiia > Verrucomicrobiales > Akkermansiaceae > JBILQA01. Next base: position 56,018 of record JBILQE010000009.1, on the reverse strand, counting down.
GCCCCTGGTGGCGCTGCGGGTGGCGGCCCTGAGCATTCTCTTGGCGGTGGTCATTCCACTCACCGGGCTGATTCTGATGCCGACCTTCGTCAAGGTCCATGGCGATGACTACCCGTGGCTGCGAGCCGCCGCCGCCGAACAAGCCAAGCCGTAGCTTCCGCTGCATGCGCAACATCGTCTATTTCGACCTGGAGACCCAGCGGAGCTTCACCGACGTCGGCGGCGCGGCTAACCGCAGCAAAATGGGGGTCTCCCTCGGCGTGACCTACAGCACCCTAACCGGCGAGTACCGGATCTTCCCCGAAGACCGGCTTGAGGACCTCGTCACCCAGCTGCTCAAGGCGGATCTCGTCGTCGGCTACAACCACCTGCACTTCGACTATCCGGTGTTGCAGCCGTATACGATCTTCGACCTCGCTTCCCAGACGGTGAACCTCGACATGCTCGTGGAGCTCGAAGCCCTGCTTGGGTTCCGCCTCAAGCTCGATTCGCTCGCCTCGGCGACCCTCGGCACCGGCAAAAGCGCCGACGGCCTTGATGCCCTCAAGTGGTGGCAGCAATACAAGAAGACCGGCGATCGCGAGCCGCTCCTAAAAATCGCCAGCTACTGCGCGTTTGACGTCAAGGTCACCAAGTGCATCCACGAGTATGCCGTCCAACATGGCCATCTGCGCTATGATGACCGCAACGGCAATGTCCTCGAGGTCCCGGTCTCCTGGGTCTAGCAACCGGCGCCGCGGCGCCCGCTTTGCCGGCGGCCCACCCCTGTTGGGCCGCCGGCGCGGGCTATGCTGGTCAACTCGTTAGAAGACTCGTCAGGAGATCCGGCTACGGGGCGGTGACTCGCAGCCTGAGGGCGCGCCGGGGATTGAGGGATGCCGGAACGGTGTCGTAAACGGTCACTTCCGCGCCGACCTCTCCCGGGTTGGTTTCCAGCACCGTCCATGTCTCCCCGTCATCCGCCGCAAGCACTTCGTAGTCGAGATACTCCGAGGCGCGCACAAACGTCAGCGTAAGCCGGTCGTCGATCACCACCTGCCCGGCAGGATTGCCATCCAATCCCGCCCACCGGCCAAGTCCGCCGAGGCCTGCCCGGTCAAACGCCTCTGCTAACAACTCGATCGGAGTAGCGCCACCATCCAACAGATAGCTCGCGGGTCCGGCGATCTCGCGCGCCGGGGCGGGCGCGCTCGCCGCGTAGGCCGGCGCCGCCGGCGCGCTCAGCGGCGACGCGAGCAGGAGCGTCCCCGGCGCGCTGCTGAGCGGGTTGTTGAGGCTTCCGAACCCGCTGACATTGGTGAACGTGCCGGTCGTCAGGAAGCCGTCGCGGTGGCTCGAGATGACCAAGCCGACATACAGGGTTTCCGGTAAGGCCACGGTTCTCGAGCCTAACAGCACCCAGCTGATTCCATCATCCGAGCTGTAGCCGGTGAAGGTGTTGCCGCTGCGCACGAGGCGCAGCCACGGGCGGCTGCCGCTGCCGTTGATGCCTGTCGAGCCGCCGGTGGTGGTGCGGTATTGGAACCTGCTGCCGTTGCCGCTCTGGAAGACCAACAGGTTGCGGGAGTTGGCCGCGAGACTCTCGCGCATCATCAGGCCAATCCGGGCGCTCAGGCGCCCGCCCGGGTTGTTGGTGATCGCAACCCGCGCGACCAATTCGCCGTCGCCCTTGAGCAGCTGGTGGTTGAAATGGAACGCATCGCTGGAATTCACAATCCCCCACCCCGCGCCGCTCAGCGTGAAGGTGCCGGTCTTCAGGCTGGCGGTGCCCCACGGATTCGTCACGCCGATGTCCTGACTAACCGCCGGACCGGCCGGAATGTTGAACCCGCTGACGTTCTCGAACTTTCCGGTTGTTAGGTAACCGTTGCGGTGGCTGGTCACCGCGAGTCCGACGTAGAGCGTGGCAGGCATCTCGATGGTGGTGGTGCCCAGCGCAATCCAGTTGACTCCGTCATCGGAGGAATAGCCGGTGAACTGGTTACCGGCGCGCACCAGGCGGATCCACGGGCGGTTGCCGGCTTTGACGAATCCGCAGCCGCCCGCGGTGCTGGCGCGGTACTGGAAGCTGTTGCCATTGCCGGACGACAGCAGGGTCATGACGTTGCGCGACTCCGGTGCCAGCGTCTCACGCATCATCAGCCCCAACTTGGCCCACGGATCGCCGCCGGGATTCGCCACAAACCCAACCCGCGCGATGAGCTCGCCGTCTCCTGTTAGGCTTTGATGGGCGAATTGGAATGCGTCGCTGCTGTTCCAGATATCGGCGCCGGAGCCGGTGATGGTGAAGGCGCCGCCTGCAAGCTGAACGGAGCCAGCGGGGCTTTGGTTGCCGATGCTCGCGGAAACCCATGCGGCGCCAACCGGCGGCTCGGTGACAGTGAGGACAAAGCTGGTGCTCGCCGATTTTTGGCCGTCGCTCACCTGGATGGTTAGGGTGGATGTCCCCACGGCATTGGCCACGGGAGTCACCTGGACGGTTCGGCTGCCAGCCGAGCCGCCGAACACAACCTGGCTGGGTAGCACCACTGCCGGGTTCGACGAGGTGGCGCTCAGCTGCAGGTCTCCCGCCGGCGTTTCTGCGTCGGCTACCGTGAAGGCAAGCGGCCCAGTGGGGGAGTTTTTCGGGATCGTCTGGTTGGCGATCGCCGAGATGCTTGGCGCATTGTTAACCGGCACGCTCACCGTGAGCACGAAGCTGCTGCTCGCCGACGCCTGGCCGTCGCTCACCGTCAGCGTGATCGTCGCAGTGCCGGCTTGGTTGGCCGCCGGAGTGACCTGCACGGTCCTGCTCGCTCCGCTGCCACCGAGGACGATTCCGGAAGCTGGCACCAGCGTTAGGTTTGACGACCCGGCGCTAACCGCCAGCGAGCCGGCGGTGGATTCCGCATCACCCACGCTGAAGGCGATTGGGCCGGTGCTGGTGTTGGTGCTGATAGACCGGTTGGCAATCGTCCCGATGCTCGGAGGGGTGTTGACCGGGGCGGTGACCGTCAGGACGAAGCTGCTGGTCGCCGACGTCTGGCCGTCGCTCACGATGAGCGTGATTGTCGCAGTGCCGGCCTGGTTGGCCGCGGGAGTGACCTGCACGGTCCGGTTCGTCCCGCTGCCGCCAAGGACGATGGCGGAGCCCGGCACCAATGTTAGATTCGACGAGCTGGCGCTAACCAGCAGCGATGTTGCGGGAGTTTCCGCATCCCCGATGGTGAACCCTAGCGGGCCGGTGCTGGTGTTGGAGGCAATGCTGCGGTTGCCAGGCGAACTGATGGTCGGCGGGTTGTTGACCGGCCCGCCCGCGCCGTCAGCCACGCTGATGGTCATGAGCGCGCGTCCCGACGTCAGTCCGGCAAAGCGCGCCGCGCGCAAGCCCAGGTTGATCGTCTCGACCCCCTCGGTGACGCCGTCGTTCTTGATCCGGATGCGGAGGTTCTGGCTGAGCACCCCGGGAGCAAAGGTGAGGGTGCCGGACGGGATGAGCGCGTTGCCGTTGGCCGCATCGACAAACGCCCAGTCGACGTCGTCGCCGGTGGCCGAGCCGCCGGCGCTCACGTAGTTGACCGTGACCGGGTTGGTGGACGCCGCCGAGAGCACCACGGCGATCTCGCGGAACTCGCCAAGCGCCCCGGGTGTTTCGCCAATGGCCAGCGACGTCTGCTGGAACCCCACGGTGATCGGCATCACCTCGTTGTCGGCAATCTCGAAGGTCGCCGCCGCCGGCCGGTCCGGGCTGTACCCCGCACCCGGCAGGATGGTCAGGGTGGCGGTCTCGGTCCCCTCGGCCAGCGCATCGTTGATGGGAACAAGCATCAGGTTGACGCCGCGCTGGCCGTCTGGGATGACCGTGCTGTTAGTTAGTGTCTGATAGTCCTGGCCATTGGTGGCCGTCCCACTCATCGCGTAGTTGACGGTTAGGTTGCCCGTGGTCCCGACGCGGGAGAGATAGAACGTCCCGGTGGCGCCGGACTCCGACGGTGATTGGTTGTAGATGGAGACCATCACGCGTTCGCCGCCGCTGTCGTTGTCCCGGATGATCGCCTCGGCAGACGAGTCGTTGTAGGCACGATAGCCGGACGATGGCGCGATCTTGATGACCACCGTCTCGGTCGGCTCGGCCATGGTGTCGTTGATGATCGGAATGGTTAGGGTGGCCTGCCTGGATCCTGTCAGGGGGATGGTCAGCGAGCCTGCCATGGGGGTGAAGTCCGCCCCGGAGGTGGCGGTGCCGCTGACGGTGTAGTTGACCGTCACGCTGGCCTGGCCGCTGCCGATGGCGCTGAAGATCACTGAGGCGTTGGAGCCACCCTCGGTGCCGATGGCGCCCGCACGCACGCTGACGAGCGGCATGTCGCCGTTGTCGGCGATTGTCACTGTTCCTTGGTTAGCCGCGCCGATGCTGTAGCTATTGTTAAAGTTGGCGATCGCCAGAGTGGCCGACTCGGCCGGCTCGGCGATGTCGTCATCGTAGGGCGCAATGACCACCACCGCACTCGCGGCACCAGCGGGGATGACCACTTCGCCGGTTAGGGCTGCATAGTCAGTGCCGTGCAGGGCGCTGCCGGAAACCCCGTAGTAAACCGTCAACGGTGCGCCGAGGTTGCCGGTGCGGGTGAGTTGGAATGTGCCGGAATCCATGGCGCTTCCCGAAGCGGACTCAGCAGCGCTGGCATCCGTCACGCTCACCGTCACGGTTGGAGTATCGTCATCGGTTAGAACAACGCTCGCCGCGGTTGCGGATGGGTCTCGCAGGTAGGCGGGATTGGCTGCGACGGTGGCGATCAGCTCCTCGGGCCCTTCAATTGAGCTGTCGTTGCTCGGCGCAACCGAGACGGATTGGGTGCTCTTGCCCGCAGGGATCGTTACGTTAGTCGGCAAGGTGTTGTAGTCGGTGCCGTTGGTGGCGGAGCCGGTCCAGGTCATGGCGACGCTCAACGCGGCGGCAGTGTCTCCACTGCGGGTTAGGGTGAAGGTTGCGCCGTCGCCGCCCTCGGTGGCATACGGATCCGGCGCACTGAGGGCCACCAACGGCAGCGCCGTGTCATTGTCGACCACCTGCATGACCTGCAGCCCGCCGGAAGCCAGATAGCCGCTTCCACCAGTTAGTTGAAGGGTGATCGCCTCAGGCCCCTCCGCCAGGGAGTCCTCGACACCAGAGGAGTTCACCGCGGCAACGACGATATCCAGCGACGCTGAGCCCGCGGGGATGGTGAAGGCAAACACGCCGCCGGATGGTGTATAATCCGGCGCAAAGGTGTAATCGGTGTTTTTGACCGCGGTGCCGCCAACCCGGGAAACCAACACCGTGAGCGCACTCCCGGTGCTGCCGGTGCGGGTCAGCCGGAAGCGCCCAGCCGCGCCCCCCTCGAAGGCGTCGCCCACTTTGGTTAGGGTGACGAAGGTTGAGCCGACGGCGGTCCAGTTGGCGGCATTGGTGCCGGCCACCACGTTGAGCGGATTGGTGAACTGCGGGGTGAACGCATAGCCATTCAACACGCAGGTGAGGGTCTTCGAGCCGGTTGTCAGCCCGGCGAGCGCGTATGACCCGTCCGAATTGGTGACACACCTTTTGCCGCCGCCGGAGACGACGGCCCCCTGCAATGGCACCCCTGCGGCGGTAACCACCCCGGTGACTACCTGTTGGTTGTGGGCCCCAACATTGACCACCACCGAGCGCCGGGCTACTCCGCCCTTCATGTCCGAGACTGTTAGCATCGCGGTGATCTGGGCCACGCTTGGGAAGCTGCGGGTGAAGGTGGCGGTGTTGGGGCCGGTCTGGCCGTCACTGAACTCCCAGGCATAGGCAAGCGCATCGCCGTTGGCATCGGTGGCGGTTGCGGTAAAGGTGACACTGCCGCCCGCCGCGATGCTTGTCGCGCTTGCGGCCAAGGTGGCGGTTGGCGCGACGTTGCCCGGGAAGGGACCGCGGTTGAAGGCAATGTCCAACGACGGCGGCGTGGTCGGATTCTGGCTGAGCACCGTGAAGTGCAGGTCGGCCTCGGGGTCCGAATAGGTGCGCCCGACCATGATTCCGCCGTCATTCTTGCCGCCCGGGCTGCCCTGGGTGGTGTCGAGCAAGTGCCCGCAGTTCGACCCGGTGCCCGAATAGATCACCAACGCGCTGTTGGCCAGCAACCCGCCGCGGGCCGGGTGGTACTCGAGGTTGTACTGGCGGACATTGTCCTTTGGCACGGTCAGCGCGTAACGCTTACCCTCTTCGAGTGACGGTTGATCGTAGGCGAAGACCCGATAGATCCCGTTAGTTTTCGCCTCGTGGACATAGCTTGACGGCAGCCACCCGAGGAGCCGCTTGCTGATGGTATTGTAGTGGGAGGCGAACCCGCCGCCGCCGCCCATGACATCAAACGGATTGCCGTACTCGTGGTTCTCGCCGTGGCCATAGGGGGTGCCGTCAAGCGAGTTCCAGTAGTTGGCGTGGTTGAGGCCAAGCGAGTGGCCGACCTCGTGGTTGATGACGTCCATGCCATCCCATGTTAGCCAGACGCGGTCGCCGCCGCCCCAGGAAATCCCCTCGAGGCGCGGGCCACCGTTGATGCGCACGATGATGCAGTCAAACAAACTTGCATCGTAGCCCATGGCGAGAGCCGCGGTGCGCGAATGGCTGTGGATGAGTCCAAGTCCGTCGATTCCGCCGACCGGGATGCGGTCTTTGTCCTTATACCATGACATGGTGTAGGGCAGCGTCACCACCGGGGTGACCGTGGTCGTCTGGGTCATCTTCCCATATGAATTCTCAAGAAAGAACCGCGCGTTGTCGCGCATGTCGGCGTAGGCCTGCTCCTCGGTGTTAGGTGCGGCCATCTGGTCCGGATAGGTGACGCGGATGTAGAGGCAGCGGAGGTTGCCGATGGCGCGCGACCAGGTGCCTGGGAAGTTGTCATAGAAGAATCCGCTGCCACCCGGTCCGCTGGCCTGCAGATAGCCGGTGAACTCGTCTTCCAACACCGAGACATGGGAGCCATCGCAGAGGGTAATGAAGCGCTCGGCGACCTCTACGGTTGGAGTCAACTCGGTGACCGCCTCCCCGCTGCTCAGCGCGGTGGTTGTTTCCCCGGAGACCGGGCAGGTTTCCTCTATCAGAGTGCCGGCAGGAAGACGTTCGCCCACCTCAAGACGGCGCACGGCATTCTCGGCCACCGCCAGGTCGCGGTCGATCGCCACGCCGCGCAACGGCAGTCCCTTGCGCGACATCACGTTGGTAAGCTTGCCAAACACGTGGGCGACGTAGCTAACATCGCCGGCTTCGAAATAGCGCAGCGTGAGGCTATCCTCAGGCACCGGCATTCCCGGCGCGGGCCGGCCCATGTAGACGTTCAGGTCGCCCTTGGCCGACACTGGAGTTTCCAGAAGCGCAACGACGGCAGGTGGCAAGTCCTGGCGCACCACGCGTGGCACGGCCATCTCGAGGGCAAGCTGCGGGTCGGACTGGATCAGCTTTTGAAACACCGGGCGGCGGGTTTCGGCGAGGCGCTTCCCCTCCGCCTCAAGCTGGCGCCGCTGCTCAGGACTGGCGGCCAGGTAGCGTGCGCTCCACGAGGTGAAGTCTGCGATCGCATCGTCAGTCACCGGGAAAACGTCTAACTCTAAGTTGGAGCTAGTCCGCCGCGCTGGGTGGAGTGGCTGCAGGGGCTGATTTTCTGGAGGGGTGGAGGCGCTTGGCTCCTTGCGCACCGGGACGGAAGCCGAGGATGGTGCAGAAACCTCTCCCGCATCAGGCCAAAGTTGCCACAGCGCGAGACCAACAATCAGTGCCAAGCACAGCGAGACGAGAGGCAGAGCTCTTCTTGGGGAAACGATCGGACTCATGGGTTTTATGGAGGGAGCGGCTGGATTGCCGAGTTCAAATCAGATGATAGAAAATCCCAACCCGTGGCGGCGGGGATCGGGTAGACAACTGGCGCGCTGGAGGAGTTATTAGAATTTTTCATCTGATTTTCCGGGGATTGAAGACCTGCCAATGAAAATTATTTCCTGCCTAAGATTCACCGCTAGCCATGCGTTCCGACAGGTTGCCCTAGAGGCTTGGCAGGGGCGGATCGTGCTGCCCCCATGTCGACGAGGTACGGCGACGTGGGGCGTCTGGCGGGATGATGGATGCCAACTCGCGGCTAGCCGTGGCAGTCACCTCCGCGCGGTTTACTCCGCACTGTCGGCGGCGGACTTTTCTGGCGCCCCCGGCGGATGGACAAATTCATCGCGGAGCAGGAAGCCATCGGCGTCGACATCGAATCGCTTGAACCGTGCCGGAACGGCCTCGGGATCCGGTTGCCCCTTGGCAAATTCCTCGGGCGAAAGCTTGGCGTCTTTGTTGGAGTCGCGGCGATTGAACAGCGCATTGCGGTCGGTCGCGGGTTTGGCGGCGTCATTGGCCACGCCCGCGCCCTTGGGCTCGGCAAGCCTGGGTCCCTTGTACTGCGGCTTGGCCTCAGGGTGGGTGGCAAGGAGCGCCCGCAATTTTGTTAGAACCTCCGGTTGCTCGCCGGCGAGGTTCCTTTTTTCGAGCGGGTCTGACTGATAGTCGAAGAGCTCGAACTCAGCGGTGGCGGGATCTGCGCCGGGCTTTTTCCACTCGACCATGCGGTAGCGCTCGGTGCGGATGGCGCGGCCGATGACCTCGCCGCTCCCAGGGCGGTTGCGCGGATAGACATGGATGACGTGGTCGCGGGCCGGCTTGCTGGGGTCTGCGAGGGCGGCGGCGAAGCTGCGGCCGTCAAGGCCAGCCGGGGCGGAGAGCCCGGCGAGCTCACAGATCGTTGGATAGATGTCGACGGTTTCAACCAGCGAGGTTGTCCGGGATCCTGCCATCGCCTTGCCGCCCGGAGCGGAGATGAGCAGCGGGATGCGGGCGGCCTCCTCGTAGTTGGTGTGCTTGCACCAAAGCCCGTGGTCGCCGAGGTGCCAGCCGTGGTCACCCCAGAGGATGACGAGGGTGTTTTGGGCGAGGCCGAGGCGGTCGAGTTCATCGAGGATGCGGCCGATCTGGGCGTCGGCGTAGCTGGTGGCGGCGTAGTAGCCGTGGATGAGATGGCGCTGGAGGTCGTCGCTGAGCGCGCCGCTCGCGGGCATGCCGAGATACTTGCGCAACTCGCCCGAGTTCCCTGGAGCATAGCCTGGCGAGCCGGCCGGGGCGCTGCGCAGCGGTGCGAGGGTGATCTTGGCCGGATCGTAGAGGTCCCAGTATTTTTTCGGGGCGACGAAGGGCAGGTGCGGCTTGATGAATCCAACAGCGAGGAAGAACGGGGTGTTAGGATCCTGCTTCGCTGCCTGAAGGCGGCGGATGGCCTCCGCGGCGCTCAGGCCGTCCGGATAGGTGTCGTCCGGCACGTCGGCCACCTCGCTCGGCGCGCCCGGGTTGGCGCCCGGCGGAGCGCTCTCCTTGAGAGCATACGGGGCGGCGCCGGAGATCCACCACGGAACGCTCCACGAGGCACGGTCATCGAAGTTGCCGTGCCCGTGGTGATAGATTTTCCCCAGCGCTTCGGCCTTGTAGCCGTTCTGGATGAACACCTGCGGCAGAGTCACCGCGTTTGGAACCACCGAGCGGAAGTTGGTCGGCAAGTCGTAGATCCCGAGCGTCTGCGGGCGCAGGCCGGTCATCAGCGCGTTGCGCGACGGCGAGCAAATCGCCTGGTTGCAGTAGGCGCGCTCGAACATGACCGAGCGCGCGGCGAGCTTGTCGATCGCCGGAGTCTTGGCGAGCGGGTCGCCATAGCAGCCAAGCAGCGGCTTGAGGTCGTCGACGCAGATGAGCAGGACGTTAGGCCGCTCGCCAGCCGCCACGGTTAGAAAAGTGGCGGCCATGGCTAGCAGGCAGGAAATCGGGCGCAACATCGGGGATTAAACCCGCGCATGGCAAAAAGTCTTACATCCGGAGCCAAAGACCCTGCCACTTTAATATCCTAGAAAGCCCGGGTGAACCTGCTACGTAGGGAGTCCACGTTTATGAAAATTCCTTCGATTCTTGCAATTTTCCCACCGCTGCGCGCTGGCCTTCTATCCCTAACGATCACGCTGGGAATCGCGCTCCACGCGCAGGCGGAGGAATTCAAACTGGTAGTGATGCCCGACACCCAGTGGGCGATCCAGAAGTGGCCCCACGTGATTGACGACATGGCCAAGTGGGTCTCGGCCAACAAGGAGAAGGAGAACATCAAGTACGTCCTGCACGTCGGCGACATGGTCCAGGTGGGCGGTGCCGAGGACGAGTGGAAGAATTTCGACCGGTCCATGAAGATCATGGAGGACGGCAAGGTGCCGTACATCCTCGGGGTCGGCAACCACGACTACGACCGGCTCTCGAAGGGTAAGAGCACGGTGCTCTTCAACAAGTACTTCCCGCTGGAACGGGTCAGCAAGTCCCCCGGCTTTGGTGGGTCGTTCCCCGAAGGCAAAAGCGACAATAGCTTCGTCACCTTCAAGGCTGGCGGGAAAAACTGGCTCGTCGTCGCGCTCCAGTACGCGCCTAACGACGCGGAGATCGGTTGGGCCAACGAGGTCATTGGCAAGCACCTCGACCACCAGGTGATCCTCGTGACCCACTCGTACCTCACCCACACCGAGCGGGACGTCATCGGCAAGATCCTCTGGGAGAAGCTGGTGCGCCACCATCCGAACATCTCGATGGTTTTCTGCGGGCACCTCTCGACGGTCAACTACCGCGCCAAGGGAGACGCGGGCAACACCGTCTGCGAGATGCTCTTCGACTGGCAGAACCCTGACTCACCCGATCCCAACAGCTACCTGGTGCTGGTGACCATCGACACCGATGCGAGCAAGATCACGACCAAGGCGTACTCGCCGAACCTGGAGAAGGTGCTAACCGAAGGGCGGACGGGGATGTGCAAGTACGAGGAGGTGGTCTTCATGCCCGGGGATCCCGCGGCGGTCAAGAAGGCCGCCGAGGCGATCGCCAAGCCCAACGAGGCGCCGGCGAAGGCCGAGTAACTGGCGGCTTGCCAAGCAATTGCCCACCCGGTTTGATCGCCACGATGAAAGCAATGCCCGCTGGAGGACACCGGTTTGTTGGACCTGAAGAACTGCTAGTCGAGGCGGCGGAGCGCGGCAGCATCGAGTGGATCAGCCACGCGACGGTTACCGACGCCCAACAGATCATGATTGCCCGGGCGGTCATGGAGCCTGGGCAGATGCACTCGTTCCACTACCACCACCGCCGCGAGGAGGTCATCTATGTGTTGGAAGGGCAGCTTGAGCAGTGGATCGGCGAGGAGTCGCGGATTCTCGGCCCCGGGGACATGGCCCACATTCCCGCGGACATGGTCCACGCGACCTTCACCCTGGACGCACCGGTGAAGTTCCTGGCGATCCTCTCGCCGTGCCAGTTTCCGGGCGAGGAGGTGCCATTCATGCAGGGCGTCGACGACCAGGAGCCATGGAAGAGCCTGCTCGCCGCGCGCGGTTAGGCTAGCGGGCGCGGGCAGGCAGAGCAAGGCGGCGCGGCGGGGATTCCCGCGTTTTCGCTGTGTTAGGGCGATCCAGCAGCCGCGGATGGGCTGTTGGAGGCGGGCCTGGAGGATCGGACCCACCCGATCCTTTACAAGCCGGGAAAAGCCTGTCACACCCACCGGAATTTAGCCGCCCCGCAATGCCCAAAGACGAAACTATCCGCAAAATCCTGGTGATCGGCTCCGGGCCGATTGTCATCGGTCAAGGTTGTGAATTTGACTATTCGGGCGTGCAGGCCTGCAAGGCGCTGGCCGAGGAGGGGTACGAGGTGGTCCTGGTGAACTCCAACCCGGCGACCATCATGACCGATCCGGAGTTTGCGGATCGCACTTACATTGAGCCGATTACGCCATCGGTGGTGGAGAAGATCATTCTCCGTGAGAAGCCTGACGCGCTGTTGCCGACGCTTGGCGGGCAGACGGCGCTGAACGTGTCGATGGAGTTGTTCAAGTCCGGAGTGTTGGAGAAACACGGGGTGCGGATGATCGGGGCCAACGCCGACGCGATCGACAAGGGCGAGGACCGCCAGCGGTTCAAGGAGGCGATGCAGAAAATCGGCCTCGACATGCCCCAGTCGCTAACCGTGCACACGATCGACGAGGCGCGCAAGGCGGCCGACAGCCTCGCGGAGCTAACCGGGAAGTCGTTTCCGCTGATCATCCGCCCGGCGTTCACCCTGGGCGGCCAGGGCGGCGGGATCGCCTACAACCGCGAGGAATTCGAAGAGATCGTCACCCGCGGGCTGGACCTCTCGCCGGTGACCGAGGTGCTGGTAGAGGAGTCGTTGTTAGGCTGGAAGGAGTTCGAGATGGAGGTCATGCGTGACCGTGCGGACAACTGCGTGGTGATTTGTTCGATTGAGAACCTTGACCCGATGGGGGTGCACACCGGCGACTCGATCACGGTGGCGCCGATCCAGACGCTAACCGACCGGGAGTACCAGATCATGCGGGACGCGTCGTTTGCGGTAATCCGCGAGATCGGAGTGGAGACCGGCGGGTCCAACATCCAGTTCTCGGTGGACCCTGACAGCGGGCGGATGATCGTCATTGAGATGAACCCGCGGGTGTCGCGCTCCTCGGCGCTGGCCTCGAAGGCGACCGGGTTTCCAATTGCCAAGATTGCGGCGAAGCTGGCGGTCGGTTACACGCTCGACGAGCTGCCCAACGACATCACCAAGGAGACGCCGGCGTCGTTTGAGCCGACGATCGACTACGTGGTGACGAAGATTCCGCGCTTCACGTTCGAGAAGTTTCCAACAGCCAACGCGGTGCTGACGACCTCGATGAAGTCGGTGGGCGAGGCGATGGCCATCGGGCGGACGTTCAAGGAGTCGATGCAGAAGGCACTGCGCTCGCTGGAGACCGGTCGGTGGGGATTCGGGTTTGACGCGAAGGACCCGGTGGCGCCAAGCCACGAGGAGATCGAGGTGAAGCTGGCGGTGCCGAATGCCGAGCGGATTTTCTGGTTGAAGACCGCGTTTGAGTTCGGCTGGTCGGTCGAGAAGATCCACGAGACGACCAACATCGACCCGTGGTTCCTGGTCCACCTCGAACAGATTTTCAATGAGGGAACTAATCTAGCGACCCTGGACCTGAAAAAGGCGAAGAAGTTAGGCTTCTCCGACCGGCAGATCGCGCGCGCGCGCAACCAGGCGACTGGCGCCGGCCACCCGCGCTCAAACGCGGTGGTGACCAGCGAGGATGACATCCGCGCCGAGCGCAAGGCCGCCGGAATCGTCCCGATGTACCGGCTGGTGGACACCTGCGCGGCCGAGTTCGAGGCCTACACGCCGTATTTCTACTCATCCTACGGCGACGAAAACGAGGCGCGCCCGAGCGACAAGAAGAAGATCATGATTCTTGGCGGGGGTCCGAACCGGATCGGCCAGGGGATTGAGTTTGACTACTGCTGCGTGCATGCATCGTTTGCGCTCAAGGAGTTGGGCTATGAGACAATCATGGTCAACTCGAACCCGGAGACGGTCTCGACCGACTACGACACCTCCGACAAGTTGTTCTTCGAGCCGCTGACCTTGGAGGACGTGCTCAACATCTGCGATCAGGAGAAGCCTGACGGGGTGATTGTGCAGTTCGGCGGGCAGACGCCGCTGAACCTGGCCGCGGCGCTCAAGCGCCATGGCGTGCCGATCATCGGGACCTCGCCGGAGAGCATCGAGCTCGCCGAGGACCGCAAGCATTTCTCGGCGCTGCTAGACAGGATCGGGCTGAAGCAGGCGGAGGCTGGCACCGCGGTTTCGGAGGACGAGGCGGTGGCGATCGCCGGGCGGATCGGTTATCCGGTGTTAGTGCGGCCGTCATTTGTGTTAGGCGGGCGGGCGATGATGATCGTCTACGAGGACAGCGAGCTGCGCCGGTACATGCGCGAGGCGGTGGACGTTTCCCCGGACCGTCCGGTGCTGGTGGACCGGTTTCTCGAGGGAGCCGTTGAGGTTGATGTTGACTGTATTTCCGACGGCGAGACGGCGGTGGTGGGAGCCATCATGCAGCACATCGAGCAGGCGGGAATCCACTCGGGTGACTCGGCGTGCGTGATTCCGGCGTTTTCGCTCTCGGAATCCATCAAGGCGGAGATCACCGCGGCGGCCAAGAACCTGGCGCGCGAGCTCCAGGTCAAGGGGTTGATGAACATCCAGTTCGCCGTCAAGGACGAGCTCCTCTACATCATCGAGGTCAACCCGCGCGCGTCGCGGACCGTTCCGTTTGTTAGCAAGGCGATCGGCATTCCGTTAGCCAAGCTGGCGGCGAAGATCATGGTTGGGAAGACCCTCAAGGAGTTGGGCTTCACCAAGGAGATCATTCCGCCGCATTTTTCGGTGAAGGAAGCGGTCTTCCCGTGGCCGCGCTTTCCGGGGATCGACATCGTGCTTGGGCCGGAGATGAAGTCCACCGGGGAGGTCATGGGGATTGATGCGGACTTGGGGATGGCCTACGCCAAGAGCCAGATCAGCGCGTTCAACCCGCTACCGACCAAGGGCAACGTGTTTGTCTCGGTCAACGACCGCGACAAGGAGGCGGCGGTGCCGATCGCCCGCGATCTGGCAGCGCTTGGGTTTGAGATCTACTCGACCGGCGGGACCTACCAGAAGTTCAGCGAGGCCGGGATCCCGTGCCACCGGCTCTTCAAGCTCAGCGAGCAGCGCCGGCCGAACGTGATCGACATGATGAAAAATGGCGAGATCCAGTTTGTCATCAACACGCCAAGCGGCCACGAGACGCGGGTCGACGAGGTGACGATCCGTTCTGGCGCGGTGGCCCACAAGATCTCCCACTGCACGAACCTGGCCGCCGCGGAAGCATGCACCCGGGCAATCCGCTCGCTCAAGGACCACGAGTTGACCGTCAAGAGCATCCAGGAGTACCACGGGATCTAGGCGGCCTTCAATGAGATCGGGGCGGGCGGGCGGCGACGCCTCAACCACCGGTCTGGCAGGCGCGCAGGACGAAAAGCAGGACGACGCTGCCGAACGCCGAGATGAGGATCGAGGCGAGGCAGCCGAGGCGGTTGGAGAAGAACACGAACATCCGCTGGGGGGTTTATTCCCGGGGGTGCGGGGATTGATGGGGGTTGGGATTGAGTTGCTAGCGGAGGTCTGGGAGATACGCCGGCTCGGCGCTGCCATCGAGGAAGATGATCCGCTCGGCGAGCAGTCCGCCATCTTTCTGGACAGCGACATAGGCGAGGATGCGGTCGCCGGCATCGAGTTGATCTTCGTCGACATTCAGGCCGTCGCCGCCGACAAAGTCGGTCCTGGCCTCGTTGTAGAAGACCGGGACGGTTGCGGCATTCTCGGTGTGGGGCTTGAGCATGATGACGTTGTCGTTGTCGCTCAGGTTGACGACAAGTCCCTCGACGATTTCGTGCTCTGCGGTTTTCAACGGGTCGGCGATCACCACCTTGTAGACGACCGAGGGGGCGGTTGCTTGGCGGGGATCGACGACGGTGACGGTCGCCTGCACCCCGCGATTGACGGCGGAGACTTCGGCGGGCTGCCCTGACTGGAACAGCACCGAGAATTTTTCCGGAGCCGCAAACCAGCGCACCTTGCCGTCAGGGGTGACCAGCTCCAGGGCGACTCCGCGTTCGAAGTTGTGAATCACGCCGCGGAAGAAGTCGAAGTCGGCTCTGCCCGGCACGGTCGGCGTGGGCGCGACCTCCTGGGCGCGCGCTGTGGGAGACGAACCAAATCCTCCAAACACGGCAAGGCAGACGACGAGGGTCCAAGGTTGGGTTCTCATGGGCGAAGATACCACCGCCAACGCCTCCCCGCAGGTTCAAATCGGGACCGCTGCCGGGATGGCCCGCGGCCGCCGGCGGGTGGCGGCCCGGAAATGGGCTTGGGATGGGCCCGCGGGTGTGCTAGCAAGGTCTCATGCTCAAGGACTTCAGGGACTTCGCTTTGAAAGGCAATGTGATCGACATGGCCGTGGGGATCATCATCGGAGCGGCATTCACCACGGTGGTCAGCTCGCTGGTCAACGACCTGCTCATGCCGCTGCTGGGGTTGGTGACGCGCGGGATGGACTTCAGCGACCGGTTCACCGTCATCAGCGGGACCGACGGCGAGTATGCCACCGCCGCGGCGGCCAAGGCGGCCGGCGCCAATGTCCTCGCCTGGGGGAATTTCATCACCGCGGTGATCAGCTTTCTGCTGGTGGCCTTCGCGCTGTTTCTGGTGGTCAAGAAGCTCATGGGGGCCTTCAAGAAGGAGGAAGCCAAGCCGGTCGAGGAGAAGGCCGCGCCGCCGGCCCAGGAGGTTTTGCTCACCGAGATCCGCGATCTGCTGCGCAACCGGCCATTGTGAGGGTTTTCCCTCGGCTGATGGCAGGCTGATTGCTAGGAATTGTTTGTGATTCTGCCGGTCGACTTCCTCGCCACCCTCCACTCGCTCATCCGGGTGCCATCGGTGGTCGGAGCGGAGCGCGCGTTCTTCCACGAGATCCGCCGGGAGATGGAGGAGCTCAGCCTGCAGGTTACTCTCTACGAGGGGGTTCTGGAGGTCATCGGGAACGACCCGGGCGCCGGCACGGTGTGCGCCCACGTCGACCGCCACGGGCTGGTGGCGACCGGCCCGAACGAACTGCAGTACGCGGCGTTTGTCGCCCAACACCGCGGTGACCTGCGCGGCGACTCGGTGTCCGAACAGATGTTGGACACGATTTCTAGCCGCTTCAAGGGCCAGCGGGTTTACGCCTATCACCCGTGGTCGGGGATCTACCGGGAGCGCGGGGAGATCACCGAGTCCCACTTCTGCCAGTCCCGCGGCAACCTGGTGTTCCGCGTCGACGGGCTCAAGGGCATCCACGCCGGCTATCCGGTCGCCTACGAGGACCGGCTCGTCATCGACAACGACCGGCTCAGCGCCCAGTTGGACAATGTGATCAGCGTGGCGGTCATCATCGAGCTGTTCCGCCGCGGCTTCCAGGGCCGCGCGCTGTTCACCGCCCAGGAGGAGGCGGGACGCAGCTGGCGCTACTTGTTAGCCTACTTCCGCCGCCTCGGGGTGACCGACCGGCAGCTTCTTGTGTTAGACACGAGTCCGTTCCCGGATGCCGAGTCGGTGGCGCGCCAGGAGCTGGTGCTGCGCAACCGCGATGCGGGCGGGACGTTTGAGCCGAAGGTGGTCGCGGCCCTGCGGGAGCGCTGCGACATCCTCGGCATCAGCCACATCATGAAGGACGAGTTTGTCACGGCGCGCAACCTCGAGCGGCTAGAGGCGGGCTTGCCGCTGCTGAGCCTCGGGCGCACCGAGCTTGGGCGGCTGGTAGAGGCGACTAACGGCGAGATCAACGGGGCGACCCTGCAGATTCCGACCTACGGCTACCATACTGCTAGAGAGACGGCGACCTTCACGTCGGTGGCGGCGATGCTCGCCTTGTTGGAGAATCTGTTCGTCGACCAGCCGCTGCGCCGCGAGCGCGCCGAGCCGGTCACCGCGTGAGGGCGCGCCAGGCCCAGGTTGCGCGGGGGCCCGTGGAGAGGTACGGTTGCGTGGTTGTCGGCTGACCGGGAAAAAGCCGGGAAGAATAGAAAAAGAAGGCGGGAAGCCAAGTGGCGTGGTAATTTTGCCACATGCCTGAAGAACCTTTAGGGGGTGAGGAGGAGGGAATCCACGGCTGGGCGTTGGAGTCTCCGGTGGCTGAGTATGGGACGCGGCGGCCAGCTGAGGACCCGTGGCTGGCGGTGCTTGGTGAGCTTGGGGTAGGCGGAGCGGAGGGCGGCAAGCTCCAGCAGGTGCGTGCGGTGCTGGGCCGGGGGCTGCCGCGGGAGGCCTTTGAGCGCCTCCGCCTGGCGTTGGGAGTTCCCACCGAGGAGCTTGCTGCTGTGCTGGGGATTCCGTTGCGCACCTTGGCACGGCGCACGGAGCGGTTTAAGCCGGATGAAAGTGAGCGGCTGCTGCGGGTCTGGACGGTGGTCCAGAAGGCGCGCGGCTTGGTCGAGGAAGCTGGCGCCTTGCAGCGGTGGATGACCCAGCCGAAGCGGGCGCTTGGCGGGCTCACACCACTGCGCAGTTGTGACACTGAGCTTGGCGCGCGGGAGGTGGAGGCCCTGCTGGGCCGAATTGCCCACGGTGTGTTCTCATGATCGATGACTTGCCACGTTCATGACGCGCGCCTTCCGCCTGTGCCGGGCTGACTACTTGCCCAACGCGTTTAGCGGCGAGGGCGCACGACTCTATGGCGGACGTTGGAACTCGGCCGGCACGGCCATGGTCTACACCTCCTCAAGCCTGTCGCTCGCGACGCTGGAAATCCTTGTCCATTTGGGGGATCCCGAGGTTTTTTCGCGCCACTTCGGGTGGCTTGAGGTGCTCATCCCGGACGATTGCATTGAAGTTCTCGCTCCTGCGCAACTCCCCGCCGGCTGGGACGCGGAAGAAATTGCCGTGGGTAGCCAGCAGCTTGGCGACCGCTGGCTGGGAGCGGCCACAAGCGCCGCCCTAGCCGTCCCCTCCGTGGTCACCCCCGGCGAACTGAACTATCTGCTCAACCCAGCCCACCCGAGGTTTGCAGAAATCCGCCGCGGCACGGCCCACCGGTTCAGGCCGGATCCACGGCTGCTAACCTAATCTAACCGGCCACGCCGGCGCGGGCCAACAACGGGCTGAGCTCTGGACCCCGGCCCATGAAGCACCGACCATGGCAGCTCAATCCGCACGGATTGCCGGCGAGCCCCCGCTCACCGGTAACCGGAACCGACTTGTAGCGTCCCTGAAACACATGCCCAAGACGCTGAGGCGCCGGTTCCACGCCTGCCCGAAGGCGCCCATCAGAATCCTCATGCCGGCAGTCAGGTTGGCTTCCGGGGTCTCCAGTAGCAGATGGAAATGGTTGCCCATCAAAACCCATGCAAGAACCCGCCAGCCGTGGCTGTCGCACACCCGGCTCAGCCACTTGATAAACAACAGATCATCCTCCTTCTGACCCCCAGGCCGCGCATTAAGTTCGTGGGGCCGCTACCTGGTTTTAAGAGCATAGTCTTGGGTGAGATCGTCCTTCAGCTCACTAAATGAATCATACCTGAAGTAAGTTAATTCGTAAGGAGGGAACCTTTTTCCGCGCTCATCCATTTTGTGAGCCATCGGATCGTAGACCTGCGTAAACCTATCAAAAATAACAGTATGATCCGCAACAAACTTATAGCTCCCGTCTTCAAGAATGATCACATCACTCCCTTTCAAGACCCTATGCTCAAAGCTCCCGTTTTCTTTCAAAAGCACCACCTCTGTAAGGTCGCCCTTCGATCCAACATACTCACCAAATCTCAGCCGCGCGTCCGGTTTTCCGCAGGAGGTCATTCCGCCAAAAATCAACAAGCAAGTGACCATTGCCTTGAACCTTTCCAACATATATCTTCCTCCCAGCTTAGATGAATTCGGATCGTAGCGCCGTATTTCCCCGCGATGTCATTTTCCAGGAGCGACCGAGGAATGTGATCCCTCCAGCTCCTTCTTGGCCCAAACCTAACCGGCAAGGCCGGCCCGGGCCAGCAAGGGGCTTAGCTCCGGGTCGCGGCCCATGAAGCGGCGGAAGAGCTCGTCGGGAGCGGCCGAGTTGCCCTTGCTGAGGATGTGCTCGCGGAAGGCGAGGCCGGTGTCCGGGTTGAGCACCCCCTCGGTCTGGAAGCGGGTGAAGGCGTCCGCGTCCAACACCTCGGCCCACTTGTAGGAATAGTAGCCGGCGGCATAGCCTGTTGGGCTGGAGAAGAGATGGTTGAAGCGCCGGGTCATGCTTGGCCCTTCGGTGCGGGTGGGCGCCTTGTAGCCTGCTAGGATCTCGCGGTCGACCTCGTCGAGATCGCGGCCGAGGTAGTGGCCGGGGCGCAGGTGGAGCTCGAGGTCGAGCTTGCCAAAGGCGAGCTGGCGCATGAACGCCGAGGCGCTCATGTAGTTTTTCGCCGCGATCATCTTATCAAACAGTTCGTTAGGGATCGTCGCGCCGGTCTCGTGGTGGCGGGCGAACAGGTCGAGCGACTCGCGGTCCCAACAGAAGTTCTCCATGATCTGGCTCGGCAGCTCGACGAAGTCCCAGGCGACGTTGGTGCCGCTGAGCGCGCGGACCTCGACCTCGCCCAACAGGTGGTGGAGCAGGTGGCCGAACTCGTGGAAGATCGTCTCGACCTCGCGGTGGTTGAGGAGCGCGGGCTTGTCGCCGGCAGGCGGGCTCATGTTGCCGATGATGAGCCCAAGGTGCGGCTCGCGGGCGTTGTGGTCGCGCCGGCCGGTCTTGAGCGAGTTCATCCATGCGCCGCCGCGTTTTGACTCGCGCGGGTGCCAGTCGGCATAGAACGACCCGAGGTGTTCGCCGCCGACCTGGTCGTGGAGGTCGTAGAAGGTGGACTGCGGGTGCCAGAGTTCGATCGAGCTCTGGTCGTCGGCCGGGCGGGTGCCGGGAGCGAAGTAGACGGCGTGGCGCTGGGTGATGGTCACGCCGAACAAACGCGAGGCGATGGTGAACATGCCGTCCATGACCCGGTCGACCGGGAAATACGGGCGCAGCTCCTCGCTATCGAAGGCGTATTGTTCCTGACGGCGCTTCTCGGCCCAGTAGGAGAAATCCCACGGCTCCAACGGTTCGGCCGGGGTGTTAGTTTTGGCGGCCTTGTAGTCGGCGAGCTCCTGGCACTCGCGCTGGAACGCGGGCGAGATCCGGCGGTGGAGTCCCTCGACAAACTCGAGGGCCGCCTGGCCAGTGCCGGCCATGCGCCGCTGCAGGGTCAGGGCGGCGAAGTCGTCGTGGCCGAGGATTTCGGCCTTTTCGCGGCGCAGCTCGAGGATCTTCCAGACCAGCTCGGTGTTGTCGTAGGCGCCGGCGGCGCCGACCTGGGTGCTGGCCTCCCAGACCCGCCGGCGGATCCCTGGATCGTCAAGGTGCTGCATCACCGGGCCGCTGGAGGGGAACTGCAGGGTGAAGCGCCATTTTGGCTCCTCCTCGGTGGCGATGCCCTTGTTGACCGCGTCGGCCAGGGCGGCCTCGCGCGCCGAGGCGGGCAGACCGGCTAACAGCGCCGGGTCCTCGATGACCATCTCCCATGCGTTGGTCGAATCCAACACGTTCTCCGAATACTGCTTGGTCACCTGGGAAAGCTCAGCCTGGATGGCCGCAACCCGCTGTTTTTTCTCTGGCTCAAGGTCGGCGCCAGCCTGTTGGAAATCGAGCACGGTCTCCTCGACATAGCGGCGGCGCACCGGGCTGAGGTCCTCGACGGCTGCGGAGCTGGCGAAGGCTTTGAGAACCTCCCAGAGGCGCGGGTTGAGGGGAATGGACGCGTAGAACTCGGAGACCTCCGGAAGCATTGCGTTGAGGGCGGCGCGTTGTTCCGGATTGTCGTTGACCGAGTCGAGGTGGTTGAGCCGCCCCCAGCTGTGGTCTAGCAAGTCGGTGGCGTCCTCGAGGGCGCCGAAGGTGTTCTCGTAGGTTAGGTTTTCCGGCTGCTGGCTGAAGAGCTCCTCGAGGTTCTCGCGGGCAAGCTGGAGTGCGGCGCCAATGTCGGCGGCGACGTGGTCGGGCGTGAGGGTTGACCAGCGGATGTGAAAGTCGTCGGCGAGGAATGGATGGGACATGCTGGGTGTGGTTGGAAAAATGTTGGGAACTGTTAGGGCTTTTGGAAGAACCCGCGCTGCTTGGCGGAGACCGGCATGCCGAGGCGCTCCATGACGGCGAGCATGTCCTCCCAGAGCCTGCGCTTGATGCCGAGGGCCTCGTCGCCATGGAGCAGCTCGCTTGGATGGAAGGTGGCGCGCAGCGGGATGCCCTGGAACTGCTGCCATGAGCCGCTGAGTGAGTCGACGCTGGCCTGGATGCCCAGCAGGGTCTCCGCAGCGGTGCCGCCCAGGGCGATGATCACTTCCGGGGCGACGATCCGGATCTCCTCGTGGAGGAGCGGCAGACAGGCGGCTAGCTCCGCGGCGGTCGGCTTGCGCGAGTTGATCGTCTGGTTGGGGATGGCCGGGCGGAACTTTACGATGTTAGACAGGTAGACCTCGGTGCGTGGGAGGCCCATGGCCTTGAGGATGGCAGTTAGCTTGTCGCCGGCGGGTCCGCTGAACGGTTCGCCGCTGCGCTCGTCGTGGTGGGTGGGAGCCTCGCCGATGAGCATGACGCGCGCTTCGGGGTTGCCGGCAGAGAACACCAGGGTATCGCGCAGGGTGCCTAGGGCGAGGATCGGCGGCCAGCTGGCGGCGGCGCTCGCCAGCGCGGCGATTTGCGCCGCGGCGTCGCCGGTGGCCTGCGGCATGACCGGGATGACCGGCACCTCCGCGGCGGGCGCAACTGGCGGCTCGGCGGGCGCGGCCTGCGAAGCGCGCGCCTGGCGGGCTGGCGTCTTCCCGCGGGCGCGCTGGTGGAGGTCGCGCAACGCCTGGCGGACGTCGTCATCCAGATAGACGTGGCTAACCCCGCGGCGCTCCTGGCTGCGGAGAAAATCAAGCAGTGCGTCCACCGGACGGGTCATGCGCGCGACGCTACGGCGTGCGCGCCAGTCCCGCACGCGAGAAATTCACCAATCCGACATCAAACCTCCCATGCGCTTGCCGGAGCCCGGGCGGGCTATCTAACATCCGCAGCATGAGCCACCGCAAGCTTGTTAGTTTCTTGATAGCCTGGGCCGCCGCGGCGCTTCCCGCGGGTGCGCTGGCCGAGGAGGAGCCCGCGAAGTTTGGATTAACAAATCCGGGCGCCACGGCGCGGACGGGCGCGGTGGTCGGCATCCCGTGGCGGGAGGTTGTCGGGCGGGTCCCCGGGGTCACCGCGGCGAGTCTGCGGGTGCTTGACCCGGGCGGCAAGCCAGCGGGCCTGCAGGTGTTTCCTGCGGTGGGCGCCCCGGAGGAGCTGCTTGTTCTAACACCGCCGCTGGCTGCCGCGCAGCGCCTGCCGCTGCGGATCGTGGCGGGCGAGGGTGAAGTGGCAGGCGCGGGGGTGCGCCGGGTGGGTGCGCGCTACGCGCCGGAGCACCGGAGCGACATCGCCTGGGAGAACGACCGGATGGCATTCCGGGTGTACGGTCCCGGGCACCGTGACGCGACCCACGCCGGTGGGATTGACGTGTGGAGCAAACGGACGCGCGAGCCGATTCTGGCGAAGTGGTACAAAACCGGAGTGAACGGCGACTACGAGGTCGATCTCGGTGAGGGCTGCGACGCGACCAAGGTTGGCGCGGGTCCGGGATGCGGTGCGACAGCCTATCTGGCGCCGGACGGGACGGTGGTGATGAGCCCGGTGTTCGCGAGCTGGAAGGTTCTCGCCGAGGGGCCGCTGCGGGCGGTCGTCGAGCTCGTCTATCACCCGGTCGAGGTCGGTCCGGCAAGCATCACGGAAACCCGGCGGATCAGCTATGACCTCGGAGCGCCGGTATTCCGGATCGAGGCGCGCTTCACGGCCGTTGGGGATGCGGCCAACATCCGGCCGCTCGCCGGGATGCTCTGCCCGGACGAGCACGCACTCAGCGGCAATGTCGCGACGACCTGGTTCAGCGCCGACAAGGGCGAAGCGCTCAATGGCAGAATCGGCCTCGGGCTCATCCTCCCCCAACCGGCGGAGGTGGTAGCACGAACTGACCGCGCGGTGTTCTTCCCGTTGGCCGGCGACCTCTCCGCACCGGTCGTCTGGCACGCCGGGGCGAGCTGGTCGAAGGCGCTCGACTCCCCCACCCCGGAAGCCTGGGAGCGCGAGTTGCGCGCCTGGTCCGCAGCGCTGGCTGCACCGGTGCGGGTCGAATGACTATTGCGGCGGTTTGTTCGCGTCGTTGCGCTCCTGTTCGGCGCGCTGCTCGGCGGGGGTTTGGATATCGATGGTTGGGACCTCGACCTGTTTCGAGCCGACTTCGACGTCGGGCCCCTGGACGTCGTATTCTGGGAGCTTCACCTCGCCCTCGGTGCGGACTTCCGGAAGGTTCCCCGCCTCGGTCTTGCGCACCTCGTATTTTGGCAGCTCCACGTCCCCCTCGGTCTTCACGTCGGGCAGGTTCCCCTCCTCGGTCTTCTTTACCTCGCAGCTGGCGAGCCCCACCAGGGTGGCGGCAGCTACAGTGATTGTTAATTTCAGTGGCTTCATGGTTTTATCAGTTAACCCGTTGTTCCGCATACCCAGTGCCGAATCGCCAGATGGACCCGCGGACGGCGGCCAACCTGCTCATTGGCAACCAACTAGATTGACAGTGGCGGGCCCGCGCGGGATCTGGCCGGCGGCGGGCGGATGGCCCTCGCGCAATCTGGCGGTGCATAGTGCACGCGGGGGCGTGGCCAATTGCGGGCAAAAAAAAGCGCCGGGCCGCAGCGAGCGGGCCGGCGCTGAGAAGCGTGGCGGGTGGCTTCAGTGCTCGCGGCAGAACTGCTCGAAGCGGGTGATGCCCTCGTTGAGGATGTCCAGGGTGGTGCAGTAGCTCAGGCGGATCGCCTCGTCATTGCCGAAGGCGATCCCCGGGATGGCGGCGACCTTGTAGCGCGAGAGCAGCTTGTCGCACAGGTTTTGCGACTTGATCCCGAGCTTGCGCATGTTGACGAAGAAGTAGAACGCGCCCTTCGGCTCGACGACCGAGATGTTGGGGATGGCGCGCAGGCGCGAGTACATGAACTGGCGGCGCACGTCGTACTCGCCAACCATGTCGTCGATGAAGGTCTGGGAGCCTTCAAGGGCGGCGATCGCGCCGTACTGGGCAAAGGTGGTCGCGTTGGAGGTCGTGTGACCCATGATGGTGGCAATCGCCTCGGCAATGGCCGGCGGGGCGGCGGTGTAGCCAAGGCGCCAGCCGGTCATCGAGTAGGCCTTGGAGAAGCCGTTGACGGTGATGGTGATGTCCTTGAGCTCCTGGGACAGGGAAGCGATGCTGACGTGTTCCGCGCCGCCGTAGACGAGCTTCTCGTAGATTTCGTCGGAAAGGATGATGATGTCCTCGGAAAGCGCGACCTCGCCAAGGGCAAGGAGTTCCTCGCGGGTGTAGATCGAGCCGGTCGGGTTGCCCGGGGTGTTGAGAATGACCATCTTGGTCGCCGGAGTCATGGCCGCCTCGAACTGCTCGGCGGTCATTTTCCAGTCGTTCTTCTCGGTGGTTTCAACAAACACCGGGACGCCGCCGGCGAGGCGGACCATCTCCGGGTAGGAAACCCAGTATGGGGTTGGGATGATGACCTCGTCGCCCTCGTCGACGATCGCCTGGATGGCGTTCATGCACGCGTGCTTGGCGCCGGAGGCCACGCAGATGTCCTTGGGCGAGTAGTCGAGGTTGTTGTCGGTGAGGAGCTTGAGGGCAATCGCCTCGCGCAGCTCGGGGATCCCGGCGGCGGGGGTGTATTTCGTCCGGCCCTCGATAAGCGCCTGGATGGCGGCCTGCTTGATGAAATCCGGAGTGTCCATTTCCGGCTCGCCGCCGGCGAGGCCGTAGACTTCCTCGCCCTTGGCCTTCAGGGCCTTGGTCTGGTTGGTGACAGCCAAGGTGAGCGAGGGGGCGATCTTTTCGAGTCGTGAAGAAATACTTTCCATTGCGCGCTTAATTAAGATGTGACCAGCCCCGAGGCGGAGGACGGTCATAAGAGCGCGCACCCCCCCTCAGGAGTGGGAGGGATTTCTTAGCCCGTCAAGAGGCCGATGCAAGTGAAATGCAGGCAGATGCGTCACTTCCAGCCGCCCCGGGCGGTGACCCATTTGCCCTTGCGGATGATTTGCGGGAATTCCAGCCCATAGGCGGCCGCCGCGGCGAAAACCAGCGGCGCCTGGCTGGCCAAGATCCCCGAGACAATCAGGTGCCCGCCCGGCGCCAGCGCCCGCGCAATCACCGGAAAGGCCTCGATCAAGACCGTGCTGAACAAATTCGCCGCGACCACCGGATAGGTTTGGGGCGGCTGCCAATGGAGGACGTCCTGCTCGGCGACCTCGATGCCATCGACGCCGTTGCGCGCCACATTGCGCAGCGCAACCTTCACGGCAAGCGGGTCGAAGTCGTAGGCGACGCATTCGCCCGAGCCCAACAACCGGGCCGCGATCGCCAGCACCCCGCTGCCGGTGCCAAGGTCGGCCATCGGCCACGCGCGCGCGCCGGCGCGGCGGAGGTCGGCGGCGACGTCGACTAACAAACGCAAACAGGTCGAGGTGGTCGCGTGGTCGCCGGTGCCGAAGGCCATTTCCGGCGGGATCGAGATGATTTTCCGCTCCGGGTTGGCCTTGCGCAGCGCCTTGAGCGCGGCCGGGTCGTCGATGTCGGTGACTAACAGCGCGGCGCGGATCTTGAGCGGCTCGGCGCGGGTCGGCGGGGCGGCGCTCCAGTCCTTGGAGAGGAGCTTGCGGACCTGGCCGCCGAACTGTTGGCGGATCGCCTCGGCCTCGGCCTTGGTCTCGCAGTAGACCTCGACGCGCACCGACTTGCCGCCCTTGAGGTAGGTGGTCACGGCATTCGGGTTGCCGCGGAAGCGTTCATCCCACGCGTCCGCCCATTTTGCCGCCGAGAGTTTTCCCCAGACCCAAATCATGGCGCCTTTGTGCACGGGCGCCCGCGGAAATGGAAGCCGCAATCCCCCGCGGCCGCAGCCGGATGGCATGCCGGCAAAGAAAAAGGCGCCCGGTTAGGGGCGCCTGCTAGAAAGAAAATTGGAGCGGGTGATGAGATTCGAACTCACGACATCCACCTTGGCAAGGTGGCGCTCTACCACTGAGCTACACCCGCGTAGCTGCGGGGTAAATAGCGCCTCAGCGGCCCCGCGCAAGGCTAATTTTGGGAAATCCTGAAGAATTGCCGCAACTCAATCGGCTTCTCCCGTTGCCGTTGGTCGCTCCAAATCGGCGGGGATGCCTCCAAGTAAAATCCCGGCTTTTGCTTTGACCCGCCCTTGATCCAACTTGCCAACCGGAAAACTTCGAGGTTCGACGGTTGTTTCACTCATGGCCGTGGCTGGCACCATGCGGACCTCGAGAAGCAGCTTGCCAGGGGTTTTAGCACCCCCCAATGTCTCCTCGCGCCCCATTGACCGCGGCGGCAGGACGGTGCCATCAGCTTGAGGCTGGCGAGGAGCCGCTTGCTTCCGTGCTTTTTCATTGCTTTAGAGCGGGGAAGTCGCAGTTTTGCACCTTTCGCTGGCGGAATATCGCCGGGCCACCGAAACACCTCTTTCACCCATGCTTTTCCGCCAAAATATTGCTACGACCAGCCGACTTCGGATGGTGTCGGTCGCCACCGCGGGCGCGCTCTGCGCGGTTCTCTCGCTCTGGATCCCGGCCGCCGGCGCGCCCACACCACCGAACGTTCTGCTGATCTTCATCGACGATCTCGGTTACGGCGAGCTCGGCTGCCAAGGCAATCCGGAGATCCCCACGCCTCACATCGACTCCATCGCGCGGAACGGCATTCGTTTCACCAACGGATATGTGTCCGCACCGGTGTGCTTTCCGTCGCGGGCCGGATTGATGACAGGGCGGTATCAGCAGCGATTCGGCCACGAGTTCAACCCGGGACCGCCGACGACGCCAACCACGGAGGTCGGCCTACCGCTGGAGCAGAAAACCCTTGCCGACCACTTGAAAGCAGCCGGCTACGCGACCGGCCTGTTCGGCAAGTGGCATCTCGGCGACAAACCACAATTCCATCCGATGAAGCGCGGGTTTGATGAATTCCTCGGTTTCGCCGCTGCTGCGGGCCACTCCTACCTCGACCCCAATGCGGGCAGTCCGATCCTGCGCGGCTACGAGCGGGTGACGGAGATGGATCACACGACGGATGTCTTTGGCCGCGAAACCGTGGCGTTCATCGAAAAGCACCGTGCCGGGCCATGGTTCGCCTACCTGTCCTTCAACGCCGTGCACGATCCGCTTGAGACCGCGCCCAAGTACCTCGAACGGTTCAGCGCCATCGAGAATCCGAGGCGCCGCACCTTTGCCGGCATGTTGTCGGCAGCGGACGATGCCGTGGGCGCAGTGCTGGCGAAAATCCGCGAGCACAACATGGAGGAGAATACGTTGATCTTTTTCATCAGCGATAACGGCGGCCCGACCTCGCAAACCACTTCCCGTAACACTCCCTTGAGCGGCTTCAAAGGCATGTTGCTCGAGGGCGGAATTCGCGTGCCTTTCCTAGCGCAGTGGAAGGGACGTTTCCCCGCCAACCAGACGGACGATCGGCCCGTCATCGCACTCGACGTCTCTGCGACCGCGCTCGCTGCCGCGGGCGTGCAGATGCCGGCTGACTCCAAGGCCGATGGAGTGAGCCTGATCCCCTTCTTGACGGGTGAAAGGGCCGATGCGCCTCATAACGCTTTGTTTTGGCGTTTCGGGCTCCAGCGCGCCGTCCGCATCGGCGATTGGAAACTTTTGGACAATGGCGACGGCCCGAAACTTTACAATCTGACCAAGGACGTCGGTGAGAAAAACGACCTGTCCGCCAGCGAACCGGAGAAGGTGAAAGAACTCGAGACCGCCTACCGAGAGTGGAACGCCGGGAATATCGAGCCAATGTGGTGGGGTGGAACCGCCGGTGCCAAGGCCAGAGAGGCAAGCAACAAACGTGCCGGCGGGCAATAGCAGGGAATCCCGCCTCCTCGAAGGGCCCTGCGCGAGGCTATCCGCCTCGAAGCCGACGATCGGATCTCAAGCAACAAGGCCGCTACCCATCCAACAGCGCGTTAGACGCGCGGGTGGTGGCGGCGCTTGAGGCGGAGTTGGGCCATCGCCTTGGCGATGTTGGCCTGGAGGTGGGCCATCTCCTCGAGGTCGGCGTCATGGCCGAGGTTGGCGACAGCCTCCTCGGCGCGCTTCAGCGCCTCTTCCACGCGGGCCTCGTCGATGGCGTCCTCCTCGGCAGCCAAGTCGGTGAGCACGTTGACCTTGTGGCCGGTGACCTCGACGAACCCGGTGCCCACCGCGAGGTGGGTGATGCGGCCGTCCTTGAGGTAGCGCATCTCGCCGGGCTTGAGCGCGGTGACCAGCGGGACGTGGCTCTCGAGAATCCCGACCTCGCCTTCGGTGGACGGCAGATAGACGTATTCCACCTTGTCGGAGAAAATCTTCTTCTCCGGAGTGACGATTTCGAGATGCAGAGCCATGGGGAATTTATCAGGTTAAAGTTTCCGGACCCCGGGCGCGGGTCCAGGGGGTTGCCTGGGAAGCGCCGGGAGCCAACAACTTTTCGGTTATCCGCGGGAGACGGTGTCGATGCCGCCCTTCATGTAGAAGTTTCCTTCCGGGACGTCGTCCCACTTGCCGTCGAGGATTTCGGCGAAGCCCTTGACGGTTTCGGCGATGGGCGAGTAGACGCCGGGGACGTTGGTGAAGATTTCCGCGACGTGGAACGGCTGGGTCAGGAAGCGCTGGATCTTGCGCGCCCGGAACACGGTGAGCTTGTCCTCGTCGGAGAGCTCGTCCATCCCGAGAATCGCGATGATGTCCTGAAGGTCCTTGTAGCGCTGGAGGACCGACTGGACGCCACGGGCGACGCGGTAGTGCTCCTCGCCGACGACTTCCGGGGCGAGCGCCTTGGAGACCGACGAGAGCGGGTCGACCGCGGGGAACAATGCCTGCTCGGCAAGCGCACGCTCCAACACGACCGTCGCATCAAGGTGGGCGAAGGTGTTGGCGGGGGCCGGGTCGGTTAGGTCGTCCGCCGGCACGTAGACCGCCTGGAGCGAGGTGATCGACCCCTTTTTCGTCGAGGTGATGCGCTCCTGGAGGCCGGCCATTTCTTCGGATAGGGTCGGCTGATAGCCCACTGCGGACGGCGTCCGGCCGAGCAGCGCGGAGACCTCCGAGCCGGCCTGGGAGAAGCGGAAGATGTTATCCACGAAGAGCAGCACGTCCTGGTTGTCCTGGTCGCGGAAGTGCTCGGCCATCGTCAGGGCGGAGAGCGCGACGCGCAGACGCGCCCCGGGCGGCTCGTTCATCTGGCCGTAGACGAGGGCCACCTTCGAGCCGGCGGCGAGGACCGGGTTGCCGTTGGCATCGCGCTTGATGTGGCCAGCCTCGTCCTTTTCGGTGGCGATGACGTTCGACTCGATCATTTCCCAGTAGAGGTCATTGCCCTCGCGGGTCCGCTCGCCGACGCCGGCGAACACCGAGTAACCGCCGTGGCCCTTGGCGATGTTGTTGATGAGCTCCATGATGACCACCGTCTTGCCCACGCCGGCGCCACCGAACGCGCCGACCTTGCCGCCCTTGAGGAACGGGCAGATCAGGTCGATGACCTTGATGCCGGTCTCGAGAATCTCCGCCGAGGCGGACTGCTCTTCGAGGGTCGGCGCCGGACGGTGGATCGGCGAACGCTGCTCCGGATGCGGAATCGCCACGTTCTCGTCCACCAGATCACCGGTGACGTTGAAAATCCGCCCCAACACCTGCGAGCCAACCGGCACCGTGATCGGGCTCTGGCGGTCGACAATCGTCATCCCGCGCTTGAGACCGTCGGTCGTCGTCATCGCCACCGCCCGGACCCAGCCGTCACCGAGGTGCTGCTGGACTTCCAGGATCAGGTTGGTCTGCCGACCTTGGAACACATAGTTCACTTCAAGCGCGTTGTAGACCTGCGGCAGCTTCGCGGCGGCTGAGAAGTCGGCGTCGACGACCGCGCCGATGACTTGGACGATGGTTCCTTGGTTGCTCATGGTGGAAAGTGGGTTGCGAGTGGGAAGTTTTCGGTTGGGAGTCTAGCGGCTGTTAGCATCACTCCATCGCCTTCTGGGCGGTGGTGATCTCCAGCAGTTCAGCGGTGATCGCTGCCTGGCGCAGCTTGTTGTACTCGAGGGTGAGGTCCTTGACGATTTCCTTGGCGTTGTCCGTGGCGCTCTTCATGGCGACCATCCGGGCCGAGTGCTCGGAGGCGCGCGACTCGACCAACATCTGATAGATCTGGAAGTTGACGTAGAGCGGCAGGAGGGTGTCGAGGACGCCCTCGGGTGACGGCTCAAACAGGTAGTCGGCGGCCGGGGCGGCGGACTCGGGCTTTTCGTCGTGGCCGACGCCTTCGTAGTCCTGCTTTTCGGCGAGCTTGCCTGGCTCGATCGGGAGGAGCTGGCTGATCCACGGCTCCTGGGTCAGGGTGGTGACGAAGTTGGTGAAGGCGACGGTGATGCGGTCGTATTGGCCGGAGAGGAATTTCTCGGTGAGGAACTTGGCGATCGGGCGGGCTTCGCCGAACGGGACCGGATCCTTGACGATGAAGTCGGCGACCAGGGTGCGCCCGGACTTCGCCAGCGAGGTGCGCAGCTTGCGCCCGACGGTGGCGAACTCGGTGGAGTCGGATGATTCGAGGCGGATTTTTTTCCCGAGGTTGGTGTTGAGCGCGCCCAACAATCCCTTGTCGGTGCTGATGACGAGCATCAACTCACGGGTGCCGGCGCGCTTCTGGAGCAGCGGGTGGGCCTCCTCGTTGACCTTCGCCTTGAGGTTGCGCAGCACCTGGTTGAGCAGCGCCGCATAGTCGCGGCCGGCCAACGCCTGGTCCTGGGCCTTCTTCATCTTCGCCGCAGCGACCATCTGCATCGCCCGCGTGATCTGCGAGGTGCTTTTGATCGACTTGATGCGTCGACGAATATCGCGAAGGGTGGCCATTTTACGTTAGATTGTTAGCGTTAGCCGCGGTTATTTCCAGGACGCCTTGAAGTCGTCCAGGGCGCCCTTGAGGCCGGAGACGATCTCGTCGGTGAGGACCTTTTCGTCGGCGATCTTCTGGAGGAGCTCGGTCTTGCGGGTGGTGAGGAACTCGCTCATGGCGGCCTGGCAGGCCTTGATCTGGTTGACCGGGACGCTGTCGAAGTAGCCGTTCTGCATGGCGAAGAGGACGGCGACTTCCAGCTCCAGCGGAACCGGGCTGTACTGGTTCTGCTTGAAGAGCTCGACGATGCGCTGGCCGCGCTCGATCTTCGCCTTGGTGCCGGCGTCGAGGTCGCTGCCGAACTGGGCGAACGCCTGGAGCTCGCGGAACTGGGCGAGGTCGAGCTTGGTCGTGCCGGAGACCTTCTTGATCGCCTTGGTCTGGGCGGCGCTGCCGACGCGCGAGACCGAGAGGCCGACGGAGATCGCCGGGCGGATGCCCTGATAGAACAAGTCGGTTTCCAGGAAGATCTGGCCGTCGGTGATGGAGATGACGTTCGTCGGGATGTAGGCGGAGACGTCGCCGGCCTGGGTCTCGATGATCGGCAGGGCCGTTAGGGAGCCGCCGCCCTGCGAGTCGGACAAGCGCGCGGAGCGCTCCAACAAGCGGGAGTGGAGGTAGAAGACGTCGCCCGGATAGGCTTCGCGGCCCGACGGGCGGCGCAGAATCAGCGAGACCTGGCGGTAGGCGACCGCGTGCTTGGAAAGGTCATCATAAACGATGAGGACGTCCTTGCCCTGGTCCATGAGATACTCGGCCATCGCGCAGCCGGCGTACGGGGCGAGGTACTGCATCGAGGCGGCGTCCGAGGCGGAGGCGACCACCACGATGGTGCTGTCCATCGCGCCGGCGTCCTCGAGGGTCTTGATGGTGCGGGCGACGTTGGCGAGGCGCTGGCCGATGGCGACGTAGACGCAGTAGAGCGGCTTGTAGTCCTTGAGCTTGCCCTCGGCGGCGGCCTTGTTCTGGTTGGCCTGGGAGATGATCGTGTCGACGGCGATGGTCGTCTTGCCTGTCGAGCGGTCACCGATGATGAGTTCGCGCTGGCCGCGGCCGATTGGAATCATCGCGTCAATCGACATGATCCCGGTCTGCACCGGCACCGACACCGACTTGCGCTTGATGATGCCGGGGGCGATTTTCTCCATCGGATAGGTCGTCACCGCGGCGATCTCGCCCTTGCCGTCGATCGGCGCGCCGAGCGCGTTGACCACCCGCCCGAGCATCGAGTCACCCACCGGCACCGAGAGGAGCTGGCCGGTCGCCTGGCACTGGTCGCCTTCCGAGATGTGGAGGAAGTCGCCGAGGAGGACGACGCCGACCTTGCTTTCCTCAAGGTTCATCGCCAAGCCGATGAGTCCGCCCGGGAAGCTGATCATCTCGTTGAGCGAGACGTCGGAAAGTCCCTCCACGCTGGCGACGCCGTCACCGATTTCGCGGACGGTGCCGACGTTGGTCTTGTTGACGGAGGTGGCGACTTTGGCGATCTCCTGTTCGAGTTCCTGAAGGATGCTGCTCATGACGGTGGGTTGGAAAGGGTGGTTCGGTTGGGGCGGAAAAGTTGGATCAGGGAGTTAGAATGCCTCGGACAGCCGGGCAAGCCGGCCCTTGACGGAGCCGTCGAAGACGTCGCTGCCGACCTGGACACGCATCCCGCCAAGCAGGCCGCTGTCCTCGCGGAATTCAAAGGTCAGGTTGCTGCCGTATTTCTCGGCGAGCCCGGCCATGACCCGCTCGCGCTCGGCGGGGGCCAGCGCGGTGGCGCTTTCCACCGTGACGTGGCGGCGCTCAGCCTCAAGGCGCACGAGCCGACGCAAGGCGTGGAGGATCCCGCGGTAGCCGCGCGGCTGGCCGTCGACGAGCTTGCGCAGCGCCATGCTCAGGCGCGCGTCGTCAAGCCGCCCGTCGGCTTGCGAGAGGCGGAAGATCCGGCGGGCGGTGGCGGTGGCGACTTTGGATACCTTCATGACCGGCGCGGTGTTAGGCTTCGACCTTGGTGAGGGCTTCCTCGTTGATCCGGCGCTGGTCGTCGGCGGTTAGGACCTTGCCGGTGACCTGGGCGGTGGTGGTCGTCACCAACCGGCCAAACTCCTTGCGCAGCGCGGTGAGCATCTGCTCGCGCTCGGCCCGGGCGGCCTGCTCCGCCTTGGTTAGAATCGCCTTGGCTGCGGCAACGGCCTCCTGGGCCTTTTGTTCGGTGAGAATCGAGGCGCTCTGCTTGGCTTCGGCCACGAGCCGGTTGGCGTCGGCATTGGCCTTGGCGATTGCCTCGGCGGTGCGCCGTTCGCTGTCGGCAAGCTGTTGTTCGATGCGCTTGAGCTTCTCCTCGCCCTCGCTGATGCGCATCCGCCGCTGCTCGAGCATCGCCAGCACCGGGCCGTAGGCGAATTTCCGCAACAACACCGCCACCAGCACAAACAGGATGACTTGGGAGATGAAGAATGGCCAGGCGACGCCAAACGGTTCGAGCACGTCCGAGATGGGATTTCCTGCTGCCAGAATGAGAGAGATGTCAGCCATGCGGTGGGTTTGTTAGATCGTTGCGGTGATCGGGAGCGGAGGAGAAATGCCGGGCCCCCGGACCTCGGGGTCCCGGCAGGGATTTGACACTGTTAGCTGTTGCCCATCTTGCCGAGGAAGATCGCGAAGAACACGATCCCTTCGACGAGGGCGGCGAGAATGATCGCCAGGGTGCGGATGTCGCCGGCAGCGCCCGGGTTGCGGCCGGTCGCCTCGGTGGCCTTGAAGCCGATGAGGCCGATGCCGATGGCGGCGCCGATGGCGGCGAGGGCGACGTGGAGGTTGCTCGCGCTGTTGAGTTCAGCAAGGACGTTAAGGATGTTCATGGTTGGTTAGTTCTTGTTTGGTTCAGGTTTCCCGCGCCCCCCACGGTCTTCGCCATGGTCCGGGTGCGGAGATCTTGTTAGTGGGCGGCCTTGTGGCCGTCGGCCGGGTGTTCCTCGTGGTCGTGCTCGCAGATGAGGCGGAGGAACACGGCGGTGAGCAGGGTGAAGACGAGGGCCTGGATGAGGCCGACGAGGAGTTCAAGGAAGTAGAATGGCAGCGGCGGGAGCCACGCGAGCCAGGACGGGACGACGCGCATCATTGACTCGAGGATGTTCTCCCCGGCGAAGATGTTGCCGAACAGGCGCAAGCTCAGCGACACCGGGCGGAACAGGATGGAGATGGCCTCGAGCAGCCCGACGAAGAAGAAGATCAGGATCATGAAGATTCGCATGAATCCCTCGAAGCGTCCCTTGGCGCCGAAAATGTGGCCGATGAAGCCGCGGACGCCGTTCTCGGTGAGGGCCCAGTAGGTCCAGAGGACGAAGAAGACCATGGCCATGGCGAGGGTCATGTTGAGGTCGGCGTTGCCGCCGCGCAGGAGTGGCTTGGTGACGTGGCCGTCATGGACGCCCCAGCCGACGGTGCCGACCCCCGGGATCAAGCCGGCCCAGTTGGTGAAGAGGATCAGGATGAAGATGGTTGCAAAGAACCAGAACGTCCGCTTGACCAGATGGGCGCCGAGGATCGATTCGAGGAAGTTATAGAGCGACTCGACGAGCCACTCGACGAAGTTTTGCAGGCCGCTGGGGACGAGCTTCAGGTTGCGCGTCGCGAGCTGGCAGACGGCGATGATCAGGGCGGCGACCATGAGGACCATCACCATCGAGTTGGTCACCGGGATTTTCTCGCTGAGGCGCACCGCGTCGAGCGGCAGGCCGCTGGGCTTGGCGTGTTCCGCGCCGTGGGCGTCGGCGGCGCCGTGGGCATCCGCCTCGGCGTGCGGCGCAGGCGTCGCGGGTTCCGCGGTGGCCGCTTGCGCCAGCGCGGCCGGATTTCCCGGGGTGGCGGCTTCTTCCTGAGCGAGAACACCCCCTGCGCAGGAAAGAAACACGAGGCTAAGCAGCAAATAAAATTGTTTGATCATGGACAAAGTCGATGAGTGCCGGGGCGCGGGGGGTTTAACGTCCTGCCCTACGGCTCCGCAAGCGCTATTTGTGAAAAATTTCACAAGCCCCCCGGGTCCACTTGCGCCGTGGCCATGGGCAGCCAAAACCGAGCCCGGGAGGATCTCGCCAAGAGCCTGAAAAGGCCAGGGCGCCACCGCGGCGAAAGCGCCCGATCCGCGAGCAGCGCCGGCGAGCCGCTGGAAATTCTTCCCGCGAGCGCCCCGCCGTTTGCTGAACTCCCTGAGGCTCTGAGGCAAACTCATTCCGCTCCGCGCCCGCGGCGCGTCCGGCCCTGGTGGAGCACTGCGCGCGCCGCGCCAACCCCACCCGCCGCCGCCCGGCGCGCTACTATGGATCTAGCAGCACGGCGGGCGCCCAGGGACCGCGGTGAAGTTAGAAGCTGCTGGAACAGCGGTCGCGAGCCCGGAGAATCGGCGCAAGTCAAGCAACGCGTAGGGGAAAATCGCCCCCTATTTAAGCTTATTTCGCTTTACATCATCCGGCGGCTTCCGGAAAACCAGCCTGCTATGAATAAAGCCGAACTTGTTGAAGCCGTCCAGAAGTCGCTCGGGAAAGACGCCACCAAACGCGCCGCTGAGGAAGCGGTGTCGGCGGTGCTCGATTCCATCGCCGCAGGTGTGAAGAAGCACAAGAAGGTCCAGATCATCGGATTTGGAACCTTCGAAGTGAAGAAGCGCGCCGCCCGCATGGGTCGCAACCCGAAGACTGGCGAGTCGATGAAGATCGGCGCCTCGAAGAGCGTCGGCTTCAAGCCGTCCTCGACGCTGAAAGCCTCCCTCTAAGGTTTTCCTGCCGGAATTCACCAACCAACCAATCGTTTCAAAAAGCCCCGGTCAGTTAGGCCGGGGTTTTTTTTGGCCGCGCGGCGGCCGCCCGGCTGCTGGAAGCTGCTAGGGATTGCCGTGGCTGACCTTGCGGTACCACGTTTCGTGCTCGTCGGGGCCGCGCAGGATCAGGAAGCCGGCCTCGATCCAGACGCTTAGCTCTTCACTCCCAGGCGCTTGAGCGACGGCCAAGGTGGTCCCTGCGAGCGCGTAGGGGCGGGCGGCAAGCGCGGCGGGCGGCGGGCCGCGCTCGATCCAGAGGGTGCCTGCGACCGGGAAGTGGCAGCGCTCGGAGCCTGGGAGGTGGCCGCCGCGCTCGGAGCCGGCGGACACCCAGAGGCCGGCGAGAGCGGCATGGGTGAGGGCGGGATCCGGCGGCGCGGCAGCGATCATGGATTTTTCTACTCGATAAGCCAAGCAGCTGACAAGTAAACAGAGCGCCCATGAAGCCGCGCATCAAACTAGCAGAGGCCGTCAGCGCCCAAGGAGAGCCAATCGAGCTCTATGCGCACGACGAGAGCTTTCTGATGCACTGGCACGGGAGCCGGCTGCTGACCAATGCGACGCGCTCCGCCGAGGGTGCGCTGGCGGCGCTCGGGTGTGCGCCGTTCCGCTCGGTCGGCCAGCCGCGGGTGCTCATCGCCGGGCTCGGGCTCGGCCACCTTGCCGCCGCGGCGCTTGGCTCGCTGACCCAGAAGCGCGGCCAGTTCGTCGTCGCCGAGGCGACCGCCGCGGTCGTCGAGTGGAACCGCAGCCTGCTAGATCCGCTGCACCCCGGGCTGATGGACGACCGGCGGCTGGCGGTCGAGAACCGTCCGGTCGAGGAGGTCCTGGCGCGCGAGGCGGGCGCCTGGCACGCGATCCTGGTCCATCTCGATGTCGCCCCGCCGCCCCGCAGCGGCAAGGGCGAGCACCTCCTTTCGAGCCTCGGCGACCTGCGGCTGGCCGCCGCGGCGCTCAA
Organism: Akkermansiaceae bacterium; assembly: GCA_044373465.1. GTDB lineage: Bacteria > Verrucomicrobiota > Verrucomicrobiia > Verrucomicrobiales > Akkermansiaceae > JBILQA01. The sequence continues at coordinate 18,699 of JBILQE010000009.1, read as the reverse complement.
GGACGGCGGGCTGCTGACGCTCGGCGCGGCGCGGCGCCTGCCCGGGCTAACAAAGAAGCTGGTCACCGCGGGGTTCTCGGTGGCCGAGCATGAGATCCCGCTCTCGAGCGCGAGCAAGCGGCCGCGGTTCCACCATGTCTGGCTGGCGCGGCGCGGGGTCTACGTGCGTTAGGTGTTTTCGCAAGGCGGCGCGGCATCTGCTAGGTTTGCGGTTTGCATTTCCGGACAATCCCGTAGTGTCACCCAACATTTTATGAGAGCGCGCGCATATTTCCTGCCTTTGTTAGCTGGCCTGTGGACCTGTGCCGGGGCACGGGAGGTGACGGTGGAAGTCCAGCGGTTTGCGGTGGAGCTTGAGGTTGAGGCGCTGGTGGTGCCTGGCGAGCCGCTGGCGGTGACGATTGCGCCGGCGACGGGTGTTGGCTGGACGCTTGAGGAGATGGCCGGGCACGGGAGCCAGGTGAAGAAGGGCGAGACGTTCCTGCGGCTCGACACCCGCGAGATCGACAGCGAGCTGGGCAAACAACGGCTCGACGCGAAGCTGCGGGAACTGGCGCTGGCCAAGGCGGTCGACGAGCTCGCCGCGCTGGAGGAATCGGTGCCGGTTGACCTTGCCGCGGCGCAGCGCAAGGCGGAGCGGGCGCGCGAGGACCTCGAGTATTTCACCAAGGTCGGGCGCGAGGCGGCGCGCGCCCAGGCAGCCCAGACGGTGGTCAAATACGAGCACCGGGTGGAGTCCATCCGCGAGGAACTCACCCAGCTTGAGGCGATGTACAAGGCCGACGATCTCACCGAGGAGACCGAGGAGATCATCCTCAAGCGCCAGCGCGACGACGTGGCCGAGGCGCTCTTCGACCTTGAGCAGGTCAAGCTCAAGACCGCCCAGGCGATCGACTCGGAGCTGCCGCGCCAGGAGCAGGACCTCAAGGAAGCGCGCCTGCGCAGCGACTTCGAACTCGCCCAGGCGACCGAGAATCTGCCGCGGGCGCTTGAGATGAAGCGCCAGGAACTCGTCAAGGCGCGCGCGGCGAATGCCGAGGCGGACCGCGCCCTGGCCGACCTTGAGGCTGACCGCAAGGCGATGGAGTTTGTCGCACCGGCCGACGCGGTCATCTACTACGGCGAGTTCGCCAATGGCTCGTGGAATGGCGCGGAGGCGGCAAAGTTGTTAGTCCGGGGTGCGAAGCTTCCAGCCCACCGGGTGTTGGCCACGCTGGTGCCAGCCAGCAGCAAGCCGCGGCTGGTGGTGCGCCTAACCGAGAGCCAGCTCGGCGGCATTACCGCCAAGACCAAGGGGAGCGCCGCGCTGGCAGCCCAGCCGGGAAGCTTCTTTCCGGTGAGCGTCCGCACCCTGGCAGCCTATCCGGACGGTGACGGTCGCTTCCTGTTGGAACTTGACGCGCAGCTCCCGGATGACCTCCAGGCGCTCCCGGGGATGAGCGCCAAGGTCCGGCTCACCGCCTACCAGGCGGACAAGGCGTTGTTAGTCCCGAAGGACGCGATCACCCGGGACGCGGCAGGCGCGCCGCACGTGGCGCTGCGCCTGGCCAACGGGACGATCGAGCGCCGGGTGGTCCGCACCGGCCACGAGCACAACGGCAACGTCGAAATCCTCACCGGCGTCGAAGCCGGACAGGTCGTCGTTGTCGGCAGCGAGGAAAAGCCGTCATGATCCACGGCCTGCGCACCGTCCTGCTGTGCGGCGCCGCCATGGTTGTTAGCCACGGGTTGCGCGCCGCGGAGATGCCGGCCGCGCAGGCCGCGGCGGTCACGCCGGGCGAGGCGATGCGCCGCGGGATCGACTATCTGGTGGCGAGCCAGAACCCCAACGGGTCGTGGGGTGGTCCGACCAACACCAAGGGGATCAACATTTACGCGCCGGTTCCGGGTGCCCACCATGCGTTCCGGGCCGGGACCAGCGGGCTGGCGCTTGCCGCGCTGGTGAAGTGCAACGACCAGCGCGCCGAGGTGCAGGCGGCGATCGCCAAGGGCGAGGCGTGGCTGTTGGAGGAACTGCCGAAGCTGCGCCGCGCCGAGGCGACGACCACCTACAACGTCTGGGGCCACGCCTACGGGCTGCGCGCGCTCAGCGCGCTGGCCGAGCGCGCGCCGCCCGGCGAGGGGCGGACCCGTTACAAGGCGGCCGCCGAGGAGCAGATCGAGCTGCTCACACGCTTTGCCGACATCAACGGTGGCTGGGGGTACCTGCACCTCGAGATGCCCACCAAGCACCCCTCCGGCCTGCCGACCTCGTTCACGACCGCCACGGTGCTCTTGGCGATGCACGAGGCCCGCGAGGTGCTCGGCGTCACGCTCCCCGAGCCGGTCGTCAAGCGGGCGCTGCGCGGCATCGAGATGCAGAGGAACCCGGATTTTTCCTACGCCTATGCGTTTCCGCACCGGATGCGGCCGCGCGCGCCGATCAACCGGCCGGCCGGCTCGCTGGCGCGCTCCCAGGCGTGCAACGCCGCGCTGCGGGTGTTTGACGCGGCCGCCGTCCCCGACGAAGTGCTGCGCGAGTGGCTCACCCGCTTCCTAGAGCGCGAAGGCTTCCTCGCCCTGGCCCGGAAGCGCCCGATCCCCCACGACATCCACTTCTCGATCTCGGGATATTTCTACTACTACGGAATCTTCTACTTCTCCGAGTCCCTCGCGCTGCTCCCGCCAAGCGAGCGGCCCGCCTACGCCGCGCGCCTTGCCACCCTGATCGCCTCGCGCCAAGAGGCCGACGGCTCATGGTGGGACTACCCGCTCTACGACTACCACAAGCCGTACGGGACAGGCTACGCACTCCTGGCCCTGGCCGCCTGCAGGCCGTAGCCGGCGAAACCCATGCCGGTCCGGGCACCGCCCGCGCGGGGGGGTGTTAGATCCAACAAGTCGCTTGTTGACCGGCCGCGGGTGGTGCGGGAGAGTGCCCGCCATTATGTTAGAAAATCCATATTCGGCGCCGGGAAGCAGGGAGTTGCAGTCAGCAGGAAGCGGGACGGAGATTGACCCGCGGGTGATCCAGGTGCTGCTGGGGACGCGGCCGTGGGTGCGCTTCATGGCGGTGCTGATGTTCATCGGCGCGGGTCTGATGGTGTTGGTGGCGCTGGTGATGTTGGCGGCAGGTGGGACGGTCTTCGGGATGGGCGATCTGCCGGGCGGCGGGATGGCGGTGATCGCGTTGATTTACGCGGCCCTGGCGATTTTGTATATCTATCCGGCGCTGAAGCTGTGGAGCTATGCGAGCAAGATCAACGTGCTGGCCAGCATGCAGGACAGCAACTCGCTGTTCGTGGCGCTCGACCAACAGCGCTCGTTCTGGAAGTTCATCGGCGTCATGATGCTCATCGTGATCAGCCTCTATGTGGTGATCGGATTCGGGGCGGTCATCATCGGGGTCGCCTCGGCCACCTAGCGGAGCGCGCGGAACAAGCCGTCGAGATCCGGCAGCTCCGCGGCGCTGCGGGCGCGCTGGGCGGCGAGGATCCGGGAATCGCGGACGAGGAAGGCGCCGGGCATTTGCATGCCGTCCCCGGCAAGCTGGCCGGCGCCGCATCCTTTGGTGAGTGAGGCGGCGGCGCGCAGCCAGACGCGCGGGCCGAAGAGTTCGAGGAATCCTCCACGGCCAAGGCCAAAGGCGCGGTAGAGCTCGCATTGCGGGTCGGCGATCCGGGCAATCCCGCGGCCGGCGGCAAAGTAGCCGGTCTCGGAGCCGTCGTGGAGCATGTGGACGAGGACCAGCCGGGCCCCGTGGGTACTGGCTTGGCGCTCAAGGTCCTGGAGCCCGAGCAGGAGCTGGCGGGTGAAGGTGCACCCGAAGTGGCGCAGGAAAACCAGCGCCACGAGTTGCCCGGCGGACGCCACCGCGAGCGACTCGCCGGTCGTCAGCCGGAAGGTGGCGGCGGCCTCGGGCAGGCTCAGCAGGCGCGCGGGCCCGCTGGCGCGGCGCAGGTGTGCCTGGAGCGCGGCCCACAAGATCAACCCGAACGGGATCCACCAGACGAGGTCGTTGGCCAGCAGCAGCCAGCCGGCGCGCACCGGCAGCCGGCCGGCGACCACCGCGCTAACAAACCCGAGCGGCCCGAACAGCTTGCCCAACAATCCAACAAAAACTATCGGCCAGTGGCGCAGCGGGTTGGACGCGGCAATCGCGTAGCCGATCCCGTAAACGCCGACGACCATCCCGACGGTGCGCCAGATGTCCGGATAGAGCGGCGGCGCCATCCCGGAGAGGGCGAACCAGTGGCCGGGCCAGCCGACGGCCCAGATTCCGAAGGCAATGTTGTAGAGGGCGGCGGCGACGAGCAGCCGGCCCATCCAGCGCGGCGCCGCGCACCCGCCACCGCCCAACCACCCGGTGCACTCGCTGGGCTCCTCGGCAGGCGCGGTCATCGGGTTGTTAGCCACGTCTAGCGATTGCGCTGGAGGAACAGGTCAAGCCCGTCGACCAGGGCGATCCAGCTCGCCTCGATGATGCTGTCGGAAACTCCAACAGTCCCCCAGGTTTCGCCCCCGTCGGTGTGGACGATCAGCACCCGGGTCTTGGCAGCGGTGGCCTTCTGGCCGTCGATGATGCGCACCTTGTAGTCAGTCAGGGTGACCTTCTCGAGCTCCGGGAAGGCCGGCAGCAGCGCGCGGCGCAGCGCCTTGTCGAGCGCGTTGACCACCCCGTGGCCCTCGGCCACCGTGTAGACCGGCTCGCCATTGAGGAAGATCTTCACCGTCGCCTCGCACACCGGCGGATGGCCGTCGCGGTACTGGCGGAAGCTCACATGGTACTCCTTGAGCTCCCAGGGTTTCTGATAGAGCTGCTTTTCCCGGCGGATGATCAGCTCGAGACTGCCGCCGGCGGCCTCATACGAATACCCGAGGCGCTCGCGCTCCTTGACCTCGTTGAGGACCGCCTTGGCCTCGTCGCTGCCCTTTTCGAGCGGCAGGCCGAGCTGCTCGGCCTTCATGAGGATGTTCGACTGGCCGCTGAGCTCGGAGACGAGAATATACTGGATGTTGCCGACCTCCTCGGGGCGGATGTGCTCGTAGCTGCGGGCGAGCTTCTGGACCGCGTTGGCGTGCATGCCGCCCTTGTGGGCGAAGGCGGTGACTCCAACAAACGCGGCGCGGCGGAAGTGCGGGTTGTTGGAGACGTCGTCGACGAAATACGACAGCTCCCGCAGCTTGGTCAGGTCGGCCACCGCGCGCAGCCCCTTCTTGAGCTCGAGGATCGGGATAACAGAAGTTAGGTTGCAGTTGCCGGTCCGCTCGCCGTAGCCGTTGATGGTCCCCTGGACCTGGGTCGCGCCGGCCTCGACGGCGGCGATCGCGTTGGCCACCCCGAGCTCGCAGTCGTTGTGGGTGTGGATGCCGAAACAAAGGTCGGGAAACGCCTCCCTGACAACCGCGCAGATGTCGGTGATCTCGCTCGGCAGGGTGCCGCCGTTGGTATCGCAGAGGACCAGACAGTCGGCGCCACCCTCGGCGGCGGCGCGGAGCGTGGCCATGGCGTGCTCCGGACTGTCCTTGAAGCCGTCGAAGAAGTGCTCGGCGTCATAAATGACCTCGCGGCCGGCCTGCTTGAGGTGGCGCACGGTGTCGCGGATCATCGCCTGGTTCTCCTCCACGGTGGTGCGCAGGACCTCGGTGACGTGCATCTCCCAGCTTTTTCCGAAGATGGTGACCACCGGGGTGGCCGCATCCAACAACATCTGCACCTGCGGGTCGGCGGCGACCGCCAGATCGGCCCGGCGGGTCGATCCGAAGGCGGCGATCTTGGCATTTTTCCAGACCCGCTCCTTGGCAGCCTCGAAAAACTCGACGTCCTTCGGGTTGGACCCCGGCCAGCCGCCCTCGATGTAGTCGACCCCAAACTCATCAAGCCGCTCGGCAATCCGCAGCTTGTCCAGCGCGGACAAATGGAAGCCCTCGCCCTGGGTGCCATCCCGCAGGGTGGTGTCGTAGATCCTAACAGCTTTGTCGTTCATGGTCACAACGCGCCGCAGGCTTAACCGCGGCGGGGGGATGGGGCCAGCCTGAAATTCTCCGGAGGCGGGCGACCTCCCAAGGAGTGGCGACTGAAGTTGCTGTCCCCGGTCCTGGGACGCGACCGGCGTTAGGGGTAGTTAGGGGCAGTTAGGTGGCGGCGGCGGCGTCGGCGCAGCGGATCCCGTCGAGGGCGGCGCTGACGATGCCGCCAGCGTAGCCAGCGCCCTCGCCGCAGGGGAAGAGCCCGCGGACCTCGGGGTGCTGGAGGGTGGTGTCGTCGCGCGGGATGCGCAGCGGCGAGCTGGTGCGGGTTTCGAAGCCGACGAGGAGGGCGTCGCGGGTGACGTAGCCGCGCATCTGGCGGCCGAAGAGCGAGAGTCCGCGCTTCATCCGGCCAACAATCCCGTCGGGGAGCAGCTCGTCGAGGCGGGCCGGGTTGACGCCCGGGAAGTAGCTGGTTTCCGGGAGGTCGGCCGACGCGCGGCCGTTGAGGAAGTCGGTGACCCGCTGGGCCGGGGCAACCTGGCCGCCGCCGCCGGCGGTCTTGGCGCAGCGCTCGAGGGCTTTCTGATAGGCGATGCCGGCGAGCACGCCGTGGGCCGGGGTGAAGCCGCGGGTGTCCTCCGGCTCGACGGTGACGACCATGCCGCTGTTGGCAAACGGCGAGTCGCGCCGGGCCAGGCTCATCCCGTTGACGACCACCTCGTCGTTCTCGGTGGCCGCCGGGACGATGAACCCGCCGGGACACATGCAGAACGAATGGACGCCGCGGCCGCCGATCTTGGTCGCCAGCCGGTAGCTCGCCGCGGGCAGCAGCCGCGGCCGCTCGCTGCCGAGCGGATAGTGGTACTGGAGGCTGTCGATGAGCGGTTGCGGGTGCTCGATGCGCACTCCAACAGCGAATGGCTTCTGCTCCAACAAAATCCCCCGGTCGGCCAGAAGTTGATAGATATCGCGGGCCGAGTGGCCGGTGGCGACGATGACCGCCTCGGCGGCGACCTCCGAGCCGTCGGCGAGGATGACGCCGCGGACGGCACCGGCCTCGATGATGAAGTCGACGACCTTGGCGCCGAAGCGGACCTCGCCGCCGGCCTGGCGGATGGTCTCGCGCATGGCCATGACGACCTTGGGCAGGAGGTTCGAGCCGATGTGCGGGTGGGCGTCGACGAGGATCCGCGCGGGGGCGCCGTGGGCGACGAAGGTCTCGTAGACATCCCTAACCGGGCCGCGCTTGGTCGCGCGGGTGTAGAGCTTCCCGTCGGAGAAGGTGCCCGCGCCGCCCTCACCGAAACAGTAGTTAGAATCCTCGATGACCGTCCCCTGGCGGAGGATCGGGGCAAGGTCGAAGCGCCGGGCGGAGGCGTCCTTGCCGCGCTCGAGGACGACCGGCTGCCAGCCGTTAGCCAGCGCGCGCAGCGCGGCGAACATCCCGGCCGGCCCGCAGCCGACGATCACCATCCGCCGCGCCCCGCTGGCCACCGGGGCGAGGCGCACCTCTGGTGCCGGTTCGGCGGGAAGCGCGCCGTCGATGGCCACCTCGAGACGCAGTTGGACGCGGATTTTCCCCTGGCGTGCATCCAGCGAGTGTTTGCGCAACCGGACGCCGCCGATCCGCGCAGGGGCGACCGCCAATTTGCGCGCCGCCGCCGCACGCCACGCGCCCTCGTCCTCGGACCGCTCCAGCGGCAGGATCACATCCACTTCCTCAACGCGCACCTCAGGCATGCCGCTTGGTTAGCCGCTTGCCCGCCGATCCCCCAGCAAAAACCGGGCTCCCCCACACGCTCACGCCCGCAGCGAAAACTCCGCGCTCAGCGTGTCCTTCTCCGCCCAGCTGTTGTTGCGCAGCCGCCGCGCCATGACCAGCTCGCCTTTGCCAGAGTCCGTCGCCGAACTCCGCAACCGAAACACGTTCATGAACCCGCCGTCCGCCGTGCTCCGGTGCATCGTGTCACATCGGTACACCGGCACCGCCACCGCTCCCTTCCCGTCGGGCCCACGCCAAACCCCAACATTAAAACTGTGCGCGTGGCCGCACAAAATCCCAACCACATTGTAGTTTGAGATCAGGTCGTAGAACTTCTGCCGGTCGGCGGCCGGCCAGTCGCCCTCCCCTGTGCTGTTAGGCGGGAGGTGCATGGCGATGAATACCGGAGCGCCGGAGAAGCCGACGGCCTTCTCGAGGTAGTCGGCGACGAACGAATAGCTGCCGGCGGCCGGGTAGCGCAGGAAGCTGTCGCCGACGCGCATGTTGGCCTGGATGAAGTGGACCGGGCCCCATTTCCAGGCGTAGTGGAGGCCATCGGCGACGATGCCGGAGAATGCGCCGCCCTTGGAGTATTCGAAGCGGGCGGACACCGCGGTGACGCCGACGCGCTGCTTGTTGCGCTCCGAGATCCGGTCGATGATGCCTTGGACAAACCCGTCCTGGTCGTGGTTGCCGTAGCCCTCGTAGACCGGGAAATCGATCAGGATCCCCTTCTCCTTGCCGGTTAGGCCGAGGTCGGCGACGTAGTTCTCCCACTGTTTGACGCGGGTCGGCTGGCCGCCGATCGGCTGCTTGGTCGCCGGGTCCTCCTCGTTGCCGGCCTCGATGCAGTCACCCGCGTCGATGAGCCCGAGCGACTTGCCGAGCTTCCCGTGGCCCCCGGGCAACTCGGTTTCCGGCTTGAGCTGCATCATCAGCTTGAGGTTCTCGCGGATGACCGGGTTGAGCACCACCCCGCCCTTCGTCGAGGTGTCGAAGGCCAGATAGTGGGGGTCGCCTATCTGATAGAATGTTAGGTCGAAGGGCGCCGGGGGCGCGTCGGCGGCCAGCGCGGCAGCCTTGCGCCCGGCGAGGGTCATGGCGGCCATCCAGGCCGCGCCGGTCTGGATGAACTTGCGCCGCTTCATTGGGATCGAGTCGAGCTGCATGCTTGGGTTTTGTTAGGCGGTTGGTCCGCCAGCCGGGACGGATACCCTCAGGCGCTGACGGAAATTTCAGCGGTGAGGGTTTCGCCCCAGGTGTTGTTGCGCTTGCGCCTGGCGACGACGAGCTGGGCCTTGGTGGGATCGTCGGCAAGCGACTTGATCCGGATGACGTTCATGAACCCGTCGCCGGGGCCGTTGTGGTTGAAGCAGTCGGACTGGACGAAGGGGACCGCGAGCGAGCCGGAGGAATCCGGGCCGCGCCACTCGCCGGACTTGAAGTTGCTGGTGTTGCCGCAAAGGAGCAGGACGACGTTGTAGCCGCCGATGAGGTCGTAGAACTTCTTGCGGTCCTCGGCGGGCCACTCGCCCTCGGGGGCGGTCGTCGGTGGCAGGTGCATGGCGATGATCACCGGGGCGCCGGAGAAGCCGACGTGCTTGTCAAGGTAGTCGGCGAGGAAGGTGTGGCTGGCGACGGCGGGATAGCGGGTGAGGCTATCGCCGACGCGCATGTTGGCGTGGACGAAGTGGACCGGGCCCCATTTCCAGGCGTAGTGGAGCCCCTCGGCATGGACGCCGGCAAACCCGCCGCCCTTGACGTTGGGATACACGAAAGAGCCGGACACCCCGGTGACGCCCGGGCGCTGCTTGTTGCGCTGCGAGATCCGGGTGATGATCCCCTGGACGAAGCCGTCCTGGTCACGGTTGCCGAAGCCCTCGTAGACCGGCAGCTTCAACAGCGCGGCGGGTTCCTTGCCGGTTAGCCCGAAGTCGGCGACGTAGTTCTCCCATTGCTTGGCCTTGGTCGCCTCCATCCCGAGATTGTCCTCGTTGCCGGCCTGGATGCAGTCGCCGACGTTGATGACCCCGCGGGCCTTGCCGATCGTGCCGAGGCCGCCGGGCATCTCAGTCTCCGGCGTGAGCTGCATGAGCCGCTTGAGGTTGTCGCGGATCGCCTGGTTGATGTTCACCCCGTCCTCGACGGTGGTGTCCATCGCCCGGTACTGCGGCTCGCCCATCTGATAGAACGTGACATCAAACGGTTCGGGGGAACCGGCGGGCGCCGCCGATGAGCTGGCGCGGCCCGCCATCGTGGTGGCGGCGATCCATGCGGATCCGGTCTGGATGAATTTGCGGCGGGTGATAGGGGGGCGGCGGGTGTTCATTTTTTAACAGCTAGATAAATCGCAAGGGTCAGGCGCGGTTTTTGACGGGGACCTTCCACTGGTTGATCCACTTGACGCTGCCATCCTGCCAACCGTCGCGGGTGGCCATGGAGGCGACTTCGCGCACGACGAGTTGCTCGTTTTCGAGGCAGCAGTAAAAGAACGAGCGATTGGCGCCGCCGGCGCCGCAGTTGCGCGCGCCGAAGACCGGGATGCCGCCCTCGACGCTTTTGTCAGTGCCGTTCCAGTTGTCGGTGCGCAGGGCGTGGAGGTGGCCGTGGAAGACCGCGGTGATGTTGAATCCCTGGATGGCGCGGTAGTAGGCGGCGACGTCCGGGGCGCTCCACTCGCCGCCCTTTTCGGAGTCCTTGCTCGGCTCCTTGCTGTAGCGCAGCAGGTCGATGTGGTGGAGGATGACGACCGGACGGCCACTTTTGGCAATTTTCTCGGCGAGGTCTTTTTTGAGGAACTCGAGCGAGTCGTGGGCCTTGTAGCGGCCGACCGGGAGTCCGTCAGGGTTGTGGCCAACGACGATCCCGAGGGCGATGAAATGGATCCCGGCCCAGTCCCACGAGTAGTGCAGGCCACTGGCCGAGATGTGGCTGACGCCGACGCGGGTCTTGTTGCGCTCGATCATGCTCTTGATGACCAGGTTGAGCTCGTTGACGCTGTCGTGGTTGCCGTGGATCTCGTAGACCGGGTGCTTGAGCCGGCCCTCTTTGCCGGTGAGTCCGTAGTCGGCGGTGAAGGCGTTCCACTCGGTGGCCTGGCGGGCCAGGCTGACTGCGCCGCTGCCCTTGTCGCCGGAATCGATGATGTCGCCGAGGTGGAGGACGCCGGCCGGGGTTTGGATTTTCGCGCCGCCCATCTCGGCGGGCAGGTCCTTGCCGGGAAGCGAGTTGAGCAGGTCGACGACCCGCTGGTTGATCACCAGGCGCTCGGGATCAAGCTTCTCCGGGGTCTCAAGGATGGCCTCATAGTGGGTGTCGGACACCACGAAGAATGCCAGTTCACCCTTGCCGGGAGCAGGCGCCCCAAACACCCCGGCCGGCAGCCCCGCCCCCGCCGCCGCCAGCCCGGTGGTCAAAAACCGCCGCCGCGACCAGTCGCGCGCCGCGACCGGAGGGGTGGAATCAGCCGGGGAAACATTCTGGGTGGACATCGTTTTTGCGGGGCTCGCCGGGCTGCCAGATGCAGGTTTGGCGGTTAGATCCTTTCCGCCAGCCTGACAGCATCATTGACGGCAGGCCAAGGAGATTCTGGTCAGCGGAGCGTTAGATAAGGCCAAAAAAAAGCGCCAGGCGGAGACCGCGCTGGCGCTAGTGGTTAGCTTGGGTGTGCTGGGCGGTTATTCCTTCCAGAGCTCGAGCTCGGTCAGGCCGCTGCGCGGCTCGGGCTTATCCTGGCCCTTGTGTTTGAAGACGGCGCGCACCTTGGTGGTGGTCACCTTCGGGAAGGTGACGACGTTGGCCATGCCGCCGGTGGGTTTTTCCGGGCTGCGCTGCTGGCCGGCGATTTCCTTCCACTCGGTGCCGGTCCATGCCTCCAAGGCGTAGCTCAATGGCGCCTGGACGCCGCCACGGTCATCGAAGACATGCAGGATCGCCTTGCCCAGTTCGATGGGTTTTTCGAACTCGACCTCAAGCCAGTCGCTGGTGTTGGGCGAGCCGTAGGATGTCCAGCGGTTCATCGGGATCGGCTCGTAGATGATCTTGCCGTCGATGGCCTTTTCCGGCTTGCCGCCGAACTGGTCGGAGTGCGAGGCGGTCGCCTTCGGGAACCCTTGGCCGGTGGCGTTGTAGGCGAGGTTGCCGGCCGGCGGCGGCGCCGGGGTGTATGGCTTGGCACCCTTGCCCCAGGCCTGGAACTCGGTGAGTCCGGACTTGCCGGTGGCGGCGTGGGTGAAGGTGGCGCGCAGCTTCACCGCTTGCACCGCGGGGAACGTGAGCGTGTACGGGCGCCGGCCGACCGGCGGCGTCGCGCTCGCCTTGGCGCCCGGCACCGGCTTCCATGCCTTGCCGTCCCAGAAATCCACGACGATCTTGGCCGGCGCGCGCACCTTGCTGCCGTCACCGTCGTCGAGCAGGTTGAGTTGCACCGTGTCGATCGCGCGGGCGATCCCGAAGTCGACCTCGACCGAATCCTCGGCGTTGGGCGAGTCAACCGCCGTCCAGCGGTTCGACGGGCGGATGTCGTAGACGTACTGGCCGTCGCTGATGGCGGCAAGCGAGCTTGTCGGATTCACAAAGCTAGCCTTGTAGCGCGGATAGTAGTCGCCGTCGTTGTTGACCGCGTAGTTCATCGGCGGGGCCTCGTTGTACGGGGTGATCTTGGCTTCCGGCAGCTTGATGGTCAGCTTGGCGAGCTTTGGCGAGGTGGCCGCGACTTTGCCATTGACGAGCACCTGGAGCCCCTTGCCCTTTTTGTAGCGCTCGCCGGTGCGGTCCCAGATGACGGCGACGCTGTGGCCGCGGTACGGGACGTAGTCGACGGCGAAGAAGTCCCAGCTGTCGGGGATGAGCGGGTTGACCACCAGCGAGTCATCCGCGGACGGCTGGATCCCGGCCAGACCGGTGATGACCAGGTCGTTATAGCCGGAGTGGAAGTAATGCTCGGAGCGGTTGCCCATGTCGTGGCCTTCCCATGACCCGGTGAACGGGTTGAGCGCCTCGGCGATGTACGGCTTGCCATCCTTGCGGTGGGAAATCGAGAAGGTGTTGAGCAACTCGGCGTAGTCGTTGCGGGTGACAAACTTCTGCTCGTAGTTCTGGAGCAGGTTGGCCATCGCCTTGAGCGTCTGGGCGGTGGCGAACGGCCACGACTGCCCGCTCCACCAGCAGCAACCGGTCTTGAGGGTAAACATCGGGTCGTTGCGCTCAACCGTCGTCGGGCCAAACGGCGCCTTGAAGTACTTCTCGTCCATCAGGAACTTCCACGCCTCCTCAAACCCCTGGCTCGGCATGTTGAACGCCCACGGGACATACCCGTGGAGTTCGCGGCCGTGCTCGCTGCCGGCAAACTTGCCGCTCTGGTAGGTCAGCGTGTGCTTCTCGATTTTGTAAACCTTCGGGTCACCCTCGAACTGCTTCTCGTGCTCCTGGTTGCTCATCGGGAAGAAGAACTTCCGCTTCGGGTCCCAGAGCTTCTTCTCGACCTGGGCCTTGATCCCCGCGGCGGCATCGGTGAACTCCTTCTCAAGGGTCGCGTCACCCTTGAGCTTGGCGACCCGCGCGATCGCCTGGGCGTCGGCCCACATGTAGGCGTTGAAGCTTGGCCGCAGCGACTGGCCACCGCGGAGGATGTCCTTGGTCTGCTGGGCGTTGATGTCGAACTCCATGCCGTCATCGTGGCCGTGCTGCCAGAACATCCCCATGTCCTCGACCCAGCCCTTCTTCTTCCACCCCTCGTAGTTCTTCAGCAAGCCGGGAAGCATCCCGGTGGTGAACTCCGGATTCGGGTGGACCTGGTGGGCCGCCCAGGTCGAGTCGGCCAGCCAGAACGAATAGTTCCGCGGCTGCGCACCCGGGTGGGTCACCCAGAATTTCAGGTAGTCGCGGACAAACTGCGAGTCGTGCAGCCAGCGGACATCGTAAATCTGCATCCCCGCAGGGCACGAGATCGTCCCGTAGGCGCCCGACCAGAACGGCCGGTTGGCGAACTCGGTGAACTGGTAGCCGTAGTTGGGCGACCCGTAGACGATGTGGCGGGTGACCAACTCCCACCGGTAGTAATAGGTGGTGTTGATCTCCTCGTTGGGAGTGTCGACAAACGGGATGTTCTTCTCATACCAGTCGAAGTCCTGGTTGATCCAGAAATCCTGCTTTTCTAGCAGGGCTCGCTTGTCGAGCACCTGGGCGGACGCGGTAGCCACCGTCGCAAGCGCGAGCACTGACCAAAGGATGCGGGGTGATGTCATGCCGCGCAAATTATCGGGATGTCCCATGCTGTCAACCAATCGCGGCAAATCCCCAAGCGATTTCCCGGTTCCCCTGCTGTCCGCGCGGATTCCGCGTTTCTATCAAGGAAGTCCAGCAGCCAGACCTAACCACCAAGGCTAGCCGCCTGGGCGCGGGTTCTTCGGCGGCTTGAGCGGCGCGGGCTTGAGGCAAGTGGGCCCTAGGGCTTGGCCCGGCCGGCGCGCAGCGCGGCCAGCATGACTTTCAATTCAAAGGCGACTTCTCCGGAGAGTCCGCGCGCTTGCATGGAAATGCTCGGGTTTTTCGGGTTCCAGTCGATCTCTAGCAGGCCAAAGTTCGGCTTGGCATAGGCCGATGGACTGACGCGATGGTTGTTGGTGGCCGCCGCCCAGCCGGGGTGGACCTTGCTAAGGCCGCTTGAGGTGAAATCAAAGAGTGGATAAGGTCCGTCGTCCGTGCGGGAGATTTCGGCGAAATGGACATCTCCGGAGAGGATCACCACCCCTTCGGCGCCGCTGCGGCGGATGACCTCGTAGAGGCGCTTGCGTTCGTGGGGGAAATTGCCCCAGGACTCCATGCCTTTTTCGTCGGCGATGACCTGGGTGCTGGAGACGATGAGCCGCCACTGGGCCGGCAGGCGAAGTTGGTCCTCAAGCCATTGCCACTGGGCCTCGCCGAGGATGGTGCTTGCCGGGTCAGGATTGGCGACGTACCAGCCGACCAGGTTGAGGCGCGTCTTCTGAGCGGCATCGCGGCCATCCTTGAGCGCGGCACTCTTGAAAAAGCGCGTATCTAGCAGGATGACCTGCACTTGCTGGCCAGCCGGCCCGAAGCGCTGCGAGCCATAGATTCCCTCCCGCAGGCGGCGCGGCGAGTCGGCGGCAACCTTGAAGAAGTCCAAATGAATGCGCGCCGATTCGTTGCGCTTCGGGTACGAGGCGCCGCCATCGTTGAGGCCAAAATCGTGATCATCCCAGGTGGAGAGCACAGGGCAGGCCTCCAACAATTTCTGATACCCTGGCTGGGCGGCGAGCTTGGCGTACTTGGCCAGCATGACTTGCATGTCCACGGTGTCGCCATAGATGTTATCCCCGGCGAAGATAAACAAATCGGGGCGCGCAGCCAGCACAGCCTCCCAGATGGCTTGGTCTTTGTTTTGATCCGCGCACGAGCCAAAGGCGATGCGCGCCAGCGGCCGCGGGTCGCTGACTTCGGCCACCACCACAGCGGTGCCGAGTCCGAAGGCACACATCATCGGCAGGATCGAGAAGGCGCGCACTCTAACTGGACGGCCGCGGCCGCGCGGGCCTTTCACGCAAACTCGGAAGCTCGTCAGAAAAACACCTCGGCGATTGCCGCGGGCAGCCGCGGGTGATCAAATTTGCGGCGATGTTGGAAATTCTGGACGAATCCGAGCGGGTGCTGTGGGAGCAGGTGCTTGCGCAGTTCCGGCTGCCGCGCGGGTCGCTCCACGGGCCTGGCCACTGGCTCAAGGTCCGGCGCAACGGGCTGTTGCTCGCCGCCGCGCATGCCGGCGACGCGGAGGTTGTCCGGCTCTTCGCGGTTTTCCACGACGCGTGCCGGGAAAACGAGTACCACGACCCGCAGCACGGCCCGCGCGGCGCCGAGCTGGCGGTCACCTTCCGCGCCGCGGGCCAGTTTGCCCTCGCTGACGCCCGCATGGACCTCCTCGTCACCGCCTGCCGGATCCACAACGGCGCCGGCCCGCAGGTCGACCCGACGCTCAGCGCCTGCCTCGACGCCGACCGGCTCGACCTCGGCCGCGTCGGGATCACCCCGGACCCCGCACTCCTCTCCACCGCCACCGCCCAGTCGATCGCCCGCCGGCGCGCATGGCACGAGCTCACGTAGAGGACCCGCCCGAATCGCCCGGGAACAAGGTTGAGGTGAAGAAATGCGGGCCTCGACCGCTCACGTTCGGTTGCGCGCCAAGCGGTATTGTTGCAGCCGGCTGCGCGGCTTGTCCGGCACGGTCAGCTCGATGAGGCCGGCGGCCAGCGCCGGGTTCAGGTAGTTGGCTCGGAACGTCGGCCGGTGGCAAAGCCCTAGCCGGTCCATACACTCGCGCGCACTTCGCGGCCCGTCAACCAGACACCCGAGCAGCCCCTTGACTTGCTCGCTGACTTGCTCGCTGACTTGGTCGCTGACTTGGTCGCCGACTTGGTCGGTCCGGCGGGCGTCGCGCAACGCGGCGAGCAGGGCGCCGAGCATGAACTCAATGAAGGCGGTGGAGTTCCCCGCCTTGTCGCAGACCGCTAGAATCCGGTAGTATTCGTCCTGGCGCTCGCGCACGACGCTTTCCACCGGGAGGAAGCCGAGCAGTGGATCCCAGCGGCTAAGGATAAGCGTCTGCCACAGGCGCCCGATGCGCCCGTTGCCGTCGGAAAACGGGTGGATAAACTCCAACTCGTAGTGGCACACGCTGCCGGCCACCAGAGGATGCACATCCGTCTTCTTCAACCAACCAAGCAGGTCCCTCATTAATCCCGCCACGCCAGCGGCTGGCGGGGCCAGATGGACCAGAACCCCGCCCTTGGCCACCCCCACTCCCCGCGTCCGCAACTTCCCCGCATCCTCCGCCAAGCCATCCAGCAGGAGCCGGTGGGCCGCCAACAAATCCTTCAGCGACCATGGTTTCCACCCGCCCATCGCCTCATAGGCAGTAAACGCATTGCGCACTTCCCGGATCTCCCGCGGCGCACCGAGTACCCGCTGGCCCGCAATCACCGCCGTCATCTGCTCCAAACTCAGCGTGTTCTGCTCAATGGCCAGCGACGCGTGGATGCTCCGGATCCGGTTTTCCCGCCGCAGCCGCGGCACCTGTCCAATTCCCTCCAAGGCGCCCAGACGCCCCAACTCCCCGGCGATCTCCGCTACCTGCCCAAGCAGCGCCGGGGTGATCGTAAATGGCGGAGCGGACGACATCAGACTGGCTTGGCTTCGAATTCCTGCAGGTCGCAGCTGCGCGACTCCGTAGGTGGGGCTTTACCAAGCCCTGCAATCGCTTATGAAATATGGAGGCGGAGGCGGGAATCGAACCCGCGAATGACGGTTTTGCAAACCGTTGCCTTACCACTTGGCTACTCCGCCGCTGATGCTGATGCGGGGCGAATGAATACTGCGGGGGCGGCGGGTGTCAATGGTCGGTTTTGGGTGGGTTGGCGAGGACGGCGGGGATGGCGTGGCGCAGGGAGGAAACGGCGTGAGCGATTTCCGCGGGGGTGATGGCCAGCGGCGGGAGGAGGACGATGGTGTCGCGGATCGGGCGGGTCAGCAGGCCGTGGGCGCGGGCGGCGTGGCAGACGCGCGCGCCGGTCAGGTCGGCGGCGGGAAACCGGGTGCCGTCCGGGTGGCGCAGCTCGATGCCGGCGATGAGCCCGCACTGGCGGGTCTGGTAGACCCACGGGCTGGCGGCGGCCAGCTCGTCCAACAGATCGGTGAGCGCGGCGATCTTGGGCGGGAGCGACTCCAACACGTGCTCCTGTTGGAAGAGGTCGAGCGAGGCGAGGGCGGCGGCGCAGCCGAGCGGGTTGGCGGTGTAGCTGTGGCCGTAGTGGAACGCGCGCTCGGGGGCGCCGCGGAACGCATCGTAGACTTCGGCGGTCGTCAGGGTGGCGGCGAGCGGGAGGTACCCGCCGGTGAGTCCCTTGGCGAGGCAGAGGAAATCGGGGATGACGGCTTCCTGCTGGCAGGCGAACATGCTGCCGGTGCGGCCAAAGCCGGTCATGACCTCGTCGAGGATCAGGTGGAGGCCGTGACGGTCGCACCAGCGGCGCAGGGCGGCGAGCATGCCCGCGGGCCACGGGCGCATCTCGTTGACGCCCTGGATGAGCGGCTCGATGACGACGGCCGCGGTGGCGTCCAACAGTTCGGGCGGAAGCGCGGCGAGCGCTTCCATGTTGGCCACGCGGGTGACCGGGAATCCGAAGCCGCGGAAGCGCTCGAGAAATGGGGCGCCGCCGAGCGAGGCGGCCCCGGCGGTGTCGCCATGGTAGGCGTGGTCGAAGGCGATGAACCCGGTGCGCTGCGGCGCGCCGGTCTGGAGGCGGAACTGGACGGCCATCTTCAGGGCGCACTCGATGGCCGTCGACCCGTCGTCGGAAAAGAACACTCGCTCGAGCGTGGCGGGCGGAAACAACCCGGCGAGCCGCCGCGCCAGCTCGGCGGCCAGCGGGTGGGTCGCGCCGAGGAACGAGACGTGGGCAAACCGCTCCAACTGCGCGCGGATCGCCGCGTCGATGGCTGGATGGGCGTGGCCGTGGATGTTGGTCCAAATCGACGCGTTGCCGTCCAGATAACGGTTTCCCTCAGAATCTAGCAGCCAGACGCCCTCGGCGCGCTCGATGACCAGCGGGTCGCTGGCGCACCACGCGTCCTGGGCGGTGAACGGGTGCCAGGCGTGGGCCTTGTCGGCGGCGATCGTGCTGGTGGTCAGCGGGCGCATGGTCTTGGTCAGGGCTCCTCGTCCTCCTTGGCGAGGCGCTTGTCGATTTCCTCGATGAACCTGTAGGTCCCGCGCTTGCGCTGGTATTTGCGCCACAGGATGTCGCGGATCTTCTCCCAGTGCTCGCGCGGGATCGGCAGGACCTCGTCCCAGTCCTCGGCGTTTTTCGGCTGGCGGTAGAGGTTCCAGCGCCCGGCATGATAGGTCGCCTTATAGTAAACCAGCCCCTCCTCCTCGCGCTCCCGCCATTCATGCTTCTCCATGGACGCGAGAC
>JBILQE010000090.1:0-6555 GCA_044373465.1 Akkermansiaceae bacterium | reverse complement strand
CGGGGTCCGCAAGCCGTTGACCGCCTTGCCGGATAACCCGCCCACCGCCATTCACCTTCAACGCAACCCCGGCAACCCGCGCGGTGACTTCCCACGTATCAGGTTGAGCCAAAGCGGTGTGGCGGGGGGTACCCCTTCCCACCGCACTCCAAACCAGGGCGGTTCATTCACATCATCCCGCGCTGCCACCGTGGCGGCAAAAAAAGCCCGCACGGCCACAAGGACCGCGCGGGCAATTTGCTATTTTTCAACCAAACAAAAACTTACTCGTCGGGGCCAGCAGGTTCGGTGCCGAAACGGAAATGAAATCCGCTCATTCCGTTGAGGTCGACCCGGTCGATCCGTGAGCGGATTTCAGCGGGCACGGCGGCTTTCTCCGCCTCGGTCGAATACGGGCCTTCCCAGAGAATCTTGCTGTCGCGGTCACGCACCCGCACCTCTTTGGCGCCGTCGCGCACCTCGATTTCCACACTGCCATCGCCATCCAACAGGCGCACCGAGCTGGTGCCGGACATCTGGATGGCGCCATCAGGGATTTCGAGCGCACCGCCGAGCATGCGCCGCTGCAACTCACGGATCCCCTGGCCGTCAGGAAGGAGCCCGCCGGCGCTCGGGTCCTGCGCAAAGCGCAGGTTCTCCTCGATGGCGCGGCGGATCCGCTCGGCCTGTTCGGGTGGCAGTCCATCGAAAAACTTGTCCAGGTTCTCGCCAAGCGGATTGCCGGCGATGCCCGGAAGCGCATCGGGGGTCACCGGCCGACTCGCCGGCCGGGCAGCCAACTGGGCTTTCATCGTCCGCTCGACCCCCTTCTGGATCAATGTCATCTCAATGAAATCGCCGGGCGAATGGGCGGCCGTCAGGGCACGCAACTCCGTCTGCGAGCGCACCACGGTGCCGTCCAAGGCGCGGATGACATCGTGCGGCTGGACACCGGCGGCCGCCGCGGGCCCCTCAGGGTCAACCGAGCGGACAATCACCCCGGCGAGCGGGTCAAGCCCAAGGTGGGCCGCCAGAACATCCGGCAGCGGGCTGACTCCGAGGCCAAGATAGGACGCCTGCTCCCTGGCAGGCGGCTGGTCGGGTTGCGGAGCCGGTTGCGGCCGGACACTCGGCTCGATCGGCTCGCTGGCAGGCCTGGCCGGCTCATCCAGCTCGGCCTGATGGGCGCCGCTGGCCGGTTTCGCGCGCAGCGGCAAGTCGGTCTCAAGGTTGCTCGGGCGTTCCACCGCCAAGCCAGGCAGCAGCAGCCCGGCACTCAGCAATCCAGTTCTCAAGCTTGCTTTCATCGTTTGTCGGATCGTATCTCGGGAAAAATCAGCTCGTCGCACCCGCACCTAACCGGCGGCTCTGGTGGAAGCGGCGCCGCACGGGTGCTTTGTTCAGTCCATCTTCTCCGGGACGAGCAACCACTCGACGCGCGGCCGCTCGACCTCGATCTTCTCACCCTTGGCATTGGTGATCACCGCTTTGTCGATGTAGACGACGCGCACCCGGCGGTGCGGGACCTGCCCCTCGGACCAGACAATCCCCTCGTCGACCGCCTCGCGCACGTCGCGCCCATATCCCGCGGTGACAAAACTGCCGCCCGCCGGAGTCGCGACCGCTGCCGGCTTGGGTGCCCCGGAAGTGGCCAACTGTCGTCCGCCATCCGGAGCCACCCACAGTGCCGCCGCCGCGCCAAGCACCGCCACGGCTGCCGCCGCCGCCCATAGCGGGCGCTTCCGGGGAGGGCGCGGGAATGCCACAACATTCTGGCCCTGATCGAGGTACGATGCCTCGGCGGTGTCCATCGCGGATGCCAGCCGGTCCAACAATGGGGCGCTCAACCGAGCCGGGCGCAAGTTTGCCAGTTGGCGTTCGAGCTCCTCAAGGCTGGCATCGGTTTCTTCGGGTAATACTTCCATACGGTCAGTCAACGTGGTCAAGCGCGGGGGAGAAGGTGGATGGGTTGGGGGATCGGAGGGAGGATCGGGAGGTGGTGGCGCTGAAGCCGTGCGCTGAATGCTGCGACCTTGCGGGTTCAAGGGATCTCACAGATCGCCCTTGCGCCGCGCGCCGCCGAGTTTTTTCCGCAAAGCTTCAAGACCATAGCGATAGCGAGAGGCTGCCGTGTTTTGAGAAATTTCCAGAGCCTCGCCAATTTCGGCGAATGTCTTGTCATCCCAGATCTTCATGATGATCACCTCGGCGAACTTTTCCGGCAGTTCGCGCAACCCTGCCTCGACCATTTCGCGGGTTTCATCGCCGGACCCCTCGCTGTCGAACCACGGGTGGTCGCCGCCCTCGGTGATGGCCGCCTCGTCCTCCACCACCGATTCCTCGCGGCGGCGGCGGCGGTCGTCGCGCCGCCCGACATCGATCGAGAGCCGCCGGATCGCGGTGTACAGGTAGGGCATCCACGCCTCCTCGCCGCCGACGAACTCGCCGCTCTGGATTTTCCCGACGAGCTTGACGAGTGCCTCCTGGAGGACGTCCTCGGCATCGGCGCCCGAGCGGGTCTGCTGGCGGGCGAAGAGCAACAGCTTCGGACCCTTCTCCGCGAGCCATGCATGCCAGCCACCCTGCGGAGTGTTTGCGGTGGCCGC
Source organism: Akkermansiaceae bacterium (assembly GCA_044373465.1). GTDB lineage: Bacteria > Verrucomicrobiota > Verrucomicrobiia > Verrucomicrobiales > Akkermansiaceae > JBILQA01. The sequence goes on along the minus strand of JBILQE010000090.1, from coordinate 3,970 downwards.
CTGCCGGCCGTGCTCATCTGAGGTGCTCATCACCGGAAAATCATTCGTTGCCGCGCTGGAAATGGTGCGCCAGCGCCCGCCCAGTCGGCGAGTCCGGCAGCATCGCAATCTCCCCGGGGGGGCCTTGCGCCACCACCCGGCCGCCATGCTTGCCGCCACCCGGACCAAGGTCGATCACCCAGTCGGCCGATGCAATCACATCGAGTTGATGTTCCACGACGACGAGCGAATGACCCGCTCCAACCAGACGGTCAAACACAGCTAACAAACGCGCGACATCCCCAAAATGCAACCCGGTCGTCGGCTCATCAAACAAATACAAGGTGTGCGGGGCGGCCGGCTTGGCCAGCTCGACGGCCAGCTTGACCCGCTGGGCCTCGCCGCCGGAGAGCGTGTTGGCCGCCTGGCCGAGCGGCAGGTAGCCGAGCCCGACGTCGTCAAGCGCGCGCAAGATGGCTGCGAGCTTCGGGACGTTGCTGAAGAACCCGGCGGCGGCGGCGACATTCATATCGAGGACCTCGGCGATGTTTTGCCCCTTGTAGGTGACCTCGAGCGTCTCGCGGTTGTAGCGGCGCCCTTGGCAGGCATCGCACGGGACGTAGATGTCGTTGAGGAAATGCATGTCGATCTTCACCGATCCGCCACCTTGGCACTTTTCGCAACGCCCGCCGCGGACGTTGAAGCTGAACCGCCCGGCGCCATAGCCGCGCTGCCGCGCCACCGGCAACTGGGCAAACAGCGCACGCACATGGTCGAAGGCGCCGGTGTAGGTGGCGGCATTCGACCGCGGGCTTTTGCCGATCGCCGACTGGTCAACGACCACCAGTTTCCCGAGAAACTCGGCGCCCTCGATCGCCGCGTGCGCCCCGACCCGCTCGCGTCCATAACCGAAATGCCGCGCCAGCCCGCGCCGCAAGATCCCGTCGATGAGCGTCGACTTCCCGCTGCCGCTCGGCCCGCTGACGCAAACCAGCCCGCCCAACGGAATGCGAACGTCGATGTTGGCGAGGTTGTGGGCGCGCGCGCCGCGGATCCACAATTCGCCGGCGCCGACCGGCAGCGGCTGCGGCGTGCGCGGCATCCGGAACCCGCCGGACAGCCACCGGCCGGTCGGGGAGTTCTCGGTGGCGAGGATCTTCGCGAGCGGCCCGGCGGCCAACAACTCGCCGCCGTGGATTCCGGCTCCCGGCCCGAGGTCGAGGATCCAGTCCGCGGCGCGCATCATTTCCTCGTCGTGCTCGACGACGACCACCGTGTTCCCAAGGTCGCGCAGCCGCTGGAGCGCCCCGATCAACCGGCCGGTGTCCTCCGCGTGCAGGCCAATGCTCGGTTCATCAAGGACATAGAGGACCCCGGCGAGGCCCGCGCCAAGTTGGCTGGCGAGCCGGATCCGCTGCGCCTCACCGCCTGAGAGCGTCCCGCTGGTGCGCGCCAAAGCCAAATACCCAAGTCCGACGTCATCAAGGAAAGTAAGCCGTTTGACGATTTCCGCAACCACCCCGTGGAGCGCGGCGTGCCGGTCGCCGGGCAGGTCGACGTCCCTGAGCCACGCAAGTGCCTCATCGACAGGCAACCCGCTGAACTCGTGGATCCCCAGGGCGGTGCCGCTGGCGGTCAGGCGCACCGCAAGGACCTCCGGACGCAGCCGCGCGCCATGGCATACGCCGCAGCGGCGCGACCCGATGAAGCGCCCGAGCGTGTGGCGGATCAGCTCGCTTTTGCTCTCTTTGCGCAAGCGGTTGATCATCGGGCAGAACCCCTCGAAGTCGGCGGTGGTCCGGCGGCCCTTGCGCCACTCCGGGTTGCCGAAGAACAACAGGTTGCGAAAATCCTCCGGGAGCTCGGCAAACGGGGTCTTCAGGTCAACCTCGGCCCGCTTGGCCAGGGCCGCCACCTGCCCGCGCAGCGCATCGCCGCGCCGGCCCTTCTCCGGCCACAGCCGCACCGCCCCGTCGGCCAGGCTCTTGGATTCGTCCGGCACCACCCGCCCGGGGTCGCACACCGGCGTCACCCCGAGACCATGGCACGCCGGACATGCCCCGGCGTGGGCGTTGAACGAGAAGTGTTTCGGTGTCAGCGCCTCAAGCACATAGCCGGTGCGCGGGTTGCGGAAGCTCGTCTGAAATGAGACCTCGTCCCAGTGGTCCGCGCCGGGCGGCGAAACCAGCGCGAGCGCCTCGCTCCCGCAGACGCGCAGCGCCGACTCGACCGAGTCCGCCAAGCGCGACGCCACCCCGTCGCGGATCACCAGCCGGTCGATGACCAGTTCGATGGACACCGGCTGGTCCGGCCAGCGCTCCGCGGCCTCTTCAAGGTCAAGGATTTCCCCATCCACTCGGATGCGCACGAAGCCTTGCCGCTGGATGTCGCCCAACAACCTGGCCGGGTCCGCGCCCTCCTCCTTGGGCACCGGCGCCAGCAAGACGACCCGGGTCCCCTCCGGCCGCGCCGCCAGCGATTCGACAATCTGCGCGCCAGTCATCCGCTCCAACCGCTCGCCGGTCACCGGATCGTGCGGCACGCCCGCCGCGGCATACAAGACCCGCAGGTAGTCATGGATTTCCGTCACCGTCGCGACCGTCGAGCGCGGGTTCCCGCCGCCGCCATGCTGCTCGATGGCGATCGCCGGGCTGAGCCCCTCGATCGAGTCAACATCCGGCTTGTCGAGCTGGTCGAGGAACTGGCGCGCGTAGGCCGAGAGGCACTCGACGTAGCGCCGCTGGCCTTCGGCATACAGCGTGTGGAAGGCAAGCGACGACTTCCCGCTGCCGCTCGGGCCGGTGACCACCACCAGCTTGCCGCGCGGAATGTCCACGTCGATATTGCGCAGGTTGTGCTGCCTTGCGCCACGGATCCGGATCTCATCCACGCCGCGGTTTTGCACCCGATCGCCGCCGCCTGCCAGCGCGGAGCGCGAAAAATCCTCAACTAGGACCGCATTGACGTTCGCCCTTGGTCTGGCACCCAAAGTCGCCTAGGCTCCCGCCGTGCTTGCCCGCTTCCTCGACCCCGCCACCACCTCGCTCAAGATCTGCGGCGTGACCACCGTGGCGGATGCCCAAATGCTGGTTACCGAGCGGGTTGACGCGCTCGGGGTGAATTTCTGGCCGCACTCGAAGCGCTTCCTCGACCCGGCCGCGGCCGTCGGCCTGCTCACCGCCACTGCCGGGCGGATTCTTCGCGTCGGGGTTTTCGTCAATGCCGACCCACAGCTGCCGCGCGACCTGTTTGCCGCTGGCCTGATCGACCTTGCGCAGTTCCATGGCGACGAATCGGCCGCCTACTGCGCCGCCTTTGCCGCCGCCAAGCTCCCGTTCATCAAGGCTTTGCCCGCAACTGCCGAGGCCCTGCGCGACCCGCTGAGCTACCAGCCCCAGGCAGTCCTCATCGACACGCCGGCGCCCGGCAGCTACGGCGGCACCGGCCACCCGTTCGACTGGTCGTTGGCAGTGGATTTCATCCAAGCCCACCCGCAAATCCCGGTGCTGCTTGCCGGCGGCATCACTCCGGAGAATGCCGCCGCCGCCGCCACCACCGTCCGCCCGGCCGCCATCGATGTCGCCTCCGGCGCCGAGTCGGCCCCCGGGATCAAATCCCTAGAAAAAGTCCGCCAGCTCCGCGCGGCACTCGCTTGAGATCCGTGGGCACGGCGCTTGGGACTACGCTTACGGCGGGAGTGCTCGGGGGGGGGTGGGTTCTCCTGCCTCACCAGTGTCGAGGAAGCTCCAAGATCGATATCGAAGATTACCGAAGGTCCCCGCTGGTCGGTCGGGAAGATGTCGTGCGCGCAAGCGCGGCGAGTTGACAGTGCGATGCTCGAGTGGAAGGGTGGGAACAATGAACATTGGCCAGATTGAAGAAGCTGCCCATCGGGGACTTCCCTTCTCGATGAAAGTGGCCGATGGCGATCGATATGATGTGCCGCATCGGGATTACCTATTTCTTCCCCCGAAGGAATCCCAGAGGCGCA
>JBILQE010000053.1:0-24063 GCA_044373465.1 Akkermansiaceae bacterium | reverse complement strand
TGCTTTGCCCGGTGGCCAAGTTTGTCGGGTTTCAGGCGCCAGCGCAGTCGATCCAGCCAAGCATTGGCCACTACCTTGAGTGGATCCAGGCGGCCAAGACCGGCGGGGAGTCACTGTGCCACTTTGGCTATTCCGGGGCGTTGATTGAGCACAATCTGCTCGGCAATGTTGCCCATCGGCTTGGCAGCAAGCTGGTCTGGGATGCGGCGAAATTTGCGGTAGGCAATGTGCCGGCCGCCGCGGCGATGCTCACCAAGGACTACCGGGCGGGCTGGTCAGTCTAGGGAGCGCGGGGTCGACGAGGCGGTTGTTTCATCTGTAGAACTTGTGGATTAGCCGGGTATCGGCACAGCAAAGCGAGCCATCCATGACGATCAAACTCCGCGACCTCAGCGCATTTTTGGCATTGGCGGGGACAATTGCGCCGGTGCAGGCGGAGGTGGATTTCAACCGGCAGATCAAGCCGATCCTGTCCAACCGCTGCTACGCGTGCCACGGGCCGGACGAGGAAGAGCGCAAGGCGGAGCTGCGCTTTGACGTGCGCGAGGTGGCGGTGGGCAAGCGTGGTGACTTTCAGGCGATTGTTCCGGGTGACCCTGCGGCGAGCATGATTTTCCGGCACCTGACGTCGACGGATCCGGATGAGATGATGCCGCCGCCGGGCAAGGGCGAGCCGCTGGCGGCGGAGCAAATCGAGCTGCTGCGCCAGTGGGTGCGTGAGGGCGCCGGGTACGATCAACATTGGTCCTACAAGCCGATCGTGCGCCCGCCGGTTCCCAAGGCTGACCCGGGATTGGTGGCAAATCCGATCGACGCGTTCCTCCTCGAGGAGTTGGCCAAGTCCTCGCTGAGCTACTCGAGCGTGATCGACCGCCACCGGCTTGCGCGCCGGACGGCGATGGACCTAACCGGCGTGCCGCCCGCGCCGGCCGAGGTTGACGCCTTCCTGCAAAACTCCGCGCCGGATGCCTTCGACACCTACGTTCGGGCAATGCTGGCCAAACCAGCCTTCGGCGAGCACATGGCGCGCGGCTGGCTCGACATTGCGCGCTACGCCGACAGCGCCGGCTACGCGGACGATCCGCAGCGCACCATCTGGGGCTATCGCGACTGGGTGATCCGCGCCTACAACGACAACCTGCCGTTTGATCAATTCACCATTTCCCAGCTGGCGGGCGACCTGCTTCCCAACCCGAGCGACGACGACCTGACGGCCACCGCGTTCCACCGCAACACCTTGACCAACAACGAAGGCGGCACTGACGACGAGGAATTCCGCAACGTCGCCGTGGTCGACCGGGTGAACACGACGTTTGAGGCATGGACGTCGACCACCCTCGCCTGCGCCCAATGCCATACCCACAAGTACGACCCTATCACCCAGAACGACTACTTCCGGGTGTTCGCCATTTTCAACAACACCGAGGACGCTGACCGCCGGGACGAGTCCCCCGTCATCAACCTCCTGAGCCCCGAGCAAAAAAACAAGCGCCAGGCGTTGACCGCCGAACTGGCCGCGGTGGAAGCCGCCCTTGACTCCGCAACCCCGGAACTGGAGGCCGCCGAGCGCGCATGGGAAGATCGCCTAAAGCAGCCGGCAAACTGGCAAGCGATTCAGCCGGTTGATTTTTCCGCGACCGACGGAGTGACGCTGGAAGCGCGGGCGGACGCCAGTTTCGTCGTCTCCGGGGCAGATCCGGCCACGGCCACCTACACGGTTCGTTTCAAGGCACCCGCAGCGCTTGGGGCGATCCAGCTGGAGGCGCTCGCTGCCGCGGACCGGCCGGACGCCGGGCCTGGGCGCCACGGCAACTTTGTGCTCTCGCATGTCAACGCGCGCTGGGTTCCGCCATCCGCGCGGCCAGCGGTGGGCCGCTTTGTCCGGGTGGAACTCGCTGGCACACAGAAATTTCTCCACCTTGCGGAAGTCGAGGTGATGCAAGGGTCCAAAAACCTGGCGCGCACCGGCACGGCCAGCCAGAGCAGCACCGACTACGGCGGCGACGCGTCGCGCGCAATCGATGGAAATACCAGTGGGGTTTTTGCGCAAAACTCGGTCTCGCACACCGCCGCTTCCGCCAACCCGTGGCTTGAGATCGACCTGGGCAGCGCGCAATCCGTTGACCGGATCGTGGTTTGGAACCGGATGGACGGTGCCACCCCCGAGCGGCTTGGCGGCTATCGGGTGATTCTCCTCGATGAGGCGCGCCGCCCGGTCTGGGACCAGCAACCGGCTGAGGTTCCGCGGCCCAGCAGCGAGTTGACGCTCACGGGCGGACGCAACCTGACATTTGCCGCCGCCCATGCGTCGGTGGAACAAAGAGGCTTTCCCGCCAGCGAGGTGCTTGACGCGGCCAACCTCGCCACCCGCGGCAAGGGGTGGGCCATTGGCGCGGGAGTTGGCAAATCCCAGCAGCTTGTCCTCGCCCTTGGTCAGCAAGAGGTTTTCACCGATGGCATGATCGAGTTGACGCTCGCCCAGCAGTCGCCGCACGCCCGGCACACGCTTGGCCGCTTTCGGATTTCCACCGTTGCCGATCCCGCGCAAGCGACGGTTTTGCCTACGCCGCTGCGCGCGGTGGTGGCAGTGGAACGATCCGCCCGATCGCCCGAGCAGGCGCTGGCGCTCAGCCGCCATTATCGCGCCGCGTCGCCATTGCTTGCGGAACAACGTGCTCGCCAGGGGGCACTGAAGGAGAAAATCGCCGGGCTGGCGCCGGCGACGAGCGTGCCGGTCATGCGCGAGCTTGATGCCGCCCGGCGCCGGCAAACCCGCCTGCAAATCCGCGGCAACTACCTCAACCTCGGTGATCCGGTGGCGCCCGGGGTGCCCTCGGCGTTTCCTCCGCTTCCCGCCGGGGTGGCCGCCGACCGCCTTGCCCTTGCCCGCTGGCTGACGTCCAAGGAGAACCCGCTGACGGCGCGCACGATCGTCAATCGCCTGTGGGAGCAAATTTTCGGCACCGGCATCGTGGCGACCAGCGAGGACTTCGGTGCGCAAGGGGAGTTGCCCAGCCACCGCGAGCTGCTCGACTGGCTCGCTGCCGAGTTCATCGAGAGCGGGTGGGACACCAAGCACATGATCCACCTCATGGTCACCTCCCGGGCCTATCGCCAGACGTCGCGCGCCAGTGCCGAGTTGCTTGCGCAAGACCCGGCCAACCGGCTGCTTGGGCGCGGCCCGTCGCTGCGCCTCACGGCCGAGGAAATCCGCGACCAGGCGCTGGCCGCGGCCGGCCTTCTCAGCAACCAGATGTTTGGCCCGCCGGTGCGCCCGCCGAAGCCGTCGTACGGCCTCACCGCGGCCTTCGGCGGCGGCACCGACTGGGTCGACAGCACCGGCCCGGACCGCTACCGGCGCGGCATTTACACCGAGATCCGGCGTTCCTCGCCGCATCCATCAATGACGACATTCGATTCCACCAGCCGGGAGATTTGCACCGTGCGGAGGTCGCGCAGCAACACGCCGCTGCAGGCGCTGGTGACCTTCAATGACCCGGCCTTTGTTGAAGCGGCGCAAGGGTTTGCCCGCCGGCTCATCCGCGAGCATCCGGCCGCCCCCCCGGCTGAGCGGATCACGGCCGGGTTCCGGCTCTTGATTGCGCGTCCGCCGGTGCCCGCCGAGCTGGCCGCGCTGACCGTGCTGCTTGAGCAGGCGCAGGCCCACTTCGCAAGCGACCCGCCAGCCGCCATGACCTTTGCCAGCAACCCGCTGGGTCCTCTTCCCGACGGGCTTGCGCCGGCCGAGGCAGCCGCCTGGACCACCGTTGCCCAAGCGCTCCTCAACATGGACGAGGTCTACCAAAAATATTAGGTCATGACGCCGCACCTCGCCAACCTCCAGCACCTTACCCGCAGGCAGTTTCTGCGCACCGGCAATCTTGGCCTGGGCGCGCTGGCGCTTTCCTCGCTGCTCGGGTCCGGGTCGTCCTCGGCGAGCGAGCCGGCGGCGAAGGTGGGCCCGCACCACCCGCCAAAGGCCAAGCGGGTGATCTACATCCACCTTTCCGGCTCCCCGCCCAACCTCGACATGTTCGACCACAAGCCGGAGCTGGTGAAGCGCTCCGGCCAGGACTGCCCGGACGATTTCCTCAAGGGCCGCCGCTTTGCCTTCACCACCGGCGTGCCGAAACTGCTCGGCTCGCCCCGCCAGTTCCGCCAATACGGCGAGGCCGGCATCTGGATGTCGGATGCCATTCCCAACTTCCACGGCATCGCCGACGAGATCTGCATGGTCAACTCCATGCACACCGACCAGTTCAACCATGCGCCGGCCGAGCTGCTCATGCTCACCGGGCACCCGCGCCAAGGCCGGCCGTCGATCGGCTCATGGGTCAGCTATGGCCTTGGTTCTGAGAATACCGACCTTCCGGCGTTCATCGCGATGATTTCCAGCGGCTCGCAGCCGAGCGCGGGACGCAACGCGTGGGGCAGCGGATTTCTCCCCTCCGTCCACCAGGGCGTCCAGTGCCAAAGCAAGGGCGACCCGATCGCCTACGTCAACGACCCGCCCGGGATGAGCCGGGAAATGCGCCGCAAGACCCTGGACGCGCTGCACAGCGTCAACGAGTCGCAGCTCAAGGAGTTCGGCAATCCGGAAACCCTCACGCGGATCTCCCAGTTCGAGCTGTCGTTCCGCATGCAAGCCTCCGTGCCGGAGGTGATGGACATTTCCCGCGAATCGCCGGAGGTTCTCGCCGACTACGGCGCCACTCCCGGCGGCTCGAGCCTTGCCAACAACTGCCTGCTGGCCCGCCGATTGGTTGAGAACGGCGTGCGCTTTGTCCAGCTGTTTGATTGGGGTTGGGACTTCCACGGCACCAACCCGAGCGAGGATCTGCGCGATGGCCTCACCCGCAAGTGCGCCACGATGGATAAACCGGTCGCCGCCCTGATCCGCGACCTCAAGCAGCGCGGCCTGCTCGAGGACACCCTGGTCATCTGGACCGGCGAGTTTGGCCGCACCCCCTTCCGCGAAGGCCGCACCGCCGGCGGCGATATCCTTGGCCGCGACCACTACCCGGATTGCTACAGCATGTTCATGGCCGGCGGCGGCATCAAGGCCGGCCACCGCCACGGCGCCACCGACGAACTCGGCTTCGCCGTCACCGAAGACCCCGTCCACGTCCACGACCTGCAGGCGACCATCATGCACCTCCTCGGGTTCGATCACGAAAAACTCACCTTCCGCCACCAAGGCCGCGATTTCCGGCTCACCGACGTCCACGGCAACATCGTCAAGAGCTTGCTGGCATAGCCATAGGATCCGCCTGACCCGACCGTGGCGGGCTCAAAGCTTGCGGCGCGGGCGTGCTGGTGGCAGAAGCATTGGATGCGCAAGAGTCTCGTGGTGCTATGGATGCTGGCGGCGGTTGCCGGCGCGGCGGAGCGGCCGAACGTGGTGTTGTTCGTGACCGATGACCAGAGCCCGGTCGCCGGGTGTTACGGGTCGGAGTTCATCCAGACGCCGCACCTCGACCAGCTCGCCGCGGAGGGGACCCGGTTCAGCCATGCGTTTGCCACGACGGCATCGTGCTCGGCGAGCCGCTCGGTGATCCTGACCGGGTTGCACAACCACGCCAACGGCCAGTTCGGCCACACCCACGATTTCCACAAGTTCGAAACCTTCAGCAACTGCGCCGCGCTGAGCCTGCCGCTCCAGATGAAAGCGGCCGGCTACCGGACCGCGCACCTCGGGAAACTCCACGTCGCCCCGGAGGCGGTCTATCGATTTGACCAGTACCTGAAGCCGGCTGACGACCACAACTCGCCAAGCTGGGTCGAGTTGTGCAAGCCGTTGTTTGCCGCCAAGTCGCCCGACCCGTTCTTCATTTGTTTTTGGACGATCGACCCGCACCGTGGCAATGGCGACGAGCCGAGCGCCCAGCAGAAGCTCAAGCCGAACCGCTTCGGCAACCCGCCAAAGGGGACGACCTATCCCGGGACCGCCGAGGTCACTTACGACCCTGCCACCGTGGTGGTGCCGAAGTTCCTGCCCGACACTCCGGAATGCCGCGCCGAGTTGGCCCAGTATTACCAAAGCGTAACCCGTACCGACAAGGCGCTCGGGGCGCTCGTCGCCGCGCTCAAGGAGGCGGGCGTCTACGAGAACACGCTGATCATCTTCACTGCCGACCACGGCATGGCATTCCCCGGCGCCAAGACGACCGTCTACGAGGCTGGCCTGCAGGTCCCATTGGTCGTGCGGATGCCCGGCGTCGCCAAGACCGGGGTGGTCTGCGATGCGATCGTCTCCCACATCGACCTTACCCCGACAATCATCGATGCCGCCGGCGCTTTCGATGCCCAAAACCAGGCACCGAAGAAGCTCCTCGAGCCCCCGAAGGTCGGCGTGGGCGAGAACTCAGGGAAACCATTCACCCGCTACCATGGACGGTCGTGGCTCGGCCTGCTCGGCACCGAGAAATCCACCGGCTGGGACATGGCCGGCGCGTCCCACACATTCCACGAGATCCAGATGTATTACCCGATGCGCGCCATCCGCGACCGCCAGTACAAGCTCATCTGGAACATCGCCGCGCCGCTGCCGTTTCCCTTCGCCACCGACCTGTGGGCCGCCTCGACATGGCAGGCACAGTTCCAGAAGGGCCCGGGCGCAATGTACGGCGCCCGCACCGTGGACTCGTATATCCACCGCCCCGCATTCGAACTCTTCGACCTGCAGGCCGATCCCGAGGAGACCAACAACCTCGCCGCCGACCCAAAGTTCGCCGTCATGCTTGAAGAGATGAAACTCCGCCTCAAACAATTCCAAAAATCCACCGATGATCCGTGGATTTCAAAGTGGACTTACGAGTGAACAAGGGGACTGAAGTCGCGGCTCCTTGTGGCTCCTGGCTCCTTCTCTTTCCCTGATGATCAGGTAAGGTGGGGGCGATGGATCACGGGAAGCCGAAAGGGGGGTGCGCGAGTTGCGAGCACTGCCACGACGAGAGCGGGTTGCCGCAGGAGGCGTTGGTCGCGGTGGCGGGCGGGATGCTTGGGCTTGGGTTGGTGCTTGGGTGGAGCGGGGTTGGCCCCGGGTGGTGGCAAATGCTTGCGTATGCGCTGGGGACGCTTGCGGGTGGGTTGCTGGTTTTTCCGGCCGGGTGGAAGGCGTTGGTCAAAGGGAAGATGGACATGAACGTGCTGATGACCGTGGCGGTCGCCGGGGCGTGGATCATCGGTGAATACGCGGAGGCGGCGGCGGTGGTGTTTCTTTTTTCGCTCTCGGAGTTGTTGGAATCCTGGGCCGCCACGCGGGCGCGGCGGGCAGTCACCGCCTTGCTGGAACTTTCACCTGCCACGGCGGTGGTGCGCGCGGCGGATGGCAGCGAGCGGGAGGTCCGGGTTGAGGAGATTCCGGTGGGGGCGCGGATGGTGGTCAAGAGCGGGAGTCGGGTGGCGCTTGATGGCGAGGTGCTTGAAGGGTTCTCGAGCGTCAACCAGGCGCCGGTCACCGGGGAATCGATGCCGGTGGAGAAATCTCCCGGGGAGCATGTGTTTGCCGGGAGCGTCAACGCGGAGGGGTCGCTGGTGGTGGGCGTCACCAAGGCGGCCGCGGACACGACCCTGGCGCGGATCATCCAACTCATTGGCGAAGCGGAGGAACAAAAGCCGCCGACGCAGCGGTGGGTCGACCGGTTTGCGGCCATCTACACGCCCGCGGTGCTGGTGGCGGCGGTGTTGGTCGCGCTCATCCCGCCGCTGGTTGTTGCCGAAGCGTGGGGCGTGTGGTTCTACCGGTCATTGGTGCTTTTGGTGATTGCCTGCCCGTGCGCGCTGGTGATCGCCACTCCGGTGAGCATTGTCTCGGGGCTTGCCGCGCTAGCGCGGCGCGGCGTGCTGGTCAAAGGCGGGATCTACCTGGAAGCGGTCGGCAAACTCCGCGCGCTGGCGGTCGACAAAACCGGCACGATCACCGAGGGGAAACCGCAGGTGGTTGCCATCACGCCGCTCAACGGCATGGCCGAGAACGAGATCCTCCGTCTGGCCGCGGCCGTCAATGGCCACTCCGGCCACCCGATTGCGGAGGCGATCGTGGCCGCCGCCCATGTGCGGAAAATTGCCGTCCCTCCCGCCAGCGAGTTCCAATCGGTCACCGGTCAAGGCGCCCGCGGGGTGGTCGATGGCCATAGGTATTTCGTTGGCAATCACCGGATGGCCCATGCGACCGGGGTTTGTTCCGCAGAGGTTGAGGCGGTCCTCGCCGAGATCGAGGCGCTTGGCCAGTCGTTGGCGGTCGTCGGCCACCTGCCGCACGACGCCTGCCGCGGCGAGATCCTCGGGGTTCTCGCCATCGCCGATGTCATCCGCCCGGAAGTCGCTGATGCCCTGCGGCTCATCCACGCCGCCGGAGTCCGCGAGATCGTCATGCTCAGCGGCGACAACCAGCGCACGGTCAGTGCGATTGCCCGTCAGGCGGGGATCGACACCGCCATCGGCGAGCTCCTGCCCGAGGAGAAACTTGCCCATGTCCGCGACCTCGTTGCCCGCCATGGCCATGTCGGCATGATCGGCGATGGCGTCAACGACGCCCCTGCGCTGGCCGCCGCCACCGTCGGCTTCGCGATGGGCGCGGTGGGCAGCGACACGGCCATCGAAACAGCCAACATCGCCCTGATGGAGGACGACTTGCGCAAGGTCGCCAGCACCATCCTGACTGGCCGCCGGGTCCTGCGGATCATCCGCTTCAACGTCGCCTTTGCCCTCGGGATCAAGGCGGTCTTCCTGACGCTTGCGTTCTTCGGCCTTGCCGGCCTCTGGATGGCGATTCTCGCCGACACCGGAGCCACCCTGCTGGTGATCGCCAACTCGCTGCGGCTGTTGAAGGTTAAAGGTCTCTAGGGACAAAGCGGGGCTGCGATTCCCAAGGAGCGGCGAACTCCGCCACTCCTTGGGGGCTTCCCCCTCAAAGCGCGGCATCGTCCTTCTCCAGATAATCGAACAAGCTCGATTCGGTCGGGTCGATGCCGAGCGGCTCGCACTCGCCGACGAACCAGTCGCGCTTGGCTGGGTCGTCGAACGGACGGGCCGCTTCCATCGCGTCGGAGAATGCGGTGATCTCGTCGACTGACTTCGGCGCCCCATGGCCATCGAGCCACTCGACCGCCTGCTGGTCAGATGCGCCACCGGCGAGCAGGGCGCTCAGGTCGGCCCCGGCCACTTCCTTGAAACTGAACAGGTAGTTGTCCAGCGGGCAGTCGAAGTGGTAGCCGCCATTTTTGCCATTCAAGCTGGCGCGCCCTTTGTCGAGGGCGCGGGCGAGGATCGCGTAGCCACCCAGGCGGATTCGGGGACTGCGGGGTGCTTCGGTGGTGAGGTCTTTGGAATCAATCATGCTAATTATCAGTGAGTAGGGGAATCGGAGGCCAGTCCGCGCAACAAGCAACGGGCCAGCAAGCCTAACAACCTACACCGCTTGACCTTCAGCACAAGAGGGGGAGGGAAATTAGCCGAACAGGCGGGATGGAGGGCACGATTCGAGTGGCTCACTGACGTTCAGTGGCGGGCGTCTCGCCGGCGGCGCCTTCCTGATCGACATGAACTCGATCACCTGCACCAACCTGCAGGGGTCGCCCCAGCATGACGTGCTGGTCAGCCACCACGGAGGCCCCGGCTCCCTCGGCTCCCTCACCTCAAAGGCTGGCGAGCTCTTTTTGGCGGATGAGTTCGATGATGGTGGCGAAGTCGACGGGTTTGACAAGGTGGGCGTCGAAGTTCGCCTCGCGCGAGAGTTTCCGGTCGTCGGGTTGGCCGTAGCCGGTCATGGCGACGATGAGTGAGTCGTGGAGGCCGGCGTTGCGGATGGCGCGGCAGGCATCGTAGCCGTTGAGGATGGGAAGGCCGATGTCGAGGAGGACGACATCCGGCTGCTCTTGGATGGCGAGGGCGACGGCCTGCTGGCCATCGTGGGCGGTGTGGACGTGGTGGCCGTTGAGGCGGAGGAGTTGGCTCATGCTGTCGGCCGAGTCACGGTTGTCGTCGACAACGAGGACCCGCAGGCCGGCGGGCGCGGCAGCCGGCACGGCTGGCGCGGGAACGGGGTGGTCGACCGGATGGGGGATGGTGGGAAGCGTGACGATGAACTCGCTGCCATGGCCGCGGCCGGTGCTGCGCGCTTCGACGTTGCCGCCGTGCATGATGGCGAGGCTCTTGACCAGGGAAAGCCCAAGGCCAAGGCCGCCCTCGCTGCGGTCGATCGTCTGGTCAGCCTGGAAGAACAGGTCGAAGATGCTGGAGAGCGCGGCGGGGTCGATCCCGCGGCCGGTATCGATGATGCTCAGGTGGGCAAGCGGCCTGTCGAGATCCTCGGTGAGGGTCAGCGAGAGGCGGATGCGGCCGCCTGGATCGGAGTATTTGGCGGCGTTGTTGAGCAGGTTGCCGACGATCTGGGCAAGCCTGACCGGATCGCCATGGACCCGCACCGGTTCGGCTGGCAGGTTGAGGACCAGCTCGTGTTGGCGCTCGGCGATGAGCGGGCGGTGGGTTTCGACCGCTTGGTTGACGACCTCAAGCAGGTTGAGTTCGGATTTGCGCAGCTGGACCTTGCCGCTGGAAACGCGCGAGACATCGAGGAGGTCATCGACGAGGCGGACGAGGTGGCGGACCTGGCGTTCGATGACCTCGTGGAGCGGTTCGAGGCTTGGGTTGTTGCCGCTGGTACGGCGCAGGATTTCCACGACGTTGAGGATGGGTGCGAGCGGGTTGCGCAGCTCGTGGGCAAGCATCGCGAGGAATTCGTCCTTGCGCCGGTCGGCCTCGCGGAGCGCCTCCTCGGCGCGGACGAGGTCATCGACGTTCACTGCGGCGCCAAACCAGCGGACGATTTTCCCCGAGTAGTCGCGGATCGCCCGGCCGCGGACTTTGAACCACTGATAGCTGCCGCCGGCGCCGCGGACCCGGTATTCAAGGTCGTAGGCACCGCGGTTTTCCACGGCGGCCTGCCAGGCATCAAACGTCCGCTGGCGGTCGTCGGGGTGGAGCATCTCGATCCACCCGTGGCCGAATTGCTCGGTGGCGGGCACGCCGGTGAAGTCGATCCATTGCTGGCTGATAAAGTCGCAGTCTCCTTCCGGGGTCCAGGTGAAGGTCATTCCCGGGATTGACTCGAGAATTTGCCGATAGAACGACTCGCTTTCGCGGAGGCGCTCCTCGGCCTCCTTTTGCTCGGTGACGTCGGTGTTCATGCCGACCCATTTCATCAGGCGGCCGTCGGCGTCATGCAGCGGTGCGGCGACGACCTGAGTCCAGCGCCAGGCGCCGTCGGCCCGGAGGAACCGGAATTGGTCGCTGTAAACGGCGTCAATCTGGGTGGCGTGGGCGTGCCAGGTCTCCAGCGCGCGGTGGTAATCATCCGGATGGACCGAAGCCGCCCACCCGTGGGCAAGCCACTCGGCGGCTGACTGGCCGGTGAAGGCGCGCCACGATGGCGAGTCGGCCGCGACCTTGCCATCCGGGGTGGCCTCCCAGACGGCTTGGGATGACGCTTCGACGAGGAGCCGGAAACGCTCCTCGCTTTCCCTGAGGCGTTCCTCGGCGTGTTTGCGCTCGGTGATGTCGGCGTGGGTGCCAACGGCGCGCAGGGCGGTGCCGTCCGGCGAGCGGTGAACGACTTGGCCGCGGGTGAGGACCCATCGCCACGAGCCGTTCTTGTGGCGGAGCCGGTGCTCGGCTTCGTAAAACTCGGTGCGGCCCTCAAGGTGGTCGGTGAGGATCTTGGTGACGGGTGCGAGGTCGTCTGGATGGACGAGCCGCTCCCAGACGCGGACGTGCGGCTCAAGCTCGCCATCGGCGTAGCCAAGCATCTTGCTCCAGCGGCCGCCGTAGTGGACATGGCCGGTGGCGATGTTCCAGTCCCAGAACCCGAGCTGGCCGGCGTGCAACGCCATGGCGAAGTGCGACTCGCCCTCAAGGTGTTGGGCCTCGATTTGTTTTTGGCGGGTGATGTTGTCGGTGATGTACGAGAAGCGCGCGCGGCCGTTGCCGGCCAGCCCGATGAAGGCGACCACGCTTGAGAGCCAGACCGGGTCGTCATGCGAGTGGCAATATTCGAAGCGCACCGGGGTGGCGGACGCCTGGCTGGCGCGGTAGTGGGCGATCCACAGGTCGCGGGCGGCGGGTGGGATGCCGAGCTGGTTGGCGCTTTGGAACCGTCCGCCAGCGACGCCGAGAAACTTCTCGGCCGCTGGATTGTCATAAACATGAATGATGTCCGAATCGTCATCCGGCAGCTCGACGACGCCCATGAGGAGCTCCGAGCTCTCGTAGAAGCTCCGCAAGGTTGACTCGGTCTCAAGCACCTCCGCGTCGCTGCGGCGGATCGACGCCGCGGGCGCCAAGCCATGGCGGGCGGTGGCCGTGGCGATCGCGTGGGAAAGCGCTGCGGCGGTGAGCACCGCGGGAGGGATCACCTCGGTGGCGCCGGCGCGCAGGAGGCTGGCTGGCGGCAGGTCGCTGATGACGACGCTGGGGATGGCGTTGTTTAGAAGCGCAAGCAGGTCGGCGACGTCCATGTCCGGGAGCGTGCCGGCGACCACCAGGCAATCGGCGCCGCCAGCCATGGCGGCGGCAGCATCCCCCGTGGGCGCATCGTGGACGAGGCGGGCGATTCCCCGAACGAGGGATGCGATTTCTTCACGACATTCATGATCCCCACCGACAATGAGGATAGTCCAGGCGGCTGCATTCATTCAAGCGTGGGGCTGATGCATCCCCCCGGTCATAAGGCACGCAGCAAGGACTTCTTCCGGGGGTAACTACGCTAGATCCGGACTTTGCAGATGTCGCGGGATATTTGCGTGAATTTTCCGGGGCTGTGGATTGTTGCTGCCGGGTGTCGATTGGCTGCTAGGTTCGGGTCATGGGAGCGATCAAAGCATTTGCGAGTGAGAGTCCGGCGGCGGCCCTTGGGCCATTTTCGATCGACCGGCGGGTCCCCGGGGTGAGCGACGTGGAGTTGGAGATTCTCTTTTGCGGGGTGTGCCATTCCGATCTGCACCAGGCGCGCAACGAGTGGCACAACACGGTTTACCCGTGCGTGCCGGGGCACGAGATCGTCGGCCGGGTGACCCGGGTCGGGAGCGCGGTGGGGAATTTCCAGGTCGGGGAGCTGGCCGCGGTCGGGTGCATGGTCGACTCGTGCCGCGAGTGCCCGAGCTGCCGTGACGGGCTTGAGCAATACTGTGATGTTTTCCCGACGTTCACCTACAACGGGGCGGACAAGCACCTTGGGGGGCAGACGTTTGGCGGCTACTCGGAGAAGATCGTGGTGGACGAGAAGTTCACCCTGCGGGTCCCGGGAAACCTCGACCCCGCGGCGGTCGCCCCGCTCCTCTGCGCGGGGATCACCACCTATTCACCGCTGCGCCACTGGAAGGTCGGCCCCGGGCAAAAGGTCGGGGTCGTCGGGCTCGGCGGGCTTGGCCACATGGCGGTGAAGTTTGCGCGGGCATTTGGTGCTGAGGTTGTCCTGTTTACGACCTCGGCCGGGAAGGTGGCCGACGGGCTGCGGCTCGGCGCCCACGAGGTGGTCGTCACGCGCAATCCCGACGAGCTCGTCAGGCACCGGCGCAGCTTCGACTTCATCCTCGATTGCGTATCGGCCGACCACGACCTCAACGTTTACTTTGAACTGCTGAAGCTCGACGGGACGCTCACGCTGGTCGGTGCGCCGGAGCATCCGATTCCGGTGGTGGCCTTCAACTTGATGCTGCCGCGGCGGCAGTTCGCCGGCTCAGGGATCGGTGGGATCGCCGAAACCCAGGAGATGCTGGATTTTTGCGCCGCCCACAACATCGTCTGCGATATCGAGTTGATCCGCATCCAGGAGATCAACGAGGCCTACGAGCGGATGCTCAAGAGCGATGTGAAGTACCGCTTCGTTATCGACATGGCTTCGCTGTAGGAGCGTGCAGCATCGGTTCATCGCGGCGGAACTGCGCTTCATGAGGTGCGTGGCGGAGCCCGGCGGGTTGGCCTGGGATGGTGGCTTTTCCTGCTGGCCGGGGCGCGGGGAATTGTTCAACGTCCACCCTGCCAGCATGAATAGTTCCTCACCGCTTCCCGAATTGCCAGCCATTGGGTTCCTTGCCGAGATGGATTGCCCGCACCGGGAGTTTCTCGCGTCCTACGGGAAGTTCATCCGGCCGAAGGTGGGTGAGGCGATCATTGCCGAAGGCCAGGCGCAAGGAAGCCTCTATCTGATCCTGGCCGGGACGCTCCACGTGGTCTTCACCTCCGGCGAGCGGCCGCTGTTGCTGGCCAGCCTTGGGACGGGTGACTCGATCGGGGAGGTGAACTTGTTTGATCCTGCGGTGGCGAGCGCCTCGGTGATCGCGCGCAGCGAGTGCCTGATCTGGATGATCAGCGGCGCGGAAATCGCCAGCTTCTTCGCCGCCGACCCGGAGGCCGCCGTCGAGTTTATGAAAGGGCTGCTGCGGCTGGCGGGCAAACGGATCCGCGCGATGAATGTGAAGCTCGCCGACTCCGAGCAGAAGGCGGCGTTTCACGGGTTCTGGCAGGCGGATGACTAGCTAGCCGGAGCGCCCTAGCGGATTTGAAGCTGGAGCTGGATCCTTGGTCCGGCGTTTCCACCGCGGTTCATCCCATCCTCGGGCTCTGGCTGTTCCTCGATTTGCTCGATCGCCAGGTCAGGAAACTCCTTGGTCCAGGAGGCGATGATCGCATCAATGGCGGCGCGCTTGGCCGGATCAACCTGGGCTTTTTTCAGGCCGGTGACCAGCGGCCGCAGGTCGGTGAGCTTCTGGTTGGCCGGCTTGATCGCGGTGAGCGTCTCCGGCGTCTGTGCCAGCGTCCCGCCGAGTTGGAACAGCGGCTCGTCGCGCCCCGAAAGCCGGGTCGCAAGCATCTGGTCAAGCTGGTCGGTGAGGACAAACTGGTAGGCGACGAGGTCGACGTTGCCGCTGCGCAGGGCGGCATCAAGCCACTCCGGGGTGTCGATGAGGGTCTTGAAGACGCCCATCTGCAGGGGATGAGCCTTGGCCTCGGCAAGCGAATCGAAGGGGGCGAGCGCGCGCAACAGGGTGTTGCACTGCTCGTTCGGGCGGTTGTTCAGGTTGGGCAGCGAGAGCGGCTTGTCGAGGGCCTCCGGGTTTTCGTTGAGCCACTCGCCAACCCACTGGGCGGCCGAGGTCGAGTCCTGGGTGAGCGCCAGCGAGAACGCCTTGCCCGGCTGGTTATCGGCAAGGAACGCGAGGGTTTCAAGCGGGCAGGTGGCGGTTCCCGGGTGTTCGCCGGGGAAGCGCTTGCGGAACGCGAGGTAGGCGGGGCCGAACTGCACTTTGGCGTCCACGGTGAGCCCGAAGGTCCCGAAGAACAGAAAACCCTCGTCAACACTGAGCTTGGCGGTCGGAAATGCCAGCGCATCCTCCTGATAACGCCGGATCGAGCGCAGCGCGGTGGCGCGTCCCGGGCTTTCCTCCGGGTAGGCGGTGGCGAGTTTGAGGATCCGGTGGAGCCCTTCGATGCGGGTCGGCGCGAGGCTTTCGGCGCGGGCGATGTCATAGCGGAATCCTTCGGTTTTCCACAGGTCTGGGTGGACTTTAACCCACTCGTCGGCCTGCGCGAACACCGTGTCCGCACCGGGCCGCGGGATCGGCGTGACTTCCAACATCCCGAGCAGGATCTTTTGCAAGTCGCCGGCGCTCTGGTGGGCCGGATCGATCATCGCCATTGATTCCGGCTTGGTGACCAGCAGCCGGCCGAGGGCGCGGAGGCGGTCGGTGCTGTTGCTGATGTGCTTCGGGATGTTCGCGTCGAGCGTCCCCTGGCGGATCCATTGGAAATAGACGAGCCGGCCGACATTGGCCTGGAGGGCGGTCTCGAGCCATTGTTCGTCGCGCAGCAGCGCGTCAAAGGCGGCCATCGCCTTCGGGTTGGCTTCCATGTCCGGGAGGTTGCGCAGCGGGACGAGCGAGTTGAGGAAGCTCGCGAGGTGCTCGTGGCGGCGTTGGTCCTTCTTGAGCGGCGGGATGACCAGCGGGGTGGGCATCTCGTCCGGATTGGCCTGGAGGTGGCTGCCGAGCCAGACTGCGGCGTGGTCTTTCGGCTGCTTGAGGGCGAGCGCGAGGGCAGCGTTGACGCCATCTTTTTCAAGGGAGTAGATCGCTTCCAGGGTGCTTGATTCCGGGTTCGGGTGGGGATCCGGGAAGCGTTGGCGGAACTTTTTGTACTCGCGCATGTCCATCTGCGGGTCCCAGTTTTCCTCGAGGGCGGCGAACAACGTGTAGCCCTGGTCGCGGTCGAGCGAGTCGATCGGGAACTTCGCGTTCTCGCGCAGCATCTTGGTGGCCCGGGCAAGGATCACCTTGCGCTGCTCGGACGGGTTCGGGAACCTCTGGGCGAGGGTCAGCAACTTCGGAAGCTGCTGGTTGGGATTGCCTGCCAGCGATTCAACGCGTGCCATTTCAAGCTTGATCGAGGGCCCGTTGAGCAGCGCGACGAGCGACTCGCGCTTCTCCGCCCATGCCGCGTAGACCGGCAGGATCTTGTCCGGATCGCTGGCGTGGAGTTTGGCAAACCCGTCGACGAGCAGCGCAAGGGTCTCAGTGCGATAGAGGTCCGGACGGATATCGGCCATCTCAACCGCCTGGGTCTTGGTCGCCGCGGTGGCGATGATCGTCTGGCTCAACGCGTTGATCGAGTTCGGGTCAACCCGCGTGTAGCGGTGCGGCTTGGTCAGGAACTCGGTGTGCAGCCCGGCCATGGTCAACAATGGGAGCGGCTTGAGGCTGAGGAGTTGGTCCATCGTGGCGCGGGCCTCGCGGCGGCTCAGCTCCGGGAGTTCGGCGAGCTTGCGGGCGAGCTCGGCGGGGAACCCGTCATTCATCCGCAGCCGGACATGCAGCAGGGCCCGCCGCGCGCGGAAGGCAACCTCCGGGTCGGCGCTGGCAGTGAGTGCTTCGATCGCGGGAAGGTCATCGAGCGTGAGCGCGCGCAGGAATTCCTCGCCCGACTCGCGGATGGCGAACTCATCGTTGCCGAGCTTGGCCGCGGCCTCGTCAATCCCGGCTGCACTCAGCGGGGTGACCCACCCGCCCGCAGCCAGCAACAGCAGCGCAAGTTCCCAGGGCCGCCGGGATGATCGCTTCGATCGGGCCGCAAATGACTCAAAATTGGTGCTCACGCCGCGCAGGCTACTAACTTAACCACGGGTCGTCAATTGCCCGCGTGGCAGCCAGCCACGGGCTACCGGCGGCGGCGCCAGAGGGCGGTGGCGAAAAGCGCGGCCAAGGGGAGCATCGCGGACGGCTCCGGGATGACCTCGCCGGCGGACCCGCTGATTTCCATGCTCCAGCTTTCGAGGTAGGAGGTGTCGCCACCGGAAACATCCGCGACAAACAACTCCCAGGTCCCGCTGGCGGGAAGACCATGGAAGGTCGAGAGGAACGCGGTCCGGGAAGAGGCGTCGGTGACGCTCGTCGGCGAGGCGGTGCGCGCGTCGGGCGCCCAGATCCCGGTAATCGGGGTGCCGGAGGCGAACGACCCGGTGTGGATATCGCCGTTGAGGGCGGTGTCGCTGAAGGTGACCGTGAACCCCGAGGACGCCGAGCCGAACTCGTTGCCGGAGGTTTTGCCGACCCGGTTGAGCAGCACCGCCAGACCGCTTTCGTGGGCGACGTAGGCGTAGAGGTCGCCGTTCCAGCCGCCGGTGATGTTCAAGGTCACCGTGATTGACTCGATCGAGGTGATGTCGCTGGTGACCGTCTGGGTGTTGAGCAGGCCGGCCGCATCATTGTCCGGGATGGCCGCGTTGACCTCAAACTGCGCAAAGGTCAGCTCGGCCGAGGCCCAGCTGGCGGAAAGCAGCAAGAGGATCAGGGGACGCACAGGGAATGTCATAAAAGGAGATCGTTAGGGCTGGCAATAGCGATTTGTGGCTGACAGGAGCGGATCATGGCTGGCGGAAGCGATAATACGCGCTCGGGTAACTGGCGGTTTCGTTCCAGTTGATGATGCCGTTCGAGTCGGCGACGAGAGTTTCGATGGTTTGCCAGGTCGCCATCTCGTCGGTCGAGCGCTGGAGGTTGTAGCTGGCGCCCGGAATCGCGCGGAACCGGAAGTTGGGCTTGCCCTCGACCATGGTGACGGCTGGCGGGTTGGTGGTGCTGCTGCCGCCGCCGTTCGGGTTGGCGCCAACGGTAACGGTCACCGTGCCGGTCGCCGAGGCGCCACGGGCGTCGGTCAGGGTGATGGTGAAGGTGTCCGCTCCGGAGAACGACGACGCCGGGGTGAACAGGATCGCGCTGCTGCCGAGGCTCACGCTGCCGCCATTGACCGACGTGGCGCTCACCCCGGTGATGCTCACCGCGTCCTCGTCCGGGTCGCCGGCCTTGGCCATGAGCTTTGCCAGGGAAATGCTCACCGCGGTCTGGTACGGAGTGCTCGCCGAGTAGCCGGCGAAGGTTGGCGGGCTGTTGGGAATCGGCGTGTAGACAACTTCGAGGTTTTTCCCCGAGGCGCTGACTTGGGCGGTCCAAGTGCCGGTGCCGGGCATGGCGCTGTCGTCGATGACGACGGTGTTGGTGGCGAAGCCGGTGATGTTGCTCACCGAGGTGGCGATGGTGAACGTCTTCTGGGTCTCGGAAAAGTTCGCCAAGGCCAGCGGCACGAGCTTGAGCGTCACCGGGCTGCCGGTCGTCCCGGCAAATGCCAGGCTGGTGGCGTTGAGCAGGTCCCAGTCGGTCCCCGGGGTGGTGCCGGTCCAGTTGGCGAACTCCGCCTCGATCTTCGATCCCGGCTGCATCGTCAGCGCGCCGACGTCGAGCGACTCGACCGAAGCACCCGGCGCGATCGTGCCGCTGTTGTTGACGCTGCCGTTAACCGTGCCGGTGCCGCCCAGGGTGCCGTTGAGCTGCACCGTCACGGCGCTGCCGGCGGCGAGCGAGCCATTGATGCGGAGGACTCCGCCGGTGATCAGCGTGGCCCCGGTGTATTCTTGAGTGGTGGTGAAAACCTGGGTGCCGGTGCCGGACTTGGTCAGCGCGATCTTGCGGGTCGTCCCGTCGTTGATCTGTCCGGTGTAAGTCTGGAGCCCGGCGGCGCTGGCAAAGTTCAGTACCAGATTGGTGGTGCTGGAATTGGTTGTCGCAGTGCTCGTATCGGTGATGCTGCTGCCGTTGGCGCCGTCCCCAAGGCCGCCAATGGTTTGGTTGAAGGTCAGCAGGTCAAGGCGGACCTTGTTGAGTTCCAAGGCGCCGGTGCCAAACGCGTCGACCTTGGCGGCGCGGAACGGGAAGTTCGCGGTGGTCACCGTGCCGGCGGTCATGACCAGCCGCGTGCCACCCGTGTGGGTGCTGGCTGCATCGCTGGCGGTGCCGATCAGGCAGTAGCCACCCGTACCTGTGGAACTGTTGACGTTGTTGAAGTACTCGACAGTGAGCTTGCCGCTGCCGCTGATGATCCCGCCGATGTTGCTGTCGCGCGCGCCCTGGTGGGAAAGCTTCACATACAGGTCGGTGTTGAGGACCGAGTTGGCGGTGATCCAGTTGCGCAACGGGTTGGCCCCAATTTTGATGAATTCCAAGGTTGCAGTTTCCGCACCGCGGGCGTTCCAGGTGATCGTCCGCCGCGTGTTCGTCCCAAGCTTGTAGTTGACCGTTCCGTTCATGTTCACGGTGATCCGGTTGAGCGTCAGGTTTTGGTTGAAGTCGACGAAGTAGTCGCCGGAGGTCGAGCTCGATGTGAGATTGATGGTAGCGCGGTCTGGAGTTCCGGAGATCCCCGGGGTGGAGTTCGCCCAAGTCAGTAGCGGCGTGCCGGTCGTCCAGTTGACCGTACGCGTGGTGGTTCCCGAATCGGAGGTGGAGGCGTCGACGTAGTTTTGCTGGACATTGGCGGTGGTCCCGGTGGTGGTGACCGCGACGGAGGTGGCGGCGATGTCCTGGGCGCCGTCGACGGAAAGGCCGATGGTGACGATCCCCGGGCCGGTGTAGTTGGCCGGGACCTTGAAGTGGAGGGTGACGTCCTTGCCAAGGAAGCCTGTGTCCTTGAACCAGGTGACGTCGACTCGGTTGGTGGTCGTCGGGAAGGTCTGGATGTACGGGGTGTCGGCGTAGCTGCCAAAGGATCCGTTGAATGTCCGGCCGGTGAGGATCAGCTCGCTGGTGTTGAGGGTCACCGCGTAGTCGGTGCCGCCCACCGGCGGGTCGCCCGCCCAGGTCAACTCAACATCAAACGTGTCATTGGCCTGCAGCACGGTGCTGCCAGACGTCGAGACCGCGGTGAGCGTCAGTTGCCCGGTGGCGCTCGCGGCAAGCCCGAGGCCGGCGGCCAAAATCATGAGGATGAGGCGGAAACGTGAGAACGGCGAATTCATATCGGGAACGAAAAGGAGTGGACGAAGTGGCGGTCTGGAGGGGTTAGGCCGGGGTGCCAAGGGTGTCGGTGCGGTTGCTGCGGTTGGCCCACGCAGTGGACACGTCACTGCTGCCAATGACCCCGTCGCAGTCGATATCCGCGCGCAGGCAGTCGACGATGGCTGGGTCAAACGCGGTCGTGTTGGTGATGCTGTTGAGGTCGCGGCCGGTGACCCGGCCGTTGCCGTCGAAATCGCCGGCGAGCCCGGAGAAGATCCGGGTTGTCGCGCTGCTGGCCGTCAGCACCGCGCCGCCGGTGCCGGTGATGACCGCCGGGTTGAGGGTGAAGCGCCACTTCGAGACGTCCGGGAGGCCGGTCTGGTTGCCGCCGCTGGTGAACGTGATGACCAGCGAGGTGCCGCCCGAGATGGCAACCTGCGCGGTGATTCCGAGGCCCGCCAGGGTGACCGCCCCGGTGCTGCGCAAGCCGGTGATGGTCACCGCAGTGGCTAGGTTGGAAACGGCGATCGGCTCGGCAAACAACACCTCGATCCGGCGGATTCCCGGCTGGCGCGGCTCGACAAAGGTGCTGCCGGTCTCGATCGGCAAGCCATAGCTGGTGCCGCCATGGCTGTTGACCGATTGCCACTGCAACACACTCAGCCCGCTCGGCGGGTCGGGATCCGGATCCGGGTTGATGTCCGGATTGTACGACAGGGTGATTTCCCGCGAGGTCGAGAGCCCCCAGGTGTTGTTGCGGATTCGCTGGGAGGTGTAGATCGTCGCCTTGGTCGGATCGCCGGGCTTCTCGATGATCCGGAAGGCGGTGAAGATCCCCTGGGTGTTGCCCGAGTGGTGGATCGCGTCGACCTGGTAGACGGTGATCGGCACCGCCCCGTTCCCGTTCGGCCCGCGCCACTGGGTGTAGCCGTAGCCATGGGTGTGGCCGTTGAGGATGCCCACGGTGTTGTATTGAATGATCAGGTCGTAGAACGCCTGGCGGTCGGCCAGCGGCCAGTCGTTCTCCGCACCGGTGCTCGGCGGCAGGTGGACGGTGACAAACACCGGGTCCCCGCTGGTGCCGACGGTGTTCTCCAGATAGGACTCGAGAAACGCGTAGCTCCCGCCACTCGGATAGCGCTTCGAGTCGTTGCCGACGCGCATGTTGGTGTTGATGAAATGGAATGGGCCCCATTTCCAGGCAAAGTGGACGCCGGTGACCGTGATGTTGCTGTAGGCGTTCACGTAGGTGAATGACCCGGAACGTGCCGTGACATTCGGCAACCCCGAGCCGACCGCCGCGCGCGCCGCGATCCGGTCGCACACCTGCTTCAAAAACCCGTTCTGGTCGTGGTTGCCGTAGCTTTCGTAGATCGGGTATTTGACGATGCTGTCGGCCTCGTTGCCGAGCAGCCCGTTCTCGCGGATGTAGTTGGCCCACTGGAGTTCGCAGGTCGCGGTGGTGCCCAGGGAGAGGCCCGTGGTTGGGTCGGTCTCGCTCCCCCCTTCGATCAAGTCGCCGACATTGATCACTCCCACCGGAGTCCCCAGCGTGCCCGCGCCCGGCATCGCCGAACTCGGCGTCAGCGCCATCATCTTCTGCAGGTTGCTGCGTACGATCAGGTTGAAGTTTGAACTCGTGGTGTCAAACGCGCGGTAGTGCGGGTCGCCAATCAGAAGGAAGGTGATGTCCACCGGTGGGTTGGCCGCGCTCGCCCCGGTCGTCAATCCCGGCAGCAGCCCCGCCGCTCCCAGTCCCACTCCGGAACCGAGAAATTTCCGCCGTGACCACTCGGCCTGCTCTCCCGCGTGCTTTTCCCCGCTCCCCGCAGGGTCTGACGCCGTCGTGGTGATCTCCGCCTCTGCCGGTTGGGTGCTTCGCTTCATTCGGTTTGCTCTGCCGAGCATCTAATATTCTTTCAGTTTGGCGATGATTTTTGCATGGCGGGAGGGGTTAAATTCAAAGACTTTCCCACATTTTCGGGCATGCCGGGCGCCGGCCGCGCTTGGTCATGCTGAAGTCATTTGCGGCGTGGCGCTGGCGTTGCTAGGCTTGCGGGCAATGATCTCTCCCCTCAACAACAAGGAAATAAGGGCGCTAGCGGCGATGCTGCTAGGCGCGGTGGGCAGCGCTGGACCGGCCGCGGGGCAGGATTTCGCGCTGCGGGTGGCGGAAGCGGAGCGGACGTTTGAGGAGGGGATTTTCCCGGAGGATCTGGCGGCGGTGTTTGA
This sequence comes from Akkermansiaceae bacterium, assembly GCA_044373465.1. Classification (GTDB taxonomy): domain Bacteria; phylum Verrucomicrobiota; class Verrucomicrobiia; order Verrucomicrobiales; family Akkermansiaceae; genus JBILQA01. The sequence goes on along the minus strand of JBILQE010000053.1, from coordinate 1,513 downwards.
CCTCACGCTGGGCGGGCGGCTCAAAGGGGCGGTGAGCACCTCGCTGGCGGCCTCCGCGGCGTATGACTCGAACATCAACCTCAGCAGCACCGCTAGGGAGGACGATGTGACCCTCTCGGTGACCCCGGCGATTGCCTACACGACTGACCCGGAGGGGGGCGCGCAGTTCGTCATCGATGCTTACTACGCCCCGAGCTACCAAACCTACCTGGACCGCAGCGAGTTGGGGCGGCTCAACCACAGTGGCGGGATCGCCTTTGCCACCAGCGGTGCGCGCACCAGCGTGAGCGCCTTCCTCAGTCTTGCCCAGGCATCCGGTGCGGACCGGATCTCGGACGGCTACGCCGAGGCGACGATTATCACCACCGGGGTGGGGGCAACCTATGAGCTGGCCCCGCGGACCAGCATCTGGGCCCGGGTCACCACCGGGACGACCGACTACGCAACCGCCCAGGAGGGCAGCGAGCGCTACGCGCTCCAACTCGGCGCGCGCTGGGCCGCGAGCGAGTTGCTCCGGATCGGCCCGTCACTGCGCTACAGCCGGGTCGAGGCGGACACCACCGGGGTGCGCACCGCGCTGGGCGCGCTCTTCAATGTCAGCTACGCGGCCAGCGAGAGAATCGACCTCAGCGCGGCGCTCGGCGCCGAGAGCGTCGACAACTCGCGCCAGGCGGGCGACCAACTGAAGCTCACCGGCGACCTGCGCCTGAGCTACGCTCTTGACGAGCGCTGGTCGACCCGCGCCGCGGTCCGCTACGCGAACATCCCGTCGCCGGAATCCGTCAACTACCTCGTCAATGACCTGACCTTCCAGGCATCCATCACCCGGACCCTCGACTACGGGTCGCTCTCGTCGGGCATCGCCTACAGCATCGAGGAGTTCCAACAAGTCGGCCCGGTCGCCACAAGCCAGCGCAGCGACGACTTCCTCACCGCCTTCCTCAGCTACCAGCGGCCTATCCTCGCCGAGCGCGCAGGATTCTTCTCGTCGCTCGCCTACTCGCGCTCCGAGGGCCAGCGGTCATGGCAACGCTGGCTGCTCAGCGTCGGCCTCAGCGTCAGCTTCTGAGCCGCCCGCCGAGCGTCCCCGCACCCCGCCTCCCCCTGCGCCCCCCGCGGGCGGAAAATTTTTTTACTTAACCTCCCCGTGGTGCTCGCGGCACCTGGAGGTGTAAGGTTCTACCGGTCAACCAACAGATGTTATTTTCTGTTAGCGGGGGTGTTCCAAACAGTTAACACATCCGCAGTTGTGGGGCGAAATTCCCGTTTGTTTATGGGGGATTCGTGGGCTACTGCATGTCATCCTGAGGACAAATCAGGGTGCTCCAACAGGTGGACGGGATGCCCGGACAGGGTGGGTCGTTTGCCATATCTCCGGTGATATGTTTCCGGGACGTGATCAGGTCGATGAGGCGACCAAGGGCGGCAGCGTGAGAGGAACGGACGGCTGGACGATATTGTTAGGTTGGTCCGGAATTTTTTCGGGTGGTGGTGTTGGCGGGTCGGTTGGGCG
>JBILQE010000001.1:0-205600 GCA_044373465.1 Akkermansiaceae bacterium | reverse complement strand
CTCTGCGGGAATCCCGGGCGCATCGAAGGTTTCGATGCGCCCTTTGGCGGACGGGCCATCCTGGCGCCAGACTTTGAGCGTTAGGTTCATGGTGGTGGGAAAGGTCTCCGGCACCCGCAGCACCAGCCGCCTCGCCGTGCCGGGACTCTAATCCTCGCCGCGCCGCGCGCGAGCCGAAAAATACCCGCCAAGGCGTAAAATTTGGCACCGTTTGCTTTCCGGGTATCTCAGGGCGAGCTTGATTCGCCGGGCCCCTTCAAGCAAGCCCCTGCTGTTCCCATGGGGGCATCTTCGGCTCGCGGACGGAAAGTTTTCCGCGGAGACGCGGCCATTCCCGCTTAGCGGATGGAGATTTTCACCGGCCCGGGGCCGCGCATTTATGGGTTGCCAAGCGCGCGCCGGGGGGCTTATTGCTTGCCGCGTCCAACAAGAACACCAACGCACCCAAAATGTCTGACAAAAGCATCGAAGAAAAGGTCAAGGAAATCATCGTCGAGCAGCTGGGCGTGAGCGCCGAGCAGGTGACTCCGCAAGCGAAGTTTATCGAAGACCTCGGTGCTGATTCCCTCGACACCGTCGAGCTGGTGATGGCCTTCGAGGAAGAATTCGGCATCGAAGTGCCTGACGACGAAGCTGAAAAGCTTCAGTCGGTGGGTGACGTCATCGCCTTTGTCGAGAAGACCGCGTAAGCCGCGGGCTTGCCCGGCAAGCATTTCAATTGGGCGGGCTCATTCGTTTGGGTCTGCCCTTTTCTTTGCAATCGTGGCGCGCCGGGCGACGTTCCTGCTAGCCCCCGCGAGAACCCATGTACTCACCCGACGACATCCAGTACGCCTTGGAGACCACCCGCGTGGTCCGCGAGCCTGACCGGCGCATCGACACGTTTGGCACCACGCGGTTCGAGTTCCAGCTGCTCAGCGAGTTGATGGACCAAGCCGGGAAGGTCCGGATCCGCAGCGGCGAGGTCGAGGCTGCCCGGCCGCAGATCGTCCGCCCCGAGCCCTACCAGGAAATCGAGATCGACGGGTTTGGCAGCGATGCCCGCGAACGTCTCCAGGCGCTCATCGCGCGGCTCAAGGCGCAGGGTGTTAGCCTTTCCTTCATGCGCTACGGGTTCCGGTTCCGGCGCGGCGAAGTCCGCGAGGAGCTCGTCACCGACTCGCTCGAGTCGGTGCGCGACCGGGTTGTTACCGAGGCCGAGCGTCAGGGGAATCCGCTCATGGCGGTCATCGAGGGAGTTGATGACGCGTGGGAGGTGAGCATCTTGAAATTCACCCTGGAAATGATTCTAAAATCGCAAGGGATCAACGAATTTGATTTCAAGCGGCGGGGTCTGCTCTAGAAATCGTCCACCCGACGATGCGGATTGTCACCTTTATCAAAATCCTGGCGGCGATGGTGGTTTTGGCCGTCATCGGGGCCACCGGGTATCTTGTCCACGCGGTTAAAGATGAGGTGTTGACGTCTGCGCCGGCGGCGGAGGACGTGAGCAAGATGCTTGAGGAAACCGAGTTGCCCGACGTTGATCCTGGCGAGCGGGTGTTCCAGCGGGCGCTCGAGATGGTGGCCATGGGCGAGCGCGCCGAGGCAAAGGACAAGCTCCTGTATATCTTCAACTTCCATCCGGCGTCGCCAAGTGCCGGTGAAGCCCGCCGGATCCTAGGCGAGATGAACCTCGATGAGATCCTCAGCACCGAGTCAATGGACGGCAAGTCGACCCACAAGGTGGTCCGCGGCGACTCGTACCTGAAGATCGCCGCGAAGAACGACACCACCCTGGAGGCGATCATGTATTTCAACGGGTTGACCTCGCTCGAGGGGTTGTTTCCGGGCGACGAGCTGGTGGTGATGCCGTTGAATTTCCGGCTGATCATCGAGCCTGGGCGCAGGACCCTGAGCCTCTGGCAGAAGGACAAGCTCCTCAAGGAGTACCCGCTGGTCCGCCCGGTGGCCCCCGGGGTCGTGGCGATGACGACGAAGATCGAGAGCAAGGCGGCGTTTGCCAACGGGAAGAAGCTCTCGGCGACCGACCCCGGATTGCGGGATGCCCAGAAGATGCTCACCCTGGCGCGGACCCAACTGCACCTTCAGGGGCTTAGCGCGCTGGAGGGCGAGGACCCCGGGCGCGGGTTTTTCCTCTCGGCGCCGGACATGGAGGAACTCACCTTGTTGATGCGCCCGGGGAATGAGGTGGAAATCCGCGTCTCATCCCGTTAGGCTGGCCCCAGATTTTCCACGCGACGCCAAAATTTTCTATGAGCATACAGCCCTTGGAGTTTGAAAAACCGATTCAGGATCTCGAGCGCGAGCTGGAGAAGCTCAAGACCAAGGCGGTCTCGCAGCACATCGACATGTCCGGCGAGATTGCCGCTATTGAGGGAAAACTTGCCGAGACGCGCGACCGGATCTACGCTAACCTTTCGCCATGGCAGCGCGTGCAAATCGCTCGGCATACGAACCGCCCGTTCATGCTCGACTACCTTTCCCATGCGTTCCTGAATTTCTGCGAGTTGCACGGTGACCGCAGGATCGGTGACGACCCGTCGATGCCGGGCGGCTTTGCCACTTTGGGCGGGCGCCGGGTGGTTGTTGTAGGGCACCAAAAGGGCCGCGATACCAAGGAGAACCTGAAGCGCAACTTTGGCAGCGCGCACCCGGAAGGGTACCGCAAGAGCATGCGGCTGATGAAGATCGCCGAGAAGTTCGGACTGCCGGTGATCGCCCTGATTGACACCCCCGGAGCCTTCCCGGGGATCGGCGCCGAGGAGCGCAACATTGCCGAGGCCATTGCCCACAACCTGCGGGAAATGATGTTGTTGCGGGTGCCGGTCATCGCCGTGGTGCTGGGTGAGGGCGGGTCTGGCGGGGCCCTTGGGATTGGCGTCGCCAACCGGGTGTTGATCATGGAGAACGCCTATTACTCGGTCATCAGCCCGGAAGGGTGTGCCGCGATCCTCTGGAAACACCGCAAGCACGCGCCCGAGGCGGCCGAGGCGATGAAGCTTGCTGCCCCTGATCTAAAGCGCCTTGGCTTGGTCGACGAGGTCATCGTCGAACCCAAAGGCGGCGCCCACCACGATCACCTTGCCACCGCCCATGCCTTCCGGACCTGTGTTTTGAGCCACCTCGCCGAGCTCGACAAGCTCACGCCCGCGGAGCTCGTCGAGCAGCGCTATGCGAAGTTCCGCGCGTTTGGCGAGTGGAAGGAGATTTGAGAGCCGGAGCAAAAGCCGCCGACGTTAGGCGGGGTATCGATGATGGGGTCGGAGACGATCTGGTCGAGTTGCCGCGCTTGCGATCTTCGCCTTCGCAACGTGTAAAGGGGCAGGATGCAAGGGGGAGCCACCTTGGGCGCGCAGGAGCGGCTCGACATATCGTTTGGGTTGTTGGGAAAGAAAAGGCTTCCGGTGCGGGAGGCTGTGGCTAGGATTCGCCCGAGTTTCCGCCGCAGCTTGTGATCATCATTGCCGTATCGAGTCAAAAGGGGGGAGTGGGCAAAACCACGGTCTCCATCAATCTGGCCCACGCCTTTGCCCGCAGTGGCCGGCGCACCTTGTTAGTGGATGGGGACCCGCAGGGATCTGTTGGGCTTTCGCTCACCCGGCAGTCGCGCAACCTTGTGGGATTCTATGATTTTCTTGGCGATGGTGGGGTTGAGGTTGAGCGCTTGGTGGTGCCAACGCGGCTGCCGACCTTGTCCCTGGTGGCTGCCGGGCAGGGGAGTTCCTATGAGGTGGCGGCGGGCGGCTACGGTGGTAGCCAGGAGCGGGTGGACGAGTTTTTCCGCGGCGTCGGTCGGATGGGGTTTGACGTTTGCGTGGTGGACACCGCGGCCGGATTTTTTGGGATCACCGCGGAGGTGCTAGCCGCCTCGCACGGGGTGCTCATCGCCCAACAGGCCGAGCCGCTGGGGATCCGCTCGGTGCCAAAGATGTTGGAGTCGCTCGCGCGGATGCGCGCGGTCAACCCGCGGCTGCGGGTGCTCGGCGTGGCGCTGACGATGGTCCAGCAGAACCTGCCGGAGAGCCGCGACGCGGCCGAGGCGCTGCGCAGCATCCTGCCCGACGGAATGGTCCTGCGCACCGTGGTCCCGCGCGACGACCTCTACATCCGGGCAAGCGCGCGCGGCCTTCCAGTCGGAGTGATGGAGGAGGGCGCTGGGGCGCTTGCGGTTTTTGAGCGGATGCGTGGCGAGCTCGATGCCAAGCTGGCGGGATCCTATCCGGAGGGAATTCTCTAACAATGGGTGCGGTGCATGGATGGATGGACGAGGGCGAGGTCCGGCGGCTGGCCGAGAGCCTGATGGGGCCGCCGCCGGCGGCGGCGCCGGTGGACGCGTACGGCGATGGATTTGTTGGGTTTGCCGAGCTTCCCGGGGAACCGTTGGCGGCGCCGGACTGGGTGGTGGCGGAAGCCGTGCCGGTGGTGGCGGAAGCCGTGCCGGTGGTGGTGGCGAGCGCGGCGGCGAGTTCGGCGAGCGGGGCGCTGGCGCGGGCGAGCGAGCGCGCGCGGGATGCCGGGTTGCTGCGCCCGACGGGTGCGCCCGCGGCGGCGGCTCGGGTGATCCAGCCAGGAGCGGCGGTTCCAACAGAGCCTGCGGTTCCAACAGAGCCTGCGGTTCCACTGGCGGGCGACGCGCTCGCGGAGCGGTTGGCCGGGTTCCGGGACTGGTTCTATGGTGAGTTTGGCGGCCAGGGGATGTGCCTCATCGACGAGGATGGCCGTGAGGTCATCGCCGAGGCGGGCGCGACGAAGGCCGGCGAGTTTGTCCGCAGCCTTGCGCGGGCAGCGTGGGCGGCGGCGCGGGAGAATCCCTCGCTTGCGCCGGTGCACCTGAAGCTCGGGCAGAATGTGTCCCTTGAGGTCTTGCCGCTGGCGGGGCCGCGCGGGGTGCTGGTGCTGGCGGCCAGCGTTGCAATGCCAGTCCCGGCCGCGGCGGTCGCGCGGGTGGCTGCCAGGCTTGGGGAGGCTCTCGGGGGTTAGGTTGGGCCTGGGAATCTGTAGGACAACTTGGGCGCCAATCTAACATTGGCGGGGTTTCCCGCTTGCCGAACCGGCTGCGCCGTGGGATATCGGCGGCCATAGCGATGAGCACGCGAATTCTACTAACCACCTGCAGTTTCCAGGACACCCCCGGGCCGCACCACGCCAAGCTTGCCGCGCAAGGCTACGAGGTCGTGTGCGAGCGCGGTCCGCTGGGCGAGGCGCGGATGTTGGAGTTGGCTGGGGAGTTTGACGGGTTCCTGTGCGGTGACGACGCGATCACCCGGGCGGTGTTGGAGAAGTCCGGACCGCGGCTGCGGGTGATCTCGAAATACGGGATCGGGCTCGACAAGATCGACCTGGCGGCGACCCGCGAGTTGGCCATCCCGGTGCTGTTCACCCCCGGGGTCAACCACACGACGGTTGCCGAGCACACGTTCTGCCTGCTTCTGGCGCTGACAAAAAATCTGGTAGAGAGCGCCAACGCGACCCGCCGCGGCGAGTGGCTGCGGCTAACCGGCCACGAGTTGTGGCAGAAGCGGATCGGCTTGATCGGGATGGGGCGGATTGGCCAGGAGGTGGCCAAGCGGGCGCGGGCGTTTGAGATGGAGGTCCACGGGTTTGGCAACTACTGGCCCGACGAGTTTGCCGCGGCGCACGGGATCAAGCGCCACGCGACGCTGGCAAGCCTGTTAGCCAATGTCGACGTCGTCAGCCCGCACACCAAGCTGACGTCGGAGTCGAAGCATCTGCTCAACCGCGAGACCCTGGCGCTGTTGCCCGAGGGCGCGGTCATCGTCAACACCGGGCGCGGCGAGCTGGTCGACACCGCGGCGGTCATCGAGGCGCTCGATTCCGGGCGGCTTGCCGGCTACGCGACCGACGTGATGGAGGAGGAGCCGCCGCCGCCCGACCACCCGCTGCTGGTCCACCCGAAGGCGCTGGTGACCGCCCACGTTGGGTCGCGGACGTTTGAGAGCGTGCCGCGGCAGGCGCTCAAGGCGGTCGACAACCTGGTCAACTACCTCAACGGCAGCGGCGAGATCGCCTGCGCGAACGGGGTGGTCTAACGACGCAGCGACCAACAATTTCCAACAGAAAATTCCAACATGGGCATAGAAATCAAATCCGCGGAGAGCTGCGAGTACGACATCGTCTCGCTGGGGGAAGTGATGTTGCGGCTTGACCCGGGTGACGGGCGGGTGCGCACGACGCGCTCGTTCACGGCCTGGGAGGGCGGGGGAGAATACAACGTGGCGCGGGGTCTGCGGCGGTGTTTTGGGAAGCGAGCGGCGGTGGTGACGGCGTTTGCGGAGAACGACATCGGTCGGCTCATCGAGGACTTCATTTTGCAGGGCGGGGTGGACACGCGCTTCATCCAGTGGCGGGATTTTGACGGGATTGGGCGCGAGGTGCGCAACGGGTTGAATTTCACCGAGCGTGGTTTTGGGATTCGGGGCGCGAAGGGGACCAGCGACCGCGGGCTTACTGCGGCGAGCCAGATGAAGGTCGGGGATGTCGACTGGGAGGAGATATTCGGGCGGCGCGGGGTGCGCTGGTTCCACACCGGCGGGATTTTTGCGGCGCTCTCGGAGACGACCGCGGCGCTGGTCATCGAGGCATGCAAGGTGGCCAAGAAGCACGGGACGATCGTCTCGTACGACCTGAACTACCGGCCGTCGCTGTGGAAGTCGATCGGCGGCCACGCGAAGGCCCAGGAGGTCAACCGCGAGGTGGCGCAATATGTCGACGTGATGATCGGCAACGAGGAGGACTTCACCGCCTGCCTCGGGTTTGAGGTCGAGGGGCTCCACGCGACGATCACCGGGATCGAGGTCGAGCAGTTCAAGGGGATGATCAGGAAGGCGGTGGCCGCGTTTCCGAACTTCAAGGCGACGGCGACGACCCTGCGCGACGTCCACTCGGCGACCAACAACGACTGGGGCGCGATCGCGTGGCACGACGGGGCGTTTTACGAGGCGACCCACCGGAAGAACCTCGAGATTTACGACCGGGTCGGCGGGGGCGATTCGTTTGCCAGCGGGTTGATTTACGGGTTCATGGAATTCAACGACGCGGGCAAGGCCGTCGAATATGGGGCGGCCCACGGCGCGCTGGCGATGACCACCCCGGGCGACACGACGATGGCGACGCTCGCGGAGGTCCAGAAGCTGGTTGGCGGCGGGTCGGCGCGGGTTGATCGCTAGGTGGCGTGCAAAGCTCAAGGCGGATGCAAACCCGCCGTGCCGTGGTATGGGAGGGATGCGGGCAGAAGCGCCGCAACCCCCCAAAACCATGAACATCATTGATAGAGTGCGAGTCAGCAGTTCCGACCCGGTCAACCGGAAGATTGACGAGGAAATCGATGCCCGCATCCGCGAGTATGCCGGCAAGCCGCCCGGAGAGTTGACCCGGAGGATCAACGAGCTTGAGCGCGAGCGCGACATCGAGCAGTGGCTGGAAATGAATGCCTCGGTGTTGGCCTTCGGCGGCCTTGCGCTGGGCATGACGGTCAACCGCAAGTGGTTGATGCTGCCAGCCGTGGTGTTGCCGTTCCTGTTTCAGCACGCGCTCCAGGGTTGGTGCCCGCCGCTGCCGCTGATGCGCCGCCTGGGCGTGCGCACGCGCCAGGAGATCGACATTGAGAAGTTTGCTCTCAAGGCCTTGCGAGGTGACTTCGACGGTGGCCGGAGCGCCGCGCCGGAGGAGATTTTGAGCGCGGTGCGCTCCTGAGCGCCGCGCGGCCGCGGCATGGCAGGTGGGCCTGCAATGCCGCGGTTTTTTTTCAGAGCGTTTCGCGCATCCGGTCGGATTCGGCGCGGAGTTCGCGGGCGCGGCGGATGGCCTCTTTTTGGACATCCAGCGGGTCGATCGTGGCAGGGGCGGGCGCGGGCTTGGCCTCGTCGAGTTTCTTGAACGGATCCTCGGCGGGGGCCGGGGCGGCGGGCGGCGGCGCGATCGGGAAGGTGACCGGCTCGTAGACAATCTCCGGTGGCGCCGTCGGCTGGTGGCTTTCACGGGTGGTGTCGGTCCGTTCGCAGGACCCGAGCGCGCCGGCGCAGAGGAGCAATGGCATGAATCGTTTCATAGCGGGTAGGGTGGGGGGAATGAGACATCATCCCGCCAATCTACCTCCGGAGTGGCCGCCGCGCTAGCGCTCGGCGAGGAGCTCGGGGCAGCGCCGCGCGACAATCCCCATGACCTCGGCATGCAGTTCCTCGGGCGGGCGGTTGGCCGCGACCACGTGGGCGAAGTCCTCGTCTTTGAGCGTGAGGAAGATCTCGCGGCAGCGTGCGAGTCCCTCGCGCTGTTCGAACTCGGTCGTGGCGCCGCGGCCGCCAACCCGCGCCAGCGCCGCGTCGATTTCAAGATCAAAAATAAACAACAGGTCCGGCGCCGGCGCGAACGCCTCGTTGAGCTCCCGCAGCACCGCCGGGTCGAAGCCGCGCGCCCCTTGGTAGGCCATCGTCGAGAAATAATAGCGGTCCAGCACCACCGTCTCGCCGCGCGCCAGCGCCGGAACGATGAGCGTCTCGACATGCTCCGCGCGGTCGCGGTGGAACAGGTCGAGTTCCTCCTGCGCGGAGAGCCGCCCGGTCACCCCGGAGTCGCGCACCTGCCGGCCCCATTTCCCCTGGGTCGGCTCCTGGCTCAGGTGCACCACACCCCCGCGCTCGCCCAGCGCCGCCGCCAACAGCCGCGCCTGGGTCGACTTCCCGCTGCCGTCGATCCCCTCGAAAACTATCAGATGCCCGCGCGCCTTCATCACCCCGGAATCCGATCCACTCCGCGCCCATGGCTAAAGGAAAATCGCCGCCAACATCTCGATTCGCCCCGATGCTGCCGACCCGTCCGCCGCGGGGCTAACAAACTTTGCGCTTGCGCGTCGCGGATTTTCAGTAAATTATGAAAATATGCCAGGGGGAACCATTCCGACCGATCCGACCGATCCGACCGATTCGACCGATCCGACCGATCCGACCGATCCGACCGATGCGGCGCTGATCGCGCAGGCGGCGAAGCTTAAAGCGACGCGGGCGGAGTTTGTCTCGCAGTGGGGAGCGCTGGGGACCCAGTGGGGGATCAACCGGACGATGGCGATGATCCACGCGCTGTTGATGACCTCGGCGGAGCCGCTGACGACGGACGAGGTGATGGAGGAGCTCTCGATCAGCCGGGGGAACGCCCACGCCAACCTCAAGGAGTTGGTGGCCTGGGGGTTGGTGAAGGTGGTCGTGCGCCTCGGCGAGCGCCGCGATTTTTTCGAGGCCGAGAAGGACGTCTGGCAAATTTTCACGATTGTCGCCCGCGAGCGGAAGCGCCGCGAGCTCGAGCCGGCCGTTGCGCTGCTGCAGCGCTGCGCGGACGAGAGCGCCGAGATTGCCACGGCGGAAGGGCGCGCGTTCCACGCCCAGATTTGCCAGCTCGAGGAGTTCGCCGGGTTTGCCGCCAAGATGGCCGACAAGGTGAGCGCGATGAAACATGGGTTCGCCCTGCAACTCGCCGCCAAGTTGCTTGGCTGAGCGGGGAGGATTTTTGCCCGCATCTTTCGATATTTCCTGAAAACCCGATAAAAACCGATGAGACCCGAGAAAATAACCAAGGTGAGGCAGGATGTGGGAGTGCGGGTGCTGGCGGGGATGGCGGGGTTGCTGCTGCTGAGCGGGTGCTACGAACAGGAAGCGGTGCCGCGAGATCAGCGTCGAGCTGAAGTGATTCTCCCAGAACCAAACAACTGCTAACAACCAACACCCGAAGACCATGAACGCGACCGTCATCACCTATGGAGTTTATCTAGCACTAGCCCTGCCGGTCACGGTGTGGGTGGCCAAAACCCTGCACCGCAACGGCAAGGTGTTCTTGGTCGATTGCTTCCACGGCAACCGCGAGCTGGCCGACAGCGTCAACCAACTGTTGGTCGTCGGCTTCTACCTGGTCAACTTCGGCTTCGTCTCGCTCTATCTGAAGGTGGTCAACGAGGTCGCCGAGGTGCGCGGAATCTTCGAGGTGGTGAGCAGCAAGCTCGGGGTGGTGCTGCTGGTCCTGGGCGCGATGCACTTCTTCAACCTGCTGGTCCTCACCAAGATGCGCAAGCGCGCGAGCTACGACCAGGCGCCCCCGCCGCTGCCCGCCGCCGGAGTGTTGGGCTAGCGCCAATCCCGTTAAGACCATGATCCGCAAGCTAACCATCTTCCACGACCCCGGGTGCGGGCTGTGCTGTGGGTTCAGCCGCTGGCTCGTCGCCCAGCCGCGCTGGGTGGAGGTCGAGTTTGTCGACTTCGCCTCGGACCTCGCGCGGGCGCGGTTTCCGGGGATTGAGGCGCTCGACCCGGGGCGCGACGTCGTGGTCCTCGCCGACGACGGCCAGTGGTGGCAGGGGACCGGGGCGTGGCTGACCTGCCTGTGGGCGACGCGCGAGTACCGCGGGTGGTCGCTGCGGCTTGCCGCCCCGGCGCTCCAGCCGCTGGTGCGCAATGCGGTCCACCTGCTCTCGCAGAACCGGTTGCGGGTTTCGCGCTTGCTTCGGCTCGGCAACGAGGCGCAGCTTGCCGGGGCGCTCGGTGCGCTTCCTGCCGCCGAGTGCGCCAGCGGAACCTGCGATCTCCAACCGCGCGCCTGGGCGCGCAGCAAACGCACAATGGGATGAATGGACTTCTCGCTGGAATGGATCCGGTTCTAACCACCGAGCGGCTCGTCTGGCTGCTGCGCGGCGCCGGGGCGGCGCAACTGGTGCTGGTGGCGGCCAGCCCGGCGATCCCGATCGTGTTAGGTTGGCCGGCGCAGGTGGCGGTGCTGCCCGGGTTGCTGCGGAAGATCTTCTGGACCTACGCGGCGTACATCCTAACAAGCCACCTCGCCTTCGGGCTGGTGACCTTGCTGGCGCCGGAGTGGTTGTTGGGGAGTGGCGGGCTGGGTGCGGCGGTGTGCGGGTTCATCATGGGCTGGTGGGGCGTGAGGCTGGGGCTGCACCTGGTAGGTTTTGAGACCCGGGGGATTGCCGACGACGGGTGGAAGTGGTGGGCCAAGCAGGCGCTCGGGCTGTTGTTTGTCGGCCTAACCAGCACGTATGGGCTGGCGCTGTGGCATCACCTTGGAGGGGCGCGGTGAGTGGCGGGTGGCTAGGCGTTGGGGTGCTCGCGGTGGGGATGCTGGTGGTTGCGCGCGGGCTTGCGCGGGTGCCGCTGGGTTGGGGGCGTGGCGGCGCGTGGCTGGCGACGGTGGCGGCGGTGGTGGTGGCCGAGTGGCTGCTGGCGGGTGACGTGCCGCTGGTGCGGATGGCCGGGCTGTCGCTGGCGCTGCTGGCCGGGATGAAGACCGTCGTTTACGTGGAATGGTCGCGGGCTGGCGCGCGGCGTCTCGGGCTTTGGCGCCATCTTGGGTTCGGGCTGCTGTGGGTGGGGATGGACCCCGGGGTTTTTGCGCGCCCGGGGATGCGCCTGGCGAGTGCGCGGATGCTTGCGGAGGGCTCGCTCATCACCCTTGCCGGGGTGGGCTTGGTTGTGATGGTCGATGCGGCCGGGTGGCGCTCGGTGTGGGGGTTGTTCATTCCGCTGAGCGTGGCGTTCCACTTTGGCGCGCTGCGGGTCCTCGCGGGGCTGTGGCGGGCTGCCGGGGTGCCGGCCAAGCCGTTGTTCCGCAACCCGCTGGGCGCGGCCAGCGCGGCCGACTTCTGGGCCCGCCGCTGGAACCTCGGCTACGCGCAGATGATGGCCATCGGCGTCGCCCGCCCGCTTGCTCCGCTCCTTGGCGCCAAACGCGCCACTTTCGTGGTGTTTATCGTTTCCGGGATCTTCCACGAGGTTGCCATCACCCTGCCGGTGCGTGCCGGTTTCGGTTGGCCCACCCTGACGTTCATCCTCTACGGGCTCGTCGCCAGCCGCGACCTTCCACCCTGGCCGCTTCCCCTGCGCCGCGCCCTCACCGCGATCTCGATCCTCCTGCCGCTCCCGTGGTTGTTCCCGCCCGCGTTCCGCGCCGAGGTCCTCGTCCCAATCACCACCGCCATCGCGCGCTTGCTCGCCGGGTGAATCCCGGCGTCTGGCACCTTCCTGCTTTCCCAGACGGCCGGGCTGGTCCACGGTGGGGGTGATGAAACCGCTCAAGAGCCTCGGCGTGGCCGTCCTCGGGTTGATCTCGATCGCCTACCTGGCCAATTTCGGCGTCGGCATCATCGAGCTGATCCCGGACAACATTCCGTTTATCGGCAATCTCGACGAAGCCGGCGCCGCGCTCTTGCTCATCAACTGTCTTGCCTACTTCGGTCTGGATCTGCGGCGCTTGTTTGGCGGCAAGGATGGCAACCCGGGAACCGGGGGGATGAAGCGCTAGCCGGTCTGCAATATGAAACCCATCCTCGTTTGGTTTGCGGCGCTGGCGCTGCTGGTTGCGGGTGCGCGCGCGCAGGCTGAGTTCAGCTTCCATGTCAGCACGATGGACTTTGGCGAGTTGGTGAATGAGCGCATCGAGCAGATCGTCGCCAGGCCGAACACCGACGGGACCGCGGGGGTGTTTTTTAGTGAGAATCTCTACGTCTCCGGCATCAAGCAGGCGGAGTTCAGCTACCAGCCGGTTCGCTACAGCGCCAAGCTTTCCGCCGATGCTTACCAGGAGTTCCGGATGGCGGTGGCGAAGCTCGACGCCGCGGCGCTTGGGAAGGAAACCAAGGATAGCGGGCTGTTTGTCTCGGGCAGCCTGAGGATTGACGGGAAGGAATTTCCGGTGAAGGCGGCAGCGGATTCTCCTGAGCGGCGTCCTTGGGATGCGCTGTTTGCGGATCTGCGCAAGCGCTTCCCGCCCGCGGCCGACGAACAACTGCCGCCGGTCATCTTCCAGGGGGACTTTGTCGAGCCGCTCGAGGTTTCCCTAACCGAGCTGCTAAAGAAACCCGCAAAGTTTGCCGGGAAGCGCGTCAGGGTGCTCGGGTACTTCCATGGCGAATTCGAGTTCAGCCACTTCTCCCGAACCAAGGAGGAACATCCCGACTACCAGCACGCGTTCTGGCTCGCTGGATTCTCCCAGTTTGGCGATTTCGAGAAGACCCCGAAGATCAACGACGCCTTCATCGTGATTGATGCCACCTTTGATCCGCATGCCCGCGGGCACCTCGGGCTCTGGGCTGGCGAGTTGGCGCGGGTCACCGCGGTCCGCAGGGCGACCGCCAAGGAGATCGCGCAGCTCGGAGTCGCGCAACCCGCTGCCACTCCAGAGGAATCCGAAAGCGGAAAAGCTCCACGCCAACCGGAACGGCAGCCGAACTAACATAAGCCCTATGGCCATGTTGGGGATTGCGCGGCGGTGAAACGTGGATGCGGGCGCGGCGGGTGATTGGGAGCGGATAGCGGCGGCCGGCATGGCGGGTCCTTGGCACGCGCCCTGCTTGTCAGGTCGGTGGAGCGCCCCGGCTAGCAGCCGGACTGGCGGTGGGTGTGTTGGGTGAGGAAAAATGGCTTGGCAAGCCGCGGGGATTGGGCGAAACCCTTGCGGGTCATGAGGAAAACCCACTTGAGAACGAGGGCGAGGTGATGGGCTGCGGGAACCCCCATTCCAAGGGCCAGAGTTGGGCATGGCAGCGAGCGGTGGACGAAATCCATGACCGGGGTGCCGCGGCGCCCACCCAGCGATGAGCGAGGTATTGTTGGAGATGCGCGGGGTGAGCAAGGGCTTCCGCGGGGTGCAGGCGCTGCAGAAGGTCGACTTCACGCTGCGTGCCGGGGAAATCCACGCGCTGATGGGCGAAAACGGGGCCGGGAAGTCGACCTTGATCAAGGTGCTCACCGGAGTGCATCCGCGCGACAGCGGGGAGATCGTCTTGTTAGGCAAAAAGATTGCGCCGCAGTCGCCGCGGGAGGCGGAGGAGACGGGGATTTCGACGGTGTACCAGGAGGTGAACCTGATTCCCGAGCTGTCGGTGGCGGAGAACATCATGATCGGCCGCCAGCCGCGGCGCTTGGGGATGATCAACTGGAAGGCGCTAAACACGCGGGCGCGCAAGGCGCTGCAGCGGTTGGACCTGGACATCGACCCGAGCCGGCCGGTGTCCTCGTACTCGCTGGCGATCCAGCAGATGGTGTCGATTGCGCGGGCGCTGGACGTGAATGCGAAGATGCTCATCCTCGACGAGCCGACCTCGAGCTTGGACGAGAAGGAGGTCGCGGAGCTCTTCAAGCTGATGCGCAGCCTGCGCGACAAGGGGCTCGGGTTGGTGTTTGTGACGCACTTTTTGGACCAGGTGTATGCGGTGACCGACCGGATCACCGTGTTGCGCAATGGCGAGCTCGTCGGCGAGTATCCGACCGCCGAGCTGCCAAAGCTGGACCTCGTCGCCCGCATGCTGGGGCGCGACCCGGTGGCCGCCGAGCACACGCCGGAGCGGATTGCCGCGACCGCCTCGAAATCCGCGGCGAAGTCGCTGCTCAAGGTCCGCCAGCTTGGCCGCAAGGGGGCGATCGAGCCGCTCGACTTCGACATCGCCACCGGCGAGGTCGTCGGTCTGGCCGGCTTGCTTGGATCCGGGCGGACCGAAACCGCGCGGCTCATCGCTGGTGCCGACCGGCGGACGTCCGGGACGGTTGAAGTCGACGGCCAGTCCGCCGCGCTCAACTCGCCGGCGGCCGCGATCAACCTCGGGATCGCGTTTCTTTCCGAGGACCGGAAGAAAGAGGGGATCATCCCGACGCTTTCGGTGCGGGAAAACCTGATTCTTGCCATGCAGGCCAAGCGGGGGGTGCTGCGCCAACTGCCTGCTCGCAAGCAGGAGGAACTGGCAAACCACTATATTAAAGCGCTGCGGATCAAGACACCCTCGGCGGAAACCCCGATCCAGAACCTGTCCGGCGGCAACCAGCAAAAGGTCCTCCTGGCCCGCTGGCTGTGCCTGCAGCCGAAGCTCATCATCCTCGACGAGCCGACCCGCGGGATCGACGTCGGCGCCAAGGCGGAAATCGAGAAACTTGTCGAAAGTCTGCGCCAGGAGGGGATGGCGGTGCTGTTCATCTCCTCTGAGCTTGAGGAGGTGGTGCGCACCTCGCAGCGCGTCGTCGTGTTGCGCGACCACCGCAAGGTCGGCGAACTCGGCGGCCCGGAAATGAGCGAACACCAAATCATGAAGATGATTGCCTCCCATGAGTAGCGCGCCCCAACTTGAAGAGCGTCCGAAGATCAACGAGGGGCCGAAAATCGAGAAGCGCCCGGGGATCGGGTCGCGGATCCTGCAAAGCCGCGCGTTTTGGCCGCTGGCCGGGCTGGGACTGCTGCTGGTCTATTGTTTCTTCTTTGACCGCGGGTTCTTCGACTTTGACGTCCGCGATGGCAACCTGAGTGGGCCGATCGTCTCGATTGTGCGTTTTGCGGTGATGGTGATGTTCATCGCCATCGGCATGACGCTGGTCATCTCAACGGGCGGCGTGGACCTGTCGGTCGGCTCGGTGATGGCGGTGGTCGGTGCGTTGGTCGCGACCCTGGCGGTGAAATATCAGCTCAGCGGTCCCGCCTTGCTCGGCGTGGCGGCGTGCGCGGCGCTGGTCATTGGGCTCTTCAACGGAACGCTGATCGCCTACGCGGGGGTCCAGCCGATCATCGCGACGCTGATCATGATGGTGCTGGGGCGCGGCGTCGCGTTGGCGATTACCGGCGGCATCCCGTTGATGGTCCGTGATCCGCTGGTCCTCTTCATGGGCAAGGGCCACCTCCTTGGGCTGCCGGTGCAGATCGTGCTGGTGCTGGGGTTTTTTGCGCTCGCCTCGCTGGCATGCCGGAAGACTGCCGCGGGGCTTTTCATTGAATCGGTTGGCGATAACGAAACCGCCAGCCGCCTGAGCGGGATCAATGCGCGCGGCATCAAGCTGCTCGTCTATGTCTTCAGCGCGGTGTGCGCCGCGGTCGCCGCCTTGGTCTACATCGGGGATGTTGGCCGGGTCGAGCCCGACCAGCTTGGGCTGCTCTTGGAACTTGACGCGATCACCGCGGTGGTTGTCGGCGGCACGGTGCTCACCGGCGGGCGCTTCACCCTGCTTGGCTCACTGATTGGCGCGCTGCTGATTCAAACGCTGACCACCGTGCTGATCCGCGCGGGCATGCCCTCGGACGTCGCTCCGGTGCCCAAGGCGCTGGTCATCATCACGGTTTGCCTCATGCAATCACCCAAGCTGCGCGGTCAAATCGCTGGCCTGTTTGGCGGCCTCCGGAGGACCACAACATGAAGACGCTCTTTACCCGCAAGAACCTGCCGATCCTGATCACCGGGGCCATCCTGCTCCTGCTGTTCGGGACATTCTCGGCGATGTTCGATAATTTCCTCTCGATGCGGGTGGTGGCGAACCTGTTCACCAGTTACGCGCACATTGGGGTCATCGCGGTGGGGATGACCTTTGTGATCCTCTCCGGGGGCATCGATCTGAGTGTCGGCTCGGTGCTCGGGTTCACGACCATCCTGATCGCCTCGCTGGTCACCGAGCACGGGATGCACCCCGGGCCGGCGATCGCCATCGCGCTGGTGGCCGGGGCGATGTTTGGCACGCTCATGGGCTTTCTTATCCAGCAGTATCAATTGCCGCCCTTCCTCGTGACCCTCGCCGGGATGTTCCTGGCCCGCGGCCTCGCCTTTGTCGTGAGCAACCAATCGATGGGGATCAACCACGGGCTCTACCAGACGGTCGTCGACTTCGCGGTGCCGCTCGGCGGCCGGGCCAGCCTGCGGGCGGTGGCGGCGATCTTCATCGGGGTGTTCCTGCTCGGGATCGTGCTCGCCCACTTCACCCGCTTCGGGCGCAACGTCTATGCGGTCGGCGGCAATGCGGCCTCCGCGCTGCTGATGGGCCTGCCGGTGGCCACCACGCGGGTGGCGGTCTACACGCTCAGCGGCTTCTGCGCGGCGCTCGGCGGGGTGGTGTTCACCTTCCAGACCCAGTCGGGGAACGCGACCAACGGCCTCGGGATGGAACTCGACGCGATCGCCGCGGTGGTCATCGGCGGCACCCTGCTCAGCGGCGGGGTCGGCTACCTGGCCGGCACCCTGATGGGCGTGCTCATTTACGGGACGATTTTGACCGCGATCAGCTTCGACGGGAGTCTGGACAGCTCGTGGCAACGGATTATGATCGGCGCCTTGCTGCTGCTCTTTATTGGCATCCAACGGTTTCTCACTCGCGGTAGCACGCTCCAAGGTTCCCACTGAAAAAATCAACCCATCCATGAAAACCCAATCATTCCCCGTCCGCTTCTCCTGGGCATGCGCCAGCCTCGCCGCCGTCGCCTCCCTCGGGCTCTTTGCCAGCTGCAAGGACTCCGGCGCCACCAGCGGCTCCGCTGAGGGCAAAAAACTCACCATCGGGTTCTCCCAGGTCGGCGCCGAAAGCGACTGGCGCGTCGCCGAGACGAAGTCGATCAAGGACGAGGCCGCCGCACGCGGGGCCGAGCTCAAGTTCAACGACGCCCAAGGGAAGGCGGAAAACCAGATCGCCGCGATCCGCGCGTTCATCGCCCAGGGAGTTGACGCGATCATCCTCGCCCCCAAGGTCGGCACCGGCTGGGAGCCAGTCCTTAAGGAGGCCAAGGCGGCCAACATCCCGGTCATCCTGGTTGACCGCGGCATCACCGTCGAGGACCCGAGCCTCTACGTCACCCTGATCGCCTCCGACTTCGTCGCCGAAGGGAAGATGGCCGCCGAATGGCTCGCCAAGAAGACCGACGGCAAGGCCCAAATCATCGAGCTGGAAGGCTCCCCGGGCGCCGACCCGGCGATCGACCGCAAGAAGGGCTTCGCCGAAGGCATCAAGGCGTTCCCGGAAATGCAGGTCCTCGCCTCCCAGAGCGGCGACTTCGAAACCGGCAA
This sequence comes from Akkermansiaceae bacterium, assembly GCA_044373465.1. Classification (GTDB taxonomy): domain Bacteria; phylum Verrucomicrobiota; class Verrucomicrobiia; order Verrucomicrobiales; family Akkermansiaceae; genus JBILQA01. The sequence continues at coordinate 187,788 of JBILQE010000001.1, read as the reverse complement.
GGGCAAGCAGGTCACCGAGACCCTTCTCCAACAATACGGCGACAAGGTCACCGCCATCTACGCCCACAACGACAACATGGCCCTCGGCGCCATCGAGGCAATCAAGGCCGCCGGCAAGAAGCCAGGCACCGACATCCTCGTCGTCTCCATTGACGGCGTGAAGCCAGCCTTCGACGCCATGGTCGCCGGGGAGCTCAATGCCACCGTCGAGTGCAACCCGCTCCTCGGACCCGCGGCCTTCGACGCCATCGAAAAGACCCTCGCCGGCGAAACACTCGAGAAGAAGACCGTCGTCGCCGACCGCCTGTTTGACCAGTCGAACGCCGCGGAGGAACTGCCTAACCGCAAGTATTAGGCTCTGTTAGCCTCTGCATTCTCCACAGTCATGAGTCAAGGATCAGCCATCGCGGAAGCCGTTCACGGCAGGATGCCCGACGGGCGTGAGGTGAGGATTTTCACCCTCACCAACTCCAACGGGCTGCGTGCCCGGGTGACCGAGTACGGCGCGATCCTTGTCTCGATGGAAACGCCGGACAAGGCTGGGAGGCTTGCGGATCTAACCCACGGTTATGACAGCCTCGAGGGCTGGCTGACCAACACGTCCTACCTTGGCGCGACGGTTGGCCGCTTCGGCAACCGGATCGCCAACGGCAAGTTCAGCCTGGACGGCAAGGAGTACACGCTGGCGGCTAACAACACTCCGGGCGGGATTCCCTGCCACCTCCACGGCGGCCTCAAGGGCTTCGACAAGGTGCTGTGGACCGGCAAGGCGGCAGGGAAGAACGCGGTGGAATTCACCTACGTGTCCAATGACGGCGAGGAGGGTTACCCTGGCACGCTAACAACGAAGGTGACCTACACGCTAACCGACGAGGACGAGCTGATCTGGGAGGCGCGGGCCACCACGGACGCGCCGACGATCGTCAATCTGGTGCACCACAGCTATTGGAACCTGTCGGGTGATCCAACCAGCAGCATCAACGACCACGTTCTAACACTCAAGGCCGGCAGGTATCTTCCAACCGACGCCGGGCTGATCCCGACGGGCGAGTTGGCACCGGTTAGCGGCACGCCGATGGACTTCACCCGTCCGACGGTGATCGGCGAGCGGGTGGATGAGGAGTTTGAGGCGCTGAAGTTCGGCGGCGGGTATGACCACGCCTGGGTGGTCGATGGGGAAGGGCTGCGGCTTGCGGCTCGGCTAAAAGATCCGAAGTCGGGCCGGGTCATGGAAGTGTCCAGCGACCAGCCGGGGATCCAATTTTACGGTGGGAACTTTCTCGACGCCACCGCCATCGGCAAGAACGGCGTCGCCTACGCGTTTCGCACCGGGCTGTGCCTGGAAACCGAAGGGTTCCCGGATTCGCCCAACCAGCCGGGGTTCCCATCCCCGGTCCTGCGCCCGGGCGAGACCTACCGGCACGTGATGGTCCACAGGTTCTCCGCGGAGTAAGCGCCAAGGAGCCGCGACTTCAGTCGCGCTCCATCGATTCCGGGACGCGACTGAAGTCGCGGCGCCTTGGACGGCTCCTTGCCAGCAGGATGGAATTACGATTTCCTGATGGTTCGCAAGATTGGCGATCATCCAAGTCGTAGCAGTCATCTTCGCGTCGCTCTGCATTGATTATGAGAACCAAGTTGATCGCCCTCGCGCTGACCGGCGCCACCCTGACGGCCACCGCCGAGGACCTCGTCAAGGTGGTGGACACCACCGACGTGGCGGCGGTGCGCAACGAGTATTACGCGGGCAACCGTGAGCCGCTGGTCGCCAGTCCGCTGGTCAAGTTGCCGGCCGGCTCGGTGAAGGCCCGCGGGTGGTTGCGCAAACAGCTTGAGATCGAGGCCGAGGGGATGGTCGGGCACCTCAGCGAGATCAGCACCTATTGCAACCCAAAGAACAACGCCTGGCGCAGCGCGACCGGGGAGGGGAACAACGGGTGGGAGGAAGTCCCGTATTGGTTCCGCGGGTTCACCGCGCTGGCGTACTCGCTGGATGACCCGAAGCTCATCGCCGAGGCCAAGGAGTGGCTTGAGCCGATCCTGGCGAGCCAGCGCGAGGACGGGTTCTTTGGCCCGCGCTCAAACCTGAAGCCGAAGGGGGACCACGACATGATGCCGAACATGTTCATGATCTTCGCCTTGCGGACCTACTACGAGGCCACCAACGACGCCCGGGTCATCGACCTGTTGACCAAGTATTTCAAATGGCAGCTGGCGGTGCCTGACAAATTGTTCTTTGCCAACGGCTGGCAGTTCCCGCGCAACGGCGACAATCTGGACAGCGTCTACTGGCTGTATAACCGGACTGGCGACGCGTTTCTCCTGGAGCTCGGCGAGAAGTTGCGCCGGACCGGCGCGACGATGACCAAGGAGCCGAGCGGCGGCCACAACGTCGATTACTCGATGAGCTTCCGCAAGCTCGGCCAGTACTACCAGCAGAGCAAGAACCTCGACGACCTGCGCCAGTCGGACAAGAACTTCGAGGCGATGTACGAGATCTTCGGGCAGGTCCCCGGCGGGATGTTTTGCGGCGATGAGTTTGCCCGTCCGGGCTACACCGATCCGCGCAACTCGATCGAGACCTGCGGGATCGTGGAGATGATGTTCTCCCAGGAAATCCTCCTGCGGATCTCCGGCGAGTTGAAGTGGGCCGACCGCTGCGAGAACGCCGCCTACAATTCGCTCCCCGCCGCCTTGACCGCCGACATGCGCGCGATCCGCTACCTGACCTCGGCGAACCACATTTTCTCCGACCGGCGCAACCGCGGACCGGAAGTCGCCAACTCCGGCGAAATGTTCCCGATGGACCCGCACTCCCACCGGTGCTGCCAGCACAACGTGGCGATGGGCTGGCCGTATTTCAGCGAAAACCTCTGGCAGGCGACCCCGGGGAACGGGCTGGCGGCAATCTTCTACTCCGCCAGCGAGGTCACCGCCAAGGTCGGCACCGGCGAACCGGTGACCATCACCCAAGCGACCAACTATCCCTTCGATGGCAAGGTGGAGATGGCTTTCGCCTCCGCCAAGCCGGTGCGCTTCCCGCTTTACCTCCGGGTCCCCGCGTGGTGCGCCATGCCGACGTTGGCCGTCAATGGCAAGCCGGTCGCCGTCGCCGCCAGGGCCGGGGCGTTCATCTGCCTTGAGCGGACCTGGACGACGGGCGACAAGCTGACCCTGACGCTGCCGATGGACGTCACCGTGACCCGCTGGGAAAAGAACAAGAACAGCGCCTCGGTCAACCGTGGCCCGCTGACCTTCTCGGTGAACATCGGCGAGAAATATGAGCGCTTCGGCGGCACCGACGAGTGGCCCGCGTTCGACCTCTCGCCCACAACCCCATGGAATTACGGCCTGGTCCTCGACTCTGGCGCGGCCACCTTCGAAGTCGTCGCCAAGCCATGGCCGGCCTCCAACCAGGTCTTCACCCGGGAGAATTCACCCATCGAAATCCGCGCCACCGTTCGCAAGATCCCGAATTGGACCGACACCGGCATGGGCATGCCCGGCAAACTCCAGCCGAGTCCGACCCGGTCCGCCGAACCGCTTGAAACCATCTCCCTGATCCCGATGGGCGCCGCCCGCCTGCGGATCGCCGCCTTCCCGGTCATCGGCGATGGCCCGGAGGCACGCCCATGGCGCCCCACCGAGCCGATGCCCGCATCCTACTGGCCCAAACCGGAATCCATCAGCCACCTGCGCGACGGCCGCCTGCCGAGCGCCGACGCCAAGGGCGTCGACTGCTTCAAGTGGGTCGGCTGGGCAGGCTATGCCACCGGCTTGAAACATTGGGTCAGGCAGGATTTCGAGGCCGAGGAAACCATCTCCTCCTGCGAGGTCTTCTGGGCCGCCCAGGGCGGATCATTCGTCACCCAACCGGAGTCGTGGACGCTCTCCTATCTCGACGGCGACGCATGGAAGGAAGTCGCCATCAGCGGCGCCTATCCGATGGAAACAGGCAAGTTCGTCCGTGTCTCCTTCGCCCCGGTCAAAACCCGCGCGCTGCGCATCGATATGCAAAGCCAGCCAAAGAAAAGCGCCGGCATCTTCGAATGGCGCTCCTGGATCAAGGATGGCTCCCAGATGAAGCACTTCTCCATCCAGTCCTTCGGCCTCGACCTGCGCGGCGACCCGGCTATTAAACCCGTCTCGGCCTGCGAGGTCAGCTGGCACATCGATCCAACCAATCCCAGCAGCCAGCCGCCGAAAAGTTGGAGGCTCTTCGCCCGCGTCGCCGACGAATGGGTCGCCGTCGCCGAGCCAAGCGGCTACGGGCTGGATCCCGCCGCGCCTAACACCGTCACCTTCACCCCGGTGGAGGCCAGCGCCATGCGCCTTGAGGTCTTCGCCGAGGAGGGGGTCTCGGCGGGTCCCGCCGCATGGCGCATCATGCTGGATGGCAAGCACTAGCCGCCCTGCGGACTATCCCGGATGGGGTAAAATCCTCAAACTTTGAGCTTACCGGGGAACCAATCGCCCGCTATAGATCGGCGAAATTCATCCATGCAGGCATTTATTGGATCACAACGGTTAGCGTCGCGCACCCTAAGGTGGCTTTGCGTGACGGGCGCCGTCAGCGGTGGGATGTGGCTGCCGCTGGCCGCCGAGCAATCGCCGGCTGCCAATGCCGCGGCGGCGATGCAGCGGATGGAGGCGCTCCGGATGGCCGGCGCCATGGAGGCCCAGGAACTCGTCACCAAGGGCGATGAGTCATACAACGCCGGCAAGTTCCGCGAGGCGATGGAAGCCTACGACGGCGCCCGCGAACTGCTCCCGCAAGTCGGCCAGGCCGTCCCGTGGCGCAACGCAGTCGTCGAACGCTGGGCCCAGGCGTCGGTCGAACATGCCCGCGCCCTCGCCCAGCAGGGAGACTACCCAACAGCCCGCGCGGTGCTCGACCGGGTTCTCGCCGACGGCGCGCTCCCGGACTATCAGCCGGCACGCGCCATGCGCGCCGAGGTCGACGACCCGATCCGCTTCAACCAGGCCCTCACCCCGGAACACACCCGCGATGTCGTCGATGTTTCCCAACATCTGCGGATGGCCGGTGGCTACTTCTCGCTCGGGAACTTCGATGAAGCCAAGCGCAGCTACGAGCGCGTCCTGCGCATCGACCCGCACAACCGCGCCGCGCGCCGCGGCATGGAGGCCATCGCCGCGGAAAAATCCAAATACTATTCCGCCGCCTACGACCACACCCGCGCCGAGCTCCTAACCGATGTGGAAGCCGGCTGGATGCTCCAACCACCGAGCCTGGTCACCTTCGCCGACATCGTCGACCCAACTGTTGGCCGTCTCGCCGACGAGGCGTTCACCGGCCGCAGGCTCGATCAAATCATCATCCCGCGGGTCGACCTCCAGGACGCCACTTTGCTTGAGGCGATCGAGTTCCTCCGCGCCGCAGTCAACGCCACCGACCCTGCCGCGCCCGATCCGGCCACCCGCGGCATCGACTTCGTCGTCAACATCCGTGAGGCCTCTCCCGAGGCCGCCGCCAAGATCAGCGCCAGCAGGGTCAACCTCAAGCTGGCCAACATGCCCGCCCGCCAGGTGTTAGGCTATATCTGCGAGCAGACCCACACCCAGCTCTCGGTCGACGAGTTTGCAGTGCGCATCACGCCCCTGGGGATGGCTTCCGATCGGTTGATCACCCGGACGTTCCGGGTCGCGCCGGACTTCATTTCGCGCCAGTCCGCCTCGGTCGGTGGCAATGGTACAGCCAGCGGGCCGGCCGATCCATTCGCCGCGCCGGCGACCGAAGGGCTGCTGCCGCGCAGGCTCAGCGCCAAGGAGGTCCTCGCGGCCCTCGGGGTGAGCTTTGGCCCGGGCGCCAACGCCCAGTTTGTCGGGGCTAACAGCAGCGTGGTTGTCACCAACACCCCGGACATGATCTCGATTGTCGAACAGATCCTCGCCAATGATGCGGAGACCGAGCCGCTTCAGATCATTTTCCGCGTGACGATGATCAGGGCCACTGAAACCGACTTGAACGAACTCGGCTACAGCTGGCTGCTCAAGGACATTGCCAACGGCGATGTCATCGTCGGCGGCAACCCGCCGCTTGAAGTCACCGCCGGCAACCGCAGCGGCGACCAGGCGATCCGCCCGGACTCGATTGACGCCGCCATTGAGAGCGAAACCTTCGCCCAGACCGTCGAACCGGCGCCGGGCGTCCTCAGCGTTGACGCCCGCCACTTCGGCGTGTTGCTGCGCGGGCTTAGCCAGAAGGGCGGCTCGGACATCCTCGCGGCCCCGTCGGTGGTCACCCGCCCGGGCCAGCGCGCCAGTGTCTCGTTCGTTAAGGAATTCCTTTATCCAACCGAATACGACCCGCCGGAGCTTCCCAACCAGGTCGGCGGAAACATCGGCGACAACCTCGGGGGCGGCAACCAGAACCAAGGCGGTGGCGGCGCCGGGTTCCCGGTCACCCCGGCCCACCCGACTGCCTTCACCATGCGCGAGATCGGCACCATCCTCGAACTTGAGGCGCTTGTTAGTGCTGACCGCAACTACATCGACGTCCAGTTGGCCCCGATCCAGACGGATTTTGACGGCTTCATCAATTATGGCAGCCCGATTCGCGGCGGGTTCACCGGCGGCGAGGACGGGCTGTTTGACGGCACCAATGATTCCTCGGTGATCACCGAGAACCGGATTCTCATGCCGGTGTTCCGGACCATGAAGGCCAACACCTCGGTGAGCATCGCCGATGGTGCCACCTTGGTTTTCGGCGGCCTCCAGCAGGCACGCGTCCAGGACGTTGAAGACAGCACCCCGATCCTTGGCGACATGCCGCTCGTCGGGCGCTTCTTCCAATCCAAGGCGCGCCAATCGATCAAGACCGCGGTGATCTTCATGGTCCAGGCCGAGCTGGTGGACCCTACCGGCCAGCCGTTCCGCAACCGCTGATCCACCCACTCACTCCTCAACCCCCAGCCTGGGCCACGCCGGCATGGGCCACCATTCCCCATGCCGCCGCAAGATCCCGAGAATTATTCCATCGATGAGATGATGCAGCGCCTCAAGCGCCGCAGCAGCTCGGATGGCGACGAACTCGTCACCCGCGCCGATGGTACCCAGATGATCCGCAAGCGCCACCGGAAGCGGCGCACCACCCAGCCGGAGCGCAAGCCGCCGCGCAGCACCCAGCAACTGCGCGCCATCCAGGTGGCCCTCGTGGTTGTGCTCCTCACCGTCCTGCTCGTCGGCGGCTTTGGCCTTCTGGCCTATCATAACAGCAGCGCCTTCATCCAACAAACCGAAGCCGACCTCGGCCGACTCACCGGCGCAAAGGTCCAGTTGGACAAGTTCGGCATCTCGCCGCTGCGCGCCCAGGCGCAAGGAGTGGAGCTCTTCTGGGAGACCCCGGGACTCCTCCATGACGCGCAGTTCCGCAATATCTCCGCGCAGATCAATCCCATCGGATTCATCGGCGGCACCTGGGGCGGCGAGGAAGTCGTCGCCCGCGATGGCAACCTGCGCCTCACCTTCGGCAATGCGGGCGCCGCCGCGCCCAACAAGGAAGCTCTTCCCTATCAATTCATGCGTTACCGCTGTGAGAAGTTCACCGCGCAGTTCGGTGACGACCCGGCCACCAGCCTGGCGGTGGTCGGCGCCGAGGCCACCCTCTATGTGCGCAGTGACGCCACCCAGCTGCGCCTCAACGGAGGCTCCCTGAACGCTCCCGGCTGGGGACTGATGCCGCTGGCCCGCAGCCACCTTCTCGCCAAGGACGGCGTCCTTGAGCTGGCCCTCCACGCCAGCGACAATCTCGATGGCAAGGGCGGCATCGACCTAACCGGCACGTTTGATCCCCGCGCCGGCAGTGCTGCCTTTACTCTCGCGGCATCCGACTTCCCGCTTGCCGACCTTCTCGGCAAGGACCTCTCACGCCTCATCGGTGGGCGCATCGACGCGACCGGAATGGTCTCGTTCGACCCTGCCGACTTCGCCTCTGTCGAACTCGCCGCGAATTTCCAGATCGGCCCCCAACAGGCCGTCACCCTGATGGGGCTGCCGATCTTCGCCCACCTCAAGCAGGCATTCCAGGATATCTCCCTGGCCAATCCAACCTTCACGACGGCCGCCGAGGGGCTCATCCGCCGCAGTGCCGATGGAATCCAGATCAGCGCGCTGCGCCTCGAACAGCGCAATGTCTTAGCCATGGCCGGCAACCTCGCGGTGGATCCCTCCGGCAAGCTATCCGGCACCCTCGAGGTCGGCATTGCGGACCGGCTTGCCATGCTTAGCACCTCCCCGGAGGTCATGGAGCCGTTTGCCACCCGCCGCGACGGCTTCCGTTGGACCAGGATCACCCTCGGAGGCACCGCCTCGGCTCCCGAGGATAGCTTCGTCCCTCCTGCCGCAGCGGCCGCTTCCAGCCAGCCGATCCCAGCCCCTGGCCCAACCCCGGCCCCCAAGACCGAGGCCGAGCGGCTCGAGCGCGAATTCCAAGAGCTCACCCGTTAGCATCTGCGGGGGATTGTCCTTGAGGGGCGCTTCTGCCACATCTAGTTGTTAGTGATGAGAAACACCATCCTCGGATTGCTGGGCGTCTTCGCTTTGTTTGCCGCAATCCCGGTGAGCGCCGGGGATGTGCCGCGCGGGTTCATGGGGATCGACGAGCTCGCCGCCGCCCAAGCCAAGGCCAAGGAGGCTAACAAGCTAGTCGTGGTGGTTGCCAAGGGCAGCGACGATGCCTGCCCGCATTGCGTGGCGACCATGGAGATCGGCATCAAGGCCACGCGCGGAGACGCGATCATGGTGTTCACCCGGGTCGCGGATCTGCGCAGCAACGCCGCCGCCCCAGCGAAGCTCAAGGAGATCTCCGCCACCGCCGCCGATGGTGCCTCGGTCTACTTCTATGCCTTCAACAGCGACATGACCGAGCTGATCGCCAGCGCCGGGCGTGAGCTGGAAACCGACAAGGAGGCGCTCAAGGAGTTCAAGAAGCTCATCGACGAGGCCCGCAAAAAGCTCAAGTAGCCTGCGCCCCGGATGAAGATCATCGCCCACCGCGGATCCATGGCGCGCGGGCTCCAGAACTCCCCCGCCGGCATCGCCGTGGCTCTCGACTCCCAGGCCGACCTGGTCGAACTGGATGTTAGGTGTGGCCGCGACGGGGCCTTCCTCTGTTGCCACGGAACCAGCGCGCCGAGCACCCTTGCCGATTGCCTTGCGCAACTCCGCGCGCCGAGCGGACTCATCGCCCATCTCAAGGGTCGGTTTGACCCTCCGGACCTGCTCCGGCTCTGGCAGCAGCTCCAACAACAGTTAGCGCCGGAAGGGATCATCATCGCCTCCCATCGCGGCGCGGTCCTGCGCCGCGCCGCGGAAACAATCCCGCTGGCGGCCCGCGCCCGCTTCGGTTGGCTGCCTGCGGTGCTTGCGCTTGTCCGGCCGCAGCCATGGGACATCTGCATGGTCAACCAGGTGCTCTTGTCCACCGCCCATGTCCGCGCCCTCCAGCGCCGCGGCTTCCGCGTCTTCGCCAGCTGCGTTTGGGAACTTCGCAGCCGCTCCAGCGTCGCCCGCCTCGGCGTCGATGCCGCCTTCGTCAACCTCCACTGACGCGGTTCTCGTCCTCATCGAATATAATTCAATGCGGATTGCCCGGGACCGGCTATGTTAGGGAAAGGCCAACTTTCCGGAATTTCCGACTCCAGCGCAATGCACTGATAGCATCGCGGTTGCACCGGCCGGTCGGCGCCCTTTGCAACCCGAACACCCCGAAAACCATGTCCATCCCCACATTGCTCCTTATCATTCTCGTCCTATTCCTCATCGGCGCACTCCCCAGCTGGGGGCATAGCAAAAATTGGGGCTATAGGCCCGCCGGCGGCCTCGGCCTCCTGGTGGTCATCCTGCTGGTCCTCATGTTGCTGGGCAAGATCTAGCAGGCCGGGCCGCGGGCGCCGCGCGTTTCTAACGACGGTGCTCGGACGGTCGCCAGCCAGTCCATTTCTTGAACGTGTTCGAGAAGCTGAACTGGCTTTCGAATCCAACCGCGCGGGCAATGACCTCGACCTTGTCCTCGGAGATAGAAAGCAACTGGCGCGCCCGCTGGATCCGCAGGAATGTTAGGTGCTGCATTGGACTGCGGCCGATCTCCTTGCGGCAGACGCGCCGAAGGTGTTCCTCGCTCATCGAGGCGATCGCGGCAAGTTCCGCCAGCGTCCACGGCCGGGCAAGTTCGGCCTCGACCCGTTGCCAGACGCGCCACAGCCGATGGTCGGCCTGGTGTGGCTGGGCGAAGCGCAGGACGTAGTGGTTGACCAGTTCGCTCCAGTGGTGGAGGGCGGAGAGCGAGCGCGCGCTGAGCGCCTCGGCATGCAGCCCGGCAATCGCCGCCTTGAGCGGGGCCGGATCGAATTCGCCGATGACCGGCGAGATCGCCGAAATGATCGGGGTCGTCTCGGGCGACTCATGATAGCGCACCCAGGCGTATTTCCATGGCTTGCCCGGCAGGCACTTCAGCGCGTTGCGCACAAACGGCGGCTGCAGGCAGGCTTGGCCGGCGTGGATGTGCTTCCACCCCTCGTCTGCTAGGATCACCCCTTCGCCCTCATAACAGGCGAGCATGAACGTCCCGCTCTGGTGGTGGCGCACCAGTTCAAATGGCGGCAGCGCCTCCATCAGCCCGACGTGGGCGATGTGGTGCTGTTCCAACTGCGGGCAGACCGGACCACTGCGCAGCCACTGGCGCGGGTCGTCCACCGCGATCGGTGCCGCCGCGACCGCCAGAAACCGGGTGTCGTCACCCCAGATTTGGACGTCGGCGGGAAGCGCGGGGGATCTCCTGGCCATCTGTTTGGTGCGCGGCAAATGTTGGATCTGGATAAGCGCATGTGGGGCGTGCCACTGCGCGAAAGCTCGACGGACACGAACAATCGGCTAGAACCAACGCCTATGGCAAACATTTGGACCGGAAAAGGCAATCCCTACACCCGCAGCGAAGTTCTCGAGCGACTCCACGACACGCTCGGCAAAGGCCAGGCGATCATCGCCGCAGGGGCCGGCACCGGCATCAGCGCCAAGTTCATCGAAAAGGGCGGGGCCGACCTGATCATCATCTACAATTCCGGGCGCTTCCGGATGATGGGCCACGGGTCCACCGCCGGGATGATGGCCTATGGCGACGCCAACGCGGTGGCCATGGAGATCGGTGAGTACGAGGTGCTCCCGGTCGTCGAGGAAATCCCGGTCATCTGCGGCGTCCACGCCACCGACCCACGCCGGCGCATGTGGCATTGGCTTGGCCAGGTCAAGGACATGGGCTTCTCCGGGGTGAACAACTTCCCGACCCACACGATCATCGACGGCCACTTCCGCGGCGTGCTCGAGGAAACCGGCATGAGCGTCAAAAAGGAATACGACATGGTCAACCTCGCCCGCCGCATGGACATGTTCAGCATCGTCTACGTCGGCTCGCCAGAGGAGGCCAAGCACATGGCCGAGTCCGGCGCGGATGCCATCATCGCCCACGTCGGCACCACCGTCGGCGGGTCGATCGGGGTGACCAACGCGGTTGTTAGCTGGGAGGACACCATCAGGCGCACCCAGGACATCATCGACGCGGGCAAATCGGTGCGCAACGACATCCTCTACCTTTGCCACGGCGGCCCGATCAACACCCCGGAGGATGCCGACCGCGTCATCAGCGCCACCGACTGCGTCGGGTTCGTCGGCGCCTCAAGCCTCGAGCGCATGGGCGTCGAGGACTCGCTCACCAAGCTGACCCGCGAGTTCAAGGCGATCACCTTGAAGCGTTAGCATCTGTTAGCCCATGGCCACCATCGCTGTCCTCGGAACGCTCGACACCAAGGGGGATGAGCACGCGTTTGTCGCTGAGCGGATCCGCGCCCGCGGCCACCGCACCTTGCTCATCGATGTCGGCAGCGGTGCGCCCGCCGCGGTGGTGCCGGACATTACCCGCGAGGAGGTCGCCATGGCCATCGGCGTCGACCTTGCCGCCCTCATGGCGCGGCGCGACCGCGGCGAGTGTGTCACGGCTATGTCGCAGGGCGCGCCGGTGCTGTTAGCGAGACTGGCGCAGCAGGGGGCCATCGACGGGGTCATCTCGCTGGGGGGCGGCGGCGGCACTGCCATCTCCACTTCGGCGATGCGCGCCTTGCCGCTGGGATTTCCCAAGCTGATGGTCTCGACCCTGGCCGCGGGCAACACCGCGCCCTACCTCGGGACCAAGGACATCGTCATGATGCCGAGCATCGCCGACGTCGCCGGCCTCAACCGGCTCTCGCGGCTAATCTTCAGCCGGGCCGCGGGGGCCATCTGCGGCATGGTCGAGGCCGAGGTTCCCCAACAGAATGACCGGCCCCTGGTGGTCGCCAGCATGTTTGGCAACACCACCGCCTGCGTCACCGAGGCCCAGCGGATCCTCGAAGATGCCGGCTATGAGGTATTGGTCTTCGCCGCCACTGGCACCGGCGGTCGCGCCATGGAGACCCTCATTGATAGCGGCATGGTTGCCGGCGTCCTCGACCTGACCACCACCGAGTGGGCCGACGAGTTTGTCGGCGGAGTTCTTGGCGCCGGGCCCGAGCGGCTCGAGGCGACCGCGCGCGCGCAAGTTCCGGCAGTCATTGCCCCCGGGTGCCTGGACATGGTCAACTTCGGCACCCGCGAGTCGGTTCCGGAGAAGTTCGCCGGGCGGCTCTTCTATCAGCACAACCCGCAGGTGACTCTGATGCGAACCAGCCCGGAGGAGTCCGCCGCGATCGGCCGGATCATCGGCGAGAAGGTCAGCACCTATCCGGCTCCAGCAGTTGTGATGATCCCCGCCCTGGGCGTCAGCGCCCTCGGCGCGCCCGGCGGCGCATTCCATGATCCCGGCGCCGACGAGGCGTTGTTTGAAGCGTTGCGCAGCCACTCGCGGATTCCCGTCGAGACCCTCCAGGAACCCATCAACAGCCCGGTGTTCGCCCGCGCCTGCGCCGAACGACTCCTCGCCCTGATGGCCAGCCACACCCCGGCTTGAAACTTCCAAGCACAATCCAGCGTTCCAGATCCGCTTTCCAACAAATCCCAACTCCGATGACCAAGCGTCTATCCATCCTGTTCTCCATCGCCCTCGCCACGCTCGCGGCGGCCGCCCCGATCCGGATCCTCGTCGTCAGTGATGTCGAGGCGGTCCGCACCCAGTATGCCGAGGTCCTCAAGAAGGCCGGCGCCCAGGTCGGCACGATCGAGGTCCCAACCGCTGCCATGTTGGAGAAGGCCGACGCAGTCCTGCTCCACGGCCGTGCCTTCAAGACTCTCCCGGAGGATGCCACCAAGGCGCTCAGCGCCTTTGCCGCGCGCGGCGGCGGCATCGTCGCACTCAACGGCGCGGTCGCCGCCGGTGACTCCGCGTGGGGCCGCAATTTGTTGGGCGGCGGCTGGGACCCAGCCAAGAGCGGCAGGTTCACCAGCCTGATGATGCTCTATGTGCTAACCGACGCCCATCCGATCGTTGCCGACGCCTCGTCGTTTGATATCACTGACGAGACGGTCTACGACCTGGACCTTGCCGAGAAGCTCAACGTGATTGCCAGCGCCTTCACTCCCAAGGGCCGCGACGGCAAGCAGGGGAAGGACGGCAACCGTGCCTCCATCTATGACATCCAGCCGCAAATGTGGACGTTCGAGGGCGCCAGCCATCGCGCCGCAGTCATCCTCCAGGGCGCCGACGAAACCCTCGCCCATGCCAGCATGCGCACCTTCATCCTCCGCTCACTTGCCTGGTCGGCCAAGCGCGAGAAAATCGACGAACTCGTCGCTCCCGCCGACCTCGCCGACCTCCGCTACCCGGCTGGCGGCCCGTCGCGCGCCGCCAAGGCGATCCAACAATTCAAGATGCAGCCAGGGTTCACCGCCACGGTCGTCGCCGAGGAGCCCCTCATCAACAAGCCCATCGCCATCCAGTGGGACGCCAAGGGCCAGCTCTGGGTCGCCGAAACCCCGGAGTATCCCAACGGCCGCCGCCCGCTCGTCGCCGAGCCGTGGAAGGAAACCGGCGTCCTTGAGCCTAACAACTACGACCGCCCCGCCCGCGACCGGATCTGCCGCCTGGTCGACACCGATGGTGACGGCAAGATGGACAAGAAGGTCGTCTTTCATGAGGGCCTTGAGCTGGTCACCGCCTTCCAGGTCTATGGTGACGGGGTCATCGCGGTCGCCCAGCCTAACATTGTCTATCTGGCCGACACCGACGGCGACGGCAAGGCGGACGTGGAGAAGCCGCTGTTTGGCGGATTCAGCCCGGGAGACACCCACTTTGTGGCCAACAATTTCCTGTTGGCCCCGGACGGTTGGATTTACGCGAGCACCGGGAGCGGTGCGACGGCGCGCAACATGGAGAGCAAGAAGGAGGTCGCCAAGATTTCCCCCGGCGTGTTCCGGTTTCGCCCGGACGGCTCGGCCATCGAGCAAGTCGCCTCGCAGGGCGGCAACACCTTCGGGCTTGAGGTGACCAGCGACATGGAAGTTTTCCACGGCAAGGCGACCAGCGGCCAGCCGGTCCAACACGTCGTTCTGCCCGAGTGGGTCATCGCCAAGGCCCCTGGATTCGACATCCGCAGCATGAACTCGGTCAACCCGGGCCGCACCGTGGCCCGGCCCGACCTGCCCAAGCGCGCGCCGATCATGCAGATCGACCAGGTCGGCCGCTACAGCGCCGCCTGCTCGGTGCCGGTCTACGAGGGCGGCGCGTGGCCAGAGGAATACAACGGGACGGTCTTCATGACCGAGCCGATCCTCGACATCATCCACCATGAGCGGATGGTGCCAAAGGGCGCATCGTTAGAGGGGCAACTCGTCCTCAAGGACCAGGAGTGGCTGAGCTCCTCGGACTACTGGTTCTCGCCGATCACCGTCACCTTCGGGCCCGACGGCGCCATGTATGTTCTGGACTTCTATACCCCGGTTGTCACCCACAACGACACCCGCGGGCCGAAACACAGCAAGTCTAACGGGTCGGTGCGCCCCGACCGCGACCACTACTTCGGCCGGATCTATCGAATCCAGCATGACGCCGCGCCGAAGACCCCGGTGCCTGATCTAACCAAGCTGGATGGCCCTGGACTGGTTGGGGCGTTCAAGAGCCCTAACCGGCAGATCCGCTACACCGCGCTGCGCTTGCTCATGGAGAAGCAGGCAACGCTGGGGGCCGCGGCGGTGCCGGCGCTCCAAGCGATGGCCGATGGTGAGAAGCTCGCGGTCGCACGGATCCAGGCGCTCTGGGCGCTGCAGCGGCTTGGCAAGCTCGGTGCGCAGACCTTTGCCAAGGCGGCCGCCGACCCGGACGCGAGCGTGCGCAAGAATGCCATGCTCATCGCCGAGGCCGGTGCGACTGCCCTGACCGCGGAGCAAACCACCGCTGCGCTTGCCGACAAGGACGAGCGGGTCCGCTTGGCTGCTTTGCGGGCACTCAGCGCCTCGCCGCTGAGCGATCCTAACGCCCTCGCGCTCGGCGCCGGGATCACCTCGCTCAACAACCCGTGGGCCGAGGTGGCCGCCGCCGCGGCGGCGTCGTCGAATCCGGTCGGATTGTTGGAGGGGATGCTGGCAGGAGCGGAGGGTTCCCGTCCCGGGGCTGCCCGCAACATCGCCAAGTCGCTGGCCACCACGGTTGCGCGCTCCGAGCAGGCGGCCAACATCACCCGCCTGTTGAAGGCCGCGGCTGCCTCCAAGGACGCTGAACTGGCGATTCTCGTTGTCCAACAGCTCGGCAGCAAGCCAGCCGCCAATCCCGACGCGGCGATGGCCGCGGCCATCAAGGCGTTGTTAGCCTCGCCGGACCGCAGTCTCGCCGCCGCGGCGGTGCCGCTTGCCGCCGGGCTGGGGGAGGGGGCCAAGGAGGAAGTCGCCAAGGCGTCCGCGGAGATGGCCAAGCTTGCCCAGGACCCGGCCGCGCCGCTTGCCCAGCGGGTTGCCGCCGTGCGCTCGATCCTCGCCTCCCGCGGGACCGAGCCGGACACCCTGCGCGCGGTCCTTGGCTGGCTTCCTGCCGCCAAACCGGCTGAGTTCCGCAAGGAGCTCATCGCCGCCCTGGCAACCAGCGCCGACCCGCTGGTCGGTGAGGCGCTTGTTGGCAATTTCGCGAGCTTCGACAAGGACCAGCGCCAGGTCGCGTTCGATGCGATTGTTGGGCGCGCCGAGTGGGCGCGCCAGTGGCTTGATGCCATGGAGCAGGGCAAGCTGGCCGCCGACCTGCTAGACCAGCGCGGCCGCTCGCGGCTCACGACCCATCCGGACGCGGCGACGGCGGGGCGCGCCAAGGTGGTGTTTGCGCGCCTGGCGGGATCGGGCAACGACTCGAAAACCAAGATCATCGCCGGGTTGTTGCCCGCGGTCAACAAGCCGGGCAACGCCGCCAAGGGCAAGGAGACCTACGCCGCAGCTTGCGCCCTCTGTCACCAGTTCCAAGGGACCGGCCAACAGTTCGGCCCGAGTCTGGATGGAATGGGGTCCCACCCGGCCTCCGACTTGCTCACCCATATCATCGATCCGACCCTGGTCGTCGATGACGAGCACCGGACCTGGAACTTCACCATGAAGAACGGCACCCAGTTCGCCGGCATCATCGGCACCGAAAACCAGGCCCGCGTCCAGCTGCGCCAGCCCGGCGGCGGCAACCTCGACCTCAAGGCCGAGGACATCGCCGAGCGCAAGAAGGTCGACACCTCGATGATGCCCGAGGGCTTCGAGTCGCTCGGCGCCGACGCGCTCCGCGACCTCATCGCCTATCTCCGCAGCGGCGCGAAGTAAGCCGTCGTCACCGGAGACCACCGCCATTGGCCAGCCCGGGTAGACCGGCGCTGGCCAACTTTTTTTGTTATCTAGCGTCCCTTGCGCTGGTCCATCAGGACATCCGGCTCGGGCGGGACCGGCGCGCCGGACTCCCCGACCGGGTGGGTGAACAGATAGCGCCAGACATCCTCGTGGATGAACTTGCCGTCCTTCTTGATCGCCGCGCTTCCCGGCGCCGATGCATTGTGGGCGCGCTCGGGATTGCCGCCGACATCAGCGTCACTGATCAGCCGCCGGCTCTTGCCGTACGGGTAGGCGCTCTGCTCGACATTCACCACAGCCCCGTGCTGCGGCAACCCGAGCATGATCCATGAGCGCGCGTAGTGGTCGTTCTTCCACCCCTCGTCGAGGACGTGGCTGAACCCGAAATAACAGTTTGTTGGAGTCGCCGATGCTCCCTGTTGCCAGACTTCATACTGGTCGCGCGGCCCGGAGAACATCACCACCCGCGCGACGCGTTGGTGCTTCGCCAGCCGCGCCGCGGTCGTCGCCCCGTGGGAGATCCCCGCCAAGATCACCTTCTCCCAGCGCAGGCCGTTGCCGTCCTCGCTCAAGAACTGCTGCCAGCCGCCCTGCGGATGCTCGCGGGCGAGCCACCTAAGAAACTGATAGGAGCGCTCCATGATCCCGTCGGGCTTCTCGATCGCCAGGCGGCCGCTGAAGTCCTCCCCGGTGGCGGCCTCGAGGCGGATCATCGAGAGGAATAGATCGTCGGCGGGTGGGGCACCGGCGTAGAGCTTGGGATACCAGCCGCGCGCATAGTGGACCTGGATGGCGTGCAAACCATAGCTGCTGACGTGGTTGAAAAGCTCCTGGTTGTGGCCCATCAACCAGATGACCAGCTTCCCCTGCGGTGCCACGCGGGTGTCGACGCAGGCATGTTCCAGGTCCTCGGGTTTTTCGGCGCTGCCGAACACAAACCCGAGCTCCGGATACTCCCTGGCCCGCGGGTCGAGCACGCTGGCGCGCGCGCTCAGGTCGTAGCGCTGCGGCGCCGGGTCCGCGGCGGCGGCGCTTTCCATGAAAACCACGGCTAACAGGATTGGCAGGCGGGTTAGTCGCGGCGAAAATCTCATTTTGTTGAAAAGTGGCGGCGGGTGTCCAGCCCCCCGGCGGCGGGAATGTTGGGTGGTTCCTAACATTCCCGGGGCGGCCCAACAACCACCGACGCCATCCCATTCGCCCGGCGGGCGGGCTCAGCTGCGGGTGGCAGGGTCGAACTGGCGGTGCATTTCCGGGGTGTGGCGTGCGCCGCGCGGCCCAAGGGTGCTCGAGAACAGGGTGAAGCCGGTGATCCGCACCAGGCAGAAGTCATCCTCGGCATGCTGGCGCAGAAACGGGCGCAACTTTGCCACCGCCACGTCCTTGGCCCGCGCCACGGTGATGTGCGGATGGAACGCCCGCAATTCAGGGTTGAGACCCGCCGCGAAGAGCGCGTCGTGGATGTGCTTGTGCAGCGCAAACAGCCGCGGGTGGCCGCTTCCAACTCCTGCCCAGATCACCGAGGGGTTGGCTCCTCCAAAGGTGCCGACCCCCCGAATTGACAAATAGAACGGCGCTACTCCGACCCCCATCAGGCGCGCCCGCAGAGGCTCCTCGACCCCGGCCTCCACCTCCCCGAGAAACGCGATTGTTAGGTGGAGTTGTTCAGCCGGCAGCCAGCGCACCCCGCGGATGCCAACGGCGAGTGCGGCGAGTGTCTCGCGGCATGCCTCGGGAAGCTCAAGGGCTACGAACATCCGCTTGCTCATCCTCTAGGCTACTCCAGCCAGGCGGCGAGGCAAGTTCCGGCGCGCCGCTACTCCAGCGTGAAGCCGATCTTGAGCGTCACCTGCCAGTGGCCGACCTTGCCGTCGACAATCTCTCCGCGGGTCTCGGCAACCTCAAACCAGCGCAGCTTGCGCAGCGACTCGCTCGCCCGCGCGATTCCATTGCGGATCGCATCCTCCATCGAGGTTTCAGAGGTCCCGACAATCTCGATCTTCTTATAGATGTGGTTGGTCATCCGCAATCCTAGCAGCATCCAGCAGGAATGCTAGGCATGGGCAGGCAGCCTTGCGTTGCGCCCGACCGCGGGGAACACTGCGCGGGATGCGCATCCGGGTGGTGGCAACGGCGAATGCCAGGGAGAGCCAGATCGTTGGCTGGGAGGATGATCCGCGCGCCGGCAGGATCCTGCGGGTGCGGGTAGCCGCGCCGCCGGTAGCCGGCAAGGCTAACAGCGCCATCGCCGTCCTGCTGGCCGGCTATCTGGGAGTCTCGCGCTCGCAGGTCCGCTTGGTGGCCGGCACGGCGGCACGGGTGAAGAGCTACGAGGTCCCGGATGGATCTTTGCCGGGCGATGGGCGGGGATAACAGTTGCCAGCAGGGCCATGGTTGCTAAGGCTCGTCGCCGGCTATGATCGTTGCTCCCAAAATCCGTGGATTCATCTGCACCACCGCCCACCCGGACGGCTGCGCCAAACATGTCGCTGAACAAATCGAAGTTGTTAGGAGCAGGGGACCGATCCCCGGCGGTCCGCGCAATGTTTTAGTGATCGGCTCGTCGACCGGCTACGGGCTTTCCTCGCGCATCGCTGCGGCGTTCGGATCGGCTGCCGCGACCATCGGGGTGTTTTTCGAGCGCCCGGGCGAGGCCGACCGGACCGCCACCGCCGGCTGGTATAACACCGCCGCCTTCGAGAAGGAAGCCGCCGCGGCTGGCCTCTACGCCCGCTCGTTCAATGGCGACGCGTTTTCCGCCCAGATCAAGGCCGAGGTCATCGCCGCCATCAAGGCCGACCTCGGACAGGTCGACTGCGTCGTCTACAGCCTCGCCTCGCCGCGCCGCACCGACCCGCGCACCGGCGAGGTCTACAAGTCAGTCCTCAAGCCGATCGGGGAGGTCTATACCAACAAAAATCTCAACACCACCACCGGCGAGGTCACCTCGGTGACCATCGAACCGGCGGTTGGTGACGATGTCGAACAAACTGTCGCCGTCATGGGCGGCGAGGACTGGGAGATGTGGATCGACGACCTGTTAGCCGCGGGGGTGCTCGCCGACGGGGTCCAGACGGTCGCCTATTCGTATATCGGCCCGGAGGTTACCTGGCCGATCTACAAGAACGGCACCATCGGGCGTGCCAAGGAGGACGTCGAACGGGTCCAGCGGGTTCTCGACACCAAGCTGGCGCCGCTCAACGGCAAGGCGTGGGTCTCGGTCAACAAGGCCCTGGTCACCCAGGCGAGCTCCGCGATTCCCGTCGTGCCGCTCTACATCTCACTCCTCTACAAGGCGATGAAGGCAGCCGGCAGCCACGAGGACTGCATCGAGCAAATGGACCGGTTGTTCCGCGAGCGGCTCTACAACGGCAACCCGCAGCCCGACGAGGCCGGCCGCATCCGCATCGATGACTGGGAGATGGCTCCCGAGATCCAACAGATTGTTGGAGACCGCTGGAACGAGGTCACCACCGCCAACCTCGCCGAACTGGCCGACTTCGACGGCTATCAGTCGAGCTTCCTGCGCTTGTTCGGCTTTGGCCTGGCCGGCATCGACTACGCTGCCGATGCCGACACCAGCTTCTCGCCGGCCTCGCTTGGCTAACCGTCCGGCGCGCGCGTCCGGCCGCCTGGCGGCCCGGGCGCGCGCGGCGCTACATCCGCGGGATCACCGAGTTGGCCAGCCCGAGGTAGGCCGCGGTGGCCGCCAGTCCGGCGACAAGCACCCACCCAAGCACCTCCGGCAGCAGGCGGCGCTTGAGGACCACCAGCGAGGCACCTAACAGGAGCCAGATCGCCACCTTGAGGATCATCCATGTCGGCCAGGTGCTCCCGTGCTCGGCTAGATAGGCGGCCTTCATTTTCGCCTGCATCCCGAAGCCGCTGACCAGGATGAGCAGCGCACCGAGGCCGTGGAAAATCGCGATGAATTTCCCGCTCGTCTCGCGCCCGGCGCACAGCGCGCCGCCGAGACCCAGCAGGAGCAGGATGATGCCGGTGAAGTGGAGCAGCTTGTAGATTCCTGGGTCCATGGCCGGTGGGGCTTCTAGTTGTTAGGTTGCTAGGTTGTTAGGTTGCTAGATTGTCAGGCCGAGTTGCGGATCCGCGGAATGGATGCGAGCAAGGTCTTGGTGTAATCGGCCTGCGGGTTGTCGAAGACGCTCTCGGCCTCGCCGTACTCGACGATCTTGCCTTGGTGCATGACCGCGATCCGGTCGGCAAGATAGCGCACGACCGAGAGGTCATGGGAAATGAAGATCATCGTGAGTCCGAGCTCGGCGCGCAGTTGCTTGAGCAGGTTGAGGATTTGCGACTGGATCGAGACATCCAGAGCGGACACCGGCTCGTCGGCGATGATCAGCTTCGGCTCGGGTGCCAGCGCCCGGGCGATGGCGATGCGCTGCCGCTGGCCGCCGGAGAACTCGTGCGGGTACTTGCGCATCAGCCGCGGGTCTAGCCCAACAGTTTTCATCAAGGCGGCGACGCGCTGATAGAGCAACTCGCCGCGCACGTTCGGGTGGCGCTGGCAGACCGCCTCGGCGAGGGTTGAGAACACCGTCATGCGCGGGTTGAGCGAGGCGTACGGATCCTGGA
Organism: Akkermansiaceae bacterium; assembly: GCA_044373465.1. GTDB lineage: Bacteria > Verrucomicrobiota > Verrucomicrobiia > Verrucomicrobiales > Akkermansiaceae > JBILQA01. The sequence continues at coordinate 166,404 of JBILQE010000001.1, read as the reverse complement.
AGATCATCTGGAAATCCAGCCGCCGCCGGCGGACCATGCTTTGCGGCAGCAGCGAGAGGTTCTCCCCGTTGAGAATCACCGCCCCAGAAGTGGCGGGAATGAGCTGCATCAGGGTGCGCGACAGGGTTGACTTGCCGCATCCCGACTCGCCGACCAGGCCAAGGATCTCGCCCTTGGCCACGCTGAGGCTGACCCCGTCGACCGCACGCGTGATCTTCACCCCAGGCCGGAACAGGCTGCCGCTGCGACGCTTGAAATGCGTCTCCAGGTTCTGGATCTCCAAGTAGGCCACGCCCGGAATAGAGCGACTTTCTCCCCGCGGGGGAAGCGAAACCGTCCAACTCACCTGCCTCGGACTGAAACTTATCCGGGCGCCCGAGGGTATCAGACCCGCGATGGTTGCTAGAACAGCAGGAGTCAGGCGGGGGTGCGTGGCAGTGATGGTGCTGTTGGGCTGGGCGGCGGCCGGCAGCCGGGTGCTTGGCGCCGAGCATCCGGCGGTTGCCAGCGCGGCGGCCCTCGAGAGCTATCTTTCGTCCCAGCCCGCGTGCCGGATCACCTCGGTGGTGGTCGCTGCGAAAACCATCACGGTGAGCGCCCAGCTTGCCCCGGGGAGCGAGGCGCCGCGCTTGGCCGAGGTTCCGCTCGAATTCCTTGTGGACGACCCGCGGCGCTTCGAGACGCTCACCCCACTTGATCCCGCTCCAGACGGATCCTTCAGCGTCACCCTTGCGCGCGCCCGCATCCGTGACGGGTGCAGCTACGACCGCCTAACATCCCGGTGGCAGCTCGTCGCCGCCGGCCCGGCAGCCACGCCAGTCTCCCACGCACGCTATGCCGACGAGGTCGCCTGCCGCAGCCCGGGGCTCGAGGCCGCCCGGCCAGCCTCAAAGAAAGGTCTTGGCGGCTGGCACCACGACCGCGGGCCCAAGGGAGAGGACGAACTCCAGGCGCTGGGCATCGCCTCGATCACCGTCAACGTGGTCCTCGATTCGCTGCTGTCTCTAACCGAGGAGCCGCAGCGGACCAGCCCGGTTGTCTGGCAGGGGCGGACCTACCATGTCCGTGAGCAGGAGCTGCGGGGTCTTGACGCCACTTTCCAACAGGCCCAGGAGAGGGGGATCATGGTTTCCGCCATCCTGTTGGTGCGGACCCATGGCGGACTTGCCCACCCGGCCGCCACCGACCCTGGTCGATACGCGATGCCTGACGTGACATCAACAGATGGTGCCGATTTTTACGGTGCGGTCTTAAACGTGCTTGCGGAGCGCTGGACCCGCGCGGACGGCCGCTACGGAAGGGTCCACCACTGGATCATGCACAACGAGGTCGACGCCGGCTGGGAGTGGACCAACGCAGGCGAGCAGCCAGCGCTGGTCTACATGGACCTCTATCAGCGCTCGCTGCGCCTGATGAACCTCATCGTGCGCCAGTATGACCCGCACGCCGCGGTGTTCATTTCCCTAACCCACCATTGGACCGAGGCGAGCCAGCCACATGGCTATGGATCCCGCCAAATGCTTGAGCTCCTCACCCGCTTCGGCCGTGCCGAGGGCGACTTCCGCTGGGGCGTCGCGTTCCATCCCTATCCGCAGAACCTAACAAACCCGCGGACCTGGGAGGACGACCAGGCGAGTTTTTCGCTGGCGACCCGCAAGGTCACCCCGCGCAACCTCGAGGTGCTCGACGCGTTCATGCATCTGCCGGAGATGCGCTTCGGTGGTGCACTGAGGCCCGTGCACCTTGCCGAAAACGGCTTCAATTCGAGGGATTACTCCGACGCGGCGCTCGCCGACCAGGCCGCCGGCATGGCCTTGGCATGGCACAAGGTCGCGGCGCTGGAAAGCATCCAAGCGTGGCACTACCACAACTGGGTCGACAACCGCAACGAGTTTGGCTTGCGCATCGGCCTGCGCCGCTACCCGGACGACCCGGCCGCCCCCCTCGGGCGCAAGCCGATCTGGTATCTCTATCAGGCGCTGGGCACCCCGCGCGAGCAGGCTGCCTGCGCTCCCTACCTGCGGGTGGTTGGCGTCGGCGGATGGGCCGAGGTGCTCCACCGCGGGCCGATCAATTAGCCGGGGCGCGGGAGGGACGTTTCGCGGATCTCCGCATTTCCCTCTTCACGCCTGCGGATGAGGCGGCTATGGCTGCTGGCGAGATGGCGAAGAAGAAACCGGTAGTGCTGATAATCCGTGATGGCTGGGGTGTGAACCCGGGTGGCAAAAAGACCGCGCGCAAGGACGGCAACGCCGTCGAGTTGGCCAACACCCCCTTCCATGACCATCTTGCCGCCACCTATCCACGTGGCCTGGTTAGTGCCTCGGGGCTCGATGTCGGCCTGCCGCCCGGACAAATGGGCAATTCGGAGGTCGGCCACCTCAACCTTGGCGCCGGGCGCGTCGTCTATCAGGATCTAACCCGCATCAACAAGGCCATCGCCGACGGGGTGCTGAAGGACAACGAGGTGCTCAATGCGGCCTTTGCCAAGGCCCGCGGCAGGGGGCGGCGGCTGCATTTCATCGGGCTGGTCTCCGACGGCGGTGTCCACAGCCATCAGGACCAACTCGTTGCCCTGACCAAGCTGGCCCACGACGCCGGGGTCGGGAACATCCTCGTCCACGCGATCACTGACGGGCGCGACACCTCTCCTACCAGCGGCGCCGGCTTTCTCAGCGTCGTCGAGGACCAGCTCGCTTCCTACGGCGCGCGCATCGCCACCGTGGTTGGCCGCTACTATGCTATGGACCGCGACAAGCGCTGGGACCGGACCAAGATCGCCTGGGACGCGATCGTCTTCGGCAAGGGCGAGTCCAAGGATGTCCTTGCCAGCGAGGCGGTCGCCGAAATGTACGCGCACAACAAGACCGACGAGTTCCTGCTGCCGATGGTCTTCTGCGAGGCTAACAAACAACGGGTGCGCGACGGCGACGTGGTCATCTGGTTCAATTTCCGTGCCGACCGCGCACGCCAGATCTCCGAGGCGTTCCTCACCAAGCCGCGGTTCTTGGGGTTTGCCACCGGCCGCCGGCCGCGGGTCCATTATGTCACCCTAACCGAGTACGATGAGACCTACCGGGTGCCGGTGATCTTCCCGTCGGTCGGGCTCACCAAGGTGCTCGGCGAGGTCGTCGCCGATGCGGGGCTCAAACAACTGCGGATTGCCGAGACCGAGAAGTATCCGCACGTGACCTATTTCTTCAACGGTGGCGCCGAAACCCCGTTTCCCAATGAGGACCGCGGCATCGTCCCGTCGCCCAAAGTGGCCACCTACGACCTGCAGCCGGAGATGAGCGCACCGGAGGTGACCGCCAAGGTGCTTGCCGCCTTGCCTAACTACGACCTGGTCATCATCAACTTTGCCAACCCGGACATGGTTGGGCACACCGGGTTTGTCGACGCGGCCGTCAAGGCTGTCGAAACCATCGACGCGAGCGTCCGCCAGGTCACCGAGGCAACTCTGGAGCTCGGCGGCAAGTTGCTCATCACCGCCGACCATGGCAACTGCGAGCGCATGCTCAACCCCGACGGGTCGCCGCACACCGCCCATACCACCAACCTCGTCCACGCCTACTACGTCGCCCCGGACGCAGCCGGCTATGAAGTGGCTAACGGAATCCTCGCCGACATCGCCCCGACATTGTTGGAGATGCTGCGGGTCAGCCAGCCCGCCGAGATGACCGGCGTGAGCCTGCTGCGCAAGAAGCACTAGGAAACCGCCGGCGGTGCAGGATGGCGCTCCCGGTATTCAGGGAGTGTCAGCATGGGCGGGCGCTCCTCCTCGATGATCTCCTCGACCACTTCCTTGTGGCCGGTGCCGTTGATCTGCCAGGCGCGGTAGATGTTGGAGATGTCGGCAGACCCCGCAAGCTTCCCGTGCGCGGCGAGCCGCGACAGAAAGCTTTGGATGATGCCGAAGGCCATCCGGCCAAGCGCCCCGGTTGACTGGTTGCGATGGACCCGCTGGTCGAGGTCGGTCTGGGCGAAGGCGCGCATGCCGTGGCGCTGGTAGACATCCAGCAGGTGGGATGTCTCAACCCCGTAGCCGATCGGGAAGGGGATCGACTCCAACACCCCGCGGCGGACCGCGTATTCACCGGCCAGCGGCTGCAACAGCTGGGTTAGCTCCGGATAGAAAAGTGAAAACAACGGGCGCACCAAAATCTCGGTGACCCGGCCACCGCCGGTCGCACGCACTCCAGTCTTCGAGGCCATCGGCCGCTCGTAGCAGGCTTTGACATAATGCAGGTCCGGGTTGCGGATCAGTGGGGCCACCAGCCCATAGACAAACCGCGGGTGGATGTTGGATATGTCGGCGTCAACATAGCAGATAAGGTCTCCCTTGAGCTGATAGACCGCCTTCCAGAGGTTCTCGCCCTTGCCGAGCTTGTAGCCGTGCTGCGGGAGAATCTCCCCGGAGAACCACACCTCGGCCCCCGCCACGCGCGCGCGTTGCCGGGTCGCATCCGTTGAGCCGGAGTCGATGACGACGATTTCGTCGACCAGCCGGTGGCGCTCCATGAGCTCGCGCTTGAAGGCCGCAACGACTCTGCCGATGGTCGCCTCCTCGTTGAGTGTCGGGATGCACACCGAGATGGTTAGGCCGGCTTGCTCCTTGGCCACGACCAGGGCGCGCAGATCTGCGAAGGCCGAATGGTGGAAGGTATTGGTATGGATCCAGGCGGGGTTCATGGCGCAGCCGGCGTGCCTGAGGGTAGGGCGCGACGCGGCACACCGAAAGGAAAACCATCCAAGAGCGTTGCGGGGCGGGCCGCCAGCTTCTGCTCTTAGCGCGGAGCCCAGAGCTTCTTGCCTGCCGGATCGCTAACCACGATGTCCTTGAACTCCACCTTGGAATTCTCCGCGCCAAGCGCCAGCCCGCCGGATTTCCACTCGGTGATCCGCTCGGTTTTGAGCGCTTCGCGGCCGTCGATGGTGACCAGCGCGGTGGCCCCGCGCAATTCCACTCTAACCTCCTGCCACTGGTTGTCGGCCAGCGCCTCATTGCTAGGCCCCGCCCAGGTCTCCTGGTCGTTGTTGGTCATCGAGGTCCCCGGCTTCCAGCCGATCTTGAACTGGGCAAAGCGGCGCTCGGTGGCGTCGGTGCGCAGGCGCACCACGCAGCCTTCGTTGCCGCTGAGCCGGCGCACCTTGAATGTTAGGTCGTAGTCGGCGAAGTCGCCAGGCACGCTGAGCATCGCTGCGCCGTTGGGGCCGTCCTCGCGGCGAAACAGTCCGTCGCTCTCGCTCCAGCGTCCGCCAGTGGCCTTCATGCTGATAGGCTCAAGCCATAGGACGGGCAGATCGGCGACGCTCGCAAAGCCGTGGCGAAAGATCGTGAAGTCGTCAATCCGGCCGCTGAAACCCGTGCCTGAGACCCCCGCGCCGATCCGTCCGGAAGTGGCGCGGACGTCCTCCGGAGAAAGGACGAAGTTGGCATTCTCACCAACCGCAACCCCGTCGATATAAATCCGCCCGACCTTGTCCTTGATGGAGACTGTTAGCCGTACCCACTTCTTGGTGGGGATCGGAGCGCTCGATTGGAGGATGGAGGATTGGTTGTCGCGGCGGACAAAGAAGGCGGGACGCCCGCCCTTCAGGCCTAACAGGACGCTGGAGGTTTCGTCGCCGAACTCGAAAATCCGCTGACCGTCTTCGCCGCCATTCCACCAGAGATGGAGGTCGAAGGTAGCATCGCGGGTTTCGGCCACGTGCCCCTCGACTAGCACGTATGATTTGCCGTCAAAGGCAATGAAGCTGCGGCTGCCCTCGGAGCCGTAGGTGGGCTTGCCGCGGATCACGCCGTTGCAGTCGGCATTCGAGTCGACGACGACCTGGCCGTGTGGCTGGTTGAAGGTCCAGTGGGGGTAGAGCCAATTGTTATGGTTGGAGTCCTTCTTGATGAAGTCGGCGTTGAGGTAGCCATAGAACATCCCGCCGTCGATCTCGGGGCGGTCGTTGAGCCCGTCGAAATGAACCTCAAGGTCCTCACCGAAGATGGCGCCGCCGGTGACGGTGGTCGTTTCGCGCATCATGACTTCGCCAAACCCCTTGATCAAAGCATTGCCGCGGATCGTGCCGCGGCCTTCGACGGTGGCGTATTCCAGGATCCTGGCGTTCTCGCCGAGCGCCACCTGGCCGCCAAGGCGGGCGAACCCGCCAACCCGCGCCCGCCCGCTGAGTTGGGCCTCCTCGGTGATCCGGGCGTAGCCGCTAACAATCGCTTGGTCCGCCACCTTGGCGCGGTTGCGCAAGACGGCGTGGTCCTCGATGCGCGCCTCGCCGGTGACTTCCGCCAGATCGAGCACCGCGGCCTTCGGGCCAACATAAGCGGTGGCGGCCACCTTGGCGCCGGCGGAAACAAATCCGCCGCCGTTAGGGTGGGGTGCGCCGTCGCCACGCTGAACCGGCGTTGCCGGCGGAGAGGCGGACGGCTTTGCCCCGGTGAAGGAGACTTCATAGGGGAAGCGCGGCTTCCGGTTATAACCCGGACGGAACTCCTGGGGGGTGTATTTTGTCGGGGTGGCGGCGACCGCCAGGGCGAGCTTCTCACCGGCGCGCACGTCCATGCTCAGCTTGCCGCTGCGCACCGTGTTGCTGTAGCGCGGGGCCCCGTGGGGTTGATAGGCCACCAGAGTCAGGCGCCAGTCCGAGCCTTGGGTCTCATCGACGATCCCGCTGAAGTCGACCTCGACCTTCGCCGCGCTCGGCTCAAGCTCGATGAGGTTGATTCCGAACTGGCGCGGCGCATGCGAGAATATCGGCTTATACCAACCGGCGCGGTCGGCGACCGGTTCGAGCACGGTGCGGGTGCTCGGGGTGCCCTGGGAATGGCGCACCGCGTTGCGCATGTCGCGCTGATAGACGAACTCGTTCTGGAAGTCCCAGGCGACCATGCGCGCGGCGAGTTCGCCAATGAGGTCGCCGAATCCGCTGATGCCGTCCTTCCAGATGCCGCGCTTGGCGCCCACACGCATGATGGTTTGAAACGGATCCTCGGTGGCCGCGCCTTTTTCGTCGCGCAGCGACTCGGACCAGATCTCATACGGGAAGCCGGAGCCGAACTGCGGATGTTCTGCTAGAACCTGCAGGAACGGCCAGGATCCATAGTTGTGGCGCGTCGAGCTCAGCTCGTAGTGGGCGCGGTTGACGTAGTGGGCGAGCACCGGGGCGTAGGCGGGCATGTACTGGTGCGAGCTCCAGTTAGCGTGGCACTCCCAGAACCACCCGACATACGGAGAGTCCCGGTAACCGCCGGCGTAGAACTGCAGCGAGTGGGTGAACTCATGGATGACCACGCTGCTGCCAGCGCCGAGGGCCGCCGGATGCATCATCACGCTTTCTCCGCCGTAGGCAAAACCCTCCTTGTGGTTGGGCAGGCCGGTGCCGGTGATGTAGATGTTGATTTTCTTTGGATCCGGGTCGTTGGCCATCGGCAGCGGCGCCTTGAGTTCGCCGAGCTGGGTCCAGGTCTTCTCAAACCAACTCTTCTGGCGCTCGATGAACTGCGGGTCCGCGAACGCCTTCCCGGCCACCTCGTCGCGCTGGTTGCCGTAGTAGAACGTGAAGTGCTCGCTCTCGCTGAAGTTGGCGACCGCCTTGTCCTTGTCGGGATGATAGGGGGTATAGTTAGGCTTGTACGCCTTGCTGGTGGTGTTAGCCGCCTTGAGCGCCGCCCGGCGCTTCAATTCCAGCTCGTCGGCCAGCTTGCGGTCCTCCGCGGCTAGCAGCTTTGCCGGATAGCTGCGGATGCGGAAGTCATCGCGGACGATGATCAGCGCGGCCTCGCTGAACTCGAGGTCCTCGCAGCGCACCTCGAGAAACGCACCTTTGACCTCGGTGGGCCAGTCCTGCATCGGCTCGGGAAGTGGCTGGAAGTGCCAGACGCGCATCTCCTTGCCGGTGGCCAGGGTGCGCCCGTGGGCGAGTTGCAGGGCTTCGGTTTGAGCCACCTGAGCCGCAACGGGCGCGGCCAGAGCAAGGATAGCAAGAAGGATGGAACGTTGCATCGGAGTGGATGCGCCCGTCCCGGGGGTGAATGCTGAGACCGACGCGGTAAAACCCCTAACCAGCCCACCGCATCGTGTCCACGCCCCATTTTGCCAGGCTGCGGTTCTTGCGCTACTTGAGTTTGAGGAGGATTGCGTCGGTCACCAGCTTCGGGTTGGCCTTCCCGCCCGAGGACTTCATCACCTGCCCGGTTAGCCAGTTGACCAGCTTCTCGTTGCCGGCCTGGATCTCGGCCACCTTTGCCGGGTTGGCGGCGATGACCTCAGCGATGAGCGCATCGATTGCTGCGGTGTCCGCCGGCTCAAACCCGAGCCGTTTGGCAAGCGCGCCTACAGCCACTGACGGATCCTCCCACATCGCGGAAAAAACATCCTTGGCTTGGTTGTTGGCTAGCTGGCCTGACTCCACCAAGTCCAACAGTTCGCGCAGGGCCGCCGGGGCGACAGGGCAGTCGACAATGGTTAGGTTCTGCTCGTTGAGCACGGCGAGCAGGTTGTTGAGGATGAAGTTGGCGATCTTCTTTGGCGGCGCGGTGGCACCGGCCCGGGTGGCCTCGAAGTAGTCCGCCAGGGCGCGTTCGGAGGCCAAGACCGAGGCGTCGTAGGCGGTGATCTGGAAGTCCTTCTCGAAACGGGCCGCCTTGCTCTGCGGGAGCTCGGGGACCCTTGGTCTAACAGCATCAAGGAACCCCGCGGTGCGGATGGGCAGGAGGTCGGGCTCGGGGAAGTAGCGGTAGTCGTGGGCGTCCTCCTTGGTGCGCATCAGCTGGGTTTCGCCGGCGTCGTCGTCCCAGCGGCGGGTTGATTGGACCTGACGGATGCCGCGGTCCAATTCGTCGCACTGGCGGAGGATCTCGAAGTGGAGCGAGCGGCGCACTGCGGAAATCGAGTTGAGGTTTTTTAGTTCGATTTTCGCCCCCAGCTCGCTGGTGCCGTGGGGGCGCACCGAGACGTTGACGTCGCAGCGCAGTTGGCCCTTTTCCATGTCGGCATCGGAAATACCCCCGTAGACGAGGATTTGTTGGAGTGACTTGAGGTAGGCGTAGGCCTCCTCCGGGGTGTCGATGTCCGGGTCGCTAACAATCTCCATCAGCGGCGTGCCGGCGCGGTTGAAGTCAATCAGCGTGGCGCTTCCGAGGTGGGTCGACTTGGCGACGTCCTCCTCGAGGTGGATGCGGGTGAGCTTTACGGTTTTTCCCGGTTTGGGGATCGAGCCGCGCACGTCGTTGGGGTAGCTGAAGGCATCCAGCGGCACGCCCCCGCCCAGGCACAGCGGCAGGTCGTACTGCGAGAGCTGGAAGTTCTTCGGCATGTCCGGATAGAAGTAGTTCTTGCGGTCCCACTTGGAGATTTCCGGAGTGCTGCAGCCAAGCATCAGCCCGGCCAACAGGGTCATCTCGATCGCCTTGTGGTTGAGCACCGGCAATGCCCCGGGCAGGCCTAGGCAGACTGGGCAGACGTTGCTGTTAGGCTCGGCGCCGAAGCCGGTCCGGCAGCCGCAGAACATCTTGCTGGCGGTCTTGATCTGGCAGTGGACCTCGAGGCCGATGGTGACGATGTAGTCCTGGCGGGGCATGTGGGGAAGTGGTGGGCGCTTGCGTGGAATTTACGGGACCTTACTGGCGGATGGCGAGGATGGTGTCGAGGTCGAGCGCTTCGATCGACTTGCGGAACTCGGCGTCCTCCAACAGTGAGACCAGCACCGGGTCGCGCAGGAGATCGGCGAAGCGCCGCTCGGCGACGAGGCGGGCGATTCGCGGGTCGCGCAGCGAGGCGGCGGTCTCGCCGGTGACCAGCGGTCGGGCCTCGGCGCGGAACTGCAGGGCGGCGACGGCGGCCGGGTCCTGCATGACCGTGGCAAGTTTGGCAAGGTTGACCCGCGCCGGGTCGTTGTAGAGCTCGGTCGCACCCAGCAGTTGTTGGGGAAGGTACTTCTCGGCCGCCTCCTTGAGCCCCACCATGAGCGGCGGCGAGGAACCCGCGGCACCGGCGACGGCGTCGCGGAAGTAGCGCACCTCGCTGCCGGCGCCAAGGTGGCGCACCGCGGTGAATACCAGCCCAACGAGCAGGAGGGCCGGGAGCAAGCTGAAGAGTGCGCTGCGCGCCGTCCCCTGGGGCGCCCCGAAGGGCTGGCGCATGAAGCGCAGGATCCGGCGCAAGACCATGAAGGTGATCAGCGCTGCCGCTCCCGCCAACGCTCCCTGAAGCCAGTCGGGCTGAGGGTTCAGGAACCGGTACTGGCTTGTTAGCCCGGGGGCCTGGTTCCATGTTAGAATCCCCGCGGCAATGCTCGCGACGACCACCGCCACGCCGACGACGAGGCGCAGCATTCCCCAGAGAAACGCAAACAGCGCGCAGGCGGCCAGGATTGCCAGCACGACGGTGCCCAGGCTCAGCTCCGGCAGGCTCATCGCGGCGAAACCCTGGGGATCCATCTTCGGCGGTTAGGACTGGGCCGCGGGGTTGCCGCATTGGCCGCGCTGGCGCAAGGCGTGGTCGCACAGGACTAACAGGGTCATCGCCTCGACAATCGGCACGGCGCGCGGGAGGACGCAGGCATCGTGGCGGCCGCGGCCCTTGAGCTCGGTGTTTTGGTGGTCGGCGCTCACCGTCGCCTGGGAGGTCATGATCGTCGCGGTGGGCTTGAAGGCGACCCGGAAGATGATCGCCTCGCCGTTAGAGATGCCGCCCTGGACGCCGCCGGAGCGGTTTGACGAGGTGCGGACGCGACCGTCCTGCATGTGGAAGGCGTCGTTGTGGTCGCGGCCGGTGAGCAGGGTTCCGGCGAAGCCCGAGCCGATCTCAAATCCCTTGGTGGCCGGGAGGCTGAGCATCGCCTTGGCAAGGTCGGCTTCGAGCTTGTCGAAAACCGGCTCGCCGAGGCCGGGGGGACAGTTGCGCACGACGCATTCGATGACGCCGCCGATGGAGTTGCCGTCGGAACGGACCTGCTTGATGAGTTCGATCATCGGGGCAACCATCGCCGGGTCGCCGGTGCGCACGATGTTCGACTCGATGTCCGCGGTGGTCACGCTGAGCGGATCGACCACCGCGTTGAGGTCCTTGATGGACTTGACCCAGGCTAACACCTCGATGCCCGCGAACAGGCTGGCAAGCACCTTGCGTGCGACCGCCGCGGCGGCGACCCGGCCGATGGTCTCGCGCGCGGAGGCGCGCCCGCCGCCCTGCCATGCGCGCAGGCCGTATTTGGCGTCATAGGTGTAGTCGGCGTGGGATGGACGGTATTTTTCGGCCATTTCCTCGTAGGCCGACGAGCGGGCGTCCTTGTTGCGGACGAGCACCGCGATGGGGGTTCCGAGTGTTAGGCCGTCGGCGGAGACTCCGGAGAGGATCTCGCAAAGGTCCTCCTCATTGCGTGGAGTGACGATTTCACTCTGGCCCGGGCGCCGGCGGTCGAGGTCGAGCTGGATGTCCGCGGCGCTGAGTGGCAGGCCGGGCGGGCAGCCGTCAATGACCACGCCGACGCCGCCGCCGTGGGACTCGCCCCAGGTGGAGATGCGAAACAAGGTTCCGGTGCTGCTCGACATGCCGTGAGCGTGGGCAAGACCGGCAGGGTTGGGAATTTGAAAGTTCGGCGAAATACGCCGATCTAGCAGGCCGGGGGCTGTCGAGGTAGCGATTTTGTCACATTTCGCGTCTCCCCAGCCGTGGTTGTTGGGTTATGGATGACCCACGCCTATGCAAAAAATCCTGATTGTTGAGGACGAGCGCGACATCGCCAACCTGATTGGCTTCAACATCGAGCGTGCCGGCTTCGGGGTTTTGATGGCCCATGACGGAATTGCCGGCGCGGAGATTGCCAAGCATGAGCGCCCGGACCTGATCGTCCTCGACCTGATGCTTCCGGGCAAGGACGGCTACGCGGTCTTCAAGGATCTGCGCCGCGATGCGCGCACCCGCTCGATTCCGGTGATCATGCTAACAGCCAAGGCGCAGACCCAGGACAAGATCGAGGGGCTCGAGGCGGGGGCCGACGACTACATCACCAAGCCGTTCAGCCCGAAGGAGCTGTTGTTGCGCATCCGGGCGGTTCTGAAGCGCGCTGACGCACCGCCGGGAAGCGCCGAGTTCGTTTGCGGCCCGCTGCGGTTTGATAAGAACAATGTTAGCTTTTACCTCGACGGTGAAGCCGTGGAACTAACCGCGACCGAGTTCAAGCTGCTGTTGTTTTTGGCCGAGCGCGCTGGCCGGGTCCAGGACCGCAACGACCTGCTGCGCACCGTCTGGGGTTACAGCGACGAGGTCCACTCGCGCACGCTCGACACGCACATGAAGCGGCTACGCCAGAAGCTCGGTGAGCGTGCGGCAATGATTGAAACGGTGCGTGGCATCGGCTATCAGGTTTTTCTGCCGGAAAAATGACTGCCCTGACCCTCGCCGTCGCCATCCTCGCATCCGTCCTCGCGGTGGTGGCTGCGGCGCTCTACCTGCGAACCCGGCGGCTGGCGCAGCGGCGGTTAGAGGAGCTCGACCAGCTCAGGGAGTCCATGGCGGCGCGGGTTGCGGAGGCCCACCGGGAGCGCGACGTGTTGTTGGATGCGCTGGGCGATGCGTTCCTGCTGGTGGACGGCGGCAGCCAGGTCCGTTTTGCCAACGCGCGTGCGCGCGAGTTGTTCCGCGGCCGCGAGTTGGTCGGCCGCCCGATCATCGAGGCATTCCTTGACGAGCGGCTCGCGCATTGGGTGCTCAAATGCCTCGCCACCGGCGAGCCAACGACCCAACAGGTGGTCCTGCCGCAGCCTGCCACGGTGTTGGGCGAGCAGGCAGCGCGCGGGATCAGCGCCTGGGTGATCGACGCGGCACCCTTGTTTGAGCATGCCGAAGGCGGCCTCCAGACCCGGGTGATCATTCGCGATGTGACCGCCGAACACCACGCCGAGCAGGTTCGCAAGGACTTTGTCGCCAACGCGTCCCATGAGCTGCGCACCCCCCTTGCAATCATCAGTGGCTACCTTGAGAACCTGATCGACGATGACCTGTTAGAGGATCCGGCCACCTCCCGGCGCTTTCTGAGCGTGATGCGCAAGCACGCCGAACGGATCTCCCGGATCGTCGAGGACATGTTGGTGATTTCCCGGCTTGAGTCTGGCGAGGCGGGGGCGTTGAAGATCGAGCCGTTCCGGTTGCTCTCATGCGTCAATGATGTCCTTGAGCGGCTGGAGTCGATGATCCGGCGCCAGCATGCGCAGATCAGCGTGCGGTTTGATGACCCGGAAGTGTCCGTTGCTGGAGACCGGTTTTATTGGACCCAAGTGCTGTTCAATCTGGTTGAGAACGCGCTCAAACAGAACGTCCACGAGGGGCTGCGCCTGGAGGTGCGCTGCAAGATTGACGCGCAGGGCCTTGAGGTAAGCGTGGCTGACAACGGTGTCGGGATCCCGAGCGAGGACCTTCCATTCATCTTCAAGAGATTCTATCGGGTAGAGAAGCATCACAACCAGGATCAGATCAAGGGCACGGGGCTTGGCTTGTCGATCGTGCAGCGCGCGATCAAGGCCCACGGCGGGGAGGTTTCGGTGACGTCAGTTCCCGGGGTGGAGACGTGCTTCACGATCCGCGTGCCAGCGCAGGGAGATGCGGGCGAGCAGCGGGCGAGGTGACGGATGTGTCACTTTGGAGTTTTTGCCCGGAGTCATCAGCGGGACTATTGAGTGGGCAGGCTTCGCCGCGCGAGCGCGCCAGAAGGCTCGAATCCTCCCATATCATCAACATGAAAGCACTACTACTCACCATCGGCGTCATCGGGTTGCCCATCAGTTTGTTTGGCCAGTCGCAACTCGACCCGAAGCTTCCCGGCTACCAGGCCACCAGCGGGGTGACCGGCAACCTCAACTCGATCGGTTCGGATACTCTCAACAACCTGATGACCTTGTGGGCTGAGGGATTCAAGGCGGTCTATCCGAACCTCAATGTCCAGATTGAAGGGAAGGGGTCGTCGACAGCTCCGCCAGCACTCATCGAGGGGACCGCCCAGCTTGCGCCGATGAGCCGGCCGATGAAGGGCGAGGAGATCGACGCGTTTGAGAAGAAGTTCGGTTACAAGCCAACCGAGGTGGTGCTTGGGATTGATGCACTGGCGGTCTTTGCCCACAAGGACAACCCGATCGGCGGGCTGACCCTCAAGCAGGTCGATGGCATCTTCTCCTCCACCCGCAAGCTTGGTGGCGCGGATCTAACCGAGTGGGGGCAACTTGGCCAGGAGCCTTGGAAGGGCCGGGCGATCTCGCTTTATGGGCGCAATTCGGCATCGGGCACCTACGGGTTTTTCAAGGATGAGGCCCTCGGCAAGGGTGACTTCCGCAACTCCGTCAAGGAGCAGCCGGGCTCGTCGGCTGTGGTTCAGGGGATTGCCTCCGACCTCTACGCGCTCGGGTATTCAGGTATCGGCTACAAGACCGCCGGGGTGCGCGCCCTGCCACTCGGCACCGAGCCAGGGAAGTTCGCCGAGCCGACCTATCAGAACTGCCTGACCGGCGAGTATCCGCTGGCGCGCTTCCTCTACGTCTACGTCAACAAGAAGCCCGGCGAGCCGCTCGACAAGCTGACGGGCGAGTTTCTCAAGTTTGTCCTCTCCAAGGAGGGGCAGATGATTGTCGAGAAGGACGGGTACTATCCGCTCCCGGCTGAGGTTGTCGCCGAGGCGCTGAAGTCACTCAAGTAGCACCGGCGCCTCCCTCCCCGATCCCAAGCTAACAACCATCCCGGAGTGCCCCAGTCAAACAACCATCCAGCCTCCAGCCCGGTTCCCGAGCGGTTCCAGGTCTCGCGTTCGACATTGCTGCTAGACCGGTTCATGACCGTGGCGATCCGGACCGGCGGGCTGGCGGTCGTCGTGGCGGTGCTTGGGATCTTCGTGTTCATCGGCCTTGAGGTCGTTCCGTTGTTTGCCAAGGCCAAGGTGGTGGAAAAGGAGACCCTGGCGACCGGGGTGGCGGATCCACAGGTGTTGGGGGTGGACGAGTGGGGCGAGTTGCCGTTCGTGTTCCGCGCGGGGAGCGGGTTCACCTTTGTTAGCCGCGCGACCGGTGAGGCTCAGAACCATCCGGTGGCGGCGCTTGAAGGGCGGGAGATAAGCGCACTCGGTTTCGATCCGGACCACCAGCGGTTGGTGTTCGGGACCGCCGCCGGGGAAGTCGGCTCGGTAAAGGTGGAGTATGCTCCCGATTTCAGCGGTCCAGCTAGAGTCATCCGCAGAACCCTCGTCGAGGAACCCGTCTATCCGGCCGCGACCCCCGGAGCGATCCGGTTGGTCGACTATGGCGACGGCGGCGCAAACCGGACGATCGTCACGGTGGCCGCTGCCGACGGCGGCGCCGAGCGGGTCGAGATCATGCGGTTGGCCCAGAAGCGCACGTTGTTAGGGAAGGGCGAGGTAGTGGGCGACGAGCGTGTGGATGTCACTGAGCGGATCCGGGGTCGGGTGCAGGAGGTGGACGCCTCGGGAACCGGTGACATCGTGTTGGTGGTCACCGGGGAGGGGTGGATTTACTATTTTTATGTGGGCGCAGACGGGGTCGAGTTTCGGCAGGAATTCCAACCGTTTGGTGGGCGGGAAGTGGCGGCGGTGGATTATCTTCTTGGCGGGGTTTCGGCACTGGTCACCGCAAGTGACGGCGAGCAGCGGGTTTTCAGCCTCTATCGCAAGGACGGGCTCGGCGAGCGGACATTCGGCGAGATCAAGAGCTTTCCGCCGCTCGCCGGTCCACCAAGCCTGTTCTCGGCGAGCCAGCGGAACCGGCTCTTTCTAACCGGGAGTGGCCGGGATGTTTCGCTGCGCTATTCGACGACGGCGGATGTGCGCTGGAGTGGGGTGATGGATTTTGCGCCGGTGGCAGGGGTGATCGATGCGAAGAACAGCCATATCATCCTGGCAGACCAGAGCGGCAACTTGAGGTATCTGGCGCTAACCGACGAGCATCCGGCGGCTGGGTGGAGGGCGTATTTTGGGAAGATCTGGTATGAGGGAGCCTCGGCGCCCAGCTACGAATGGCAATCGACGGGGGGATCGGATGAGTTCGAGCCGAAGTTGTCGCTGGTTCCCTTGATCTTTGGGACCCTGAAGGGGACCCTCTATGCGATGCTTATTGCGGTGCCGGTCGCCCTGAGTGCCGCGGTGTTCTCTGCAAGCTATCTGCCGATGCGGGTCAAGCGGGTGGTCAAGCCGATGATGGAGTTGATGGCCTCAATGCCGTCGGTGGTGCTTGGGTTTCTCGCTGGCCTATGGCTCGCGCCGCTAATCCAAGACCGGGTCCCCTCGGTGATGCTGGCGCTGCTGGCGATTCCAGTCTCCAGCATGCTGATCGGCTGGGTGTTCGGCAAGCTGCCGGTATCCGTGCGCGCGCGCCTAACTCAAGGGCACGAATGGCTGGTAGCCGCTCCCCTGGTGGGTCTCGCCGCGTGGCTCGGGTGGATGTTGGGTCCGGGGCTCGAGGAATGGGTGTTTGTCTATCAAGCACCCGGTGGCGAGCGGATCGGCGACTTCCGGCTATGGTGGCCGCAGTTCACCGGGACCGGGTATGATCAGCGCAACTCGCTGGTGGTTGGATTCATGATGGGCTTTGCGGTAATCCCGGTGATTTTCACCATTGCCGAGGACGCCATTGCCAACGTCCCGCGCTCGCTTACCGCTGCAGCGTCGGCGCTTGGAGCGACGCGCTGGCAGGTGGTGCGCACGGTTTCGCTGCCGATCGCCTCGGCGGGGATTTTCTCGGCGTTGATGATCGGCCTTGGCCGCGCGGTGGGCGAGACGATGATCATGGTGATGGCCACTGGCAACACTCCGCTGATGGAATGGAACATCTTCTCAGGGATGCGCACCCTCTCAGCTAACATCGCCGTCGAGCTGCCGGAAGCCCCCGAAGGTTCCACCCATTACGCCACCCTCTTCCTGGGGGCTATTGTCCTGTTTGCCCTCACCTTCGTCCTTAACTCGATTGCCGAGGTCCTGCGGCAGCGACTCAGGGAGAAATACAAACTTGTCTAATCAATGGAGATCCAACCAAGCGAACAACTCGATCCGCCACCGGCCAGCGAGCCACCCCCGGCCCGTCGCCGGGCGCGCAGTGGCGAGCCGTGGGTCTGGCTGTGTGGCGCCGGGCTAGCCGTTGGGGTTGCGATGACGCTCGGGTTGTTAGGGCTGATCGTGTTCAAGGGGACCGAGCGGTTCTGGCCGCGGCAAATCGAACTGGTCGAATATCGTGAGGGCGGGGAGAAGCGCCAGATCGCCGGGATCGTCGTGGGGGAAAACCCCGAAGAGATTCAGTTGTTCCGGGGCAACAAGGACTTGGAAGGGGATGCGTTCCGCTTTCTGAGGCGCGAGCAGGTTGGCGAGTCGAGCCATCCGCCGGAGGTATTTCTAGCCGAGCGGCTCGAGTGGGGGAATGCGATTGGTGTGCCGGTTGCGTTGGTGCTGGCGGATCGGACGCGAATCGACGCGGCCGCGGAGGATTTCCAGGCACGCCTTGATGAGCATATCGACGAGGCGGGTGAGCGCCGGGATGTCATCGAGGCCATTGAGAAGACGCGCATCGGCAAGGTCAACCGGGCCATTGAGCAGCTTCAGTTAGACATGCGCGCTGGCCGGATCGATGCCGAGGCGGGTGCTTCGCGCCAGGCTGGATTGCAGGCCGAGTATGAAGCGCTCGCAGCGGAAGCCCGCGGGCTGCGCCAGCAGCAGTTGGAGGTGGGCTTTATCTATCGGATCAGCGACGGCCGCGAGAACCAGCAGCCGGTCAGTACTCTGGTGCACATCGCGTATCCCAACCAAATGGGGTTCTTCTCCAAAGCGGGGGAGGCAATCCGGAGAGTTTGGGCGTTTCTCAGCGAGGACCCGCGGGAGGCCAACACCGAGGGGGGCGTGTTTCCCGCGATCTTCGGCACCGCCATCATGACTGTGGTGATGAGCCTGATGGTTACGCCGTTTGGCGTCATTGCTGCGATCTATCTGCGCGAATATGCCCGCCAGGGGATGTTGGTCAGGATTGTTAGGATCGCGGTCAACAACCTTGCCGGGGTTCCCTCGATTGTCTTCGGGGTGTTCGGGCTGGCCTTTTTCGTGTATTTTGTCGGGGCGCGGCTGGACCTGTGGTTGTTCCATGACCGGTTGCCGACGCCGACCTACGGGACCGGGGGGATCTTCTGGGCATCCCTGACACTGGCGCTCCTGACCCTGCCGGTTGTCGTCGTGGCTACCGAGGAGGCGCTTGCCGCCGTGCCCCGCGGGGTGCGCGAGGCCGCCCTGGCATGCGGTGCATCGAAGTGGCAGATGATCCAGCGGGTGGTCCTGCCGGCCTCGGTGCCGGGAATCCTAACAGGGGTTATCCTGGCCATGGCGCGGGGTGCCGGGGAGGTGGCGCCGCTGATGCTTGTTGGAGTCGTGAAGCTCGCGCCGACCCTTGCGGTGGACACGGTTGCGCCGTTCATCCATCCGGAGCGCAAGTTCATGCACCTTGGATTCCACATTTTCGATTTGGGCTTCCAGTCGCCGGATTCTGAAGCGGCGCGGCCGATGGTGTTTGCCACCACGCTGCTGCTCATCGTGCTGGTGGTGGCGATGAATCTAACCGCGATCCTGCTGCGCAACCGGATCCGCAAACGCACAACAACCAACGCATTCTAGGGATGGACGCTGACCGGGTGGACAATTGTGAGGGGGCAGGGGCGCGCGGAGACTTCATCCGTGTGGAGGACTTCAGTTTCTTCTATGGCGGGAGCCAGGCGCTGGACCGGCTGAACATGGCGATTCCCGACCGCGAGGTGACCGCGCTGATTGGCCCGTCGGGGTGTGGGAAGTCGACGCTGTTGAGGAGCATGAACCGGATGAATGACCTGGTAGACGGGGTGCGCCACGAGGGTGACATCCTGATAGACGGGGTGAGCCTCTATGATCCCCGGGTGGAGGTCATTTCCCTGCGCAAGCGGGTGGGGATGGTTTTTCAGAAGTACAATCCGTTTGCGAAATCGATTTACGAGAACGTCGTTTTCAGCCTGCGGGTGGCAGGGAGGAACAAACGCGCCCAACTCGACGAGGTCGTCGAGGAGAGCCTGCGTGCGGCGGCGCTGTGGGATGAGGTCAAAGACCGTCTGCAGGAGAGCGCCTTTGGCCTGTCCGGTGGCCAGCAGCAGCGCTTGTGCATCGCCAGGGCGATCGCCAACCGGCCGCAGATTCTGCTGATGGATGAGCCATGTGCGGCGCTCGATCCGGTGGCAACCTTGAAGATCGAAGAACTCATCCGTGAACTGCGCGCGCAGTTCACCATTGTGATCGTCACCCACAACATGGAGCAGGCTGGCCGCTGCTCGGACCGCACCGGATTCATGTACCTTGGGCGGCTGGTCGAATACGGCGAGACGAGCCAGATCTTCAACAACCCGCGCGAGGCCCAAACCGAAGCCTACATTTCGGGACGACACTGTTAGCGGCATGCATCCCATGATCACGTCAATTGAGTCTGATGAGCCGACAGCCGGCCGTGGTGGAGACGGCCCGGGAGGGGCGCCGGTTTTTTCCATCGAATCGCTGGATTTCTGTTATGGAGCGAGCAAGGTGCTCGACGACGTGAACATGGTCATCCGGGCGCGGGAAATCACGGCACTGATAGGACCGTCCGGGTGTGGCAAGTCGACCTTGCTGCGCTGCCTCAACCGCATGAATGATATGATCCCGGGCGCGCGGGTCAGCCGCGGAAGGATTTTGTTGGATGGGGAGGACATCCACCACCGCGAGCTTGATGTCATCCGCCTGCGCCAGCGGGTTGGGATGGTGTTCCAGAAGTCGACGCCGTTTCCGGCGAGCATTTATGACAATGTTAGCTACGGCCTGAGACTCCAGGGCGTCCGCTCGCGGGCGGAATTGGACGAGTCCGTGGAGCGCAGCTTGCGCTCGGCGGCGCTTTGGGACGAGGTGAAAGACCGGCTGAAGGCAAACGCGTTCGGGCTTTCAGGCGGGCAACAGCAGCGCCTCTGTATCGCCCGCAGCATTGCGGTGAGCCCGGAGGTGATCTTGATGGACGAGCCATGCTCTGCCCTCGATCCGATCGCCACAGCCAGGATCGAGGAGCTGCTCATTGAGTTGCGCGAGCAGTTCACCATCGTGATTGTGACCCACTCCATGCAGCAGGCCAGCCGGGTATCAGACCGCACCGGGTTTTTCTATCTGGGGCGGCTCATCGAGTTTGACCAAACCGCAAAAATCTTCACCAACCCGGCCGAGCGCCGCACCGAGGAGTATATCACCGGGCGCTTCGGGTGAGTTTCCCAACCAATCGATCACAAATGAACGGACCGCATATTTTCAAGGGATTTGACCAGGCACTCCAAAGCCTGCGGGGCGAGGTGCTGACGATGGCCAGCCTAACAAGGCAGAACCTTCAGCGGGCGGTGGACGGGCTGCTGCAGCGGGATGTCGAGCTGTGCCGCCGGGTGATAGCCGATGATTCGGAGATCGACGAGTTTGAGAGCGCGGTGGACCGGACCGGGATGGATTTGATGCTGCGGTTTCACCCGGTAGCGGCGGATCTGCGGATGGTGATTTCCTCGATGAAGATCGCCACGAACCTGGAGCGGATTTCCGACCATGCGGTGAACATCGCCAAGCGCGCCAAGAAAATCCTCAAACGCAGCGAGCTGGCCGAGGCCACCATGATAGAACCGCTCTATCACCTGGCAGACGCGCTGTTGCTTGACGCGGTGACGGCCTATGTGGATGGCAACGCCGCGCTGGGCGCCGGGTTGCACGTGCGCGACAAGGAGCTCGACCGCATGCACAAGGCGCTCACTGCGACGCTCAGCCAGCGGCTGGATGGTGGCGGGGCGGGCGGGCGGAGTGAGGACATTCTGCATCTGATTTTCATGGTTCGTTCGCTCGAGCGGGTGGGTGATTTGTCGGTGAACATCGGCGAGGACGCAGTGTTCATGGAGAGCGCCCGGGATATCCGCCATGGCGGCCGTGATCCGGAAGCGTCGTGATGGTTTCTCGTTGCCGACGTCCGCGAAGCTGCTAGCGTCCGCCAATGCGTGGGAATTTGGCATGAACCTCACTCTCCAAAGCAGCGTTCTTGTGCTCAACAGGTTCTGGCAACCGGTCCACACCTGCTCGGTGCGCCGGGCGATGAAACTGGTGTGCGTCGGGCACGCCCAGGTGGTCCAGACGGACGGGTCGGAGCGATTTTACGCGCATGATTTTCCGTCGTGGCTGGCGTATTCGAGCGGTTACACCGGGGAGGACGTCATCCACAGCGTTCGGCTGGCGGTGCGCGCGCCGCGGGTCATCGTGCTGGCGCTGTATGACAAGGTGCCGCGCACCGAGGTGAAGTTCACCCGGCGCAACGTGTTTACCCGCGATGGCCACACCTGCCAGTACTGCAGCAAGGCGCTGCCCGAGAAGATGCTCAATTTAGACCACGTCATCCCGCGCGACAAGGGCGGCAAGACGACCTGGGAGAACATCGTCACCTCCTGCATCCGGTGCAACACCCGCAAGGCTAACAAGCTGCCGCACGAGGCGCAGATGTTCCCGCAGCGGGCGCCGCGGACGCCGCGCTGGCAGCCGCTGTTTGGCGACCGCGATGCGGGGAATATCGATGCAAGCTGGAACCACTTTGTCGACCCCAGCCCTGACGGGGTGAAGATGTCAGCCTAGCAGCGGCTGGCGGGCCCCGGTTAGGGGAGTTGGGTCGCGGCAGGAATCGCCCAGTTGACCGCGTGGAGGACTGGCTTTGGAAGAACGCCGAATACAATGATGGCGAGGCAGAGTAGCGCCAGCACGGCGCGGGTGATTGGCGGGGTGGCCAGCGGGGTGAGACCGGCGGCGGGGTCGTTCCAGTACATGGCGCGCACGACCTTCAGGTAGTAATAGAACCCGGCGGCCACCCCGATGAAGGCGATCACCACCCCCCACCAGAGGCCGGCGGCCACGGCGAGTTGGAAGACGAAGAACTTGCCGACGAATCCAGCCGTTAGGGGCACGCCGGCGAGGGCCGCCATCACCAGGGTGAGGGCCAGGGCGAGGAGCGGGTTGGTTTTCCCGAGGCCATTGAAGGCGGCCATGTCCTCGGCGCCGCGCTGGATGCGGACCATGTTGAGAATGAAGAACGCGGCAAGCGTCATGAGCAGGTAGGTCGCCAGGTAGAAGCCGACGACCTGGGCTGCCGCAAGGCTTGTCGAGGTCGCCACCGCGCCGCTGGCAAGCGCAAGCAACAGGAAGCCGGCGTGGGCGATGGACGAATAGGCGAGCAGGCGCTTGAAGTTGGACTGTTGGATTGCTGCCAGGTTGCCAAACAGCAGGGTCGCCGCGGCCAACAGGCCGAGAATCCCGAGAACTGCTCCGCGGGTCAGGTCACTGCCGAGGAACGGGGTGAGGAACGCAATGAGGACCACGAACCCGGCTGCCTTCGATCCAACAGATAGAAACGCGGTGGTTGGCGACGGGGCACCCTGATAGACATCGGGGATCCAGATCTGCATCGGCACCGCACCGACCTTGAAGCCGAGGGCCACCAGCACCAGGGCAATCCCGAACATGAGCGGCAGCAGCGGGACCGGGTTGCCGGTGTCGGCCAGTCGCAGCGCGATGGCCGCAAGGTTGGTCGTGCCGGTCATCCCGTAGATCCAGGCGATCCCGTAGACGAGGAATCCGGTGCTCAGCGCCCCGAGGATGAGGTATTTCACCCCGGCCTCGAGCGATCCAACATTGCGGCGCAGATAGGCGACGAGCACGTAGAAGGTGATCGTGACGAGCTCAAGGGAGACAAAGATGCTGACTAAATCGCGGGCCGAGGCCATCCACATCATCCCCGCACAGGCGAGCACCGGCAGTGCGAAATACTCGCCGGTGCCAGACTCGCGGCCTGCTTCGCTGGTGAATTTCACCAGCATCGGCCGGTAGTCGATGGCCATCAGCACCACCAGGATCGTTGTCACCAGCGCGAAGGCCTTGAAGAAATGCGCCGTGGCGTCCATCTCGTAAAACCGCCACATGCTCCACTTCGCCCAATACGCGTCGGGCATCGCCGCTGGTCCAACCGCCATGAAGGACAGTCCAAGGATGAGCGCGAGCCCCACCACCGCAACGATGCCTAGCAGCTTCTTGTTGGTGCCCGAACCGAAGGCGTCGAGCATCAGCAGGCCGAGTCCCAGCAGGACTGTTAGGGCTTCAAGGTAAAACGCGGGCATGGGATGGAGTGAGGAAGGAGTGGAGAGCGGTGGATCTAACGCAACAGGCCGAGCAGCATGTTCGGGTAGAGGCCGACAGCGAGAAGGGCGATGGCCAAGAGAACCGGGGCGATTTTCTCGCACCAGTGGAGGTCCTTGACTTGGGAGAAGGCCGGGCGGGCAGGTCCCTGGAAGGTGTGGCGGAAGGCGCGCAGCATGTAGAGGGCGCTGAGGACGACGCCCCAGAGGGCGAGGATGGTGGCGATCTGGACCGGGCCGAAGCCGGTGGCCGGACGGTAGCTTTGGAAGGCGGCGAGGAAGACGAGGACTTCGCCGGCGAAGTTGGCGAGGCCCGGGAGGCCGATGGAGGCCATGCTGGCAAGGCCGAAGAGGAAGGCGAGCGCGGGTGCGGCTTTGGCAAGTCCGCCGAGGGCAGCGATCTCAAGGGTGCCGGTGCGGCGCTCGAGCTTGTCGGTGAGGGCGAAGAGCAGCGCGATGGAAATCCCATGGGCAAACATCAGAACGGTCGCGGCCGGGAGGGCGAGGGTGTTGGTCCCGCGGTCAGCAACCATGGCGGCGATCGCCAGGAAGATATAGCCCATGTGCATGACCGACGAGTTGCCTAACATCAGGTCGAGGCGCTTCTGGTTCACGGTCACGAAGCCGACCCAGAGGATATTGCCTAGCAGGAGGACGACCAGCGGGGTGAGCAGGGCGTGCATCCCATCCGGGACGAGCGGCACGGCGATGAGGAGCAGGCCATAGAGGCCGAACTTCTTGAGCACGCCGGCATGGAGCATGGCGGTGGGTGCCGGGGCGCTGGCATACGCGGGCGCGGCCCACGAGTGGAACGGAAACAGCGAGATGAGGGTGCCGAAGCCGATGAGCAACAGGAGCGCAATCGACGTCTGGGTGGCGACCGGGATGGCCAGAGTGCCGGCGGCGGCCGCCGTGCGCATGGCGGGAATGCTGAAGGTGCCGGTTAGGTTGGCCAGCCAGACAAGGCCAGCGAGCAGGATGATGGACCCGAAGGCGAGGTAGATGGTGATTTTCCAGGCCGCCTGGGTGCGCTCGCCGCGGCCAAGCAGGCCGATCATCAGGAAGGTCGGGATCAGCGCGAGCTCATGGAAGGCGTAGAAGAAGAACAGGTCGGTGCTGAGAAAGGCGCCGAGTGCGCCTGCGGCGATGAGCAGCGAGGAGGCGTAGTAGAGCGGCTCGCGGCCTTCGGGCGCCTTGCCTGACATGACCGCGGCGAGGGTGACGATGACCGTTAGCAGGAGCATCACGACGCTCACCCCGCTAACAAACCCGAAGGCGAGGTTGATGTTAGGAGCATCGAGAACCTGATGGGACCATACCCAGACCTTGGACTGCCAGGTGAGGGTGGCGGCGGTGCCGAGACCCAGATTGGCGAGTGCCGCGAGCATGGCGGTGCTGCGCCCTGGCGCGCCTAGCAGGATCGCCGCGGCGGCCAGGATCGGAATAAGGATGAGAAGGGCGAGCATTGGAAACGTTTAAATGAAGACGGTGAAGTAGATGACCAGGACGACGCCGAGGGCGATCAGGAGGGCATAGTTTTGCAGGTTGCCGGACTGGACGCGGCGGAAGAGGCCGCCAAACCCGCTGGCCATGCGGCTGGCGCCGCCGACGAGCATGCCGTTGATGACGAACTCGTCGAAGAGGTTGACGAGGGCCGCGAAGGTCCCCTGGACGCCGCGGACGAGGATGTTGTCGTAGAACGCGTCGATGTGGAACTTGTTGGCGAAGAGCCTGGCCAGCGGGTTGTTGGCGAGCCGGTCATGGTCCCTGCCGGCGTAGAGCACCCATCCGCCGGTTAGGCCGACGACCAGGGCGACGAGCGAGGCGATGAACTCGGGGCCGACGTGGAAGTCGTGGTGGTCGAAGTTGGGTGCGAGAACTCCCGCGACAAACGGGAAGCCGGCGATGACGGCGGGGATGGCAAGGATTACCAGCGGGAGCCACATTTTGATGCCGACTTCGTGGGCGTGGTCAGCGTCGTCGCTGCGCGGCTTGCCGAGGAAGGCGATGACAAACAGGCGCACCATGTAGAAGGTTGTTAGGATCGCGACGCCCGCGCCGACCAGGAAGAAGCCGGTGCCGCCCTGCGCGCCGAGCGTGGCGGTTAGGATCTGCTCCTTCGACCAGAATCCGGCGGTCACGAACGGCACGGCGATGAGCGAGGCTGTGCCGATCGCGAAGGTTAGAGCGGTGAGGGGCATTTTCTTAAGCAGGCCGCCCATTTTCCAGATGTCCTGCTGGTGGTGGCAGGCGTAGATGACCGCGCCCGAGCCGAGGAACAACAGGGCCTTGAACCAGGCGTGGGTGAAGAGGTGGAACATCGCCGCGGTCCCCGCCAGGCAGCCGACGGCCATGACCATGTAGCCGAGCTGCGAGAGGGTCGAGTAGGCGAGGATTTTCTTGATGTCGTTCTGTTGGGTGGCCATCAGCGCGGCCAACAGAGCGGTGACGGCGCCGATGACCGCGATGGTGGTGCCTGCGAAGCCGACGAAGGCCTCTGGGCCAATTGAGAGCTGCAGGCGGACCAACATGTAGACGCCGGCGGCGACCATGGTGGCGGCGTGGATGAGTGCCGACACCGGGGTCGGGCCTTCCATGGCGTCGGGAAGCCAGACGTGGAGGGGCACCTGGGCGGACTTGCCCATGGCTCCGGCGAAGATCAGCAGGATCGCCGCGCCGAGGACTCCGCTGGGAGCCTGGTCGGCCATCGCTGCAAACGAGAAGGTCCCGGTGATCCCCCAAAGCATCAGGATCCCGATCATGAACCCGAAGTCGCCGATCCGGTTGGTTAGGAATGCCTTCTTGGCGGCGTCCGCGGCCGAGTCCTTCTCGTACCAGTGGCCGATGAGCAGGTAGGAGCTCAGCCCGACGAGCTCCCAGAACATGAACATCATGATGAAGTTCTCCGCCAGGACGATGCCGGTCATGGAGAACATGAAGAGTGACAGGCCGGAGAAATACCGCGCCTTGGCCGGGTCCTTGGCCATGTAGCCTAACGAGAAGACATGCACTAGCAGGCCAATACCGGTGACAATGATCATCATCCGGGTGGCCATGTCGTCAAACAGGAGACCGACATTGACATGGAAGGTGCCGATGCTCGCCCACTGGAAGGAGACTCCTGGGGACTTGCTGTTGAGCAAGACCACGGCGATGGCGAAGCAGGCCGCGGCCGAGCCGGTGGCCATGAGCGAGGAGAGGAACGCGTTGCGCTTGAAAAACAGGTGGATCGCCGCCGCTGTTAGAAGCGGCAGGGCAAGAAGGAGCCAGGCAAGGGTGGTCATGCGGATGGATCGGAAAGAAGCTAGCCGCGCAGCGAGTTGAGCTCGTCGGTGTGGAGTGTCTGGCGGGCGCGGAACAGGGCGACGATGATCGCCAGGCCGACGGCGACCTCGGCGGCGGCGACGGTGATGATGAAGAACACCAGCACCTGGCCGTTGTAGTCGGGCAAGCCGTTGGTGCCGTTGAAGCGCGAGAAGGCGACCAGGGTCAGGTTGGCGGCGCTGAGCATCAGCTCGAGGCACATGAAGACGATGATGACGTTGCGCCGCAGCACGACTCCGGCGAGGCCGATGGCAAACAGGAGTCCGGAGACAAACAGGTATTCGTTGAGAGAGACGTGCATGGCGGAAGATCTAGCAGGTGGCTACTCGGCCTGGCGGCGCGAGAGGGCGACGACGCCGACGGTGGCGACCAACAACAGGACGCCGATGATCTGGAGCGGGAGGTTGTAGCCGGTGAAGAGGGTGTGGCCAATGAGGTGGACGTCCGGGAGCGATGGCTCGGCGGCAGTGATCGCGCGGTTGATGGCGCTGCCGGCCGGGTGGGTCTGGGAGAAACCGGGGGCGGCGGCGATCGCGGCGAAGTCGAGCGGGGCGAGCTCCTTGTTAGGCAGCTTGCCGAGGACGCCGACGAGCTGGATGGTGAAGACGACCACCAGCAGGAGCCCGCCGACTGCGGGCAGGGCTTTGAGTTTCAGCGCGGTCTCGGTTTTGAGGTCGAGCAGCATGATGATGAAGATGAACAGCACCATGATGGCGCCGGCATAGACGAGGATCTGGATGATGCCGACGAAGTAGGCGTTGAGGCCGACGAAGAGGGCGGCAAGGCCGACGAAGGAGGCGACCATGGCCATGGCGCTGGCGACCGGGTTGCGCAGGGCCACAACGGCAATTCCGCCGATAACCATCACGGCGGCGAAGAAGTAAAACAGAGCGGTGGGCATTGGGAAAGGTGGCTGGCTGCTAGGTTCCAGGCGGGGCGCTGGAATCCAGCAAACTCATTTGAGTTCGTTCCACTTGTTGACGAGGCCGATGCGGACGCCGCCGATTTCGTAGAGCTTTTGTTTGTCGTGGACCATGTCCTTGCGGGAGGTGCCGGTGATGGCGTAGTCCTTGCGCAGGAAGATTGCCTGCTCGGGGCAGACTTCCTCGCACATGCCGCAGTAGATGCAGCGGATCATGTCGATCTCGAACTCCAGTGGGCGCTTCTCGACCTTGGCCCACGGGTCGTTAGAGGGGATTTCCGCCGGGGTGATCCGGATCGCCTTCGGTGGGCAGATGAACTCGCAGAGTTGGCAGGAAACGCAGCGGTCGCGGCCTTTCTCGTCGGTGACCAGCGCGGGGGCGCCGCGGTAGTATTCCGGCAGGTGGGCATCCCACTTTTGTTCGGGATACTGCATGGTGACGCCGAGGCCGGAGGATGCCATGTCGGTCGCTCCGCGGGCCTTGCCGCGGAGCGAGGCGACCGCGTGCTTCATGGTGAGGAAGAAGCCCTTGATGAGGGCGCCAAAGTAGATCTTCTCACCGAAGGAGAGTTTCGGGCGCTGGACTTTGATGACGGCCATGGTGGTGGGAGAGCGGGGAAGTTAGAGCGCCTGTTTCGGGCGGGGCGCCTCGAAGCGCTTGGCGATCCAGATGATCACGACGGTGGCGATGGCCAGGGTGATGAAGCCGGCCACGGTGGCGGCGAGCGGGAGGTGGGGTGCGGCGATGATGAGCGCGGCAAGGAAGACGTTGATCAGCGCGGCCTCAAAGAAGACCACCCAGCCGAGGCGCATGAGCTGGTCGTAGCGGAAGCGCGGCACCGTCCAACGGACCAGAATGAAAAACAGGATGAAAGCGATGACCTTGGCGAGGAAAACGCCAAGGTGGATGAAGCCGCCAAACCATGTTCCGGTTAGATGTTGGTCGAGCCCGAAGCCGAGCGACCATCCGCCGAGGAACAGGGTGACGATGAGGGCGGAGCCGACAACCATGGCGGCGTATTCGCCCATGAAGAACATCGCGAACTTCATCGAGGAATACTCGGTGTGGTAGCCGCCGACGAGTTCGGTCTCGCACTCGGGAAGGTCAAACGGCATGCGGTTGGTCTCCGCGAAGATCGAGGTAGTGAAAACCAGGAAGGAGATGAACATCGGAATCCAGATCAGCGCCTTGTGGAGTGCCGCGGGCCCGCCGCCAATGTCCCAGACCGGCAGCAGCAGCCAGCCGTGGTCGGCCTGGTACTGGACGATGTTAGACAGGTTGAGCTCGCCGAAGTAGAGGAGCACCGGGATGATGGAGAGGCCGAGGGCGATCTCGTAGGAGATCATCTGGGCGGTGGAGCGGACGCCGCCGATGAACGGGAACTTCGAGTTGGAGGCCCAACCGGCGATGGTGATGCCGTAGACGGAGAGCGAGGCGATGGCGAAGATGAACAGCGGGCCGACGCCGATGTCGGCGATGACGAGCTTGATGGTGCGCCCGAAGAGGGTCACGTCGCTGCCGAAGGGGATGACCGCCAGGGTGATGAGGGCGGGCGCCACGGTCAGGGCGGGAGCCATCCAGTAGAACCCCTTGCGGACGTGGTCAGGGGTGAAGTCCTCCTTGAGGAAAAGCTTCACCCCATCGGCGATCGGTTGGATGAGCCCAAAGAAGCTGAAATCCTTCTTGGCCCCGAACAGGGTGAGGGGAATCCCGACGCGGTTAGGGCCGACGCGGTCCTGGATGATCGCCGAGAAGCGCCGCTCGAAGTAGACCGCCAGCGGCACCAGCGGCAGCACCACCACGAAGGTTAGCACGATGATCTTTGCGACGATGATGGCGAGGTCGAGCACGGGAGAGCGAAGTGGTTGATTGCTGGGAGCAGCTAGAAATTGCTAGCCGGTGATCTGGCCGGCGGCCTTGCGGGCGCGTTCGTTTTCGAGGAGCGGGATCTTCACGCCGGTGTCGATCACCTGGCGGCCGAGGTCGGAGATTTTCGAGAGGGTCAGGCCGTTGAACTCGGTGACGTCGGCGGCCATGGCGGCGAAGACCTCCTCGATGAGGTGGGTGCTGTTAGGGGCGTCGCGCAGGGCGAGGATGAGGTCGCGGATGACCTCCCAGTCATCGCGGGCGTGGAGCGGCGGTTCGACGGCGCGGTTGAGGCGCTGGAGGCGGCCGGTGACGTTGACCATCGAGCCGCGCTTTTCGGTGAACCCGGCGGTCGGCAGGACCACGGTGGCGAGCTCGGCGGTCGGGTTGGCCAGGATGTGGGTCTGGAGGATGAACTCGGTGGCGAGAAGGTCCTCGCGGGAGAAGCCGGCGTCGCTGAGAAGGTCCTCGCCGAGGACGATGAGCGCGCGGACCTCGCCGGCGGCAACCGCGGCGTGGATGGCGGTTAGGTTGGCGGCCGGATCGGCGGTCTTCCACACCAGGCCGGCGCCGGTGGTGTTAGGGTTGCGGTCCGCGGAGACGAGCAGGCCGTCGGGTTCGCCGAGGCGCGGCACGATGGTTAGGGCGGTGGTTCCCAGCTCCTCGGCGAGCATCCTTGCGAGGAAGAGTTCCTCGTTGGTCATCCGCGCGGAGGCGATGATGGCGATCTGGTCGCCGCGGAACTTGCGCAGCGCCTCGACGCTTGTGGCCAGCGCGTCGGACCAGGGGACCGGGAGGTGCGGGAGCCCGGGGCCGGCCTTGGCCATCGGCTCGGTTAGGCGGGCGTCGGAGTCGAGGTAGTGGAAGTTGAGCCGGTGGGAGTCCGGGATCCAGTTGGAGTTGACCTCGTCGTTGCGCCGCGGAGTGATCCGGTAGACTTTGTTCTCGCGGGTCCAGACGACGATGTTAGCCCCGGTGCCGCAGTTCACGTCGATCGTCGGCGTCTCCTTGAGGAACCAGACCCGCATCTGGAAGCGGAAATCGTTAGATGTGAGCGCGCCAACCGGGCAGATGTCGACGGTGTTGAGGCTGTAGTTGCTGTCGAGCAGGCGGCCGGGGTGGACCGTTAGGGTCGTGTGGGTGCCGCGCTCGGTGAAGCCGAGGACTGGATCGCCGGCGACCTCGTCCATGAAGCGGATGCAGCGGCTGCAGAGGATGCAGCGTTCGTCGTCGAGGCGGATGCGCGGGCCGATGTCGACGTTTTTGGGCTTTTTCACCTTCATGTCGACGAAGCGCGAGACGCCGCGGCCGTGGTCGACCGAGTGTTCCTGGAGGCGGCATTCGCCGGCCTGGTCGCAGATCGGGCAGTCGAGCGGGTGGTTGATGAGGAGGAACTCCATGACGCCCTCGCGGCATTTTTCGACGAGTTCGCCGGTGGTGCGAATGCCCATGTTCTCCGACACGGTGTTGGCGCAGGCGATGACCGGGCGCGGCATCCAGTCGACCGCCTGATAGCCGCGGTCATCGTAGGCGGGCTCCGCGCCGGGCGCGGGGCGCGGCGGCATGCCCATCTGGACCAGGCACATCCGGCAGTTGCCCGGGGCCGAAAGCTTCGGGTGGTAACAATAGTGGGGGACCTCGACCTTGGCCATCCGGCAGGCTTCGATCATCCGGGTTCCCTTGGGGACCTCGACCCACACCCCGTCAATCTGGACGTTGACCATGCCCTTTCCAGCGGCGAGATCTTTCGGCAGCGGAACGGTGGCGGTTTCGGAAGTGTCGCTCATGACCAATGAGAAATACCCACGGCTCGGACGCCGCGGATGCGCCGGAGTATGAAAAGTGCGCCACGCACTTCAAGCGCAGTTTGTGAAAAATTTCACAAGGGGCCGCGCGGCGGGTGCTTTACACCCGGCGGCGGGGCGTGCAGCGTGGGTTGATGCGGCGTGGCTGTTGGACACTGGTGATGCTGATGGGGATGGGGCTCGGTGCGCTTGCCGAGGTGCCGGGGGCGGTGGATGTCGCGGGGATGGGCGAGCCGGTGAGGGTGGCCTGCGTGGGTGACAGCATCACGGCGGGATCGGGGATCAAGGACCGGACGATGACCTACCCGGAGCAGCTCGCCCGGCTGTTAGGCGGGAAGTGGGTGGTTAGGAATTTCGGGGTGAGCGGTGCGACGATGATGGACGGTGGCGACAAGCCGTACCAGAAGGAGGCGAAGTTCCGCGAGGCGCTCGAGTTCAAGCCCGAGGTGGTGGTCATCAAGCTTGGGACCAACGACACCAAGGCGCACAACTGGAAAGCCGGGGGGGCGGAGTTTGGCAAGGACGCGCGCAAGCTGCTAGATGCGTTCCGGGAGGTGAATCCGCAGGTGAGGATTTTCCTGTGCACGCCGGCGCCGGCGTTTCCGGAGAACTTCGGGATCCGCGAGGCGGTGATCGCGGGGGAGACGATTCCGCTGATCCGGGCGCTGGCCAAGGCGGAGAACCTTCCGGTCATCGACCTGCACGAGGCGCTCAAGGGGCACGCGGAGATGTTCGCCGACAAGGTGCATCCGGACGCGGCGGGCGCGGGGATCATCGCGGCGCAGGTCTATCAGGCGCTAACAGGCAAGCCGGCTGCGCAGCGGTAAGAAGCGATGGAGAGGATCGAGGCGCAGCGGTTGACGGCCTATCCGGGGATCGCGGCGGATGTCGGGGCGCAGGTGCGGGAGGCCCGGGTGGACCACGAGGCATTTGAGAGGCCATTGGTGCCCTGCGAGTTGGCCGTTTGCCGGGCGACCTGCTGCCATGACGGGGTGCACCTGTCCGCTGAGGAGGCGGAGGGGGTGCGCTGGCTGGTAGCGGAGCATGCGCAAACGCTGGAGGGCTTCGGACTCACACTGCCGGCGGAGCCGGTGGTGGCCAGCGGCGGCGGGTGGAAGACGGCGGTGCGGGCGGCGGATGCCGGGGAGTTGGCGGCGGATTTTCCCGGGCACTTTCCACGGACCCGCTGCGTGCTGCTCGACCGGTTAGGGCGGTGCGGGTTGCAACTGCTGGCGGTGACCCTTGGTGAGCACCGGTGGTTTTTCAAACCGTTGACCTGTTGGATCCATCCGTTGGCGCTGAGGCCGATGACCCGCGAGCGCGACCGGCCGGAGTTGACGCTGCACAGCGCTGCGGATGATCCGCAGCAGGCGCCGGGGTATCCGGGGTTCGCCTCGTGCACCCACTGCGGGCGCCACGCCGAGGGGGGGATCCCGGCGCGGCTGGTGCTGGCCGAGGAGCTCGCCGCGCTTTCATCGCTGGCCGGGCGCGACCTCGGCGCCGAGCTCGCCGGCGCGCCGGCGCCGTTCGCTGGCGGTGGGCCGCCGCCTGGCTAACCGGGGCTGCTAGTGCGGGACGGCGCGCACTTCGGGCTTCTCAGATCGGGATTCTGAAGCACACTGGGAGGCATGATCGACATGTTGGTGCGGCTCTATGACCTGCCCGAGGCTGGCCCGCTGTGGGAGGCGGTCGAGGGGCGCGGGATCATCCTGCGCCGCCCGGGGGTGTATGAGAAGCACCTGGTGGCCGGGTGGGTGGCGGAGAATTTTTCCCGGAAGTGGGCAAGCGAGGTCGAGGTGGCGATGACCCGCCAGCCGGTTAGTTGTTTCATCGCCACCCGCGAGAAGCAGATCCTCGGGTTCTCCTGTTATGAGACGACCTGCCGCGGGTTTTTCGGGCCGACCGGGGTGATTGAATCGGCGCGCGGCGAGGGGCTCGGGAAGGCGCTGTTGTTCAAGGCGCTTTTTGGGCTTCGCGAGCTTGGCTATGCGTACGGGTTCATTGGCGGGGTCGGGCCGCGGGAATTCTATGCGAAGCACGCCGGGGCGATCGAGGTGCCGGGAAGCGACCCTGGGATTTATCGGGACATTTTACCGGGCTAGGCCACAGTCCCGCCGCCATGCAGGATCCGGTTTATGTAAAGCAGGCGTTTGCGCGCATCGCCGACCGTTATGTTCTGACCAACCACGTGCTGAGCGTCGGCACCGATATCCTCTGGCGGCGCAAGGTCGCCCGCATGGTTAGACGCTGGGCGCCAGCCCGGGTGCTCGACGTGGCCAGCGGCACCGGCGACCTGGCTTTGGAGATCCAGGACCTCTGCCCGGATGCGCGGATTGTCGCGAGCGACTTCTGCGCGGAGATGTTAGGTCATGCGGCGCGCCGCGGGATGAGCGAGACGCTGGTGGCCGACGCGTTGGACCTGCCGTTTGGCGACGGGGAGTTCGACGTGGTGACGGTGGGTTTCGGGCTGCGCAACATGGCCAGCTGGGAAGGCGGGCTGCGCGAGATGGGGCGGGTGCTGCGGGCCGGCGGCCACCTGTTAGTCTTGGATTTCTCGCTACCGGAGAACCTGCTGCGCGGTCCCTACCGGGTCTATCTGAACAAGGTGCTCCCAAGGATCGCCGGGTGGCTAACCGGGCAGCGCGACGCCTACGAGTATCTGGCGGGCACGATCGAGCGCTTTCCGAGCGGCGCAGCGATGGTGGAATTTATCGAGAAGCATGGGTTCGAGGACGGCCAGTGGACTCCGCTCAGCGGCGGGATCGCGTCAATTTACACCGCAGTGAGGTCGGGCGATGGAGGCTGAGGCGGAGGTGCTAGGGCGGGTGGCGCGGGCGTTTGAGCGGAATTTTTCCGCGCACGGCGAGTTGGGTGCGGCGGTGAGCGTTTGGCATGGCGGGCGCGAAGTGCTGTCGCTTGGCGAGGGATGGTGTGAGCGCGAGCGGGTGCGGCGCTGGACGCCGGAGACCCTGGTGCCGGTGTATTCGGCGACCAAGGGACCGGCGGCGGCAACCCTGCTGTGGGTTCTCGGTGAGCACGGGTTGGATCCCGACGACTTGGTTGCACCGGTGTGGCCAACATTTCCGGTGCGCGGGGCGACTTTTGGCGACCTGCTGGCCCACCGCTGCGGGCTCGCCGCGCTGGACCGCAGTGCGAGCGTCTACGACCATCCCGGGGTGGTGGCGGCCATCGAGGCCCAACATACCCCTAACTGGGAGCTCGGCGCCGGGCACGGCTACCATCCGCGCACCTGGGGGTTTTTGCTCGACGAGGTTGTCCGGCGGCTAACTGGCGAGCCGCTCGGGCGGGTCTGGCGCGAGGCGATCGGCGGGCCGCTCGACTTGGATTTCTGGATCGGGCTGCCGAGCAGCGAGCATCCACGGGTGGCGAGGCTGTATCCCGGGAAGGCCGACAAGAGCGACCTGGCGAGCGACTTCTATCGGGCATTCCTGAGCGAGGGAACGCTGGTGCGACGGGCATTCAGCTCGCCGCGGGGGTTGCAGGCGGTCCAGGAGATGAACGCCGCGGAGGCTTGGGCGGCCGGGTTCCCGGGATTCGGCGGGGTCGGCAGCGCCAGCGCGCTGGCCCGGTTCTATCAGGCGGCGTGCGGCGCCCTTGGCGACAAGGTGTTCACCCCTGAGGTGCGCCGCTGGATGATGACCCGCCGGGCCAATGGCGACGACCGGATCATGCTCACCCGCACTGCGTTCTCCGCCGGGATGATGATGGACCCGATAGACGCGGCGGGAGCCAAGCAGCGGAAATTGTTTGGAAAATCTGATGGAGCATTTGGCAGTCCGGGTGCGGGCGGCAGCCATGCCTTCGGCGACCCGCAGACCGGCTGGTCGTTTGCCTATGTGATGAACCAGATGGAGCTGAGCCTGCTGCCCGGGCGCAAGAGCCTCGGGATGGTTGAGGCGCTGGAGCCGGTGGGTGAGGGTTAGCGGCGCGAATGCCGCAACCAGGATCTCCAATATCACCCTATGCAGAGCCCGCCGGGGCGGATAGAAGATGCGCCATGGTGGAGGCGGCGATCCGGATCGAGCATGTGCGCAAGGTGTACCCGGGCGGCATCGAGGCACTTGGCGGGGTCGCGATCGAGGTTCCACGAGGGTCGGTGTTCGGGTTCCTCGGGCCTAACGGTGCGGGCAAGAGCACGCTGGTGAAGATTCTTCTGACAATTATCCGGGCCGACGAGTGCCGCGGTGAAATGTTAGGTCGGCCGATCGGGACCAAGAAGGTGCTCGCGCGGGTCGGCTACCTTCCCGAGCATGCGAGGTTTCCCGAGTACCTGACCGGCGAGCAGGTGATCGGCTATTCGGCCGGGCTTGCCGGGGTGTCGCGGCACGAGACGCGGCGGCGCACGGCGGAGTTGCTAGGGCGGGTGGGGATGGCGGGGGTTGAGAAGCGGCGGCTGGGGACCTACTCGAAAGGGATGCGTCAGCGCATTGGGATTGCGCAGGCGTTGGTCAACTCGCCCGACCTTGTGTTTCTCGACGAGCCGACCGACGGGGTCGACCCGGAGGGGCGCATTGAGATTCGCCGGATCATCGAGCAACTCCGCGAGGAGGGCCGGACGGTGTTCGTCAACAGCCACCTGCTCGCGGAAGTCGAGCAGGTCGCCGACCACGTCGCCATCCTCACCAAGGGGCGGGTCATCCGCACCGGCTCGATCAAGGAGCTAACCGGGCGGGGGCGCAGCTACGAGATCCGCACCGCCGGGCCGGTGGCTGGCCCATTGCGCGAGGTGCTCGAAGCGCGCGGGCTGGTGGTGCGCGGCGACCGGGTGGAGGTGTTAGGCGAGGACCCGCTGGTGCTTCAGCCGGTGATCGACGAGTTGCGGCGCGGTGCGGCGGTCATCCGCGAGGTGCGCGAGGTGCGCCAGTCGCTTGAGGACTTATTCCTCGCCGCGGTCAAAAACCATCAGCAGGAAAACTAGGACGATGCGGGTATTCACAACAATGATGTTAGACTCGCTGCGGATGCTGCGGGCGCGGGTGCTTTTTTGGGTGACGCTGGGGCTATCGGGGCTGGTGGCGGTGTTGTTCTTGTCGGTTGGGTTCAACGAGAGCGGGGTGACGCTGTTGTTTGGGGCGCTGGATTTTGAGAACGAGCTGCTGAGCGAGGGGAGTGTATTTGTCGAGGTGTTCTACCTTGGGGTGGTGTTCAGCCTGATCGTGGTGGGCGGGTGGCTGTCGTGGCCGGCGGTTGGGCTGGGGTTGATTTCGTGTGCGTCGATTTTCCCGGACTTCATTGCGGAGGGGTCGATCGGGATCTCGCTTTCGAAGCCGGTGGGGCGGCTGCGGCTGTTTTGTTATAAACTGGTTGGGAGCCTGTTGTTCGTCACGCTGCAGGTGGTGATTTTCTGCGTGATCGTGTTTTTCGCGATCCGTTGGCGGCTGGGGATATGGAACCCGAGTGTGTTCTGGGCGGTGCCGATCGTGTTGTTAGTCTTCAGCTACCTAAACGCGGTGGTGGTGTTCATGGCGGTGTACACGCGCTCGGTGGTGGTGGCGATTTTTGCGGCGCTGCTTGTCTGGGGTGTTTCGTCGATTGGCCAGAAGTTTGAGGATTTCCTCTACATGCAGGCGCAGCGGGAGACGTCGAGGAGTGAGGAGAAGACGACGTTCCGGGATTGGCACCGCGGGGTTGAGTCGGTGATGTGGGTGCTGCCGAAGACCGGGGAGACGACGCGGCTGCTAGACCGGTTGATCGTGGTGGGTGGCAAGCGCGGGATCTCGGCGGCGGATGTGATGGCGGTGTTTCTCGGGCAGCGGCCTGGCGATGGAGCGGCGATCGATGCGGCGGTGCAGCGGCACTCGCTTTGGTATGTGATCGGGAGCTCGCTCGGGTTTGAATTGTTATTGCTCGGGCTGGCGGCGCGGCGCTTTTGCCGGCAGGATTTCTAGGCATGGACTGGACTGAGATCGACCGTGAGGATTTCCGGCGGCTGCTGGTGGAGATCGATGCGGCGCGGATGCCGTTCGGGAAGTACGCCGGGGTGGCGATCACGGATCTGCCGAGCGAGTATCTAACATGGTTTGCGGAGCGCGGGTTTCCCGCGGGGCGGCTGGGTGAGTTGCTCGCGTACGTGTACGAGATCAAGGGGGTGGGAATGGACGCGGTGTTCGAGCCGCTGCGCAAGGCGCGGGGCGGGCGGATGACAGCGCGCAAGCCGCGGCGGCGCGGGTACGACTTCGAGTGAGGGCCGCGGTGGTGCGGGATCCGGGCAAAAAAAGAGCGCCCTTGCGGACGCTCGATCTTGAAAAGGTTAGGCAGGCCTAGCGGCCTAGCAGGTCTCACGGGCGCGGGGCAGAGGAGCTTTCCTCGGCGGCCTTGTCCTGGGACTTGCTGGTGTAGCGCCAGCGGATGCGATTGCGCTTGGAAGCGGTGCGGAGTTTGCGCTGACGGCGTTGGGTCGGCGTTTCAAAGGCCCGGCGGCGGCGCATCTCTTCAAGGATGCCCTCGCTGTCGAGCTTGGTCTTGAGCCGCTTGAGCGCGCGGTCGACTGGCTCGCCCTTCTTCAGTAGAACTCCTCGCATATGGTCTTCGATCGAATGGATTGTGGTTGTCCCTGGGGATTGGGGGCGAAAGCTAGGGTGGTGGGCGGTGGTGGTCAAGCCGGAAATAGCCGCTTGTTGGGGATAAGTTGTGGCTGGGCGGGGGGGCGGCGGGCCGGTGGCTGGGAGCTAGCGGTCGATGCGGATGGCGGCGAGTTGCCAGGTGGAGCCGGCCTTGATGAATGAGATGCTGGCGGAGTACGGGCCGTTGAGCGGACGCTCGCGGGGCGGGATGACGAGCTGGGCGGAAAACGAGATCCTTGCCTCGGCGGTGGGTCCGGAGACGGTGAGCGAGTCGATGGTGAGGTCATCTAGCTGGAACGAGCTGGCCTGTTGGAGAAGGAGCCGGAAGCTGTCGACAAGTTCGCCGCGGCGATAGGTCCGGTTAGCCCGTGGGACCGGGGTGGCAAGGGTGACCTCGGCGGCGAGGAGAGCATCGAGGGTGGCGGCGCGCTGGGAGCTGGAGACGACTCCCTGGGGAGTGGAGAATGAGGCGGTCTCAAAAAGGTTGTGGATCCGCCGCTGGATGACCTGGGATGGGGACAACCACCAGAGGAGGAACGCCCCGAGAAGGGCAGCGAGGACGGCGGCAACCACGGCGCGTTTCACTTGGGCATGGTGGGCGCAGCCGGGCCGAACGAGAAGCAATTTCTAACCACGCAGCCAAGCGCTTGCCATGGCAAGAGCGGCGACTATGGTCGCGCATCGGATGACGCCGTTGCTGCGGAAAATTTTGGGGATGAACTGGGTGCTCGTACTAACCATGTACGGGTTGCTGATCTTCGGGGTATTCGCGATTGAGAGTGCGGCGCGCCACCTTGCCAGCGGGGGCGCGCACTACGCCGGCTTGCAGAAGTGGTGGATCATTGTCGGCTCGGTGGTGTATTTCGGCGCGGCATTGACCGACTACCGCTGGATTCGCTGGCTGGGTCCGCCGTTCTATCTGGTTGCGCTGGGGATGGTGTTGCGTGCGATGCAGGTCGACGACGCGGTCCACCAGTTGCGGATTGGCGGCTTCAGTTTCCAACCGGTGCAGGTGTGTGTGGCGGCCGGGATTGTGCTGACGGCCTCGTTGCTGCAGGATTTGCCGCGGCTCGGGCGGTTGTTTGAGGCGCCGTTTGCGAAGATGGCGATTGTCGGGATTCTCACCGGGATTCCGTTTCTGATCGTCGTCAAGATGGGCGACATGGGCTCGGCGATCGTCTGGCTGCCGGTGGCGCTGGTGACGATGATTGTCGCGGGGATGCCGTACCGGCACCTGCTGCTGCTAGGCCTGTGCGGGATGATCGTTTTGCCGATCGCGTATTTCGGGGTGCTGCCGGTGGCCTCGCCGCGGGGAGCGGAGCGGATCGAGTTGTATTTGGACATGGTCCAGGAGCGCGAGGTGGACATCACCGGGGTGGCCTACGCGCCGTACTATGTGTCGATGGCGGTGGGCAAGGCGGGGTGGAGCGGGATTGGGTGGAACGCGAGCGCGGAGCGTGGGTCGCTGCATGCCAAGCGCTTCATCCCGTGGGAGACGGCCCACAACGACTTCATTTTTGCGGTGATCGCCGAGGAGCAGGGGTTTCGCGGCAGCCTGCTGTTGATCACGGCCTTCGCGCTGTTGTTGATCCAGTGCTTGTTTGTGGCGTTTTACAGCCGCGATGTCAGCGGCCGGGTGTTGGTCGCCGGGGTGGTGGCGTTGTTTTTCGCGCACATTTTCGAGAACATCGGGATGTGCGTGCTGCTGATGCCGATCACCGGGATTCCGCTGCCGCTCATCAGCTACTCGGGGACCTTCGTGCTGATCACGATGTTCCTGCTAGGCCTGGTGCAGAGCGTGTGGATCCACCGCAAGATTGACCGAGATGGCGGGAAGCCTGAGCGGGGATTCGATGATTGAGGTGTTAGTGTTAGCGGGGACGCAGCCATGCGTCGATGCCGCCGTCGAGGTGGCTAACCGAGGTGAAGCCGTTCTCAAGGAGGAGTGAGGCGGCCATGGAACTGCGGAGGCCTGACTTGCAGTGGAGGACGACGGCGCGGGTGAGGGGGATTTCGGCGAGGCGCGAGGCGAGTGCTGGGAGAGGGATAAGGGTGCTGCCGGGAATGGCGGCGAGGGCGTGCTCGTGGGGATCGCGGACATCGACGAGCAGCGGCGGATCGGCGGAGGCCATGGCCAGGTCAAGCGCGGCGGGGGTCATGCCCGGGACCGGGGTGGAGGCGGCGCATGCTTGTGGTGAGCGGGTCTGCGGGTTGTCGACGGAGGTGATGGTCGGCTGGGTGCCGCAGAGGCGGCAGGCCGGGTCGCGGCGCAGGCGCAGTTGGCGAAACGAGGTGCGCAGCGCGTCATAGGCGATCAGGCGACCGAGCGGCGGTTCGCCGATGCCGAGGATGAGCTTGATGGCCTCCATCGCCTGGAGCGAGCCGAGGATGCCGGGGAGCACGCCTAACACGCCAGCCTCGGCGCAGCCCGGTGCCGCGCCCGGTGGCGGAACCTCGGGGAGCATGCAGCGGTAGCATGGGCCGCCAAGGTGTGGGGCGAACACGCTCAGCTGGCCCTCGAAGCGGAAGATCGCCGCGTAGATGTTAGGCTTGCGGAGGAAGAACGCGACGTCGTTGGAGAGGAAGCGGGTGGGGAAGTTGTCGGAGCCGTCGAGGATGATGTCATAGTCCGAGGCGATGCGGGTGGCGTTCTCGATGGAGAAGCGCTGCGGGTGGGGTTCGATGGTGACATGCGGGTTGATGTCGGCGAGGCGGGTGGCGGCGCTGGCCAGCTTTGGGTGGCCGAGGGACGCCTGGCCGTGGAGGATCTGGCGCTGGAGGTTTGAGAGGTCGACGGTATCCGGGTCGACGATGCCGATGCGGCCGACCCCGGCGGCTGTTAGGTAGAGTGCGGCTGGGGACCCGAGGCCGCCTGCGCCGATGAGGAGGACGCTGGCGGCCTTGAGGCGAGCCTGGCCGGCGGGACCGACCTCGGGGATGACGAGGTGGCGTGCGTAGCGTGCGGATTCGGCGGCGCTGAGGTCGGGCGGAGTCATGGACGCGGGAGCATAGGAAGGCGCGGGCGCGGATGCAACCGATTCGCCGCTTGACCGTGGCGGGTGGTGGGCGGATGGAATGGGCATGGCAGAAGTGAGATCGACGTTTGCATTGGTGGCGGGCGAGCGGGCGCCGGGCTTCGAACTCTGCGATGCCGCCGGGGAGCGGCACACGCTTGAGTCGGTGGCCGGGCCTTGCGGGTTGCTGGTGGTGTTTGGCTGCAACCACTGCCCGTTTGTCATTCACTTGGCTGCGGCACTTGGGGGATTCGCGCGGGAGGCGCGGGCGCAGGGGGTTGGCACGGTGGTGATCAACTCGAATGATCTCGAGCGCTACCCGGAGGACTCGGCGGAGAAGATGGACGGGTTCGCCCGCGAGCACGGGTGGGACTTCCCGTATCTCATCGATGAGACCCAGCAGGTGGCCAAGGCCTATGCGGCTGCCTGCACGCCGGACTTCTACCTGCTAGATGGCGGGCTTAATTTGTATTACGCGGGTCAGTTTGACGCGAGCCGTCCTGGTCGCGGGTTGGCCGACGGTGGTGACCTGCGGCGTGCGCTGGCGGGGATGCTTGCGGGGGCTGAGCCGGTCGGCGGCGGGTACCCGAGCAGCGGGTGCAACATCAAGTGGAAGCCGGGCAACGAGCCGGCGTGGTTCGGGTGAGTGGAATTTTTCCGCATGATGCTGGAATCCGGGCGGGCGGTCCGGTTAGCTTTGCCGCGTGCACATGGAAAATTTGATCAGGCATCTCAACGCGGGCGGCGACCTCGACCATAACCAGGTAGGCGAGGTTGCGGAGTTGCTGTTAGTCCAGGATGGCGAGGTGGGGCCCAAGGCGCGGCTGCTAGAGGCGCTCAGCCTGAAGGGTGAGACGCCAGCGGAGATTGCCGGATTTGTTGAGGCGTTTTTGCGCCACGCGGTCGATCCGTGCATTGGTGACTTGGGGCTTGGCGCTCCGACGATCGACGTGTGCGGGACCGGGGGCGACAAGCTCAACCTGTTCAACGTTTCGACCACGGCGATGTTTGTCGTGGCGGGTGCCGGGGCGACGGTGGTCAAGCACGGCAACCGCGGGATCACCTCGAAGAGCGGCGGCGCGGATGTGCTCGAGGCCCTCGGCGTGCGCATCGACCATGGGCCGGAGGGGTTGCGGCGCTGCCTAACAACCGCGGGAGTCGGGTTTCTGTTTGCGCCAGCGTACCATCCGGCGTTCCGGGCGGTGGCGCCGGTGCGGGCGGAGTTGGCGCAGCGCGGGGTGCGGACGATCTTCAACCTGATAGGGCCGTTGCTCAACCCGGGGCGGCCCGAGTGCCAGTTGGTGGGGGTGTTTGAGCGGAGCTTGGTGAGGGCGTTTGCGGAGATCCTCGAGCGGTTAGGGAGGGCAAGCGCGTGGGCGGTGCACGGGTCGACGCTTGACGGGCGCTCGGTGGACGAGGTGAGCCTGATGGGTGCGACGCAGATTTGCCGGGCCGGGAGGCGCAGCGGGCGAGTTGAGGATGAGGTCACACCGCAGGATTTCGGGCTCCAGCTGGCGCGTGTCGAGGACTTGCAGGGCGGGGATGCGGCGTGCAACGCGCGGATCCTGGAGGCAATCCTAACAGGTGAGGAGCGCGGCGCGCGGCGCGACATGGTGCTGCTCAACTCGGCGGCGGCGTTGGCGTGTTGCGGGTTGGCGGAGGATATTGCGGGTGGGCTGGTGTTGGCGGCGGAGGCAATCGACAGCGGCGAGGCGCATGGGAGGCTGCGCCAGCTGCGCGAGATCCAACAATAACGGGATGATCGCGCGCGCGGAGGTGATAGCGGTGGCGCAACGATTTGCGTTAGATGGGCCGGTCAGCGAGGTGTCGGCGATCGAGGTTGGGCTGATCAACGCGACCTATCAAGTAAGCTGTGGGGAGCGGCGGTATGTGATCCAGCGTTTGAATCGTGAGGTGTTTGGGGATCCGGAAGCGGTGATGAGGAATGTCGAGCGGGTGACGGAGCACCTTGCCGGGAAGGTTGGGCGGCATGGCGGGCGGGCATTGAGGCTGGTGGCGGCGGCGGATGGCGGCGGCTGGGTGTGGAGCGGGAAGGATCTGTGGAGGTGTTATGATTTTGTCACCGGCTGTAGGACGGTCGACACGGTTGAGTCAGTTAGTCAGGCGCGGGAGGCTGGGCAGGCGTTTGGGGAGTTTCTGCGGATGTTGGAGGATCTGCCGGCGGCTGGGTTGGTGGAGACGATTCCTGGGTTTCACGCGACTGGGGCGAGGTATGCGCGTCTTGAGGAGGTGGCGCTGGCTGACGGGTGCGGGCGGGTGGGTGAGGTGGCGGCGGAGCTTGAGAAGATCCGGCGGCGGGAGCGGCTGGCGAGGAGGTTTGAGGAGCTTGAGGAGCGCGGCGAGTTGCGGCGGCGGGTGGTGCACAACGACACGAAGATCAGCAACGTGATGTTTGACGAGGTCAGCGGGCGGGCGGTGTGCGTGATCGACCTGGACACGGTGATGCCGGGATTGGTGGTGCACGATTTTGGCGATCTGGTTCGCAGCGCGGCCAATCCAGCCGCTGAGGACGAGCGCGCCCTTGGGAAGATCGTTCCGCGGATGGATGTATTCGGGGGGCTCGCGGAGGGGTTTCTGGCGGGTACGGCAGGCATGCTGAGCGCCACCGAGCGTGCCGAACTGGCGATCGCCCCGCAGGTGCTGGCGCTTGAGTTGGCGATGCGCTTTCTCACGGATTTTCTTGAGGGTGACAAATACTTCCATACTGAGCGCGGCGGCCAGAACCTCGACCGTTGCCGGGTTCAACTGGCTCTGCTTGAGGGGTTCGAGAACGCCGCGGAGGAAATGGCGCGGGTGCTGGCGGTGTGCCGCAACTAACCCTCAGGCGGGCAAACAAGAAGCCCCCTCCGAGGCAGACCTCAGGAGGGGGCGGGAAAGTTCAAAATTGACGTTGGAACGCGCCGACTAGCGGATGCGGCCGCCAGGTCCCCAGGCGCGGGCGCCGTTGGCACGGGCGTCCTCGACGGCCTCCTCGGAGCGCTCGGTGCCGCGATTGGATGGACGGGTTGGCTGCGGTTGGCCAGTCGGGCGGCCGGTTCCCGGCGTGGCCACCGGGACCTGCGGCGTGCCACGGGGCGTCACGGTCGGGCGGGTACCCGGGTCAAGGGGCCGGACGGCATCAACTGGCCGCTGAGGCACAGTGACTTGGGCGCGCGGATCGGGTCCGCGGGAATCACTGCGGGTGGTGTAGCGGGGATCGACCGGGGCCGTGCGATCTGACGGGTAGGTTGGGCGGGTCTGGCTGCCAGACGGATAGGTCGGG
This sequence comes from Akkermansiaceae bacterium, assembly GCA_044373465.1. Lineage (GTDB taxonomy): Bacteria > Verrucomicrobiota > Verrucomicrobiia > Verrucomicrobiales > Akkermansiaceae > JBILQA01. The sequence continues at coordinate 122,386 of JBILQE010000001.1, read as the reverse complement.
CGGGTGTCACGGCGGTCATCGTCGCGGGAGTCGCGGCGGTCATCGTCGCGGGAGTCGCGGCGGCCGTCGTCGCGGGAGTCACGGCGCGGGTCGTAGGACGGGCCTGACTCGACTTGGCGAGCCCACGAGTAGTCGCTGCGGCGGTAGGCGTTGTGGCGGTCATAATCGCGCAGGGTCACGGAAGTGATGCGCGACGGTGGGGCGATGTAGGTGCGCCCCGGACGCCAGCCATACGGGTGGGGAGCGGCATAGACGACGACCGGGCGGTAGCCGGTCGGGTAGTAGCCGTAGAGGTAGGGGTCATAATAGGCGCGGCGGTTGTAGTCGTAGTAGGCGCGCACGGTTGGATCATAGCCCCAGCGGGGGTTGCCGGTGGAGATGAAGGTGGTGGTGGAAAATGATGAACCACCGTAGCCATAGCCTTGGCCATAGCCGCCGGATGAGTAGCTGCCGGAGGCGTAAGTCGTGCCGCCCCCGTAATACGGATCATAGGCGCAGGAGCTGGCCGCCAGCGCGGTGAGTGCGGCGGCCAGGCCGATGGCCAAGCTGAGTGTGGGTTTTGTAGGCATGATGAAAACATAACCGCGAAAGCGGGAAATTCTAATTATTTCCCAAAACCTAACTGTTGGGTGTCAGGGTGACGACGCATTCGAGATGGCGTGTATGTGGGAAGAGGTCGAATGGTTGGACGGAGGTGACGAGATATCCGGCCTCATGGAAGGCGACGAGGTCGCGCGCCTGGGTGGCGGGGTTGCAGGAGACATAGACGACGCGAGCGGGGCGGAAGGCGAAGAGTTGGGCGAGGAACTGCGGGTCGCTGCCGCGGCGGGGCGGGTCGATGACCACGGCGGTTTGATTTGCGGGGAAGTCGATCTCGGCAAAGATCGCCTCGGCGCTGGCGGCGAGGAAGCGTGCGTGGGTGATGTGGTTGGCGGCGGCGTTGCGGCGTGCCCATGCGGCGGCCGACTCGGAGAGTTCGACGCCGAGAACCTTCTCAAACGAGCTTGCCAGGGTGAGGGCGAAGAGCCCTGAGCCGCAGTAGGCGTCGACGAGGAAGCGGACGTCGCCGGCGGCCGCCTGGCTGGCGACGTATTGGGTGAAGGCTGGGAGGATGAACGGGTTGTTTTGGAAGAAGTCGCCGGCGAGGAAGTCGAAGCGGAGGTTGCCGACCGACTCGGTGACGACGGCCTTCGGGTTGGTCTCGACGCCTGCGGGGGTGGCGCGGAGGAGCAGGGTGGAGCCGCGCTTGAAGGTGGCGGCGGCGTCGCGGGCGCGCTGGCGGATGGCGGGCAGGGCGGAGTTGATCGAGTCCATGGCGATCGGGCACTCGGGGACATCGATGATTTTCGAGCGCTGGCCGTTGCCGAGGAAGCCGATGGGTCCGAGGTCGCGGCCGCGGGGTTCCTTGAAATGCGGAGTGATCTTTGAGCGGTAGTTCCAAATCTGCGGCGAGGCGATCGCCGGCGCGACCGGGCAGTCGAGACCGGCCATGTGGCGGAGCAACTCGGCGACCTGGCGGGTTTTCCACTCGAGCTGGCGGGCGTAGGTGAAATGTTGGTACTGGCAGCCGCCGCACTCGCCAAAGAGTGGGCAGAGCGGGGTGATCCGGTCGGGCGAGGGGACAAGGACTTCGACGAGGTCACTGTGGGAGCAGTTTTTGTCGTTGCGGTAGACGCGGGCGCGGACTTTTTCGCCCGGCAGGGTGAACGGGACAAAAACGACCCAGCCGTCGACCCTGGCGACGCCGCTGCCGAGGTTGGTGAGCGACTCGATAACGACCTCGATTTCCTGATGGTAGGCGAATGGATGCGGGCGGAATTTTTTCGGCGGCCGGGGCATGGTGTGCGGCAGGCTTACGGTCGGCGGCGGGCGCTGCCAAGCGCCAAGCGCGATATTTCCGCGGCGGCGGAAATCGCGGCTTTCCGCGGCGGGAAAATCGATTATTTTAGGGAGGTATGCGAGGGATTATGTGCGTCTTGTTGCTGGTCACCGGTGTCTTGGCAGAGGGTGCGGAGGACCTTGAGATGTGGTATGACGCCAAGGGTGCTGCGGTAGCGATTCTGCCGGAGGAGAAGCTTGCCGAGCCGTTCATCTCCATCTGGGAACGTGAGGCGCTCGAGCGTGAGCGCCGGGCCGAGGTACGCCGCCAAGCATTGAGCCGGACCCACGGGCGGCGCAGTGAGCGGAGCGGTGGGTGGGTGGACTTTGGCTACGGGTATGCCGGCTTCCCGGGCGGGTTTGTCTTTCCGGGATATTTCCACTCTTACCAACCGAAGTGCTATCCGCTCAGGAGCGGCGGCTGGCATGGCGGGGGGATCCGGATCAACGTCCGGATCCATTGAGGCGGCCGCGCCGGGGTCGTGGCCCACGGTTTTTCCGGATCCTGGCCGCTAGTTCTCCGGCGGGGCGGGAGGGGCTGCCGGCTCGGGTGGGGGCGGCGGGTTTGCGCCCGCGGGCGGGGAGGTGATCAAGGTGCCATCGCCGATGGTGAGTGCGGGATTTTTGCTCGGCTCGAACTGGCGTTCGTTCGGGAGGTCGGTGAGCATGTTCGGCTCGCGCAGGCCGATCGGGCTCAGGTCGGGGGTCGCTGGAGTCGCGCTGGTGGCAGTGGCGTCGACCACCGGTGGCGGGAAATCGCCAGCAGGCTCGGTGGTGGCGGGCGGCTCGCTGGCAGCGGTGGCCGGATCCGCGGCGTTGGAGCAGGCGAAGGAACCCAGCGCAAGGGCGGCTGCGGCCATGGATGGAAGGAGGCGCTTCATCGGGCGGGTGGCGCAGACTGGGTGCTCGGCTGGCTTCTGGCAACCTTGAATCCCCAGACGGGTCATAGGATCACTTTGTCACCGAGCTTTGGCAGCAGCAGGTTGACGTCGACGGCACGGAAATGGCGCTTGGCGATGTCATGGTCGATGCAGATGGGCGGGAACGTGTCGTAATGCAGCCCGAGGACGCGGTTGACGCCGATCCACTGGGCGCAGCGGGCGGCATCGCGGGCGCCCATGGTGAAGTTGTCGCCGATGCACAAGGCGGCCCAGTCGAGCGAGTGGAACTCCTTGATGAGCTTCATGTCGAGCGTCAGCGCGGTGTCCCCGCTGACGTAGAAGCGCATTTCCGGGCTCTCGACGATGAAGCCGGCGGCATTTCCGCCATAGCTGCCGTCGGGCATGCTGGAGCTATGGACGGCGTTGACCATCTTGACGGTTCCAAAGGGAAACCGGTGGGTCCCGCCGAGGTTCATCGCATGGGCGTTGGTTATCCCTTGCTGGCCAAACCAGCTGACGACCTCGAAATTCCCGATCAAGGTGGCCCCGGTGCGTTGGAGGATCCGCGCGGCGTCGGCAACGTGGTCGGCGTGCCCGTGGGTCAAGAGCACGAAGTCGGCCTGGATCGCGTCGACATCGATGTGGGCGGCCGCCTCGTTGGGCGTGATGAAGGGGTCAAACAGGAGGCGCGCCCCCTCAAGTTCAACGAGAAAGCACGAGTGGCCGAAAAAGGTGACATTCATGGCAGAAAAAAAGCTGGCGCGGATCTAACCGCGACAGCTTTCAATATTCTTTCGCTGAGTTCAATCAGCGAGAATGCCGGAAGGGAATTATTCCGGCATCGGCATTTCGCCACCGGGCATGCCCGGGAACTGCATCCCCTGGGCGGGTGGTGCGTCCTGGATGCCGACGAGCTTAACGTTGAAGATGAGCACCTGGTTGGGCCCGATCTCTGCGCTGCGGCGTTCCGCGCCGTAGGCGAGGTCAGCCGGGATCCAGAGCTGCCATTCGGAGCCGACCTTCATCATCTTGAGGGCCTCCTGGAAACCCGGGATGACCTGCAGCGGCATCGGGACCGGCTGGCCTTCCGGCGAGGCGTCAAACTTGGTGCCGTCGACCAGGGTGCCGGTGTAGTGGACCATGAACTGTTTTTCGACGGCTTTTTCGCCGGCCTTGGGTTCCTGGTAGGATTCGCCCTCGCCCTTGGTGATGATCTTGTACTGGAGGCCCGAAGGGGTGGTGATGACCCCTTCCTTGCCTTTGTTGGCAGCAAGAAACTCCTTGCCGGCAGCCAGATTGACATCGGCGAGCTTTTTCTCGCGCTCTTGGAGGGCATTGCCGAGCGCCTGCATGGCGGCGCCGATCTTTTCCTCGGCCACCGACGGGTCCTTGCCCTCGATCGCTTCGAAGAATCCCTTGATAAAGGCTTCGCGCTGAATGTCATCAGCCTTGATGCCGTATTGCATCGTCTCGCCGGCAAAGCGCCGGCCAGTCTGGAAGCCAAAACCGTAGGACGAATCCTGCTTCATGGCTTCGGGCGAAACCACCGGCGGCGGTGGAGTTGCAGGCGCTTCGGTTGCCGGAGCGGCCGGAGTGGCTGGGGTATCCTGGGCAGGCTTGGCTTCCGTTGGTTTCTGGGCCATCGCTGGCGCCATGGTGCCGAAAGCGGCAGCCACGATGAGCGTGAGCTTCCGGTTGGAGATGAGATAATTGTTCATGTTCAATTGCGAATCGCGCGCACGCTAGGCGGGGAAGGGCAGGCTGTCGAGCGGAGTTTCTCCGCTGATAATGAGCGGCTAACGTGACTGCTCAAGCATCCGCAGGAGGGATTTCTCGGCGCGGAGGCGGGTTTCCTCGGGGATTTCGACGCGCGGCTCGAGCTGTTCGAGACACCGGTGGAGCTTTTCCAAGGTGTTCATTTTCATGTACCGGCAATCAGCGCAGGCGCAGTGGTCGGTGGGTCCTGGGATAAGGTTTTTCCCTGGGCATTCGCGGCGGAGGCGGTGGAGCATGCCGCTCTCGGTGACGACGATGATGTTGTCAACCGGGGCGTTTTGGCAGTAGCTGACCATTTTTTCGGTTGAGCAGACCTCGTCGGCGAGCAGGCGGACGGCTTGGGTGCACTCCGGGTGGGCGACGACGAGGGCGTCTGGGAACTGCTGTTTGATGCGGAGGATCGACTCGCGGGTGAACTCGAGGTGAACGTAACACGAGCCCTGCCAGAGGTCCATCTTGCGGCCGGTCTGCTCGATGACCCATGCGCCGAGGTTGGCGTCGGGCACAAACAGGATCGGGCGCTCCGGCGGGGCCTGGTTGACGATGCGCACGGCATTGCCCGAGGTACAGATGACATCGCAGAGCGCCTTCACCCCGGCGGAGCAATTGATGTAAGCGATGACGTAGTAGTTCCGCTCGGCATGCTCGTTGAGGAACGCCTCGAGCTGCGGCGCCGGGCAGGATTGCTCAAGCGAGCAGCCGGCATCCTTGTCGGGGAGGACGACGATTTTGTCAGGATTGAGGATCTTGGCGGTTTCGGCCATGAAATGGACGCCGCAGAAGGCGATGACGTCCGCCTGGGTGTCGCGGGCGTTGTAGGCAAGCCCGAGCGAGTCGCCGACGAAATCGGCAATCTCTTGGATTTCAGCGATCTGGTAGTTGTGGGCAAGGATAACGGCGTTGCGTTCCTGCTTGAGGCGGAGGATGTCTTGCTTGAGGTCGAGCACGGGCGCGGCGGGCATGCCGGCAGGATAAGGGGGAAATGGCGGTAGCGAAAATGTAATTTCCAGCAAGCCTGAATTCACGCCTCAGCGGGGAGTTCGCGGGTGACCACGGTGCCATGGTGGCGCGCTCCATCTTTGATCATCAATGAGCCGACGCTGATGTCCCCGGTCAGCAGGGCCTTCTTGCGCAGCAGCAGGCGGCCGGCACAGACGAGGTTGCCGGAGAATTCGCCGTCGATGGTGGCCTCGGCCGCCTCGACGACGGCGGAGAATTCGACGCGTGCGCGGCGTTCGATGCGCAAGTGGTGGCAGCGGACGTGGCCGAGGATCATGGCGGAGCTGCGGAGGATGAAATCGCCCGAGCATTCGACCGTGCCGCTGAACTTGCCGTCGACTTCGAGGTGGTGGCAACGGACTGACCCGCCGGTGATCGACCCGCCGCGGTGGACCTTGACGTTGCCGCGGGTCTCGATTCCGCGCGTCCATGGTTCACGGATGTCGTAGTCGCGCAGGGAGATATACGTGCCGCAGGCCGGGCAGTGGGTGGCGCTCGCGGTGGCCAGCGCGGCGTGCCGGTGCTGGCAGGAAAAACATCCGACCTCGCGGCGCGCCGGCGGGTCGACCAGCAGCCTGAGCAGCATCTGGCGCGGGCCGGTGACCATCTTGAGGAGCGAGCGGACCCCGAAGCGGGATGGCGCTTGCTGCTCGTCGCGGAAAAACGTCGGGCGCCGCGGCTTGGAGGCCGGGCGCCCGTGGTTGATCTCAAAGTGCTCACCGCATGCGCGGCAGTCCGAGGAAATTGCCAGACGCGCTTCGAGTTGCTCGTGCCCGCATGCGGGACAAGCCATCAAAACGCGATTCCGGCCCGTATAATCGGGGAATTTTGCCACACGTGGGGGGGGAGTGGTGCGCGGGAGGCGACGCGCGGGGGGATGGGGATGCCTCGGATTAGCTCTTTGGCGGATTGGTTGGTGCGGCGATGCCACCGCCAAGCTGCCCTTGGACCGGGGCGGTGCCTTGCCCGGCGGCCGGTGCCGCGGGCGCGGGGGCTGCTGGAGTGGCCGGTTTGGCGGCGGGTGCGGGAGCGGCGGCGGGAGCGGCAACCGACGATGGGGTGCCGACGGTCGACTTGCCGACAAAGATGGCGCCGCTTTCAACGGTGAGCGACTTGGCCTTGATGTCGCCGACAACCTCGGCGCTCGACTTCAGTTCGACGCGGTCGGCGGCGACGATGTTGCCGTGAACCTTGCCGTAGACGATCACCGAGTTGGTCGAGATCTCCGCGCGGATGCGGGCATTCTCACCGACGGTCAGCGATCCATCCGAGCTGATCTGGCCTTCGATCCGGCCGTCAACGACGAGATCGTTGGTGAATTTGACCGTCCCCTTGATCTCCACGTCGGAGCTCAACACGTTGCGGCTGGCACCCGCCGATGGCCGGGCTGCCGGTGCCTGTTCGCGCACAGGTGCCGATGGTGGCGTGATTGGACGCGGAGCGGTGCTCTCGGGGCGGGGCGCGGGAGTGGCCGGGGTGTTCCCGGAACGTTGACCAGTAATTTTTTCAAACACGAGCAGAAGTAGGGTTGAGAATTAAAAAGATGTCAAAGAATTAGAACTAACTGGAGGAGAGGTGCTCAGGGCTGGCCGGGCGTGGCGGGCGCGGCGGGCGCTTCCGCCGGGTTGGCTTGGCCAGGCTGGGGCGTGGCCGGTTGCTGGGTATCAGGCTGCGGGGTGCTTTCCGGGGTCGGCGTCGGGGTTGGGACCGGAGCCGGGGTCGGGGTCACCGGGGGAGGCATCTGGGGAAGGTTTTGGAGCATTTTTGGGTCGAATCCCTGCTGGATCATCTCTTCCATGGTCGGCATCGGGGTGGTCGCCGGCTTTGGCCGCGGCTCGATGGAAGTTGGCGGAGCGCTGCGGAGCAGGCCGATGCGACGCTGTGCGGCATACGCGAACGGGGAGTCCGGGTAGCTCGAGGAAACCCGCTTAAAGGACTCCTCAGCGGCATCAAGCTTGCCGGCCTTCCAGTCGGCGTCTCCCAAGCTGATCAGCGCGTATGGGGCAAGATATTGGGCTTCAGGGTCTTCCATGATTGCGTGGAAGGCGCTGGCGGCCTCCTCGGTGCGTCCGAGGCGCAGCAGACGGCTCCCGAGGCTTGCCTGGGCGGCCGGGCGGCCCGGGTGTTTTGGATACTGGGCGAGAAACTCCTTGAGGGTGGTCACGGCGGACTCCTGCTGGCCGTCCTCCCATTGCAGTTCGGCGACGGTGAGCATCGCCGAGCCGCCGGCCTGGGTGCCGGGATGTTGCTTGGTGACAGCGACGTAGCCGGCCAGGTCGGTGGCTGAGACCAGAGCGGCGCCGGCCTCCTTCTCGGCGCCCTCCTTGACCCCGTCGAGGATGATCCAGGCGATGGCGGCGATCACCAAGCCGATGGCCAGGAACAGGATAGCCCGCTGGTGCCGGTCCAGGAATGCCTCAAACTTGCCCGTCTGGTGGGAAATTTCGGCAAGCGGGCGGGGGTGGTGGTCGGTTTGAGAGGAATCCATAAAATTCGGTGACTGGCGACGACAGGGCAATAACGGAGAGCCGCGCGCGAAAGCAATGCAGAAGTCCGGCGAAGCTCTCGCGCAAGCGGAAAATGGCCGATTTTCATGGCCAGCCGGGCAGCTTAGTCCCTAGCGTGCCGCGGGACGATGGCAGCGACGGTCTATTTCATTGCGGGTGAGCTCAGCGGCGACATGCATGGGGCGGCGGTGATGCGGGCGATGAACGGTCTGCGTCCCGGGTTGGAATTTGCCGGGGCTGGCGGGCCGGCGATGCGCGAGCTCGGCGGCGAGCGGCTGCGCGACTGGGTGGACGACGCGGCGGTGGTCGGCGTCTGGGAGGTGTTGAAGCGCTACAGCTGGTTCAAGGCGCGGTTTTTCGAGATGCTTGAGGAGATCCGCACGCTGCGCCCTGCGGTGTTGGTGTTGATTGACTATCCTGGGTTCAACCTGCGCATGGCCAGTGCGGTGCGTGCGGCCATCCCGGAGATCCGGATCGTCTATTACATCAGTCCCCAAGTCTGGGCGTGGCATAAGGGGCGGATTCCCAAAATGGCCAGGATCCTGGACCGGATGCTGTGCATCTTTCCGTTTGAGGAAAAATTGTTCGCCGCCGCTGGCCTGCCGACCACCTTCGTCGGCCACCCGTTGGTCGATCAGCTCGCGGAGCGCACCAAGGAGGTGCCGCGGGAGAACAACCTTGTCGGACTGTTTCCCGGCAGCCGCGAGCGCGAGATCGACAGCTTGTTCCCGTTGATGCTTGAAACCGCCCGGCGGCTCGCCGTCGACCACCCGGAGCGCCGGTTTGAGGCGCCGGCCGCCTCGCCGCGGCTCGCCGAGCGGATGGGCAGGCACCTGGCCGCGGCCCAGTTTGCGCCCGGCGGGCCGGTGACCATCACGGTGGGCGGAAGCCACGACCTAATGCAGCGGGCAACCTGCGCGGTCATCGCCAGCGGCACCGCGACCCTTGAGGCGGCCCGGCTCGGGTTGCCTTACTGCCTGGTTTACAAGGTCGCGTGGTTGACCTTCCTGCTCGCCAAGATGGTCATCAAGGTGCCGCATATTGGCTTGGTCAACATCCTTGCAGGCCGCGAGGTCGTGAAGGAATATCTCCAGAGCGAGGCTGACCCGGCCCACCTGCAGGCGGCGCTCGAGCGCTTCCTGACCGACCCGGACCACCTCGAGAGCGTTCGCGCGCAAGTGCTGGAGGCCGCGGCGCGGCTCGGGTCGCCCGGCGGCCACCAACGTGCCGCGGCGGCGATTTTGGAATACCTGCCCGCTGGAGCCACCAATTGTGTTGACCATGGATGAATCCGTCCGTTCCCGCCCGTGGGTGAAGATCATGCTGATTGCGCTGCCGGTCTGGCTGGTGATTTCCGCGGCGTTCGGGTTGTTCGTTTATCTTCGCGAGGAAACCAGCGAGACGCCGCGCTTCCAGATCCAGTCCGAGGTCGAGGCGGCCAGCCTGCTTGACGACCTGCGCAAGATCGCGGTGGTCCTCGGCGAGCGGAATTTTCGCACTGACGCAACCCGCGGGAACCTGCGGGCGACGGCGAAAATGATCGAAGGAGCCCTTGGTCCGCAGAACACCGGCTTCAAGGTCAACCGCAATATCGACGAGCAGGCCCACGCCCAACAGTGGATGACCCTCTGGGTGGAGGTCCCCGGAACCGTCGCCGCAGGGGAAGTCGTCTGGCTCTTCGCCGGCTATGACAGCGGCTTGGAATCTCCCGGCGTCGAAGCCAATGGCACCGGGGTCGCCGGCCTGCTCGCCCTCGCCCGCAGCCTCTCCAAGGCCACCCCGGAGCGGACGATCCGGATCGCCTTCGTCCCGCACGCCAACCAGCTCGACTACGACGCGACCGAAGCCGCCCGCCAACTCAACAAGACGATCGTCAATGCCGGTGGCACCGTCGTCCAGGTCGTCCATGTCCACGCGCTCGGGCTGGGACCCGACCTGGCGGTCGCCGCGCCTGCTGGCCAGCCGCTTGCCAAGAAATCCGGGACCCTCGCCACGCTCGCGGGCGCGCCGAGCTCGCCGAGCACGCTGCCGGGCTTGCTGGCCGGATGGAACCTGCCGGTCGGCGAGGTGACCAGCGTCGCGACCACCTCGGCACCCCGCGTCGCCGACTTCCCGGACCCGCAGGAATTCACCACCGCGGTGCAAAAACTCCGCGCCCTGGTCGTCAGTTTGGCCACCCGCTGAGCCGCTTGTCTGGCCGTGAATGGTTTTCCTGACAAAAACCTCTTGCATCCCGCCGAGGCAGGGGATACCAACCGCCCGCACGCGCAAGCGGGGGCATTAGCTCAGTTGGTAGAGCACTTGCATGGCATGCAAGGGGTCAGCGGTTCGAATCCGCTATGCTCCACCATCCTTTTCTCATAAGGATGTTGGCAGGCTGCGACCACCCGCAGCACATCGGCAGCTCGCCGATTCGCCCCCCCCAATTTTTCCGCCGCTCTATCATGACCCCGATCAAAGGACTCGAACTGGCCAAGGCATGCGCCCGCGCAGCCAACGAAATGCAGGCCGAGGAAATCCGCATCTGGGATCTCCGCGGGCTCTCCAGCCTTACCGATTTCATGATCGTCTGCTCCGGCAACTCGATGCCCCACCTGCGCGCCATCCTCCGCGATATCGGCCGCATCGTCGAAGACCAGCACGGCGTCCGCCCACACCAGGCCGAGGGCCGCGCCGAAACCCGCTGGGTCGTCCTCGACTTCATCGATGTCATGGTCCACGTCATGCACCAGGAGCTGCGCGACCTCTACGCCCTCGAAAAACTCTGGGGCGACGCCAAGGAGATCGAGTGGAACGACGCCCCCGCCGCCGAGTAATTCGCCAGATGACCCGCACCCGCGCTTGTTAGGTGCGGCCGCCGCTGCTTGAGTGCGCTTCCATGCGCATCGAGATTCTCAACACCGGCACCGAGTTGCTGCTAGGCAACACTGTTAACACCCATGGTGCCTGGATCGGCCAGCAGTTGTTCCTGCTTGGCTTGCGCGTCGCCCGTCAGACGACAGTCCCCGATGGCGAGGCGATCCGCGACGCGATGCGCGAGGCCGCCGGGCGCTGCGACGTGTTGTTAGTCACCGGCGGGCTCGGACCGACGAGTGACGACATCACCCGCGAGGCGGCCGCCGAGGTGTTAGGCATGGAGATGATCCGCGACGAGACGGTGATCGGGTGGCTGGAGGAGTTTTTCGCCAAGCGTGGGCGGAGCATGCCGGTGGGCAACGAGCGCCAGGCGCAGGTGCCGGTGGGGGCGGACATTCTCCCGAACCCGAATGGGACGGCGCCGGGTCTTTTCATTCCGGCGCGGCTTGGCAGCCGCGACCACTGTGCGGTGTTTCTGCTCCCCGGGCCGCCGCGCGAACTCCACCCGATGTTCGCCGCCGAGGTCATCCCGCGGCTCAAGGCGCTCGCCGGCCTCCCGGCCAGCGTCGGCCAGCTCAGCCTGAAGTTTGCCGGGATCGGCGAGAGCGACTTCCACCTCGGTGTCGACGGCTTGTTAGCTGCGGTGCCGGATCTCGAATACGGCTACTGCGCGCGGCTTGGCGAGGTTGACCTGCGGCTCATCGGCGCTCCCCAGGCAATTGCCAGCGGGCGCGAGGTGGCGCTGGCCGCCTTCAGTCCGAACCTGGTCAGCGAGGACGGCTCCACCCTTGAGCAGGCGCTGGTGCGGATTCTAAATGAAAAGCGGCTCACCCTGGCAACCGCGGAAAGTTGCACCGGCGGGCTGGTCGCCAGCCGGATCACCGATGTTCCCGGGGCCAGCGCGGTGTTCACCCACGGGTTTGTCACCTATTCGGACGAGGCGAAGCACCAGTTGTTAGGTGTGCCCTGGGACGCGATCGAGGAGCATGGAGCGGTCAGCGAGCAGGTGGCCCGGGCGATGGCGGAGGGAGCGTTGGATTTCAGCGACGCGCACCTTGCGGTGGCGGTGACCGGGATTGCCGGGCCTGGCGGGGGATCGGAGGAGAAGCCGGTCGGGACGGTCTGGATCGCGGTGGCGAGCCGCAGCGGGGAGACGGTGGCCGTCAAGCACCACCACCCGCGCAGCCGCCGGGACTTCAAGACCAATGCGAGTCACAGTGCGCTGGACCTCGTCAGGCGCGTGGCGCTGGGCATCGAGGGCTAGCGGCTGGAGAGCCGCGGGTGCGGCCGAGGAGTTGCAGAACCCGGCAGCCAACCGCGGCAAGCGCCAGGCCTGCGAGCGTCGAGCCGCCATCCGGGACATCCACCGGCGGGTGGCGCCCGACGCTGAGCTGCAACCCGAAGCGGGTCTGCGGGTGGCGCCCGACCGTGTAGCCCGGGAAGAAGTGCGACGGGATGACGACCCCTTCGAAGGCGCCGGGAAGCGGCTCGTCGCCACCAACCGCAAGGGCAAAGTGGTCGACCGCCTCGGGCGAGTAGTCGCCATTGGTGTCGGTCGGCGCGGTGACAACCATCAGGCCGCTGCCGGTCGCCGTGACCGTGAGAAATGCAATCCCACCGACGATCACCTCGGGCGGGTCATCGATGACCTCCGCGCTGGCAACCTCCGGCTGGGCGATTCCCGGGTCCCAGCTGACCCACGCCCGGTACCGGAACGGGTCGCCAAGCTGGTTGACCTCAAAGAGATCGATGGTCACCGCACTGGCCGGCGAAGCCATGGCCAAGAGCAGACTCGAAGCCGCCAGAAGGGAGGGTTTCATGGGTGCGAAGGATTCTCTCATCCACTCCGCACAAGCCGTGCCAAGCACCCGCGCGCCCGGCGCAGCTGCCGCCGGAGCGCCGAGCCCCAGCTCGGCCAGCCCACGAGATGCCAATAAGATGCGCGCAGCTCCTCCCATTGGCGCTCCATGAGCCGTGGCCGAGATGGCCCAGCAAGCGGCCTAACGCGCCCGGCGGTAGCGGCGCACTTCGAAATCCGCATGGCCTTCGATCACCTCGCCGGCTTCAAACAGGTGCTCGAAGGCGGGAAAGACCGTGTCTCCCGGGTAGGCAGCGTGGACGTGGGAGACGAGGAGCTCGTCCAGCTCGGCTAACAACGCGGCATACAGCTGCGCGCCGCCGATGAGGAAGACGGTTTCCGCGGGCGCAATGCCCAATTGTTTGAGGTCTTCAATCGAGTGGATCACCTCCACGCCATCCGCCTGCCAGGAAGGGTCGCGGGTTAGAACAATGTTGCGCCGGTGCGGCAGCGGCCGCCCGATCGACTCGAAGGTCTTGCGGCCCATCAGCACCGCGTGGTCGCGGGTGGTGCGCTTGAAGAACGCCAGGTCCTCGGGCAGGTGCCATGGCAGCGTGCCGTCCTTGCCAATGATCCGCTCGCCGGTCATGGCCACCACCGCAACGAGTCTCATACCGAGATCGGCGCCTTGATCGCCGGGTGCGGATCGTAGTCGTCTAACCGGATGTCGGCAAACGTGAAGCTGTCCAGCTCGCCCACCTCCGGGTTGAGCCACAGGCGTGGGAGCGCCCGCGGCGCGCGGGCGAGCTGGATGCGCGCCTGGTCGAGGTGGTTTTGATAGAGGTGGAGGTCGCCGAAGGTGTGGATGAACTCGCGCGCCTCGAAGCCGCAGACCTGGGCGACCATGGCGGTTAGGAGTGCATAGGAGGCGATGTTGAACGGAACGCCGAGAAACAGGTCGGCACTGCGCTGATAGAGCTGGCACGACAACCCGGGACGCTCCGAGTCCGGCTCGTGGACGAAAAACTGAAACAGGCAGTGGCACGGCGGCAGCGCCATCCGGTTGATCTCTCCCGGATTCCACGCGACCACCAGATGGCGGCGCGACTGCGGCGAGCCACGCAACCCGGCGATGAGCTCGGCAATCTGATCGATCGGCTCGCCGTTAGGCGAGGGGAACGACCGCCACTGGCGGCCATAAACGGGTCCGAGCTCGCCGTCGGCATCCGCCCACTCGTCCCAGATGCTCACGCCTTTCTCCTTCAGGTAGGCGGTGTTAGTCGATCCCTTGATGAACCACAGCAGCTCGTGGATGATCGAGCGCAGGTGGAGCTTCTTGGTTGTTAGACACGGGAACCCCGCGCGCAGGTCGAAGCGCACCTGGCGGCCGAAGACCGCCAGCGTGCCGGTGCCGGTCCGGTCCGCGCGCGCCTCGCCGTGGTCGAGGACGTCTTGGAGCAGGTCGAGGTAGGTGCGCATGGGCGGGGGAGATTCAAGCGCCCCGGCGGCGGCTGGGCAAACCACAAATCTAATCGTTGGACCCGGGCTCCTTGCGCAGCGACTTCTTGGCCGAGAGGGTGCGTTTGTCGGCGATCGAGCGTTGTTTGGATCGGCGCGAGCGGCGGCGCTTCTGGCGGCGGAGTTTTTCCATCGCCTGGGTTTTGGCCGAGTCCTTGCCGAGGCGGATCGTGTCGAGCTGGTCGCAGAGCTCGCGGCGGGCGAGGAAGCGGTTCATCTCGCGGGACCGGTCGAGCTGGCACTTGATGGTGATCCCGCTCGGCAGGTGCTTGAGGAACACGCAGCTCGAGGTCTTGTTGATCTTCTGGCCGCCGGCGCCGGATCCCTGGATGAACTTCTCCAACAAGTCCGCCTCGCTGATGCCGATTTCCTCCATCCGCAGGCGCAGCGCCTCGCGCTTGTCCGCCGAGATCATCGCCGCTCCCCCTGCTGCTGGACGCGCGCAATGAACGCCCCGGCCGCCGCCTTGACCAATCCGGCAACGTCAGCCTCCGGCCGCGCAAACGGCGGGACAAACCACGGGAACGACCCTAACACATCCGTCACCACTGCCACCTCGCCGTCGCAGGTCGCCACGCCGCAGCCGATCCCGATGGTCGGCACGGCGACCGCGCGGGTGATCTGGCGGGCGGCCTCGGGGACGACGCTCTCGAGCACGATGGCGAAGACCCCGGCTGCGACCAGCGCGTGCGCCCCGTCTAGCAGGTCGGCGAGTTGTGCCGCGGTTTTGCCTTTCTTGTGATAGCCGCCTTCCTCGATGACGCGCTGCGGGAGCATCCCGAGGTGGCCGCACACCGGGATGCCGGCCTCGCCCAGCGCCCGCACCACCGGTGCCTGGGCGAGTCCGCCCTCGAGCTTCACCGCCCCGGCGCCGGCCGCGACCAACAGTTGGGCGTTGGCCACCGCGGTCCGGGCGTCCGGATAGGTCCCGATCGGGAGGTCGGCGAGGACCAGCGCGCGCGGGTTGGCGCGGCTGACCGCGGCAGTGTGGTGGAGCATGTGGGCGAGGGTGACGTGGGTCGTGTCCGGGAACCCCAACACCACCATCCCGAGCGAGTCGCCGACCAGGAGGATGTCGATGCCGGCCTCATCCAACAACCGCGCCATCGGGAAGTCGTAGGCGGTTAGGACCGCGATCGGGGACGTGCCCTTGCGGGCGCGCAGCGCGGCGGCGGCAGGATGGTCGGCTGGCATGCCGGAACTGATAGCCGCTGGCGGAGGAAAAGGAAAACGCAGAAACCGCGCCTACCAGGAACTTTGAACCAGCCGCACCAGCGGCTCGTCGCGGTCGAGGTGGCGGAGGTGCTCGCGGATCGTCGCCGCGTCGCCGGGCAGCACCAGGTCCGGGCGGATGTCGGCCAGCGGTTGGAGGACGAAGCGCCGCTCGGTCAGCTTCGGGTGCGGCAACAGCAGGATGTCGTTCTCAAGCTCCACATCGCCGAAATACAGGATGTCCAGGTCGATGACCCGCGGCGCATTCCGCTCCGCCGCGACCCGCCGCCCAAGGTGGAACTCGATCCCGCGGGTCCGGTCCAACAGCTCATGGGGATCGAGCAGGCAGCCGAACTCGACGACGGTGTTGTAGAAGTCCGGGGAGCCGGGCGGGCAGTCGACCGGCTCGGCCTGATAGACCGGGGCCTGCATGAAGTCGCTGTGGGCGGCGGCGAGCGTGCGGAGCATTGCGCGGGCGTCCTGGAGGTTGCGCAGGCGGTTGCCGAGGTTGGACCCGAGGGCGACGCCGACGCGGGAAATGGTGGATGGGTTAGCCACTATTTCAGTCCGAGGACGTCTTGCATGTCGTAGAGGCCGGCGGGCATGGCGGCGAGCCAGACGGCGGCGCGGACCGCCCCGGCAGCGAAGGTCATCCGCGAGGACGCCTTGTGGGTCAGCTCGACGCGTTCGCCATCGGCGGCGAACATCACGGTGTGGTCACCGACGACGTCGCCGCCGCGCAGCGTGTGCATGCCGATTTTTCCGGTCGGGCGCGGGCCGATGTTGCCGAAGCGCCCGTGGATGACGTCGTCCTCGTAGCTTGTGTGGGTTTCCTGGTTGATGATCTCCAACAACCGCCGCGCGGTTCCGGAGGGCGCGTCGATCTTGTGGCGGTGGTGCATCTCGGTGACCTCGATGTCGAACTGTTGGTTGCCGAGGATCCGCGCCGCGTGGCGGGTGAGCCAGAAGAGCGTGTTGACCCCGACGGAAAAGTTGGGCGCGTAGACGATCGGGATGTCCTGGGCGGCGTTGGCGATCGCGGCGCGCTCCTCGTCGGAGTGCCCGGTCGTGCCGATGACCATGCGGGTCCCGTTGGTGCGCGCCGCGGCTAGCAGCTCCGCGGTGAACCGGTGGATGGTGAAATCAATCACGCAGGTCGCCGGGGCGATCGCTGCTCCAAGGTCCTCGCCCGCATCATGGGTGGCGACCACCGCGACGTTAGGCTCCGCGGCGGCCGCATCGATGACCGCCTGGCCCATGCGGCCGGACTTACCTGTTACTAGAAGTGAGATCATAAAGGTTCTTCGTCTGCCGGGCGCAACGAGCCGGCGTGGCTGGATGTTCAACGGTTCCCTCAACCGGCGGCTTAGACGAGATCGAACTCCTTGAGGAGCTCGTTGAGTTTTTCCGCCATCGCCGGGCTCATCGGCACCAGCGGGAGGCGCAGCTCGGTGGAGCAATGGCCGGCGAGGGCGACGGCGGTTTTGACGGGGACCGGGTTGACGTCCCAGGTCATCAGCGCCCGGAACAACGGGTAATAGCGCGACTGGATCGCCAGCGCCTCGTCGAACGACCCGTTGAGGCAGGCGCGCACCAGCTTCGCCATCACGTCCGGAATCAGGTTGGAGGCCACCGAGACGAGTCCGACGGCGCCGCAGGCAATGAACGGCAGGGTCAGCGGGTCGTCGCCGCAAATGATGCTGCAGTCCTCGGGCAGCACCTGCATGAGCTGGTTGACCCGGTCAACCGACCCGCCGGCCTCCTTGATCGAGACGATGTTAGGGCAATCGACCGCCAGCCGCGCCGCGGTCTCCGGGGCGATCTCCACCACGCTGCGCCCCGGGACGCTGTAGAGCATGATCGGCAGCCCCGTGTTGTTAGCCACGGCCTTGTAGTGCTGATAGAGTCCCTCCTGGGACGGCTTGTTGTAGTACGGGCAGACCTGGAGCGAGCCGGTGGCGCCCAACTGTTCGGCCTCCTGGGTCAGTTCGATCGCCTCCTGGGTGGCATTGGCGCCGGTGCCGGCGATGACATCGACGCGGCCGCGGGCGAACTCGACGGCGAGCCGGATGACCTCGATGTGCTCCTTGGAGTTGAGCGTCGGCGACTCGCCGGTGGTCCCGACCGGGACGATCCCGTCGATGCCCGCGGCGATTTGCCGCTCGATGAGCGACTCGTAGGCGGGGACATCGAGCTTGCCGTCGCGAAACGGAGTGATCAGGGCGGTGTAGGTGCCGGTAAAACGCATGGCGCGCGCACCATGGACGCAAAATCCCCGGCCTCCAATCCCGAACCGCCGCCTAACCGCACTTTTCCGCGCCGCGGCTCAGACCTGGATTTCGCCCTCGAAGACGAAGTCCGCCGGGCCGGTTAGGGTGACGGCGCGGAACCCGCCGGCGGGGGTGGATTCAAACCCGATCTCCAGGGTGTCGCCGCCGGCGACGTCGACCTGGATCGGGCTTGGCGCGCCGGTGCGCAGGTGATGGACCAGCGCGCAGGCGACCATCCCGGTCCCGCACGCCAGGGTTTCGTCCTCGACGCCGCGCTCGTAGGTCCGGATCGCGATGTGCCCGGGGGCCAGCATGGTGGCGAAGTTCGCATTGGTCCCGGCCGGGGCAAAGTCGGCGTGCTCGCGGATCGCCCGCCCGTGGGTGAACACATCGACCGCCTCAAGGTCCTCGACGAAGGCGACCACGTGCGGCACCCCGGTGTTGACGAAGGCCAACACCGCGTCGAGACCCGCAATCCGCGTCCCAAGCTCAAGCACCAGGTCCTTCGGATCAGACATCGCGATCCGCACGTCCTCGCCCACCATCTCCGCTGTTAGCGTCCCGGCGATGGTTTCAAAGCTAACCGTGGTGCGCAGCTCCTCGGTTAGGTGGGCGGTGAACCGGCCGAAGCAGCGCGCGCCGTTGCCGCACATCTCCGCCTCGCCGCCGTCGGCATTGTAGTAGCGGAACTTGTAGTCCGCGCCGTGCTCGGCTGGCTCGACGGCTAACAACCCGTCGGCGCCCACCCCGCGGTGGCGGTCGCACAGCCAGGCGATCTGGTCGCCGTCCAGGGCGCTGGAAAGGTCGCGGTTGTCGATGACAATGAAGTCATTGCCGGCGCCGTTCATCTTGTAGAAATGGAGCATCATCGAGGGTGGGCTGCTTATTTGCTAGGCGTGGACGTTAGACTTTAGACCGATTTGGTGGCGGCGATGAGCGGGGTGACGAACTCGCGCACGGCGGCGGCGGCGCGGAGCGGGTGGAGTTCGATTTGTTTGACGATGGCCGAGCCGACGATGACGCCATCGGCGAGGGATGCAACAATCCGGGCCTGGTCGGGGGTGGTGATGCCGAAGCCGACGCAGACCGGGGTGGAGGTGTGCTTTTTGAGCTCGCTGACCTGTGCGCCGATGGCCTCCGACGGGCCGCCGTGGCCGCCGGTCACCCCGGTGCGCGACAACGCGTAGATGAATCCTTCCGCACCGGCCGCCAGCCGCGCCGCACGCTCCGGCGGCGTCGTCGGGGCGATCAAGCGGATATGCTTCAGGCCCGCGCCGCCGGCCAGTTCGCTGTTGAGCGCGGCTTCGTCGGGCGGCAGGTCTAACAGCAGGATCCCGTCCGCGCCAGCGGCCGCGGCATCCCGGTGGAAGTCCTCGAACCCGTAGGCATAGATCGGGTTGAGGTAGGTGAAGAGGACCAGCGGCGTCTGGTGGGTGGTGCGGAAGTCGCGGATGAGGTCGAGGACCCGGTGGGTGGTCATGCCGGCCTTGAGGGCGCGGTCTGCGGCGAGCTGGTTGACGATGCCGTCGGCGAGCGGGTCGGAGAACGGGACGCCGAGCTCGATGACGTCCGCGCCAGCGTCGGCGAGCGCGCGGATGACCTCGAGCGAGACCGCGAAGTTCGGGTCGCCGGCGCCGACATAGGCGACGAAGGCTTTCTGGCCCGTGGACTGGAGCGCGGCGAAGGTTGAATCAAGGCGGTTGGTCATGTGGCGCCCGGGGAATAACCGAATCCAACAAAAAGGAAAGCGCGGAGGTTGGAGCTGGGACAAGGAGCGGCGGACTCCGATCCGCCGTGGCCCATGAAGTGTCGATGGGAGGAGGGGGAGCGCTGTCCATCGGCATCTCATGTGCTGGGCGATTCGGAGATCGGCGCTCCTTGAGCGCGGGTCTTGCACAGCGGGGCGGCGAGTGCTTGGCTGCGGGGACGATGCGCGCGCGACTGACCAAGGACTTCCGCTTTGAGGCGGCCCACACGTTGCCGAGCCTGCCGGCCGACCACAAGTGCCGGCAGATGCACGGCCACAGTTTCAAGGTGGAGATCAGCGTCGAGGGCGAGGTCAACGAGGAGATCGGCTGGGTCTACGACCACAAGCAGATCTCCGAGGCGATGGCGCCATTGTTGGAATTGATCGACCACGCCTACCTCAACGACATCCCCGGCCTGGAAAGCCCGACCATCGAGCGGATGGCCGCCTGGTTCTGGCGCAAGCTCGCCCCGCAGCTCCCGGGGCTCTGCGAGATCGTCATCTTCGAGACCCCGACCGCGCGCTGCTCGTTCCGCGGCGAGTTCTAAGGAGCGCCCCAGGGAGCGCCGATGGGATGAGCTTCGCGCCTCCCATCGTCATCCCATGGGCTGGGCGATTCGGAGATCGCCCCTCCTTGGAGCGCTCGGGGGTTCCGGCTTCGCATCGGCGGGCTGGGTGCTAGGGTGCGGCATGTTTGGTGGGATCAAGGACAGTTTGGCATCGAGTGCGGCGAAGAGCTTTCTGGCCGGGAGGATCGACCGGTATGCGAAGCTCAGCGACCTGCGGATCCACAGCCGGGAGAAGGCGTTGAGCATCGAGTTGCTGCTTGAGGGCGAGTCGCTGCCGATCAGGATCGAGGCGCGCTACCGGGTCAGCCAGATCGACGGCGGGAATTTCCTCACCATCGAGGGGGTGGCCGCGACCCGGCCGTGGCTCAACAACCTGCTCGAGGACCTCGTCGTCGGCAAGCCGCTGGCGATTCCGGCGCTGGCGGTCGTGGCATTCGGCCGCAGCGAGTAGCCGCGGGCATCGGGGCGGCTGGACATCGGAGGGCGAACGGCGAACATCCGGTTGACCCGGCAGTTAGTCCCGGTTAGACGTTCCGCCCAGAATCCACATGACAACTCCCATCACAGTCTCCATCACGGGTGCCGCGGGCCAGATTGGTTACGCGCTGCTGTTTCGCATTGCCTCCGGTGCCATGTTTGGTCCTGAGCAACCGGTGAACCTTCGGCTGATCGAGATCGAGCCGGCATTGCCGGCGCTGCGCGGGGTGGTGATGGAGCTCGACGACTGTGCGTTTCCGCTGCTCAACGAGGTGGTGGCCACCGCGGATCTCGACGAGGGATTTGCCGGAGCGAACTGGGCGCTGCTGGTCGGTTCGGTGCCGCGCAAGGCCGGGATGGAGCGCAAGGACCTGCTGAACATCAACGGGAAGATCTTCACCGGGCAAGGGCAGGCGATCGCCCGCAGCGCCGCGGCCGATGTCCGGGTGCTGGTGGTGGGCAACCCGTGCAACACCAACTGCCTGATTGCGATGAACAACGCCCCGGGAGTGCCGGCCGAGCGGTTCTTTGCGATGACCCGGCTCGACGAGAACCGCGCCAAAAGCCAGTTGGCAAAGAAAGCCGGGGTGCATCCGAACCAGGTGACCAACGTCTGCATCTGGGGGAACCACTCGGCGACCCAATATCCGGACTTCGTCCACGCCAAGATCGGCGGCCACCGGACCGAGGCGGTCATCGATGACCGGGCGTGGCTTGAGAATGACTTCATCCGCACCGTCCAACAACGCGGCGCCGCCATCATCGAGGCCCGCGGCGCCTCGTCGGCTGCCTCGGCGGCCAACGGGATCATCGACACGGTCCGCAGCCTGGCGCTGCCGACCATCGATGGCGATTGGACCAGCGTGGCAGTTTGCTCGGACGGCTCCTACGGGATCGACAAGGGGCTGATCGCCTCGATGCCAATCTGCACGCGCAACGGGAAGAGCTGGAAGGTCGTCGAGGGGCTCGAGATCGATGCCTTCTCGCAGGCGAAGATTGATTTGACGATCAACGAACTGCGGGAAGAGCGCGCGGCCGTCGCCGAGCTTCTGCCCGGCTAGCGAATGAAGTCGCTGCGACTGGGGAGTCGAAGGTCGGAAGATCGGAAGGTCTAGCGACTGAAGTCGCTGCTCCATGGGGAGCTCGACGATGGGAGGTGGGAACCACCTCCCATCGTCGCTCCATGGCCGAGCTGGGGCTCGGAGCTCCGTTAATAGCGGTCGTCGTCGAGGATCGGCTCGTCGGTGCCGCGCAGCTTGGCGTCGCGTTCGGCGCGGAGTTTCGCCTCGGCGTCGGCCTCGTCGCGCAGCTCGGTGTCGGCTTCCGACTCGCGCAGCGGGGAGTTTCCGCTGCGGCGGGCGGTGACGTCGCGCTCGACCGTGACATCCTCCTTGCGGACGGTGTCGGAGACATTCTGGGTTTCGGTTGCGGTGACCTTGCGGGCCTGGACGGTGCCGGTGGATTCGACGGTCTTGTTGATGACCGCCTCCTCGGAGCTCAGCGGGATTGAGGCGACCTGTTCGACGAAGGTGTGGTCGCCGGGGGTGGCGGTCCCGCTGCCGGTGACGCGTTCAACGATGACGTCCTCGTGGCGCAGTTCGACCGGTTGGTTGACCGTCTCGGTGCGCACGACCTTGCGCAGGCGGACCTCGCCGAGGTCGGTCTCGCGTTTGCTGACGTGGAGTTTTTCCTCCATGAGCGGCATCTGGATTTCCTCGCGGTCCTGGAGTTCGCGGTCTTCCTGCCAGTCGCGGCCTTCGCCGAGCGGCTCGTTGAAGTCGCTGGTTTCTTTGAAGCCAGGCTTGTTGATCATGGGCTTGTCGAAGTCGGCGGTGGTCGCCGAGCGGGCGACGCCGAAGTGCGAGTAGACCTCGCGTTCGACATCCGGCTCGAGCTCCTCGTCGGCATCCAGGCTGGGGGCGTTTTTGATCAGGTCGCCATCGTAGGGGACGAGGATCGAGTGGGCGGCCTCGTCGATGGTGTATCCCTCGGCGGGGATGACGTGGTTGCGGCCAAACCCGAGCCAGCCGGTCTTCACGCCGATGAAGCCGATCTCGTCGCGCGAGTTGGCCCAGAGGTTTTCGACGAACCCGACGCGGTCGCGGTTGCGGTCATAGACATCGTATTCAAAGAGGTTTTTCATGGTCGTTTGGGGGTTGGAGTGGGGTGGGGTGGGGAGCGGATCGCCGGGAGCAGGCCGGGCACGTCTCGCCGGATTGCGGGAGGTGGGGCGGGCACTGGAGATCGCAATTTACCCCCGTTGATGAGCAAGCGGCGTTCCGCCCGCCGGCGATGCCCACTCCAACAGCCACGCGGCGACCTCGCCCATGCGCCAGCCACTCGCCCGCAATGGCCGCGGTGGCGCGGAAATTAGATCGCGGCCAGCGGTGGCGGCGCCGACCAACGACCCGGGGTGGCCAGCCGGCGGAGGTGCGCGGCGGGGGGATTGCAAACTGGCACGCGGGCGGTGGCAATTTGCGCGACTTAGCTATTTCGGCTGTTTGACGACCAAGATTCCCTGCATGGCGCGCCAGTGTCCCGGGACGAGACAGGCGAAGGGGTAATCGCCCGGCTTGGTGGGGGCGGTGAAGGTGAGGGTGGCGCGGTCGGCCGGGTTGACGACCGGGGTGTGGGCGAGGACGTCGGGGGAATCCGGGACGTAATGGCGCTGGCGGGCGTCGGGTGAGTTGACCATGGCATCGGCCATGGCGCCGACCTTGGCGAGGGATCCGGGGTTGAGGATGACGAGGTTGTGTTCGAGCTTGTCGGTGTTGGAGAAGACGATCCGGAGCTTTTCGCCGGGCGCGGCGGTGAGCTCCCTGGTGGAGAAGTTGAGCATGCCGACGACCACCCCGAGGTCGATGAGGCGGCCGTCGGCGGTGGCCGGTTCCGCGGGCGGGGAGGAGGCGAGGATGTCGGCGGCGGTGGCGGCGATGCTGCCGGGTGGGCGCGCGGCGGCGAGGAACCCGGCAGTGTGCTGGCTCGCGGCGATCGCCGCGGCCTGGGCGAGCGGCTTGTCGCGGGATTTGCCGGGGTCTTTGGCGCTCAGGCTGGCGGCGATGGCGGCGCCGGTGGCGGCAGCGGCGGGCATCTCCGAGAGCGCCAGCAGGGTCGCGATGCGGACCTGGACATCGCTGTCGGCCAGCAGGTTGGCGGCGATGATCGCGTCCCGGGTGGCAGCCGTGGGCGGGACAACCTGGACGGCATTGCGGCGGACGCCCGGCGACGGGTGGCGCAGCGCGCCGATCGCGGCGGCCAGCGCGGCCGGATCGGAGCCGCCGAGCGCGCCGAGCCCGTGGAGCGTCCAAAGCGCGTGGATGACGCCCGGGTTGAGGCCGATTTCGTCGACCGCCGGGTCAGCAATCAACTTAATTAGCTCCGGGACCACATCCTTGTTCCCGCGCTCGACGAGGAGTCGCTGGGCGTGGCTGCGCCAGAGGAGGTTGTCGTGGGCCAGCGCGCGCAGCAACGCGGCGGTCGCGTCGCGCTGCAAGGCGAGCGGTTGGTGAGGTTTGGCGCCCTCCCAAACGACCCGGTAGATCCGCCCGTAGGACTTGTCGCGCAGGCCGGTGACGTAGGCGGCGCCACCGCCGTGCTCGGACCCGGGGCGGCCCGGGACCATGTGCTGGGTGATGTACTCGTAGAGGTCGGCGATCCAGACGGCGCCATCCGGGCCGACCTCGGCGGCGACCGGTGAGAACCACTGGTCGTCGCTGGCGATGAGGTTCATTTTGTTGAATGACGAGAAACTTCCGCCATCCGGGGTGAGCGCGAAGCTGGCGACGAGGTGGCCGGTGAGCTCGGTGATGAAGGCCATCCGGTTCCAATACTCCTTGGGAAACGCGCGGGCGGTGTAGAGCGCATGGCCGCCGGCCGCGGTGAACCCGCCGTTGACGTTGTTCTGGCGGATCATGTGGGTCACCGGCAGGTAGCGCGGGCCGATCGGCGAGATTCCCGGCGCGTTGTCCGCCTTGAGCCCCGGGACCTTGGCGATGAACCGCTGGGCAAACGGCGAGTAGTTCGTCGGCTGGGCGTTGGCGGTCGTCGCGAACACCAGCCCCTCCTCGCTGAGCCCGAGCCCCCACGCGTTGTTGCTCAGTCGTTGGATGAGCTCCAGCTTGGTCCCTTGCTGGTTGAGCCGGAACACCTGGTTGTTGGTCCACGGGAACTCGTCGTTGCCGACCTTGCCCTTGAAGCCGGCCATCCCGACGGTCCCCCAAATTTGGTTGTCGAGCCCGTAGCGGATGTTGTTCGGCCCGCCGTGGGTGTCGCGCTGCGACCATCCGTCGACGAGCACGGTGCGCACGTCGGCCTTGTCGTCGCCATCGGTGTCCTTGAGGAACAACGTGTGCGGCGCCTGCATGACGATCACCCCGCCGTCGTGGAAGGCCAGGCAGGTCGGGATGTTCAAGTCGTCGGCGAACACCGTGACCTTGTCGGCCCGGCCATCGTGATCGCTGTCCTCGAGGATCCGGATCTTGTCGTGGCCTGGCTTGCCATCCAGCGTGTTGTGCGGGTAGTCGACGGTCTCGACGGTCCACAGCCGGCCGCGCTCGTCCCATGCCATGGCGATCGGGTTGACGACGTCCGGCTCGGCGGCGAACAACTCGACCCGGAACCCGGCCGGGACGATCATCCGCTGCATCGATGCCTCCGGCGAGATCGGCTTCGGCTGGCGGCTGTAGGCTTTCTCGTCGAGTCCCTGCTCGCGGATGATCTCCGGGACCGGCGGCGGGTAGTTCTCCACCGGCGCGTCCTCAAACGGCTGGTTGAGCGTCCTAGTGGAAAGCGCCTTGGCGACGTCCTGCCCTGAGCACCAGCGGATCGCCCGCTCAAGCAGGTCGTGGAACCCCGGGTTGCGCCAGGTCCGCTGGTCGTGGCCCCAGGAGGTGTAGAAGACCCGGCCCTTCCCCGGGGTGCGCACCCACGTCCACGGTTCCGGCTCTTTGTCCTTCTCGTGGTGATAGGTCAGGACCACCCGGTCGGCCGGGTTGTGGTCCACGTGGGCCCGCGTCTCGTCCCACGACTCGAACGGCTTGTAACCACTCATCAACGGGTGGTCGGGCGCCGCGAGCGTGTCGATCATCACCCCGGCCCCGTGGCTGTTGAACCGCGCGCCAACCAACTCGATGAACTTCTTCGAGTTGCCAAAGCAGTTCGACGCCGAGTGGAGCGCCACCAAGCCGCCGCCATTGGCCACATAATCAAGCAGCGCCTGCTCGGCCTCCGGGGTGATCTTCGGGTGGTTGGCGTAGAGGATGATCGCCGGGTAAAGCGCCAGGGTTTCCCGGTTCAGGTCGCCAAGGTCCTCGGTGTAAACAAGCTCGATCCCGCGGTCGAGCATCGCCGGGGCCGCCTCGCGGAGCCGCTCGGCCGGCTTGTGGATCCCCTGGTCACCAAGAAACAAGACCTTCAGGCGCACCGGCTCCGCCGCCGCTAGAGACCCGTGGAACAGCACCACTGCGCTGAGAGAACCGAGAAATCGTACCAAGCTAATCGTCATCATCGGGAGTCGGGGATCGGAGGTCGGGAATAGCGGGAATCCGCCGGGCCCGCCAGCATTTCCCGCATCGCCCTACCGGCCCGGCGCGATTTTCCGCCTTCCCCTTGGGTGGCTTTCCGCTGATCCTGCGCGGGCGATGGCAGGGTTTTTCCAGAATTTGTTCAACAAGGTGGCCAACCGGGCCGAGATCGATTGGGACGAGCTTGAGGCGGACCTGGTCGCCGCCGACCTCGGGATCGGGCTGACGACCCGGATCATCAATGAACTGCAGGCGCTTGGCCGGGTGGTCTCGGCCGAGGACGTGGTGGAAACGACCCGGCGGCAGATCGCGGGGTTGTTTCCCGACGAGGTCCGCGCGCTCAAGCCGCGGGCCGACGGCCGCCCGTTTGTCATCCTTGTCGTTGGCGTCAACGGGACTGGCAAGACGACATCCTGCGCCAAGCTTGGCCACCACCTGCGCAACCACGGGTTCAGCGTGCTGCTGGCCGCCGCCGACACGTTCCGCGCCGCGGCCACCGAGCAGCTCGACGCCTGGGCGACGCGCCTCGACCTCCCGATCGTCAAGGGCGCACCGCAGGCCGACCCGTCGTCGGTCTGCTTCTCGGCCCACCGCCAGGCATTGGAAAAGAACATCGAGTTCCTCATCTGCGATACCGCCGGGCGGATCCACACCCGCCACAACCTGATGGAGGAGCTTGCAAAGATCCGCCGCACCCTCGGGAAAAACGATGTCTCCGCCCCGCACCTGACCCTGCTTGTCGTCGACGCATCGACCGGCTCCAACGCCCTCTCCCAGGCACGCGAGTTCCACAAGGCCGCTTCCCTCCACGGGCTCATCGTCACCAAGCTCGACGGCTCAGGCAAAGGCGGGGTCGCCGCCGCCATCCAGGACCAGCTCAACATCACCCCGCGCTTCCTCGGCACCGGCGAGGAACCCGACGCCTTCGAGCCCTTCGACAAGCAAGCCTTCGTCCAGCGCTTGTTGTAGGGAAGATCGATGTCGGGCATGGCGTGCTCGCACCCCTCGCTGATGAGGCATTTTTCCGGACCGTCCACCTCGGGCAGTTCGGCCAAATCGCCTGGTCTGAGGAAATCGAGATCTGCTCCCACACCGCTTACCACCAGATTGACAAGCAAGCCCTCGTCGAGCGGCTCTTGTAGCGGAGTGACCTCGACCGTCGAGCCTGACCACCGTTCGCCTTTGATCTTGGGCATTTACGGGCGCAGCGCCTCCCCGACGCGCGCTTCATGCGCGGGCTCACTTCCCCGGAGTGACGTCGAGAATATCCTGCCCTTTGGTTGGGTCGAGCGGGAGCCGTCGGAGGCCGCCGGGTTGGTCGAAGTTGATGATTTTCAGATCGACTTGGCGGACGCGCCGGTTGTGTTGGGTATGGAAGTGCATGACGAGGTTCTTGGTGTCATAGGCCGTCGTCCAGAGCGTGGCGCTGCGCATCCCCTCGATCTTCGTTTTGCTTTCCTCGCCCTCCGCAGCCCCGAGCGGGATGTTGAAGTTATCGAGAATCCGGAATAATTCATACATCGCCTCGGCGCCGGTGGCCGTCGCGCGGGCCGACTTGCTGAACGCCACCGCCCGGATGAACCGCGACGGCGGAGTGAAGTCTCCCGGAAGCCCGATCATCCCGCTGCCGCCACCGAGGGGGGCGAAATCCAAATTCTCGAGCTTCTTCGTCGGAATCGCCACCGGCGAGAGGTTGATGTAGTTGCGCAGGTTGGTCGTGTGCCAGTCGTAGTTGGGCGAATTGGTGATGACGCCGAGCGGCGCGTCGTGGATCTTCGTCACCCCCGCGGTGAACTCGACGACGATGGCCTTGCCGCCCGGTTCGGTGGCGATGAAGTGGATCGGCGGGGCAATCCCGATGGCCGGCTCGACGAGGCTCACCACCTGGACCTTTGCAAGCGCGCCACGCACGTCATCGAGCGACGCGCAGGTCGTCAGCAGATACTGGCAGAGATCCAGCGAGTTGATGCTGGTGACCGCTGCGGCGGGATCGAAGGGCGCATACTCGGCGTAGCCCGGGTGGTAGAAGACATTCACGCATAGCCCCTTTTCGTTCATGCCATCCACCAGGACGTCCTTTCCCACCGCGTCGATCCCGACGGCGCCAAACTTTGATTTCCACTCGATGCCGTGTGCGCCATCGGGAAGCTCGGACTTGTACGTGTGGCCGCGCGGGACGACGACGAGGCGCGATTGCAGGTCAAACGAGCCCCACTCCATTGTGCGGCCGAAAATGACGGTGCCGTCCTTGGCTCTCAGGGTGATCCCGGTGCAGGCATGGGTGGTTTGCACCAGCATCGAGCAGAGGGTGACAACGGCGATAAGCGGCTTGGAGATGCGCATGAGCTTGTTTTGGTTGGTTGGCGCCAGCTTCGCCGATGGTCGCGGATAGACAAGCTCAAAGACATTAATAGTCGCTTAGCTATAGTGAGTTGCAAAGCTTGGCGGTGCTTTCAGGCGACATGGAGTTCGAATGGCGGAGCAAGTGACGTTCGATCCTGGATGTCGGGTTACTCCCCGCGGACATCGACGCGCAGCATCCGGATTGGCCGCTGGCTGATTGAGTAGAGGTCGGTGACGGTGACTGAGCGGGTGGCGCCGGTGCCGGACTCGCTCACGCCGACGCCCGGGAGCAGGGGAGTCATCGGTCCGCCGTCGGTGGAGCGGGCCAGTTCGGTCCATGGCCCGTCGAGGCCATCGTTGCCTTGGACAGTGAGGGTGATATCGGACTGGGCGACGACCCGGTTGAAGGAAAGCGTCAAGCGCCCGGCGGTGAGGGTCGTCGCCGGGCGCCCGCTGGTTTGTGAGGAAACGCTCGGGTTGCCGGCAAACGCGTATTCGAGCAGGTTGACAGTGCCATCGGCATCCGGATCGGCGAGGTCGCCGGCGATGAGCGGATTACCGGAGTTACTGCCGAACTGGTTGAACTTCCAGAGTGCCAGCGGCGGGGCGACGCTCAGCGGGTCGATCGGGTCGGTGGCAAAGTAGAGCTCCAGGTCGTCATTGACCGAGTCGGCATCGGAATCCAGCACGATCTGGGCGGCGCCGAGCGCCTTGTCATGGATGCGGGCGTTGAGGATCTGGCCGTTGAAGAACACCCGGGTGCTGGTGCTCTCGCCGCTCTGGGAGAACCCGAGCCGATAACACTTCCCCGCGGCCGCCGCATCGCTGGCTGGCCCGCTGTAGGTCCGGGTGGCCACCTGGACGCCATCGATGAAGAACCACGCGTTGGTCCCGTTGAAGGCCAACGCGACGTGCTGCCATTGGTTGAGTTTTACCACGTTTCCGGTACCCGCGGGGGTCCAGTAGCCGACGCCGTCAAGCCGCGCGACCCACTTGCCATTATCCAGGCCGATCCCGCTGCCGTGGCTGCCGCCGCGTTCGTCCCGGCTGTCGATGATTGCCTGATAGTTTGCCACGTCGGGCGATGTCCTTGGGTTCACCCAGGCGCTAAGCGTGCGGATTCGGCCGTTGCGCACGCCCGTCTGGCCAAGCGTGCTCGTCCCGTTGAAATCGCTCGGCGCGGATGGGGAGAGCTGGCCGAGCAAGCTGCCGCGGCGGGACAGTTCCTCGCGGATCTCGGCGGACGTCCGCGCGACATTGAAAAACCGCACATCCTCAAAGGCTCCTTTGAACAACAACCCGCCCCAGTCACGCCCGAGGAAATTCGCCTGCGGCGCCGTGTGGTTGTTGGCCGCCAACACCTGCAGCGGCGTCAGCGCGCATGCTGTCGACCCCTCGCTGAGCCCGCCGACAAAGATGCTGGCGGTGGTCCCGTTGAGGGTCACCGCCAGGTGCTGCCATTGGTTCTGCGCCAGAATGCTGGTGCCGGTGAGCGTGCGCGTCGTCGCCCCGTCGTTGATCGTCAGGACCGCGCGCCCGGCGGCATTGCGCCGCAGCGCCAGCGCGCGGGTCGCGCTGCTGCCGAGAAACATGATCGGCTCGACCGCGCCGACCGGCGTGCCCGGCTTGATCCAACAGCTGAAGGAGAAGTTCCCGGTATCCGCCACGCTCCGGTCCAACGCCGCATAATCATCCACCCCGTCAAAGGTGAGCACATTCGAGTTGAACGCCGCGTCGCTGGAGCGCACCGGCGACCCGCGCAAAATCCCATGGAGCGCGCCGAACTCATCCCACCACTGGGCGCCATCGCTCTCCTCGGTCCGGTAGCTGGCGATGAGCCCTCGCGGTTTCCGCAGCGTCTGCGGGTAGTAGACGTCCCACCAGCCGCCCCACGGGACATGGCTGAAATGCACCCCATCGCTCACGCTCGATCCCATTGAGTAATCGTGATCCATGATGGCGGTTCCGCTGATGGTTCCCTCCAGTGGATAGGCGCAGCCGCGGATGATCGCGTCATCCTGGGCGATGATGTTCTCCACCCGGGAATAGCCGGCCACCAGCGCGCGCCCGCGGACGACCGCCCCATTGCCCACCTGCGCCCGGTCCCTGACCCGCGCGCTGGCTTCGATCCGCGCGTTGCCCTCGACCACTGCAAAGCCGCTGACGACCGCCTTCCCTTGCACCGTCGCGCTCCCCTGAACCACCGCATAGTCCTCCACCCGGGCCGACTCGAGGATCCGGGCGGTCCCGAGCACCTTGGCATGCGGGCCGATCCACGCCGTGGCGCTTGCCGTGGCACTCGGGCCGAGGATCCCGCCGCCATTCGGGTGGACCCGGAACCCGGTCGGGTTGGCGACGGCGAGTTGGTTGGGCTTTGGCTCCGCGCCGGTGAGCCGGACTTCATACGCGTAGCGCAGGCGATCCGGGTGCTTGTCGACCGGCTTGGTGTTGCTGAGGCTGTCGAGGTCAAGCGCGTGGCTCGCCGGCGTGGCTGTCACGATGAGGAAAACCTCGGACTCGCCCGCAGCCAGCGTGAAGCTGCGCGACCCGGGCGCCCAGACCGGCGAGTAGCGGACGGCATCCCCGGCGGAAATCGCCGCCAGACACCAGCGCCAGTCCTCGCCGCTGCCGGGCAGGTCGATCCCGCGGACGTCCACGGTGAGCGTCGCCCCGGCAGCCGCCGTGAGCCGATGCACCTGGTAGGCCCAGGCGTCAGGCGCGCGCTCCAGCGGGACCCGCCACCAGCCTGGCTTGTCCTGCTGCGGGATGAGCTGGGCGCCTTGGAGCCAGAAGAACTTGTTGCGGTTCGTCAGATTGCTCCAGTGCTGCGCGCGCAGCCGGGTCTTCTCCTTGAAGTCGAGCATCGGCCAGAATTTCAGCGTCTCGCAGGCGACATTCTTCACCGAGCCGCCGACCGGCACCACCGCCGCCAGCTTTTCAATGATCGTCTTGTCCCTGGCACCATCGCGCCACGCGGTGGCCGCGAAGTTCTCCGGCAGCCCGAACTGCGTCCCGTAGTCGTCCAGCCCAAGGTAGTAGCGCTGGTCGGCGTAGATGTGCCGGTTGTGGTCCGGCCGGTAGTTCGAGTTGGCTGTCAGGTTGTCCAGCGCCGGCAGCGCGCCCGGGATGACCTCGTAGAAATGCAGGTTCCGCTGGGCGCGCAGGTAGTTCGCGTGGCTTTCCCAGTGGCCGCCGGCCAAGCGCCCCGGCTGGGCCGACTGGACGACGTGGGCGAGCTCATGCGGGACGGGATTTCCCCACCCCTCGTCGCCAAGTCCGCCGGCGCCGACGTTCATGTGCGGACGATTGGCGTAGCCGCCCATCCAGAACCCGTCGTACCAAGTGATCAGGTTCACCTTGTAGCGCGGGGTGGTGGTCGAATCGAACTCCCGGAACGGCTCGTTGTACCCGAGCTTGCGACAAAACACCTGAAAGCTCTCCTCGCACATCCGCAGCGCCCGGCGCGCGTGGACGAGCGTGAAGGCCGCGTCGGCGGGGTCCCACCAGACGCAGAAGTGCTTGCTGGCCAACCGCGAGGTGGTCGCCGCCGTCAACGGTGCCTCAAAGTTCGTGTTGAGGTCCAACGCCGGGGCGCTCCCGGCCACATCGCCAACTTCCACATAGTCGACCTGGAACTGCCCGGCGAACCCGATCAGCGGCGTGATCCTCAGGTCGCGCAACGTCCCGCGCCAGTAGACCTCCAACCCGAGATCCAGCCGGTACACGTGGAACGCCCCATCCTTCACCACACTCGCCGCAGGAATCACAAACTGCCGCGTCGCCGCAAACCCGGGGTGGGTGGCCGTGCCAAACTCAACCCGCACATCCCCCGCGTAGCCGACCGGCAACTTCACCCGCAGCTGCAAGTAGTCGTTGAATCCCAGATCCAGGTCCGCCCCGCCAACCATCGCCGTGCGGCTCATCGACCCATTCACGCTGGTTGTCGCATTGGTCGCCGTCAGCACCCCGCCGGATACCCCCAAACCGCTCAGATCACTGCCCGCCCAACCCTCGAAATTCCCCGCCGCATTCCATTCCCCCAGCACCGTGGTCCCCGCCAACCGGCCCGCCGGATCCACCGCCACCACCTTCGCATTCTGCTGCGCCCACACCGCCCCGCCGGTCAGCAAGACCAGCCCAAAACTTGTCGCAGCAATCAAGGATTTCATCGGGAGGGAAGGGGGGAGATCAAGCCGACGCCGGGACTCACCCATCCCGCCGCCATGGCCCCCACTAACGGCCAACCGCCAAGGAATATTAGACGGCAAGCCGCGGAGTCGGGAGTCGGGGGTCCCAGCCCATGAGATGTCGATGGAAAGCGGGTATGGACCGGGATTAGGGAGGAGGAGTCGGAGGTGTAGCGACTGAAGTCGCCACTCCTTGGGCGCGCACTTGCCACTAGCGCTTCATCGTCCCGGTCCCCACTGCTCACTCGGCACTTCCTCGGTTGCGAGTAGGGTTAGTGCCCATGGCGCTGGTGTTAGAAGCGGGTAGTTTGGTGTGGGTCCCAACAAACCGAAAAACCAAAGTGATGAACTACCCGATTATATTTGCGGCCTCGTTGATGATGTTGACTGGCTGCGACAAGCAGAAGCAGGCGGTGGAAACCGAGAAGGAAGCGACCAAGGAGGCGATCGATATGCGCAAGGATGAGGTCGACAAGGCAGCGGAGGTGGCGCAGGAGCGCAACACGGCGAATGCGGAGATCGACGCGGCGCGGATCGAGGCCGACAAGAAGGTGATCCAGGCGAGGCTGGATGCGGAGAAGAAGGAGGCGGACGCGAAGGCCGAGCTTGAGAAGGCGAGGATCGATGCGGATCAGTGACGCTAGAAGTGCCGGGTGAGCAGTGAGCAGTGGGGACCGGGACGATGAAGATGGCCACGCCGGGCAGTCGCTCGGCGTGAGGCCGTGGGGGGCGATGGGCCGAGTGAGAAGTGCGAAGTGAGAAGTGGAAGACGAGGCCGGTGAAGTGTCCAACAGCGATGGAGCGCCGGCGATGGCCCATGGAGGCGCGACAGGGGGAGGTTCCCGCGTTTCATCGGCAGCTCATGGGCTGGGCGCTGCGGGGACGCATCGCCCTACCGGCGGCGCCCTACCGGCGGCGCGCTACGGCGGGGGTTACCAGGCAGCGAGGCGCAGGCCGAGGTAGCCGAACCATGCGGAGTCGGCGTTGGAATCGTAGACGGTGGAGCTGGAGGTGGTGCTGAGGTCGATTTTGTTGGCGAATGAGAATCCGGTGGAGGCAGTGAGCCAGAGTTTTCCGGTGAGGCGGCGGTCGATGCCGATGCCGGCGTGGAGCGAGCGGAGGGTCAGCTCGCGGGATTCATCGTCGACTTCGACATTCCAGACGCCGCCGGAGAGGTAGACGGCGGAGCGCAGGATCCAGGCGTCGCTTGGTTGGAACGAGGCGCTCAGGCGCGGGCCGGAGAGGCTGACAAGCCAGTTGTCGGCGGGCATCCAGTCGAAGCCGACGAGCGGGACGACGGCCTGGTCGCCGTAGGCTTCGGCGGTGCCGACGCCGGCGTTCACGGTGAGCGACTTGCTGAACGTGTAGGCGACTCCGGCGCGGCCGCCGAAGCGGATGTCGTGGCCGTTGAAGTCGTTGAAATCCGTGGCGATGCCTGGATCGACGCGGACCAGCCACGACCACGGGCTGGTATCGCTGCGGCGCAGAAGGGTGAGCGGGACGCGGAGCATGTGGAGGTCGGCATCCTCAAGCGGGACGAGGGCGGGGACGTCGACGTCGAGGAACGTGACCTCGTAGTCGAGGCTGGCGAAGAAGTTGACGTCGGTGGCGACGGGGACCGGCGGGGTGAGCGGGGCGCGCAGGAGGAACTGGGCGTAGGAGAACTCGCCGCCCTCGTCGAGGGTGCTTTCGCCGTTGAAGAACATGCCGGCGCGATACGAGGGGACCAGCAGGTCGTTGGTGCCATCGAGCAGGTCGAGGGTTTCCGCGGTGGCGGCGGCGGTGGCGGCGAGCGACAGGGCAAGCGGGAGGATGGCGGTGCGGTGGATCATGGTTTTTGCGGTTGGCGAGGGTCCGGAATCTGTGAGAGTTTGGGTGGATGGAAGCGGATGGCAAGCCGACATCATTCGAGGCGGAAGTTTACCGGGTGACGATTGGGATTCCGGCGGGGAAAGTCGCCGGCTACGGGTGGATCGTGCGCCAGCTCGGACGCGGGAGTGCCCGGGCGGTCGGCCGGGCGCTCGGGAAGAACCCGTTTGCGCCGCAGGTCCCGTGCCACCGGGTGATTCGCAGCGATGGTCACCTCGGCGGGTTCATGGGCGCGGTGGCTGGTCCGACGGTCGAAAGAAAGCGCGAGCTGCTTAGTGCGGAGGGGGTTGAGTTTTGCGCTGCGGGGCGGCTGATTGAGCGGCAGCGGTTTTTGAGGTGAAGAGGAGTGCCGAGTGATCAGTGAGCAGTGATCAGTGGGCATGACTACGGAGGGATTTTTGACCACGGCTCACGGGTTTACCCGGATGGGAGGAGGAGTGCCGAGTGACTGTCGAACGTGGTCAGCCCATGAAGTGCTGATGAACAGCGGGAGACCACCTCGCCCCTGATTCTCCGATGCGTCGAACTTCGAACGTCGAACTTCGAACGGGGGCTAGGCTTGCTGGACGACGCGGACGACCCAGAGGGCGAGGGCGGCGATGGCGGTGAGGAGCAAGAGGAGGAGCAACAGGTTGCGGGCCTGGCTGCGGCGTTCGTTGACGACTTCCCGGCGGCTGAGCGCGCCGTAGAAGTCCTTGGCGCGGCGGCGGTCGGCGAGGTCGTCGGGCGGCGGCATGACCGTGCGGCGTTCCTCTTGCTGCTGCTGGACTTCGAGCGGCGCCTTGTGGATGAGCTGCTCGATCTCCTGGATGCGGCTGTTGAGCTCGTCCTCCTCGGCAGCCAGGCCGCCAAGGTCGGCATCGGAGCCGCGGGCATGCTTCGAGCGGTTGAACATTCGCCGGATCCTACTTCAGGTAATAGACGACGAGCGCCGCGCCCCCGAGGACGACGACGGGAAGGTTGAAGGCGAAGCCATTGCGCAGCATCGTGAAGAATTCCCCCGACCCTTCGCTGGCGGCCTTGCCGCGGGTCTTGAGCTTCCCGCCGCCAAAGATCCCGCCGCCGCTGCGCCGGTCCTGGAAGTAGTCGACCGCTTGGTCGTATTCGTCCTCGGCTTGGTCGAGGATGGCGATGGCGCGGTCGAGGTTGGGGGCGAGCTTCTCCTTCGCCCAGCTTTCCGGGGTGAGCCGCTCGATTTTCTCGAGGTGCTCGGCGAAGCACTTGCGCGTCTGGTCGAGGTCCTCGGTCTCCTTGCGCATCTCGTAGATCTCCCGGTCGATGTGGGTCAGCGCCGTGGCCAACCGCTCGGTGATCTCGACCTGCGAGGTGAGGAAAATCTTCTTCCGCTCGTTGAGCGTCTCGAGGTCGCGCTTTTGCCGCTCAAGCTCTTCACGCTTATGGTGGAGGACCTCGAGCTGGGCCTTCGCGGCCTCGAGTTTCCCTTCAAAGTCGTCCGACAGGGCGGTGCTGCCAACCGGTCCGTCGGCATGCATCTCCATCTGGGTCTCGCGGAGGCGGAGGTGCTGGGCGCGTTCGATGATTTTTGCCATATCTTCCGAGGTCGGGGTTTCGCTGCTTGTTAGCAAAGACGCCTTCGGAGGGCCAGCGAAAATTAACTTTTGTTAAGTAATGTTGGGGAGGTGGAAGTGCCGAGTGATCAGTGAGCAGTGAGCAGTGGGGGCAAGGCGAGTGGGACGCACGAAGCGCCGGTAGGGCGATGCGTCTCGCAGCGCCCAGCGCGGGAATAGCCATTGAGTGGTGGCTAGCGCCGGCCAATGGCGCGAATGGACACGGGTGCGAAGTGCGAAGTGGAAAGTGCGAAGTGGAAGACCGGGGACGGTGGAAGTGCCGAGTGATCAGAGAGCAGTGGGGGCACGGCGAGTGGGACGCGCGAGGCGACGGTGGGGCGACGGTGGGGCGACGGTGGGGCGGTGAGTCTCGCAGGGCTCAGCGCGGGGCGGAACCGCGTTGCGGTTCGATGATGGGATGGGGAGGATCCCCGGGGTAGGTCTCATTCCATTCGACCAACCCCGGGCTGGAGGGCGTAACGCCGCTGGCGTAGGAGATCGGACGATGGAAGTGCCGAGTGAGCAGATGGAAGACGAGGACGATGAAGTGCCCAACGGTAACCGAACGCCGAGCTCCATCTCGGCGTCGAGCTTCCAACGTTGGAGGGTGGGAGCTAGATATCGTGGGTGGGGCTTGGTTCGGTGGGGAGGGCGGGCTTTTTGAAGGGTGAGCGGTACCATGCCCAGGCGCGGCGGAGGAGCGCGCGGGAGTCCTCGATGACGAGGTAGCCGGAGGGGACGAAGAACAGGGTGATGGCGGTGGCGAAGAGGATCCCGAAGGCGAGGGAGATGGCCATGGGGATGAGGAACTGGGCCTGGAGTGAGCGGTCGAAGATGAGGGGCATGAGGCCGGCGAAGGTCGTCAGGGAGGTGAGCAGGATCGGGCGGAAGCGGCGGGTGCCGGAGCCGATGACCGAGGCGAACAATGGCTCGCCATTGGCGCGGGCCTTGTTGACGAAGTCGACCATGACGAGCGAGTCGTTGACGACGACGCCAGCCAGCGCAAGGACGCCGAAGATCGAAAGGTACGACGGGGTGACGCCGAGGAGCATGTGTCCGAGGAGCGCGCCGATGATCCCGAAGGGGACCGCGGTGAGCACCAGGAAGGGCTGGACGAGCGAGCGGAACGGAATGGCCAGCAGCGAGTAAAGCGCCAGGAACAGGGCGATGCCGCCGATCTTGAGGCGCCGCTGGGTCTCATCGTTGTCGGCGATGTAGCCCTCGAAGCGCCAGGTCAGCCCGGGGTGCGGGTCAAACAACGCGTTGAGCCGCGGGGTGAGGTCCGCGGCGATGGCGACGACGTCGACTTCCTCGTTCTCCGGCTTGGCGCTGACCGAGACGACCTGGGCGCCGTCCTCGCGGCGGATATCGGCGCGGCTGCGGGTGAAGGTGGCGGTGGCGACCGCGTGGAATGGCGCCTCGCCGCCGCCGGGGGTGCGGACGGTCATCGATTCAAGCGTGTCGAGCGACTGGCGCGCGGCGCGTGGCAGGCGGACCATCACCCGGATGTCGTCGCGGTCGCGTTGGACGCGCTGGGCTTCCTCGCCGAAGAAGGCGGCGCGGAGTTGGCGGGCGAGGTCGCGCTGGGTGAGCCCGAGCGCCTCGCCCTCGGGCTTGACGGTGATTTGGAGTTCATCGCGCGAGAGGCCGGAATCGTTCCATGCGGAGGCGATTCCCGGGTAGGATTCGAGCAGGGCGTTGACCTCGTCGAGGAGTCCGTCTTTGAGTTCGCTCGAGTTGCCGCGGACCTGGATGTCGAGGGTCTCGGCGCTTTTCCCGCCGCCGCCGCCGCCGCCGAACGCGCCGCTGCTTTCGCTGCTGATCCAGAACGAGCGTGCTTCGGGGAGCTCGCCGATGAGTTCCTGCCAGCGTTTGGCGATGACGCTGTTGCGTGGCCCCGGCGCGGACCGGAACCCGGGATCGAGCACCTCGAGCATCACATAGCCTTCGCGCTCGCGCACATCATTGCCGCGCGGCCAGCCGCCGGTGCTCGTCGTCACGTCACCGACCAGCGGCTGGCCGGTCCGGGGATCGATGAACTCGCCGCGCAGCTGGGTGGCGGCCGCGGCGATGCGTTTGACGAGCACGTCGGTCTGGTCGATCTCGGTGTTGGGCGGCATTTCGACCCTGGCGAGGATCGTGTTGCGGTCCATCGACGGCATGCTGACAAACCCGAGCCGCCCGCCCTGGATGACCCCAAGCATCGCCAGCCCGAAGGCGATGAACACCGCCAGGGTGGCGTAGCGGTGCTTCACCGAGAAGGTCAGCAGCGGCCCGTAGATGCGGGCAACGAAGGTTTCGAGGCCGGTCGCGACTTTCTTCTGCAAGCGGCTGATGAAATTGTTGTTCGTCCGTCCGGTCTTGAGGTGCTTGAGGTGGGACGGGAGGATGAACTTCGACTCGATGAGGGAAAACAGGAGCACCGCGGCGACCACCGGGGGAATCTGGCGGGTGTAGACGTTCCACGAGTCCGGCATGAACATCAGCGGCCCGAAGGCGACAATGGTCGTGAGCACTCCGAAGGTCACCGGCAGGGCGATTTCCCGGGTCCCGGAGACGGCTGCCTCGAGCGGGGTGATCCCCTCGCGCAGCTTGATGTAGATGTTCTCCCCGGTGACGATGGCATCATCGACGACGATCCCGACGACGATGATGAACCCGAACAGGCTCATCACGTTGGCGGACATGCCGAGGCACGCCATGGAGATCAGCCCGCCGGCAAAGGCGACCGGGATGCCCATGACAATCCA
The DNA here is from genome assembly GCA_044373465.1 of Akkermansiaceae bacterium. GTDB lineage: Bacteria > Verrucomicrobiota > Verrucomicrobiia > Verrucomicrobiales > Akkermansiaceae > JBILQA01. Next base: position 83,659 of record JBILQE010000001.1, on the reverse strand, counting down.
GAACGCCAGCATCGGGCGCAAAAACAACCCGAGCACGATGAGGACCAGCAGCCCGCCTTGCAACAGGCTGCCGGTCAGCGTCCCGAGCCGGCCGCGGAGTTCCACCGAGCGGTCGCCGGAGGTCGTCAAGGTGATCCCCTCGGGGAACCGGTTGGCCGCGGATTTGACGTATTCGTGGGTCCGGTCGGCAATATTCAGGGCGTTCTCGTTGTCGAGGCGCATCACCTCGACGATGAGGGCCGGCTTGCCATTGAGGCGAACCCGCCGCTGTTTTTCCTCGAACCCGTCGGCGACATGGGCGACCTCGCCGAGCCGCACCTCGGCACCCGCAGCACTGGTGACGAGGATGTTGGCGAAGTCGTCGCGGGAATACGCCTGGCCGCGGGTGCGGACCATCAACGCCCCCTCGGCCGTGGTGATGGTGCCGGCGGGCAGGTCGAGCGACGAGCGGCGGATCGCCTCGGTGAGGTCCTGGAAGCTCAGCCCGTGGTCGCGCAGCGTCCGCGGGTCGGCCTCGATGGCGATCTCGAGCGGCGTCGCCCCTTGGACGTTGGCCTGGGAAATCCCTGGCAACTCCATCAACTCATCGCGCACCTGGCGGGCGGCGCGCAGCAGGTCGGCATCGTCAAGATCCCCGGAAACGACGACCTTGATGACCTCCCACCAGCGCGAGGTGTCCGGAATTTGCAGCCGCGGCGGATCGGTCTCCGGCGGGAGCGTGGTGAGCATGTTGATCCGGCTCTGGACCTCGTCGAGAAGCTCTTTGACGTCAGTCGTCGGGGTCGCCTCCAGGGTGATCCGGCCACTGCCCGAGTACGCTTCCGATTCGATCTTGGCCACCCCGGCCATCCCCTCGAGGGCGCGCTCGATCGGCAGGACGACGGTGCGCTCGACATCCTCCGGGCTGCCGCCGCGGTAGTTGACGGTGATCCGCACCTCATCGCGGGTGAACGTCGGTTGGACCTCCAGCGGGATCTTGTCGAGAAAGGCGACCGCCAAGCCACCGATGAGGATCGCCACCATCAAGAGGTTTGAGGCGATGTCGTTGCGGGCGAACCAACGGAGCATGCGGCGAAACTATGGCGGAAAAAAAATGACCTCCGTGGGTCGCCAGCTTGCTTACAAGCCAACTGCCACGGAGGAAAGCGGATACCGGCGGAGCGGCCAGGATCTATCAGCCGGCTACTTCGGGATCGAGTGGTGGATCTGGGCCAGGGTGAGCAGCGAGTAGGAGGTCACCAGTTCGCTGTCGCTCTCCATCCATCGGCCGGTCTGGTTGACCCACGACCCGTCTTCGCGCTGGGTGTTGAGGACTTTGACGGCGAGGTCATTGCGCCAGTCGGCGGTTTTCCCGTCGGCGAGCGGGAGCTTGTCGATGTTGGCCGCGGCGAGCCCCTTGGCCATGGTGTGGAAGTAGTAGTATAGCCCCTGGGCGCCCATGTTCGGGTTTTCGTCGACGGTGTAGTTTCTGCTGAGCCACTCCTTGAGGGTGACGATGCGCGGGTCGTCAGCCTTCATATCGGCGTAGATGAACGAGAGCAGGCCGGCGTAGGTCATCGAGCCATACGAGCGCAGGGCGACGCGGCCGTTGGGGAGTGTTTGCTCGCCGGCCTTCGAGTCGCCGGGGTAATAGACAAACCCGCCCTTGTTGTCCGGGTCGTTGGAGGCGAACTCGAGGTCGTTGGTTTCCTCGAGGTTCTGGGTCCGGGAGACGAACTTCAGGGCGGCGGCCCAGTCGAGGTCCGGTTGGTCGCCATGCTTCCCGTCGGCGACGATTTTCTCGGACGCGTGCATCGCCTCCATCGCCAGGTGGGTGTTGGACATGTCCGAGTGCGAGTAGGTGCCGCCGTAGCCGATGCCGCCGTCGTACTTGTTGTCGGCCTCGCCGCGGGCGTCGAAGTCGCTCTGCTGGTTGACGAGGAACCGGCGTGCGCGGATGATCGCGGCATCGTATTCGGGCCGCTGGGCGGCGACCAGGGTGGTCACGGTGAGGGCGGTGTTGTAGACGCCGAGGCCCTTGGTGTAGAAGCCGCCGTCATCCTTCTGGGTCGACAGCAGCCAGGTCAGCGCGCGCTCGAGGTGGTCGGGCAGCTTGGCGGTCCGGTCGCGCGACGGGTCCATCAGGGCGGCGCGGACCGCCAGGGCGGTGATGGCCGGGTTTTCGTCGCTGCCGAGGTAACCGTCCTTGGTGAACTTGGTGGCGAGGTGGGCGTTGCCGCGCTTGGTCGCTTGGGCGATTTCCTGCTGGAGTGAGGCGTAGCGATTTTCCGGAGCGGCGGTGGCAAGCACTGCAGCGGCGGCGGACAACACGGTGATGAGGGTGGCGCGCTTCATTTTGCTTTGGCGTTTGGCTGTGGATACGGGGTGATGACAACGGTGACCAGGCTGCCGACGGCGGGGACGCGCTTGGTCATGACGCTCCAGACGGCATCGTTCTCACGGTCCTTGCCGGGGTAGTTGAACAGGGTGGCGCCATCGAGGATGATCGCCGTGAGGTCGCCAACGGTGTCGGCGGCAAACTTCCCGTCAAAAACATACGACCCGGTGTAGAGCCATGGCCCGAGCGGCATCGGCTGCTGGGTCGGGTCATAGGCGATCCACTCGTTGATGGCCGCCTTCTTCTCCTCGGTGCCGACTTTGTAGACGACCTGGATGTCGACCCGGGCGCCCTGGCGGACGTCCTCGGGGACGTCGGGGAACTTCGTCGTGAAGGCGCCCGACTCGTCGCGCAGGGGCAGCAGCTCGGGTGATTCCGGGTAGCGCAACAGCTTGAGGGCGATGTTGATATCGCTGGGAAGCGCGGTCGTCGAGAGGAGTGCCTCGTGGGCCTTGTCGCCATTTTCGCGGACGATGGCATATTCGAGCAGGCCTTCCTGCATGTTGACTTTGGCGTCGAAGCGGATCTCGCGGGTCGACGGGCGGAAGGTGACGGCGCCAACCCGGAAGAGGTCTTTTTCGATCTGCTCAACCTTCGGCTCGACCTTCGGGGCGGTGCTGCCATCCGGCGGCGGCGGCGTCGGCTGGGCCGGGTCAAGCTGGGCATGCGCCGGCAGGCCAAGGCCGGAGGTGGCGATGGCGGCGAGCGCGAGGATAAAATGCATCCGCATGGTGGGGACTGTGGTGGCGGGGTAAGCCATTGTCAAAGCTGGGCTTCGGTCAGGTAATGTCCGCCCGGGGCGATTCTTGGACAAGAATTGCGCATCAGTCGCGGTGGGTCTTGCGTGGGTGGATGGGGATGGATAGAGGGTGGGGGTGATCGAAGTGCGGGGCGTGAGCAAGAGATTCGGGAGCGGGCGGGTGGGCCGCGGGGTGGCGGTTGAGGCGGTGAGCGAGGTGAGTTTCCGCTGCGAGCCTGGGCGGGTGTTTGCGCTGTTGGGGCCGAACGGGTCCGGGAAGACGACGTTGTTGCGGATGATCGCCTCGCTGCTGGCGCCGGACCGCGGGTCGGTCGAGGTGGCCGGGTTTGACACGCGGACGGCCAGCCGTGAGGTCCGGCGGCGGCTGGGATTTTTGACCAACGCGGCGATGCCGCACAGCCGGCTGACGCCGGATGAGACGATGGACTACTTTGGCGGGCTCCACGGGATGAGCGCGGCGCGGATTGCCGAGCGGCGCGAGTTGTTGTTTGGGCGGCTCGACATCGGCGGGTTTGCCCGGCGGCCGGTCGGCGGGCTCTCGGCCGGGATGCGCCAGCGGGTCGCGGTGGCGCGGACGTTGCTGCATGACCCAGAGGTGGTGGTGCTCGACGAGGCGACCGCGGGGCTGGACGTCCTGGCGGCGGGGAACCTGTTGGCGATGGTGCGCGAGTGCCGCGAGGCTGGGCGGACGGTGTTGTTTTCGACCCACATCATGGGGGAGGTGACGCTGTTGGCCGATGACCTCGGGATCGTCCACCACGGGCGGATGGTCTACCGCGGGACGCTCGCCGACCTTGAGCGCAACCGGGTGGCGGGGTCGCTGGAGGAGGAATTTGTGAGGATTTTGGAGGGACAGGCGGCATGATGCGGACATTTTGGATGATTTTCCGGAAGGAATGGCGGGAGTTCGTGCGTGACCGGCGGACGCTTTTTCTGACCTGCGTGATGCCGTTGGTGTTCTACCCGGCGGCGATGGCGGTCTTCGGCTACCTCGGGGCGAAGCAGGAGCGCAGCCTGCGCGAGGCGGAGCTGCGCGTCGGCATTGTCGGCGGCGAACTGCGCGACCTCTGGGAGAGCGGCGAGTTCAACGCCACCGTCACCAGCTATCCCACGCTTGGGCTGGGCGAGGCGGATCTCAGCGCCGGCAAGCTCGACTCGCTGGTGACCGGGACGCCGACGCGAACTGGCTGGGACGTTGTCGTCTACGGCTGGGGGACTGCGGAGGGCGAGATCGTCCAGAAGCGGATGCGCGCCCATCTTGGGGCGCTTGAAGCGCGGCTCGTGCAGGCCGGGCTGGCGGGCGCGGGGGTCGACCCGGCGCTGGTCAAGCCGTTGACGGTTGTCGAGGTGGATCGTGCGCCGGTGCGCGAGGCGGCGGGCAGCAAGGTCGGCGGGGTGGTGGCGTATTTTCTGTTGTTTTTGGCGTTCACCGGGTGCCTTGCCACGGCGGTGGATGTGCTTGCGGGCGAGAAGGAGCGCGGAACGCTCGAGGCGGTGCTGGCCACGCCGGTCGACGTGCGGGTGCTGCTGCTGGCCAAGCTCGGGTTTGTCACCCTGACGGGGATGCTTGCGGCGGTGTGCTCGCTGGCGGGGCTGGTGATTTTCAGTCTGTTGGGCGGTGGTGCGGAGGTTCGCGCGGGGGTGGAGGGGATCCTTGGGCTGGGAACGCTGGTGGCGGTTTTCAGCCTGGTGCTGGTGGCGACGTTGTTGTTCGCCGCGGTGATGCTCAGCTTCTCGCTGGTGGCGCGCACCGCCCGGGAGGCGCAAGGGTGGACCAGCCCGGTGTTTCTCGGGGTTTCGCTGGTGTTGATTTACGCGATGCTTCCCGGGGTCAGCGCGGATGGGCCGCTGCGCTGGGTTCCGCTGGTGAACCTCTCGCTGGCGCTGCGGGATGCCCTTGCCGGAACCCTCACGGCGGGGTTGCTCAGCATCGTCCTGCTTGAAACCCTGGGACTTGCGGCGCTGGTGAGCTGGCTTGGCGGGCGCCTTGGGCGCTCGGAGGCGGTCTTGTTCCGGGCCAGCTAGTCGCTCCCCGGAGTGGCCAGCGAGCTGGCGAATGACTGCCACTGCGCCCGGGTCACCAGCTCGCCCAGGCTGGCAGCCGCGGTGGCCTCCGCGGAGGCGGTGGCGCGCGGGGCGATGAGCGGCGCGCCGGATTTGGCGATCTGGCCGGCGAGGGCCTTGAAAATCGCACTTAAGAGTTGGTCGCGAAGCGGTTCGCCGGAGTGGGGGGTAAAGGCGGTGACCGGCGAGGTTTGCTCGTCGGTTGCCGCGCGGCTGAACCAGATGGCGACCGCGGCGGGAACCGCTGGATCCGGGCGGCCGGTCTTGGCGAATTCGGCATTCACCTTCAAGGTGACGATTGCGCTGCTGGCGGTGGCAAGCACCTTCGGGAGTTCGTTGAGGATCGGGGTGAGTGCCTCCTTGTGGCTGGTGTGGGTGCTGACGTGGATGACCAGCGGGAGCGAGGACTTTGGATCGGCGTTCCAGTCCGGCAGGGTCGGGCGCAGCCGCTTGATCGCCTGGCATGCGGTCGCCCGCTGGTCGTCGGCGGCATTCATGCTGTCGAGCACCCGTTCCCAGGCGAGCAGGGCGCGTTGAAATTGGCCGGCGGCTTCAAGCGCGGTGGCGAGTTGGATCATCGAGGGAGCCCCGAGTGGCCCGTGCTCGGCGTATTCCTGGATCCCCGGGGAGATTTCAAATCCGCTGAGCGGGATCTCCGGGATTTGGATGGCTGGCTCGGGTTCCGGAACGATGACAACTTCCTGCACTGGCGGGGCTTCCGGGACCACCGCGGGGACCGCCGGGGTTGCCGGTCCGGGTGGGGTGACGGCCACCGGAGTGGTTGCGTCGGCTGGCGGGAGCGGTTCGTGATTGCGGATCCGCGCCCACCACAACATGCCCACAAAGAGCAAGCACAGGGGGACGACCAGCCACATCGGAATCCGCATGCGCGGAAACTTGCCGCCACACTAGCAGCAAGTCAATCCGGGTCCGCGCTGCGGATTCGTTTTAGTGTTGGCCGCGGACGCCGTCGACCATCCGGAAGATTCCGAGCGGGTTGGCGTCGCGCAGTTCGGCGGGAAGCAGCGGTTGCGGGAAACTCTGCCAGGCGACCGCGCGGCAGAACCGGAAAATCGCCATCGACCCGACCGAGGTGCTCCGCCCGTCGGACGTCGACGGGAACGGGCCGCCGTGGACCATGCTGTGGCAGACTTCCACGCCGGTCGGGAAGCCATTGAAAATCAACCGGCCGACCCGCCGCTCGAGGGCTCCGAGGAGGGTCGCGTGGGTGGTGAGTTCGGCCTCGGTGGCGTGCACGGTGCCGGTCAGCTGGCCTTCGAGGTGGCCGATGGCTGCCTCGATGTCGGCGAGCGACCCGCGGACGATGAGTGCGGCGGGGCCGAACATTTCGCCGTGGAGCCGTTCGTCAGCGAGGAACGTTTTGACGTCGACGGCAAAGACCATCGGAACCGCGCGGTCGGTGGCCGCCGCGCCGCTGGCAAGCACCTCGACGCCGGGGACCGAGGCGAAATCGCTGGTCGCCGCCTGATAGGCCGAGCAGATCCCGGAGTTGAGCATCACCGCCGGCGCGCCCGCGCTGACCAGCGCGCAGAGCTTGGCGAGGAATGCCTCGCCGTGGCCATCCGGGAGGAAGACCAGCCCGGGGTTGGTGCAGAACTGGCCGGCGCCCATGGTCAGCGAGCCGAAGAGCCCTTCGGCAAGCGCCTCGCCGCGGGCGTCGAGCGCACCCGGGAACATGATGACCGGGTTGACCGAGCTCATCTCCGCATACACCGGGATCGGCTGCGGACGCTTCGCCGCGGCTTCCATCAGCGCGGTCCCGCCGCTGCGCGAGCCGGTGAACCCAACCGCCTGGATGACCGGGTGTTGGACAAGCGCCATGCCGACATCCCGGCCGCCGCCGTAGAGCAGCGAGAAGACCCCTTCCGGCATCCCGGTTTTTTCCGCGGCGCGCAGGACGCATCCGCCGATGATCTCCGCCACCCCGGGGTGGGACGAGTGGGCTTTGACAATCACCGGGCAACCGGCCGCCAACGCCGAGGCGGTGTCGCCACCGGCAACCGAGAACGCCAACGGGAAGTTGCTCGCGCAGAACACCGCCACCGGCCCAAGCGGCCGCAGCATCGAGCGAATGTCCGGCTTGGCCAGCGGTTGACGGTCCGGTTGGGCGCGCTCGATGCGCGCATCGACCCACGACCCGTCCTCAAGCAAACCTGCAAACAACCGGAGCTGGCCAACCGTCCGACCGGTCTCGCCGCGCATCCGCGCTTCCGGCAAACCGGTTTCCAACGGTCCGCGCGCCGCAATCTCCTCAACCACCGCCTCGATCTCCGCGGCAATCTCACGCAAAAACTTCGCCCGCTCGCTCCCCGGAAGCGCCGAGAAAACCGGAAACGCCCGCGCCGCCAACTCCGCCGCCCGCTCGACCTCGTCGCCCGTCGGGGCCAGATACGCCGGTTCAAGCTTGCTGCCGTCGGCCGGGTTGACCGCCTGGCCGGAGCTCTTGGTGCCGCTGCTGCGGGACTTGCCGATGAACGAGGTGCCGAGAAGGGTTGCTTGCATGGGGTGTGGTTTCTTTGGGGATTTTCCTGAGGCCGCGAGGAAACAGCTTCCCAACCAAACGGTCAAGACGGGGGGAGGGGAAGTTTGTTGGGCAGTCGAATCGCGGAAGGTCGAAAGTCGAAAGTCCCGGCGGGTTTCGCCTTCCCCCTGGTGGTGGATTTGCTAGTTCGGGGTCATGAACTGGCGGATTGTCCTTGGATTTGCGGCGCTTGCGCAGAGCGCCCCGGCGGCGCCGGGGACCGAGGAGCTGGCCGCGGAGGTGCGGCCGCTCGGGTGGATCCTGTACTCGGCGCGCACCGCGGTGGGTGATTGGGACCTGTTTGCCAGCCGGCCCGACGGCAGCGCGCCGCGCAACCTGACGAACACGCCGGAGACCTCAGAATTCTACCCGCGGCTCACCGCGGACGGCAAACGGCTGTTGTTCCGGCGCCTCCCGAAAGGGGAATCGATCAGCGGCAACCGCCACGGTGAACAGGGTGAACCGATCCTCGCCGCCGCCGACGCGTCCGCCGCCAAGTCGCTCGGCCCGCCCGGCTCGCTCCCGTGGGCGAGCTGGTCGCCGGATGGAACCCAGCTGCTGACGCTCGCGCCGAAAGGCTTCTCGATCATCGAGGTCGCCACCGGCAAGGTCGTCCGCTCGTTTCCACGCAACGGATTCTATCAGCAGACGAGTTGGTCGCCGGACGGCAAGTCGGTGTTAGGCGTGTCCAACGGGTTTGGCACCGGTTGGTCGATCGCGGTGCTCGACATCGCCACCGGCAAGGCGACCGCGGTCAACCGCGAGGACTGTTGCACGCCGGACTGGTCGGCGGATGGCGCCAAGGTGATCTTCTCGTGGCGCCCGCCGGTCAATGGCAACCCGGGTGCGTGGACCCAGCTGTGGCTTGGCGACCCAGCCGGCGGCGCACCCCGCCTCCTCTATGCCGAGGACGGCCGCCACACCTACGGCGGCTGCCTGTCACCCGACGGCCAGTTCGCGCTCTTCACCGGCAACGCCCAGGAGGATGGCGACCCGAACAATGCCGGCGCGCCGATGCAGGTCATGCGCGTCGCCGACGCCGGCAAAGCCGGCAAGTCCGCGCCGCTGCTCACCCTGACGGCCGGCTGGGAGCCGCTCTGGACCGGCCACGAGATCATCCCGGCCGGCAACTAACAGCGCGGCAGCGGGGAGGCGCCGTTCCCAACATCCCGATTTCCGCTCTATCCAACAGCGGGGTGATTGTAGCAGTCTGCGCGGCATGCGGGCGCTGCTGCTATTCTGTTTCGGTTTGTTAGCCTGTGGTTGTGGCGGCGGCGGGAAGCGGGAGGATTCGCAGGTTGGCGAGTTGGGCAGCATCGAGGTGAGCGCGCGGCTGGTGGAGGTGCCGGAGGGAGCGGTGTTCAAGCGCGAGTTGTACGACTACGCGACGGTGTTGAAGTACGAGGTCGAGGAAGTCCACCGAGGCGAACTGGTGGCGCGCACGATCTTTGTCGCCCACTACAATCCGACGAAGCCGCGGGCGGCGGCGGCGGACGACCGGGTGAAGCTCATCGGCGGCAACCTCGAGCGGTTTGTCGCCGGCGAGCGCCACCGGATCGCCCTCGCCGGGACCGTCGACGACGAGTTCATGGGCGGCGTGGTGAACAAATACTTCGGCCAGACCAGCGAGCCGGTCCACTGGGCGGTCTGGACGGACCTCGCCGACTAACCGCGCCGCGATGGTCTTCACCAGTCAGATTTTCCTGTGGTGGTTCCTTCCGGCGGTCCTGCTCCCGTATCTCCTGCTCGTCGCGGGGCAACGCCGCGCCGCCGGGAATCGCCGCCGCTGGCTGGTCGCTCAGAACGCCTGGTTGCTGGCTGCTAGTTATGTCTTCTACGCCTGGGCCGAGCCGCGGCTGCTGGTCGTGTTGTTAGCCGTGACGCTTGGCTGTTATGCCGGCGGGGTTGCGATCGCCGGGTCGCCGCCCGGGAGCGTCCGGCGGCGCGGGTCGCTTGGCTGCGCGGTCGTCGCGGTGCTCGGGACGCTGGTGTTCTTCAAGTATTTCAATTTTTTCGCCGTCAATGTTGGGGTCGTCTCGCAGGCGTTGGGCGGGCCGGCGATTTTCTCCGGTTGGTCGGTCACGCTGCCGCTCGGGATCTCGTTCTTTACCTTCCAGGGGCTGAGCTACTGCATCGATGTCGCCCGCGGCCACGCGCCACGGGCCCGCTCGCTGGTCGACTTCGCCTGTTATCTTGCGATGTTCCCGCAGCTCGTCGCCGGCCCGATCGTCCGCTACGCCACCGTCGCCGGCCAACTCGTCGAGCGCCGGGTCTGCGCCGACCGGTTCGGTGCCGGGACCGCGTTGTTCATGTTGGGGGTGGCGAAGAAAGTCCTGTTAGCCAATCCGCTTGGCGAGGTTGCCGACGCGGCATTTGGTGCCGGGCAGCTCGGGTGGGTGGCGGCGTGGTGGGGGGCGGCGGCGTACACGCTGCAGTTGTATTTTGACTTCAGCGGGTACTCGGACATGGCGGTGGGTCTAGGGCGGATGTTCGGGTTCGAGTTCCTGAAGAACTTCGCCAGCCCGTACCGTGCGGTGAGCATCACCGAGTTCTGGCGCCGCTGGCATATCTCGCTGAGCACCTTCCTGCGCGACTATCTCTACCACCCGCTCGGCGGCAACCGCCGCGGAAGCACCCGCACGCTCGTCAACCTGGGTGTCGTGATGCTCCTCGGTGGCTTCTGGCACGGCGCCAACTGGACGTTCCTCGTCTGGGGCGCATGGCATGCGCTCTGGCTCATCGCCGAGCGCCTCCGGGGGAAGGCGTCGCTGTTAGGCAATGTCCCCGCGCCGCTGCGCGCCGGCTTCACGCTGGTCATCGTGATGCTCGGCTGGGTGGTTTTCCGGGCGCCGAGCCTAACCGAGGCGGCTGGCTACCTGCGGGCAATGGCCGGAGGGGGTGGGGAAACCGGCTTGCTTGCGCCGTTGCTGTTCGGCGGCGGCAAGGGCATCGTGTTGGCCATCGCCGCGGGGCTCGCCATCCAGCGCCGCGAGGCCCACGATTGGTGCGAGCAGCTAACCACTGGCCGGGCGCTGGCGGTGCTTGCGATCTTCGGTCTGGCGATGGTCGCCATGGCCGCCCAAGCGTTCAACCCGTTCCTGTATTTCCAGTTCTAACATGAAACGGACGCCTGGCGCGCAGCGGTTGATGGGAGTGGCCCTGGTGGTGGTGTTAGTGGCGGTGGCCGTGGCGCAGTGGTCGGCGGACGCGGGCCGGTCGTCGCCGTGGAGCCGGTTGGTGTCGGCCGAGTGGTCGGGTCGGGCGCTGCGGGAGCTTGAGGAGGAACTCGACGAGCGCAGCGTGGTGGTCGCGGCGCTGCGGCCGGTTGCGCAGGAGTGGCGGTTTGCCGGGCTGCGGGAGGGTGGCGCGAAGGTGGTTATCGGGACCGACGGGTGGTTGTTCTACCGCCCCGGGGTCGAGGCCGCGGTGCTCCGCGGCGCCCCGTCGGCGGCACCCGCGGCGATCCGCAAGTTCCACGCCGCCCTGGCCATCCGCGGGATCGAGTTGTTGGTGGTGGTCGTGCCTAACAAGGAGAGCGTCTATCCGGAGAAGTTGGGCGCGGCCGGGTCCGGCAGGTGGGCGGAGACCGACCGGGTGCTGGGCGAGTTGGAGTCTGCGGGGATCCGGGCGGTCGACTTGCGCGAGCGGTTTGCCGCGGCGGTGGCGGGCGGTTTGGAGGCGCCGTTGTATTTGCGCGACGACAGCCACTGGTCGCCGGCGGGAGTTGCGTTGGCCGCGGAGACGATCGCGGCGGCCGCCCGCGAGCTGGTCCCGCCGGGGACCACCGCGTTTTCCTCCGAGCCGGTCGTCGTCCGCCGCCACGGCGACCTGCGGCGGCTGTTAGGCGCGCCGCGGTTGCTGGGCGACGCCGGCCTTGAAACGATCATCGCGGAGCGGGTCGGTGGGAGCGCGTTGGCCGATGACGCGGAGATTCTGGTGCTGGGCGACAGTTTCCTGAGGATCTTCCAGACCGACCCGCCGGGCAACGCCGGGCTGCCGGCGCAGCTTGCGCGCCAGCTCAACCAGCCGGTCGCCACGCTGGTCGCCGATGGTGGCGGCGCCACCCGGGTGCGCCAACAACTCGCCGAAGCGCCTCATCTGCTCACCGGCAAGCGCCTGGTCATCTGGGAGTTCGTCGAACGCGACCTGGCCACCGCGAGCTGGGATGAGTGAAGGCGGGCCGCCGCGATCGCTGCGCCGCTATGGAGTGCGGTGGCAAGCAACGCGCGACACCGCTTTGGCTCAATCCCGCGCGCTCGCGGGCCCTTCAGCGGCTTGCCGGGGCAACCGCCCACCGGCCACTCACCTTCAACGCAACCCCGGCAAGTGGTGTGGCGACTTCCCCGGTGAAGGGTTGAGCCAAAGCGGTGTCGCGGGGAGTACCCCTTCCCACCGCACTCCAAACAAGGGCGGATCATTGCGGGACTGCAGACCCAAGCGAAAACCCGATTGCCTGGGTGTCTTGCGAGCTGGTTCCGAGGATGGCGAGGAACGCGCCAGCTTCGACGGTGGGCAGGAGGTCGCGGCCGGGGAAGACGAGGTCGGATTCGGTGAGGGTGAAGGAGAGGGTACGTGACTCGCCGGGGGCGAGGGTGATCCGTTGGAAGCCGCGGAGTTCCATGACCGGGCGGGTGACGGAGGCGACGAGGTCGCGCAGGTAGAGTTGGATTGTCTCGGTGACCGGGAACGGGTGGCGGTTGGTGAGCGCAATGGAAACGCAGACCGACCCGCCGGTGGGCATTTCCGGGGAATCGAGCGCGAGCGGCCCGCAGTCGAGGGAGCCGTAGGTCAAGCCGTGGCCGAAGGGGAAAAGCGGGGAGTTGGGCGCATCGAGGTATTTCGAGGTATACGGAGATGCCGGGTCGAACGGCCTGCCGGTGGGTTTTTCCCGGTAGGTCATCGGCAGTTGCCCGACGTTGCGCGGGAAGCCCATCGCGAGCTTGCCGACCGGCGCGGCGTCGCCGAAAAGCACCGCGGCGAGCGCGTGGCCGGCTTCGGTGCCGGGCGCCCAGGCGTGGAGGATCGCCGGGATGTGTTCGGCCTCCCACGAGAGGTCGAGCGGCCGGCCGCTCACGCTGACAAGCACGCACGGTTTGCCGGTTGCAACGATCGCGCGGGCGAGGTCGCGCTGCGGTTTTGGCAGGCGGATGTCGGTCCGGCTGGCGGCCTCGCCGTGCATCTGCCAGCACTCGCCAAGGACCATGACCACGGTGTCGGCCTGGGTGGCGGCGGGGAGCGCGGCGGCGAGCAGGTCTGCGTCGGCGGAATCGACCGTGCAGCCGGGCGCGTAGCTCAGTTGGTCGCCAAGCAGCGCGCGGATCCCGTCGAGCGGGGAGGCGGCGTCGTCCTCGTTGCCTGCGGCGATCCAGCACCCGAGCATGTCGCGGCGGCTGGCGGCGAGCGGGCCGATGAGCGCAACCTTCTGGTGCTTCGTGAGCGGCAAGAGCGGGCCGGAATTTTTCAACAACACGAGCGACTCGCAGGCGGCCTCGCGGGCGAGTTCGCGGATTTCGCGGTTGAGGATCACCTCCGCGGCGCGCGCCGGGTCGCAGCGGGCAAACGGATCGGCGAACAGCCCAAGGTCCCACTTGGTTGCCAGCACCCGCATGACCGCCGCGTCGACTTGCGCCTCGTCCACCGCACCGGTGGCGACCAATCCCGGGAGCGCGGTGGAAAATGCCTCCGAGACCATGTCCATGTCGACGCCGGCATCGAGCGCCTGGCGGGCGGCGTCAGCGTGGCTGGCGGCGGTCCCGTGGCAAAGCATCTCGGTGACCGCGGTGTAGTCGCTGACGATCCAGCCGGAAAACCCCCACGCATCACGGAGCACCTCGGTGAGCAGCCAGCGATTGCCAGTGGCCGGGATCCCGTCGACCTCGTTGAACGCGGTCATCGCCGTGCGGACCCCGGCGTCGACCGCCGCGCGATACGGCGGAAAGTAGGTTTCCTCCATCGCCCGGCGGCTCATGTCGACCGTGTGGTAGTCGCGCCCGCCATGGGGTGCGCCGTAGAGGGCGAAATGTTTCACGCAGGCGACCACCGCCGCCGGGTCGGCAAGCGACTCGCCCTGGTAGCCGCGGACCATGGCCGCGGCGATGCGCGCGCCGAGCCACGGGTCCTCGCCGGCGCCCTCGGCGACCCGCCCCCACCGCGGGTCGTGGGAAATGTCGACCATCGGCGAGAACACCCAGTGGAGTCCGTCGGCGGCGGCCTCGCGAGCGGCGGCGCGCGCGCAGCGTTCGATGAGGTCCAAATTCCACGAGCACGCCAGCCCGAGCGGGAGCGGGAAAATCGTCCGGTGCCCGTGGATCACATCGTAGCCGAAGATCAGCGGAATCCCGTGCGGGCTATCCACCGCCAACTCCTGCAACGCCCGCGTCGCCCCCGGCGTGTAGACGTTGAACACCGCCCCGCATTCACCCGTGCGCACCTTCGCTTCCAGCCCGCCGGATTCCTTCGTCCCGGTCACCGCCATGGTCCCGACCAGCAGGTTCAACTGCCCGACCTTGTCGGCCAGCGACATGCGCCCGACCAGCGCCTCCAGGAACAATTGCTTCTCACTCATGCGGATCCAACTCAACGCTCCCCATCGCCATCCGGGAAGCTCGAAGCGACGTAGCGAAGCTCGTGAGAGCTTCGGCTGGGGGATGCGGGTGGTCCATTGCGGGTCCGGGTGCTCTGGTGGCAGGCGGTTGACCCCGCCGAACTTCTCACGAAGTTCGCGACGTGCACAGTTGCTGCGGCCCGCGGTGGTGGCTAGGTTCGCGGGCATGACGGATGGATCTAGCTCGAAGGTTTCACGGCGGGGGTTCTTGCGCGGCGGCGCCGCGGGTGCCTCGTGGCTGTTGGCCGGCGCGGCTGGAGCGGCAGAGGAGCCGGTCGGTCCGGTCGGTCCGGCGAGTTCGTGGGAGACGGTGCGCGGCGAGTTTGATTTTGACCGGTCGGTGATCCAGATGGCTGGGTTGTTGTTGGTCAGCCATCCGCGACCGGTCAGGGAGGCAATCGCGCGCTACCGCCAGGCGCTGGACCACAACCCGCCGTGGGCGCTGCGCGAGTTTGGCGGGCGCGAGGAGGCGGTGCGGGTTGCGGCCGCAAACTATCTTGCGGCCGACGCCGGCGAGATCGCGCTCACCGACAGCACCACGATGGGGCTCGGGTTGCTGTATGCCGGGGTGCGGATCCGCGGCGACCAGGAGATCTTGTCGACCACCCACGACCATGCTTCGACCAACGCGGCGCTCAACTACAAGACCGCGGCGACCGGCTGCGGGTTGCGGCGGATCGCGTTGTTCGAGCAGAGCGCCGAGGCGGACGAGGCGCAGATCGTCAGCCGGATCCAGGCCGAGATCCGGGAGACCACGCGGGTGTTGGCGGTAACCTTTGTCCATTCGAGCACCGGGGTGAAGCTGCCGCTCGCGGCGATCGGCAAGCTGGTCGCCGCGGCCAACGTCGGCCGGTCGATCGAGAACCGGCTGTTGTTCTGTGTCGATGGCGTCCACGGGTTCGGCGTCGAGAACATCACCGCCGCCGGGATGGGCTGCGATTTCTTCGTCGCCGGCTGCCACAAGTGGCTCTTTGGCCCGCGCGGCACCGGGATCGTCTGGGGTCGCAAGGAGGCATGGAGCCAGGTCGCTCCGATCATTCCGACATTCTCAGGAAATGCGTCGCCGGGGCAGGCGATGACGCCCGGCGGATTCCACAGTTTCGAGCACCGCTGGGCGCTTGCCGACGCGTTCGAGTTCCACCAGGCGCTCGGGAAAGCCAGGGTCGAGGCCCGGATCCACGCGCTCAGCTCGCTTCTCAAGGATGGCCTCGCCCAGATCAAAGGGCTCAGCTTGAAAACTCCACGCTCCCCGGAGCGCTCCGCGGGAATCGTCTGCTTCGAGATCGCCGGCGTGGCCAACGGTGATATCGTCAAACGCCTCGCCGAGAAACGCATCGTCGCGTCCACCACTCCCTACACAGTGAGCTACGCCCGCCTCACCCCGGGGCTGCTCAACGATGAAAAGCAGATCGAAGCGGTCCTCGCCGCGCTGCATGAAATCGCCGCGGGATGAGGCGGGGGATGCTTCGTCTGTGCGTAGCGAAGCTCGTGAGAGCTTCGGCGGGGAAGGGTGGGAAGTCCCTAGTTGGTTGGGGCGCTCTGGCGTGCGGCGGTTGACCCCGCCGAACTTTTCACAAAGTTCGCTACTTGGCTTCGGCGCAAAAAAAAGACCGCCGGTTCGCACCGGCGGTCTTGTTGAGAAATGAATCGAGTTCGACTAGACGCGGTCGGCGGTCTTGACGAGCAAGGCGCGCTTGCCAACGCGGCCGCGGAGGTAGTGGAGCCGGGCGCGGCGGACCTTCCCCTTGTTGGTCACCTCGACCTTGGAAATCCGCGGGGTGTGGATCGGGAAGACGCGCTCGACGCCTTCGCCGTAGGAAATCTTGCGGACCGTGAAGGCCTCGTTGATCCCGCAGCCGCGCCGCGCAATGACGATCCCCGCGAAAATCTGGATCCGCTCCTTGCCGCCTTCAACCACCCGGGTGTGCACCTTCACCGTGTCGCCCACGGCGAAATCCGCAACGTCGTCCTTGAGTTGCTCCTGCTCGATCTTCTTGATGATGTCCATCGTGGTCTGTTGTCGTTAAATGCTGAAAAGTCGCGTCGTTGATCCTTAAAGTAGCCACCCGCGATCCGCTGGCCGCGCGAGGGGGCGCATGACTACCGGAAGTCCTTCGCATTTGCAAACGTTAATTTGGCACCCCGGTGGGTCACTTCGCCCCGTAGACGCTGGCCGGGTCGAACGCGAGGTCGCGGGTGAGGAAGGCAAGGGCGGCGGGGGAGTCCGGGGAAACGACGATTTTCCGGTAGAAGCACGAATCGCGGCCGGTGTGGCAGGATCCGGCGCCGACCTGGTCGACGATGAGGACCAAGGCGTCCTGGTCGCAGTCGGTGCGGATTTCGACGATTTTCTGGACGTGGCCGGAGGTTTTCCCTTTGTGCCAGAGTTCCGAGCGGCTGCGCGACCAGTAGACGGCCTCGCCGAGCTGGAGGGTCAGGCGGAGCGACTCGGCATTCATGTAGGCGAGCATGAGCGGCTCGCGGGTGGCGGCGTCCACGGCGATGGCGGGGACGAGCCCATTGGCGTCGAATTTTGGGGCAAAGATCTCGCCTTCCTCGAGGGATTTCTTATCCGCGAGGGTGGCGAAGCAGGGCAGCTCGCTCATGGTTGCGGACCGTGGCGCGGGCGTCCGGGAGTGTCGAGCGCGGAAATTGGGGCAGTGATCAGTGAGAAGTGGAAGACCTCTGCGTCTCTCTGTGCTCTCTGAGTCTCTGGGGTAAATGGTGCGCTGGAAGGGAGCGGGTTTTCGGGTTGCCGTGGCGGGCGGATTGGCCACGATGCGCGCCATGGCCTACACGGCGGACCACGCGTATGAAATGATCGAGAGTGCCCACCAGCGTGGGCGGCTGGCGCACGCGTTTCTGCTCAGCGGGCCGGCGGGGAGCGGGAAGCGCGCGCTTGCGGCGCGGATCATCCACCTGCTCAATGGCGGCGGGGGAGGCGGGGGCGGGATGGATTTGTTTGGCGACCCGGTAGTGGAGGTGGTGCCGGCCTTGGAGGATCTGGTCGGCGAGTGGGTCCGGCTGGTTGAGCCGCAATCGAAGTCGCGGCGGATCCGGATTGACGAGATCCGCGAGCTTGAGCGGCCGCTCTACAGCATGGCGCCGGCGGGGAAGTGGAAGGTGGCGGTGATTGCCGAGGCTGACCGGTTGATGGACCAGGCGGCCAACGCGTTCCTGAAAACTCTCGAGGAGCCGCCGCCGCAGTGTTTGTTGTTGCTGCTTACCGACAACCCGCGGCGATTGCTGCCCACGATCCTGTCGCGCTGCGTCAACTTGCCGCTCCACTCGCCCGGGGTGCGCAGCATCGATGCCGCCCAGGAGACGATGGCGCGCAAGCTCACCGAGGTGGCGCGTCGGCATTTCGGCCAGGTGATTGGCGCGATGATCCTCAAGGCGGCCTTCACCAATGCCCTGGCGGATTGCAGGGAGGCGATCACCAAGGCCGGTGAGCTCGCCCAGAAGGAGGAAATCAACCACTACAAGCAGTCGACCGACGGCGAGTGGCTCAAGGGCCGCGAAGACCACTACAAGGCACTCAACGAGTCCGAATACCTCGAGGAGCGCAACCGCTTGCTCGAGGTCCTCTCGCTCTGGCTCGCCGATGTCATCCGCCAGAAGGTCGGCGCCAGCGGTCTGGATTTCCCGGAACACGCCGAGGTCACCGCCGAAATCGCCCAACAAACCGACATCGACGACCTCCTACGCCGTCTCGATGCCCTCCACGAGATGTCCCGCACCCTGGAAACCAACGCCATGGAGGCCTTGGCGCTGGATGTCGGATTCCTCAAGGCGTTCGGTTAGCCGCGCTTGGCCGATTTTCCTGGTTGGCAAGGGGGCCGGTGCGGCTGTTAGGCTCGGGCATGGGAAAATTTGACAATCGGGTGGCGGTGGTGACCGGTGGCGGGCGCGGGATCGGCGGGGAGATTGCGCGGGCGTTTGCGCGCGAGGGTGCGCGGGTGGCGGTGGTGAGCCGGAATTTGGCGAGTTGTGCGGCGGTGGCCGAGCAAATCAACGCGGAGCGGCCGGGAGGGGCGAAGGCGTATGCGGTGGACGTGGCGAGCCACGACGCGGTCCAGGAGCTCGGGAAGCAGATCGTGGAGGATTTCGGGACGGTGAACATCTTGGTCAACAATGCCGGGGTGACCCGCGACGGGTTGTTGATGCGGATGAAGGACGAGGATTGGGACACCGTGCTGGACACGAACCTGAAGGGGGCCTTCAACACGGTGAAGGCGTTCCAGCGCACGCTGATGCGTGCCGAGGACCCGCGGATCATCCAGATCGCCTCGGTCATCGGGTTGATCGGGAATGCCGGGCAGGCGAACTATTCCGCCAGCAAGGCCGGGTTGATTGGGTTCACCAAGGCGGTCGCGCGCGAGCTGTCGGGGCGCAAGGTGACCTGCAACGCGATTGCCCCGGGGTTCATCACGACGGACATGACCGACGAGCTGCCGGAAAAAGTCCGCGACGAGGTGCTGGGGAAGATTCCGCTCGGTGACTTCGGCGCGGTGGAGGACATTGCCGCGGCGGTCCTGTTTCTTGCCAGTGCGGAGGCGCGCTACATCACCGGCCAGGTATTGGCGGTCGACGGCGGGATGACGATGTAACTTTCCATCCATGGAATTGTTCATCATCCGCCACGCCAGGGCCGCCGAACGGAGCCGTGGCGGCGATGCCGACCGACCGCTCGTCGACAAAGGGCACCGGCAGGCGACCGCCATCGGCGCGTTCCTCCGCCAGGCTGACTGGCTCCCCGAGTTGGTCCTGACCAGCCCGCTGCGGCGCGCGCGCGAGACCGCCGACGGGATCTGTCAGGCCGCCGGGCTCCCCGGACCCGTCATCCAGGGCTGGCTGGGAAGTGGCCTTTATCCTGAGGAGGCCATGAAGGAACTCACCGCCTTCAAGGACTTCAACCGGGTCGCCGTCGTCGGCCACGAACCCGACCTGTCGTCGTGGGTCGAGTGGCTTCTCGGGATCCAATCCGGCAGCGTGGAAATGAAAAAAGCCTCACTCGCGGGCTTGCGGGTCAACCCGCCGACCCGTGGCGGCGAGCTGATGTTTCTGATTCCGGTCAGGGCGCTGGCGCGGTGAGACGGCTCAGGTGAGGAACGGATTGATCAGGGTGATCCCGCAGTCTGCGAAGTCTCCAGTGTTGCGGGTGGCAAGCGGCAGCTTGTGCAGGAGCGCTGTGGCGGCAATGAGCATGTCGTAAGGCTGACGGATAATCCCTTTGGCAGCGAAGGCTCCCCGCAGGGTTCCGGCGCTCAGAGCAATGGCGGGCGAAACCGGTAGGACGCTGCACTGGCGCATCAGGAAATCATCGAGCCACTGGCGTTTCATCGGCAGCGACCTGTGGGTGAGCCCAAAGACAAGTTCTTCAAGCACGACGACGCTTAGGTGAAAACCGGGCTGGCGTTCCGCCCAGCCGAGAACCGCTGGGTCGGGTTGGCGGCGCATCAACTCGCTGATGATGTTCGTGTCGATGAGTGGTGCCATGGCTTATTCGGCCTCCGCAAAAAGCTCTCGGGTCGAAGGACGCAGCGAGTTGCGCGGCGGGATCTCCAAATCGGTGTCCTCGGCATGGAGAAGTGGACTCAGCCGACCAAGGGTTTCCGAGACCGTTTCGCGGCGCTGCGGGTCGCTGGCACCAGGCGGTTGGACCACCGCAAGGGTCTCGCCGCGCAAGGTGATGGCCAGCGGTTCGCCGGTGTCGCGGATCTCCTTTAGCAGTCCCAGGCAGCGCGCCTTGAAGAACGAAACCTGAAGCGTCTTCATCGCTTCAAGTTATATGGTCAACCAAAGTGGTCAAGATGAAGTTCGGATCCCTGGAGCGCCAATGGGAGGAGTTACCGGTATTTGGGGGACCGGAGGGCGTTGCCGCAGGCGTGGAGAGGCTGGCGACTGAAGTCGCCGCTCCTTGGTGGCTAGAACGGCAGCTTGCCGCCCTTGCCCATGCCTTTCATGAGGTTGCCCATGTCGCCCATGCCGCCCATCTGCTGCATGAGGCCCTTCATTTTCCCTTTGGACTTCATCATCTTGCGCATCATGCCGAACTGTTTGAGGAGCTGGTTGACCTCGATGATGGAAGTTCCCGAGCCAAGGGCGATGCGGCGGCGGCGGGTGCCCTTGATGATCTCCGGGCGACTGCGCTCCTTGGGGGTCATCGACAGGACGATCGCCTCGGTGCGGCGCATCTTCTTCTCGTCCATGGCCCCGGACGGGATCTGCTTTTTGATTTTGTTGAACCCTGGGAGCATGCCGAGCAGGCCATCGAGCGGGCCGAGGCTGCGGATCATTTTCATTTGTTCGAGGAAGTCGTTGAAGTCGAACTTTCCCTCCTGCATCCGCTGGGCCGCCTTCATGGCGGTCTGCTCGTCGATTTTGCCGGCGACTTGTTCGACCATGCCGACGATGTCGCCCATGCCGAGGATCCGCTCGGCCATCCGGTGCGGGTGGAACTCGGTGAGATTGTCGAGTTTTTCCCCTTCGCCGACGTATTTGATCGGCTTGCCGGTCACGGCGCGCAGCGAGAGTGCGGCGCCGCCGCGGGCATCGCTGTCGAGCTTGGTGAGGATGATGCCGGTGATGCCGACAGCGTCATCGAAGTGCTGGGCTACGGAGACCGCCTGCTGGCCGGTGGCGGCATCGGCGACAAGCAGGGTTTCCTTTGGCTTGAGGAAGGCGTGGAGCTGCTTGAGCTCTTCGACGAGGCGAGTGTCGATCTCCTGGCGGCCGGCGGTGTCAAAGATGAGCACCGTCCCGTGCTGGGTCTCGGCCCACTTCAGCGCGTCCTTGGCCACCTGGATGACGTCCTTCTCGCCCGCGGCCGGGGTGTAGACCGGCACGTCGGCTTGGGCGCCGAGGCGGGCAAGCTGCTCGATGGCGGCGGGCCGGTACAAGTCGCAGGCGATGAGGAGCGGACGGCGGCCTTCCTTTTTCAGCCGGAGGGCGAGCTTGGCGGCGGTGGTCGTCTTGCCCGCGCCGTTGAGGCCGCACAAGAGGATGCGCGCGGGCGGGTTGAGGTCGAGCGGTGACTGGTCGCCACCGAGGAGGATGGTCAGCTCGTCGCTGAAGATCTTGACGATTTGTTCGCCGGGCTTGATCGACTTGAGCACGTCGACCCCCATGGCGCGCTCCTTGACCTTGGCGATGAAGTCCTTGGCGACGCCGAACTCGACGTCGGCCTCAAGCAGGGCGAGGCGGATATCGCGGAGTGCCTCGGTGATGTTTTTTTCCGAGATTTTTCCGATGCCGCGGAGGTTGCGGAACGATTTGTCGAGGCTGTCAGCAAGGTTGGAGAACATGGGTCGGGGAAAGGGTGGGGTGGTTATTCGCCAGGGGTATCCCCGCCGCCGGGGAGATAGGCGGAATCACGGTCGATCTGGAACGACCAGCGGAGTGGATCGGCATTCTTGGTGGCGCCGAGCAACCTGTAGGTGACGACGCACTGGGTGAAGCGTTCCCGCAGGCGGCGGTTGACCTGCCAGGAAACGATGCCGGTGGCCGGATCGAACTTTGCCGGGACGACGCCGAAGCCGGCGATAGCGAGTTTCACGCTGGCGGGATCGAGGTTTTCCACTGTCGACAGGTCGGCGCTGACCAGCGGGAGGCGCGAGTTGATGATCGATCCGGCGACCGGCACCACCGGGAACGGAGTCGTCTGGGTGAGCCCGCCGAGGATCCCGGCGGCGCCTTGGGACGCGGGCGTGTCACGGAAGGCAACCGCGAGTTCGAAAATCCGGTCATGGTTGCCGAGGACAACGTAGCGCGGCAACAGCGCGTTGGGCGTTCCGCGGTGGACCTTCGCCGGCTGGACGGTGAACAAAAACTGGTAGCCGAGCTGGGCGGCGAGCGGGACCATCTCCTCGGTGTGGTAGCCGCCCGGGTAGGCGAAGGTGGTCACGCTGGTGCTGAAGTGATCCTCGATGAAGCGCTTGGAATCGCCCATCTCAACAGTGAGGAAGCGCGTATAGACCGCCTCGCCGTCGTTGCGCGCCTTGCGGATGGTCGCCGGATACGGGTGGCTCGTCGAGTGGCTCCCGAGGGTGGCGCCGTTCTGCATCATTTCGCGGATCATCGCGGTGGTCAGCGCCTTGCCGCCGCCGTCGACGTAGTTCTTGTAGATGAACAGGGTGAACGGGTAGCCGAACTCCTTGAGGATCGGGTAGGCGTCGGTGTAGACTGATTTCCACCCGTCATCCATGGTGATGACGATTGACTTCGGCGGCAGGTTTTTCTCGCCGCGCTTCCATGCTTCGAAGTCGGCCATGGGGATGACCGGCAGTCCGAGGTCCTTGATGACCTGCATCTGCTTGCGGAATTTCGCGGTGTTGATCCGCATCGCCGTCTCGCTCGCCGTGGCCGAAAACTCGTGGTAGCCGAGGACCGCCACCTGCACTCCGTCGTCGGCCAGCACTGGTGGGTCAACGGCAGGTGGATCACCGCCGGGCGCGGGGACAGCCGCGGCCGGCTGACCCTGCGCAGGCGCCCCGGCCGGGGCGGGAGCGACGGTGGCCGGGATGCGCACCATTCCCGGCGGCGGCGCGATTTCCGGCCCCGCCGGGGCTGCGGGTGCGGGCTGCTGGGCAGCCAGCGGCAGGGCAAGCAGGACGGCGGCGAGGCTGGTGAGGAGGCGGAGCATGAGAGGAGCGACGCCGGGAAGGTAAGGGCTTCCCAGGGGTTTGAAAAGGCCTGCTTGCAGCCGCGCGTGCGCAAAAACCAAAAAACGGCCGGCGGATCGCTCCGCCGGCCGTTCGTAGGATCGGCTGGCTTAGCCGAGCATCTTCTGGACGAGCGCCTCAAGCTTGACGATGTCGACGGCGAACTTGCGGATCCCGTCGGAGGTCTTCTCGACGGCCATCGCGTCGTCGTTGTGCAGGTAGCGGAAGTCCTTCTCCTCGAGGTGGATTTTCTCGAGGTCCAGGGTCGCGGCGTGCTCGGCGGAGAGCTTGCGGGTCAGCGGGGCGTCGGACTCCTGCAGCTCCTTGAGGAGGTTCGGGCTGATCGTGAGCAGGTCGCAGCCGGCCAGCTCGGTGATCTGGCTCTTGTTGCGGAACGAGGCGCCCATCACCTCGGTCGCGTAGCCGAACTTCTTGAAGTAGTTGTAGATTTTGTTGACCGACTGGACGCCGGGATCCTCGGCGCCCTCGTAGGCGATGCCGGTCTGGGCCTTGTGGTAGTCATAGATGCGTCCGACAAACGGCGAGATCAGCTGGACGCCGGCCTCGGCGCAGGCGACGGCCTGGGCGAAGGAGAACAACAGGGTGAGGTTGCAGTGGATGCCGTCCTTCTCGAGTTCCTCGGCGGCGCGGATCCCTTCCCAGGTGGACGCCAGCTTGATGAGCACCCGTTCACGGGCAACGCCTTCCTTCTCGTAGGCGGCGATCAGTTCGCGGGCCTTGGCGACCGATCCCAGCCGGTCAAACGACAAGCGCGCGTCAACCTCGGTCGAAACCCGCCCCGGGACGATCTTGAGGATCTCCAGGCCAAACAGGATCAGGATCCGGTCGAGGACGCTCTCGGTGAGCGCGGCGCCGGCCAGCGGCGAGGAGGCGTGCTCCTTGACGGCCTTTTCGACGAGGAACCGGTATTCATCCTTGGCGGCGGCTTGAAGGATGAGCGACGGGTTGGTCGTGGCGTCCTGCGGCTGGTAGGC
This sequence comes from Akkermansiaceae bacterium, assembly GCA_044373465.1. Lineage (GTDB taxonomy): Bacteria > Verrucomicrobiota > Verrucomicrobiia > Verrucomicrobiales > Akkermansiaceae > JBILQA01. Next base: position 59,654 of record JBILQE010000001.1, on the reverse strand, counting down.
CTTCATGGCCTCGAAATCGCCGGTGTCGGCAACAACGGTGGTGAATTGCTTGAGTTGGTCGAGTTGGTTGGCGCTCATGTCGGGCATACGCCTAAGGGACAACCGCGGGGGTGGCGAGGCGAAAAATCGGCCCCGGCAAGCGGCTGCAGGGGCGATGGTTCCGGCCAGCCGCTGTCAATCGCCCGCGCCACGGAACCAGCGGCTGCGCGCTTTGATTGGCCATTTGCTCTGCGGGGGGGCAGGGTCGGCCGCGGGTTGGAAGTTCCAATCCTTCAGAGGATCGTCGGTGGCGGAGCCAGAATCAAACACTGGCAGAGCAATCGGGATATCGGGCGCGGAGATGATCAGCGCGGCAGGAAGTCGGGCGCCATGCGCGCGCGCGCGGGTGTCCGGCGGGGCGGCTCGGGATCATGGGCGGGTGGGGGGCTTGTGGGAATCCACTACAGCCACTCCCGGCTGGCCTCTGGAGAATGAACATCTCCACCTTGGCTGGCGAGAATGTCGCTGGCCGCCAGAGCGCCAGCGAGTACCCGCCGAGACCCACCACCAGCATGGCGACAAGAATGGTCGCCAGCACGGAGCGGCGATTCTGCGCGCGCATCCGCGCCCGCGCGCTGGGATGAGTATGACGATCCATCTCGGTGAGGAAAATCGGCCCCGGCAAGCGGCTGCCTGCCGGGGCCCAACCAACCGAAACAGCTATTCGCCGCCGGTCCCGGGAAGGAACCGGTAGTAGACTTCCAGCATCAGGATGCACAGGCAGGTCCGGTAATGCTCTTTCCAGCCGCCGGCGCCGCCAAGCCCGTGGCTCGCCTCGGCGGTGGCCGGCCAGGTGCCGTTGGGCAGCTGGTGCTTGAGGAGCGGGTCGCGGAATGACTTGTTGTATGCGAGCCATTCCCTGCCGCCTTGGTTCATCATCGCCTGGGATTCGTAATAGGCTGAGTAGAGGTCGCCGTGGCCTGCCTCGCCATTGCCCCAGGAAATCCCTGGATCCTTCGCGATCGCCTCAATCCCGCGGCGCACCTCGCGCGCGTTCGGCTTGTCCCACATCTGGAATGCCAGCACGCCCACCCCGGTGAGGGCAAACCGGCTCCCGTTGGGCTCCTTGCGCGCGGTGTAGCCAAACCCGCCATCGGCCGCCTGGCAGCTGGCCAGGTAGTCGAGCGCCTTGCGGCTCACCTGGTCCATCTCGGCGAACTTGATCCCGGTGTGCTTGGCCGCCTTGAGCGCCTGGATTTGCCACCCTGTGATTGAGACGTCGCCGCCGCGGGGGGAAACCCGGTCGTACTTATAATCCCAGCCGCCGGATGGATGCTGGCCGTTGAGGATGATGGTGACCGCCTGCTCGACGGACTCTCTGAGGTTGGGGATTTCCTCCATGCCGATCTTCGAGCAGAACGTGTAGGCTTCCGCCAAGGCATAGGTGGCGATCGCGTGCTCGTAGCATCCCGAGGTCGCGCCGAGGTTGCGCGTCAGGTACCCGTTGTTCTTCATGCTGGAATCGACCAGGAAGGTGATCGCGCGCAGCACACTGTCACCAAACTCCTCCGACAGCGGCGTCTCGCAGTGGCCGAGATAGGCGAGGAGCGCCAGACCGGTCATCGCCTCGGTGTTGGTCGATGTCCAGCCGCCGTCGGGGCGCTGGGTTTGCTTGAGCCAGCGCAGCCCCTTGAGGACCGCCTCCTCGCACTCCTCGGTGCCGCCATTTTTCGCGAGCCGGGCGAGCCGGTCCTCGCGGCTGCAGCGCGCGCCAAGTTGCCGGTCAATCCCCTTGAACTGGTCACCCTCGCCGGGGCCGTTCCCGAGGCCGGTGCCGATGCCTTCCCCAAAGTCATCCGCCGATCCGAAATCCAGCGATGGAATTGAAACAGCGATGTCGGGCTGCGGGATGTTGACCGCCGCACGCTCCCGGGTCGTCAGCAGGCGCGTTGCCTCAGGCGACGGCGCTGACGGCTTCGAGCGGGTTAGCGGGGTCGTCGGCGGTGTCAGGGGGGGATCTAGCGGTTGTTTGTAGGCGGGGACCAATGTCAGCTTGTCATCCGGTGCATTGAAAATCGGCAACAACCACAGCGCTAGTAGCACCCCGATGAATACCAGCGTTAGTAGCGATATTGCGATCGCCGAAAGGGTGGTGTTGCGCCGCTGCGCGCGCAGCCGCTCGAGCGCTTCCGGACTTACTTGGGCATGGATACTCATCTCAGTTGTGGGTTATGGATTTGGTTCCAAACGCAACATTAGTTGCGTCCAACTGGTGACGTTTCGCGGCGGCGATTGCTTGGATTTATATCTCGATAATCAACCGAATCATGTGGCGAAAACCTGCGGTATTTTGCGGGCGTCGCCGGGATAAAAAAATTCGGCGGCGGCCGCGAAAATCCGCGAGCCGCCGCCGAGATGAGATAACTGGAGATTACTTGCCGCCGCCGGTTCCTGGCAGGAAGCGGTAGTAAACTTCCAACATGAGGATGCACAAGGTGGTGCGGTAGTGTTGGTTCCATCCGCCATCGCCTGCGAGGCCATGCTTCCCTTCGGCGGTTGCCGGCCAGGTGCCGTCCGCCGCCTGGGCCTTGAGGAGCGGGTCGCGGAACTTTTTGTTGAATTCGACCCAGTCATTGCCGCCGCGGTTCATCATCGCCTGGGACTCATAATAGATGGCGTAGAGGTCGCCGTGGCCCTTTTTCCAGTCCAGGCCGCTGTTCTTGGAGATGTATTCGGCGGCGGCGCGGACCTCCTTGGCGTTCGGCTTGTCCCACATCTGGAACGAGAGCATCCCGACGCCGGTCAGCTGGTTGTATTCGTTGCCGCTGGGCCTTCCGGTGTAGCCGAACCCGCCGCTCTCCGCCTGGCGCCCGCTGAGGTAGTCGAGCGCCTTGGAGGTGACTTTGTTCATGCTCGGGAACTCGATCCCGGTGTGCTTGGCGGCCTTGAGCGCCTGGATTTGCCAGCCGGTGATCGAGACGTCGCCGCCGCGGTCGCGGCTGACATCGTAGCGGTAATCCCAGCCGCCCGACTTGTTCTGGCCGTTGAGGATGATCGTGGTCGCCTGCTCGACGCTTTCCTTGAGGTTTGGAATGTCCACCCCGATGCGCGAGCAGAACGTGTAGGCTTCCGCCAACGCATAGGAGGCGATCGCGTGCTCATAGACGCCGCCGGTCGCCTGCAGGTTGTCGGTCAGGTAGCCTTTGTTCTTGATGCTGAAGTCGACCAGGTGGGTGATCGCGCGCAGCACGGTGTCGCCGAATTCCTCGGAGAGCGGCGTCTCGCAGTGGCCGAGGAAGGCGAGCAGCGCCAGCCCGGTCATCGCTTCGGTGTTCGTCGAGCACCAGCTGCCGTTCTGGTTCTGGGTCGACTTGAGCCAGCGCAACCCTTTGACCACCGCTTCCTCGCACTGCTCATTGCCGCCTTCGCTGGCGAGCCGCTTGAGCCGGTCCTCGCGACTGCAGCGCGACTTCAGGCCCGCCGGGATCGAGGCGAACCCGCCGCCGCCGGTCCCGTCGCCGGTGCCGCCCCAGCCTTCACCGAAGTCATTCGAGTTGCCGAAGTCCTCGGAGGGCAGCGGAACGTCGACGTCCGGCACCGGAATCGACACCGGGGAGGGGACGTTGGAGGCGATCACCTTGGACATCGCCGAGGAGGGCGCCGACGGTTTCTGCTGGGTGGTGGAAACCTTCTTCTGCTCGGGCTTCGTCTCGTTGGTGTTGGTTTCTCCGGCGTAGGCAATCACCTGCTCGTCTTCCATCTTGAAGATGGGCAGGAGCCACAGGGCCAGCAGGATACCGATGAAGACCAAGCTCAGCAGGGAAATGACGATGGCCGAGATCGTGGTGTTGCGCCGCTGCGCACGCAGCCGTTCAAGCGCTTCAGGACTTAGTTGGGCGTGGATGCTCATGGTGTTGGCTAGTTAATTAGGCACGGCTGCAAAACTTGCGAACCGCATGGGTGCAACGGCTCACGTGGAACATTGCTTAGAGGAAATGCCGGTATTTGTTGCTTAGAACAAATTTCCCGGGGCGGGTAAACCTCGAAAAACAGGGGAATCGGTTGGAGTAGGTGGGATTGGGGCACAAAAAAACGGATCCCCGGGGTCGGAGATCCGTTTGGAAAGGTGGAGACCAGAGGCTATTTGCCGCCGCCAGTGCCGGGGAGGAAGCGGTAGTAGACCTCCAGCATGAGGATGCACAGGGTGGTGCGGTAGTGCTCGTTCCATCCGCCGTTGCCGCTGAGCCCGTGGTGGGCGTCCTTGGCGGCTGGCCAGGTGCCGTTGGATGCCTGGTTTTTGAGGATCGGGTCGCGGAAGGTCTTGTTGTAGTCAAGCCACTCATTGCCGCCGCGGTTCATCATCGCCTGGCACTCGTAGTAGGCGGCGTAGATGTCGCCATGGGCCTTGTCGCTGGCGGCCCAGCTGACGCCGGGGTTTTTGCTGATGTATTCGATTCCGGCGCGGACCTCGCGGGCGTTGGCCTTGTCGAACATCTGGTGGGAAAGGACGCCGACCCCGGTGAGCGAGAAGTGGTCGCCGCTCACCGTTCCAGTCGACTGGGTGTAGCCAAACCCGCCGCTCTCCGCCTGGCAGCCGACGATGAAGTCAAGCGCCTTGGCGGCGGTCCGGTCGAGGTCGCGGAACTCGATGCCGGTGTGCTTGGCGGCCTTGAGCGCCTGGATCTGCCAGCCTGAGATGGACGTGTCACCATTGTTGCCGCCGCTTTGGACATAGCCGTAGGCCCAGCCACCGGACGGGTGCTGGCCGGAGATGATGATGTTGGTGGCTTTTTCGACCGTCTCCCTGAGGTTGGGGATTTCGTTCATCCCGATCTTCGAGCAGAACGTGTAGGCCTCGGCCAACGCGTAGCTGGCCATGGCGTGCTCATAGACGCCGCCGGTGGCTTGCAGGCTGCGGGTCAGGTAGCCTTTGTTTTTCATGCCTGAGTCGACGAGGTAGGTGATGGCGCGCAGCACGGCATCGCCAAACTCCTCGGAGAGCGGGGTTTCGCAGTGGCCGAGGAAGGCGAGCAGGGCCAGGCCGGTCATCGCCTCACGGTTGGTGTTGCACCAGCTGCCGTCAGCGTTCTGGGTCGACTTGAGCCAGCGCAGGCCTTTGACGACGGCCTCCTCGCATTGTTCATTGCCACCCTGGCTGGCGAGCCGCTTGAGCCGGTCCTCGCGGCTGCAGCGGGATTTCATGCCTGCCGGGATCGAGGCGAACCCGCCGCCGCCGGACCCGTCGCCGGTGCCGCCCCAACCTTCGCCGAAGTCATTCGAGTTGCCAAAGTCCTCGGAGGGAAGCGGAACGTCGACATCCGGCACCGGAATGGAAACCGGCGAGGGGACGTTGGAGGCGATCACCTTGGACATCGCCGAAGAGGGCGCCGACGGCTTCTGCTGGGTGGTGGAAACTTTCTTCTGCTCAGGCTTCGTCTCGTTGGTATTGGTTTCCCCGGCGTAGGCGACCACCTGCTCGTCTTCCATCCTGAAAATTGGCAGCAGCCAAAGGGCCAGCAGGATGCCGATGAAGACCAAGCTCAGCAGGGAGATGACGATCGCCGAGATCGTGGTGTTGCGGCGCTGCGCGCGGAGACGTTCCAAAGCTTCAGGACTCAGTTGGGCGTGGATGCTCATAGTGGTTTATCTAAAATGGGAGGTGGCACGGGGAGGAAATTCCGCGTCGGCCACCCAACGAATCAGTCTGCTGGTTACTTAGGAAAGCGCCGAAGATTCCTGCCCTCCCGGGGCGTTGGGTTGCAGGGAAATCGGTCGATGAATCAACGGCCCGTGACTTAGGATTAAATTGATTCGATGGCTAGCAGAAAGATGGCCGCCGCCAGGGACCTTGCCCACGGGGCCGCTCAGGCTTCCGGCTGGTGGACGACTTCCTCGATGGCCCTCTGGAGTGCCTCAAGTTCAGCCGGCGAGGTGACTTGGCCGCCGTTGAGGCGGGTGATGTAGAGGGTGTCGACCGCGGCGCCTTTCTCGGTGCAGATCCGGGCGTGGGCGGTCGTCAGCCCGAGCCGGTTGATCGCGTGGAACAAATCGTGGAGCAGCCCGATCCGGTCGAGCGCCTGGACCTCGACGGTGGTGTGGCTCGGGTCGGCGAAGTTGCTGATGTGGGCGCGTGCGGGCAGGTAGAGGCCGCTGCTGCCGCGCGGGCGCAGGAAGTTCTGTTGGCGCCTGAGGTACTGGCTCGGGTCGTATTCGAGTTGGCTGTTGAGCGCGTAGATGGTCTCGACGACGCGCAGCTGGCTGCGGCGGTCGGAGACCGGCTCAAAGTTCGTCGTGCAGACGCGGAACAGGTCGAGAACGATCTCGTCGCTGCGGGTGAACACGTCGGCGGAAAGAATGTTGATCTGCTCGGAGGCCAGCGCGCAGCAGAGCTTCTCCATGAGCAGCGGCCGGTCGCGGGTCACCACGATCAGCTCGGTGTAGCCACGCTCCGGGTAGTCAATCCACTGGACCGCGCACTCGAAGGGTTTTTCGCTCACTTCCTCACGGTCAAGGAATTGGCGGACCGCCCGGATTTGGATGGCGACTGCGGCAGGTCCGCGGAAGCGGAAATAGGCACCGGGCATCCGGGCGAAGTGGGCGGCGATGTCCTCGGCGGCATCCTCCTTGAGCTGCTGGGTGACCATCTGGCGGAGGGTCTCCTTGTCGGCGCGGATGTCCTCGTTGAACTTCTCGCGACCATCGGTGAGAAACCGCCGGGTACTGGCGTGGAGTTGCAGCAGCAGCGATTCCTTCCAGCCGCTCCAGGCCTCCTCGTTGGTCCCGTTGGAGTCCGCGTAGGTGAACAACAGCAGCGCGTCGAGCCGGCTCGGCGACTTCATCAACGAGGCAAACTCCGCCACCACATCGGGATCCTCAATGTTGCGCTGGGTCGCAAAACGCCAAAACGTCAAGTGGTGGTCGACCAAAAACATGATCAGCGTGCGCCGCGGACCCTGAATCTGCAACCGGTTGCACAACCGCGAGGCAAGCATCGCCGACCCGTCGGTGTGCTCCCGGACGTTCTCCGCCCGGCCGGTGTCATGGAGGATGAGCGCAAGGTACAGCGCGTACGGGTCGCCAACCTCGCGCAGCAGCCGCTCGTAGCGTTGCTTGCCCGGGTCGGTGGTCCCGACGAGCGCATCGAACTCCTCGATGCAGCGCAGCGTGTGCTCGTCAGCCGTGTACCGGTGGAAAAACTCGTGCTGGACGAGGCAGTCGAGCGCACCGAACTCCGGCAAATACCGGCCCAGAAACCCGACCCGGTGCATCTGGCGCAACGCCCGGGCGACGTCACCCTTGCGCTCCAGAATCGCCTGGAACGTCTGCCGCGTCGCCTTGGCATACCGAAACGGCCGGTCAATCAAGTCATAGTGCGCCTTGACGAGCTTGCGCATCGGCGGACTGAGCTTCAGCCCGCGCACCTGGCAGTGCTGGAAAAGCCGCATCAGGCGGTGCGGGTCCTCTTTGAAGATGTTCTGGTTGAGCGGGTAAATCCGGCCCTCCTTGGCCACGAAGCCATCGAAGGTTTCGCGGTGTTTTTTCCGGAAAGTCAGGAAACTGCGGATGCCGCCGGACTGGTCCTGCTCGTCGATCTCGAAGATCTCCATGAGCGAGGTCGAGTGCTGGTAGAGGTTGCGGGTGTGGCGGTAGTAGTCGCGCATGAACGCCTCGGTACGGCGCAGGATGCTGCGTTGCGGGTAGTTGAAGGCGGTGGCGACGACCCCTTGGAGGTGGAGGGTGAGGATGTCGGTGGCCCGGCCGGTATGGTAGTGGAGCTCGTTGCGGACCCGGTGGATAAAGTCGTAGGCTTCCTGGATTTCGCGCAGCGCGGTGCGTGTCAGGAGCCGGTCCTCGACGAGGCTGGCGATGTTCGAGTCGCCGCGCTTGACGCGCGAGTCCCAGAGGATGGTGTGGTAGTCGCGGAGTCCGCCGCAGCCTTCCTTGACGTTGGGTTCCTGGAGGAACACGGTGTGGGAGTGCTTCTGGTGGCGGGTCCGCAGGTCGGCCCGGCGCAGCTCGAAAAACCGCTTTTTGTCCTTTTGGATGACGTTGCGGTCGAAGCGCTGGAGGAAGTCGGCGAACAACTTGGTGTCCCCGGCGATGAGCCGCGCGTCCATGAGCGAGGTTTTGCTCTCCTGGTCCTCCTTTGCCTGGGCGATGCATTCGGCCCCCGAACGGCACGAATGGCCGACCTTGAACCCGACGTCCCAGAGCAGGTAGAGGACCTCGTTGACCACCTCGGTGAGCTCGGCGGAGAGCTTGTTGGATGCGCGGGGCAGGAGGAACAACAAATCGATGTCGGAGCCGGGGTTGAGCGTCGAGCGGCCGTAGCCACCGATGGCGACGAGGGCCAGCGGCCCGGACCCATGTTTGCGCTTCTCCATGGCCACCTCGAAGACCGAGGTGAGCACCGTGTCGAGCAGCTCCGCGCGTGACCGGGCAATCTCCAGCCCGCCCGCTCCGGCACGGTGGCGCAGTTTGATCCGGTGCTCCTCGATCTTCAGAAACCGCTTGAAAAGAGCGATCCGTTCACCCGCCGATAGCCGCTCCTGGCGCGCCGGCTGCAGTTCTTCGCTGGCGTGGGCCTTGAGTGTCTTGAGGTGGTCGGGCATCGGCGCGGCGCAAATGAAAGTCCGGATCAAGTTGATTGCACGGAAAAACGCATCTCCCGCGGGGATTGGCAAGCGCGGCGGGCGCCCTTATTCGCCGGGAAGATCGAGGTGCTTGGCGCGGGCGAAAAACTTCGGCAGATCGCCGCCGCATTCATCAAGGAGCTGGTGGAAGGTCGGGACGTGCTTGTGGTAGGCGATCACCGAGACCAGGTGGGCATTGTTGAGCGGCTCGTCGAGCCAGTCGGACTGGCCGCTGCCGCCCCAGCGGCGGCGCAACTCGCGGAAGCGCGCCTGCAGGTCGGCGAGCGCGGCGGCCTTCCGCTGGCGCTTGACGGCGTCGGGGATGTCGCTCGCGTAGAGCGCGTCGAGGTCATGGCGGGTTTCCTCGAGGTGGGCGAAGAACTCGCGACGGCGGACGAGGCGGGTTTCGTAGTGGCGCAGGTCGGCGTCCCGCTGGTGGAACGCCAGCCAGCGGCGCACCCCGGTCTCGGCCACCGCGGTGGCCAACGCTTCGTTGAAGCGCGTCTGGCCGTGGCGGAACAGGCGCCGGTGGGTCAGCTCGTGGAAGATCAGCTCGGCCATGTCGATGTCCGGATAGTCGACGAAGGTGTTGAGGACCGGGTCATGGAACCACCCGAGGGTCGAATACGCATCGACCCCGCCAACGTGGACGTCATACCCCTCGGCGCGCAGCCGCGTGGCGAGCGCCTCGCTCTGGTGTTTGCGGAAATACCCGCGGTATTCCAGATCACCGAGCAGCGGGTAGCGCCAGGTTTTCGCTTTCAGCGAGAATTCCGGCGCCGCCACCAGTGACCAAACGACCGACTCGCGCCCAAGGTCGGCAAACTTCCCGTAGCTCGCACCCCCTGGCAGGTCGAGCTCGCGGGTCGCAAACGCCCGCATCTCCTGGACCGCCGCAAGCTGCTTGCGCAGCTTCGGGCTCGTCCGCGGGTCGGCCAACATCGGTTCAATCCGCCGGCTCTTGCGTAAAATCTCCGCCTGCCCGGAAACCGCCTGACGGTAAAACGCCGTCGTCTCACAGCCAGGCGCAAATACCAACAAGACGAGTAAAAATTGCACCAGGGCGCAGCGGGGGGAGGTCATGGGGGATCCGGGAAAATGATTACAAGTTATTGACGCAGAGCGTGCCACACCGACGTGTCGGGATGCAGGAGAAGGTCGACCGGGCGCTCGCCAAGGTCAAGCGACTCGACCAGGTGGCGGAGCACGACGAGCGACGCGCAGGCGTCATAAAGCGCGTCATGCCAGCGCCTGCCGGGGACCAGCGCGTCAATCGCCGGGGTGACGCCGAGGTGCTCGCACAAGGCGCCGAGCGAGTGGTCCGGGAGGTCGGGCCAGACCGCGCGCCCAAGCAGCAGCGTGTCGATCCATGGACCAAATCCGTGCCCGGGAAAGGCGCCGAGAAACCTGCGCTCGGTTCCTTTGCCGTGGGCCACCACCAGCTTCCCGGCCAGCCGCTCCTTGATCACCGGCCAGAGCGAAAGCAAGGTCGGCGCGTCCTCCAAGTCGGCGGTGCTGATCCCGTGGACCCGCTGCGCCGCCCAGGCAATCTCCCGCTCCGAATGCAAATACGTCACAAACCGCTCACCCACCTCGCTCCCGGGCACCCAACTCGCCAACCCCAACTGGACCGGCACATCCGTCTGCCCGCGCGCCGCCCCGGCCGACTCGAAATCAATGGCGGTAAAACAAAAATCGGCTATTCTCACTTGGGCGGTGGCGGATCGGGTGGCTAAAATGGAAAATCCCCGCCTTTTTCTTATCGAAAAAGCCGTCCGGGTCTTTTAAACGACCACCTGGCACTTGCCCAGCGGGATTCGCCGCGGACCTGCTAACATCCTAACACACCACTGATTGCCAATGTCTGCCGGACTCATTGCCTTGATCGTTCTCGGAGTTGTCGTCGTCGTGCTGGGCCTGTGGGTGATGGGTCAGTACAACGGGCTGGTGCGGCTGCGGAATTTCTACAAGAACGCGTTTGCCCAGATTGACGTCCAGCTCAAGCGCCGCCACGACCTGATCCCGAACCTGGTGGAAACCGCCAAAGGGTACATGCAACACGAGCGCGAGACGCTCGAGGCGGTCATCGCCGCGCGCAACTCGGCTGAGTCTGCCCGTGGCAAAGCCTCGACGGAGGACTCCGGGTCGCTGCAGAACCTGATGGTTGCCGAGCAGGGGCTGGGCGGCGCGCTTGGCCGGCTGTTTGCCCTTTCGGAAGCCTACCCGGACCTCAAGGCCAACCAGAACATGCTCCAACTCACTGAGGAGCTCACGACCACCGAGAACCGGGTGTCGTTTGCCCGGCAGGGCTACAACGACTCGGTGACGACCTACAACAACAAGCGCGAGATGTTCCCGAGCAACATCATCGCCGGGATGTTCAACTTTGGCCCGGCAAGCCTGTTTGAAGTGACCGATGAGGCTGAGCGCGACGCGGTGAAGGTCAGCTTCTAACTGCCGCAGCGCCCCGCCCGATGGACTTTTTCCAAGCGCAAGATGCCGCCCGCCGGCGGACGAAGTGGTTGGTCGGGTATTTCCTGCTGGCGGTCGTCGGGGTGATCGTTTCGAGCTACGCGTTGGTGATGGTTTTGGGGAACTTTGTGGGCGGGAAGCACCCGCGCCACCAGTTCAAGCTCGACTGGAGCTGGGAGGGGCTGGGGGTGACCGCGGTGATCGTCGGCGGGGCGATCCTGCTCGGCAGCCTGTTCAAGATTTTGAGCCTGTCGGGCGGCGGCGCGGTTGTCGCCCGCGACCTTGGCGGCCGCCAGATCGAGCCAGATACCCGGGATCCGGACGAGCGCCGCTTGCTCAATGTGGTCGAGGAAATGGCGATCGCCTCAGGGATGGTCAGGCCGGAGGTCTGGGTGCTTGACCATGAGGAGAGCATCAACGCCTTCGCGGCCGGCACGGAACCGGCCAACGCGGTCGTCGCGGTCTCCCGAGGGTGCCTCGAGCAACTCAACCGCAACGAGCTCCAGGGGGTCGTCGCGCATGAGTTCAGCCACATCCTCAACGGCGACATGAAGATGAACATGCGCCTGATCGGGTGGCTGTTTGGGATATTGATGTTGTCGATTGCCGGGCGGGTTTTGCTTGAGTCGTTGAGGTTTGTGCGCAGCGGTCGGGACCGGAATGGCGGCGGGGTGATGATTGCGATCTTGGCCGCGGGGGTTGGGCTGATGATCATCGGCGGGGTGGGGGTGTTTTTCGGGCGCTTGATCCAGGCGGCGATTTCGCGCCAGCGGGAGTTTTTGGCGGACGCCGCGGCGGTTCAGTTCACCCGTGACCCGAGCGGAATCGGCGGGGCGTTGCGCAAGATCGGCGGCAGCTCGGAGGGCGGAAAGCTTTCTGCCGCCAAGGCTTCCGAGGCCGGCCACCTGTTTTTTGCGAGCGCCGGGTTGTTTTCCTTCGGGTTTGCCACCCACCCGCCGCTGGATGCGCGCATCCGCGCCGTCCAGCCGGACTGGGACGGGACGTTCCTCGCCGCTGAGCCAGAACACGCCAGCGCCGGGCGCCCGCCGGCCGATCCGCAGCGAGGCACTCCGCCGGCGCTTCCGGCACTCGCCGCGCTGGCTGCCTTCGGGATGCCGGAGTTGGCCCGCGGGGCGGCCGTCCACCGCTCGCTGGCGCCCGAGTGGCTTGCCGCCGCCCATTCGCTTGACGATGCCCAGACGATCGTCTTCGGCTCGCTGCTTGCCAGCGCCGAGCCGACGCGCGCAAGCGCCATGGCATTCCTCGCCGAGCACGTCGGCGAAGAGGCCAGCGCGGGCGCCGCCGCCTGGCAGGCGCGCTTGGCAGCGATCCACTCGGTCAAGAAGATCGCACTTTTGGAATTGGCCATCGCCTCGCTGCGCCGCATGCCGCTGCCTGCCTACCAGTCATTTCGGGAATCCACCCGGTGGCTGATCGCCAGCGACGGCCAAGTCGACCTGTTCGAGTTCATGCTCCAGAAGATGATCGAGCGCCACCTCGACACCGCCCACGGGATGCGCCAGCCGACCAAGATCCACTTTCGCCACATCCGCGAACTCGCTCCGGAGGTCAACGTGCTCACCTCCGCGATGGCCGGGCTTGGGAGCGATCCGGCGGCCGGCTACCTGGCCGCCCGCCACGAATACCTCCAACACACCGGCGACGAGTTGGAAATGCTTGCCCAAGATGCCTGCGGGCTCGAGCAGATCGGCGCCGCGGTCGAGCGCTGCGATGCGTCCACCCCGCTGGTTAAACGCCAGATCCTCAACCTCTGCGCCACCGCCGCTTCCAGCGACGGCTCACTTGGCAACCGGGAAATCGAGCTCCTCCGTTGCATCGCCGACGCGCTCGCCTGCCAGATCCCGCTGGCCGCCACCGAGGCCCTGGCTCTCAGCGATTAGCACGGGCGCTACTACGGCCAGATCAGGAACAGGTAGCCGCCATAGGTGGCGAACAGCAGCCCGCCTTCAATTCGGCTAAGTCGCTTGCCGGTCGCTAGCATAGCAACCAGCAGCGCCGTCACCCCGATCATCATCCCAAGGTCAATCCGGCTCATCCCGGTCGTCCCAACCGGATGAATCATCGCGCTCCCGCCGAGCACGAAGAGGAGGTTAAACAAATTGGAACCCAATACGTTGCCCAGCGCAATGTCGGATTGTTTGCGCCACGCGGCGACTACCGAGGTGGCCAGTTCGGGCATCGAGGTGCCCGCCGCGATGATCGTCAAGCCGATCGCCGCTGGGGACATCCCAAGCGCGCTGGCCACCACCACCGCATTGTCGACAAGCAAGCGCGACCCACCGACCAAAACCAGCAGACCGAGGACAATCTTGATGATGTCCGCCGCCAGGCTGCTGCTTGGGCGAATTTCTGGGATGTCCACGGTGATGTTCTTCCCGGCGCGTTCGTCGCGCTTGGCCATCCGCAGCGTCCAAATCGTCAGTCCCACCGTCAGCAGCACAAAGAGTCCTCCCTCAACCCGCGAAACTTCCCCGCCAAGAAATGTCAGCGGCACGAGCATCGTGATTACCAACAACAGCGGCGCATCCCAGCGGAGCACCTGCAGGTGGGTCCGGATGGGGAAAACCACCGCCGAGAGCCCCAAAATGACGGCGATGTTGAAGATGTTCGACCCGACGACGTTGCCGATCGCGATGTCCGACTGCCCGCTGAAGGCCGCCTTCACCGAGACAATGAACTCCGGCATCGAGGTCCCGTAGGCGACCACCGTCAAGCCAACCACCAGCGGTGAGAGCCCAAGCTTCAACGCCATCCCCGCGCCCCCGCGAACCAAAAGCTCCGCACCCAAAAAGAGCACCAGGAAACTAACACCAATTAGAACAACCTCCGTAAGCACCCGCGCACCATTCACATCCACCCACGCCTCGGCGAGTGGAATATCACCCCGAAATTCTCCGGAACGCCTCCCATTGGCGTTCCATCGTCCCCGTCTCCAGAGCCAACAGGCCCGCACTTCTCACTTCTCCCACGAGAAAGCCGGGAGCTTGGCGCGGTCGAGCGGCGCAAGGTGGGCTTTTCCGAGGCGCGAGGGATCGTCAGCGCGCACATAGCGCCAGGGATTGGCGCCGAAGACCTCCTTGCAGAGTGCGGCGAGTCCTGGATCGTAGGCGAGGAGCTTCTCGCGGGTGTTGACGTCGTTGTGCACCCCGCCGGCCGGCGAGTTGCAGTCGAACCACGCCTGGACCCCCTCGGCCCAGTACTCGCCGACCCGGCTGGCCGCGTAGGTCCCTTTCCAGAGCCCCTTGGCCAGGGCGGCGGCGTAGGCCTCCCTGAGGCGCTTGTCGAATGTCGGGTCGATCGTGTTCATGCCCATTTCATGGATCGCGTGGGCGAACTCGTGGATGAGGATGTTTTCGGTTCGATAGGGGTCGCCCGGGAGGTTGAGCAGGTTTTCCTCCGCGGCACTCACCGCCGGGCGGCTCGGCGTCGACCCGACCCCGCGGGCGCGCCGGTCCCAGAACTCCTCGAGGTCGGAATGCTCGGGGACATCGCGGGTCCGCTGGTCGACGCTCATGATCGCAAGCCGGACGTTGTTCTTGGCCATGGCGCGGAAAATGTCGGGTCGCTCGGCGAGCATGCTTTTGACGATCCAAACCGCCTCGAATAGGGCCTCATCCCGAAGCTGCGCGGAGCCAAGGATCGGGAACCCTTCGACAATGACTCCCTTGGTGTAGAAATCCGCCAGCTTGAACTGCGCGCGCACTTCCGGCGCGATCGCCAGGTCATCCGCCGCTGCGGCGGCACTCAGGACCAGCCCGGCAAGGGCCAGCATGACATTTTGGCAAATTTTCCCCATCACGCAACCCGCTACGTCCCTCGTCCTGCAAAGCTTGCACACGTCATCCGGTTCCTCCTCGGCGCGGCGTTATTCCCAGATGAAATGCTCAAGCCTGAGCTTCTTGGCCCGTTCGGCGGCCTCCCGCGAGCGTGGTCCCTGGAAGCCGGCGATCTTCTCGGCGAAGGCCACCGCGGCCTGCCAGCGGCCGCGTGCCTCAAGCAGGCTGAGTCCCTTGAACGCGGTCCGCTCAAACTGGTACCATTCCTCCGGAGTCCGCGATTCCCCCGGATCGCGGGTCTCGAGGACCTGGTAGTATGAATCGAGTGCCTCGCCGTCGCGCTTGAGTTGCTCAAGGGTGAGCCCGCGCAAGTAGTGGAGACGGTGGGCCAGGGCGGCGGGAAGGTCGTTGCTGGCCAGAAGCCCGGTGTAGATCGTCAGCGCCTCCTCGTAGTTGCGCGGGTCGTTGGGCGTCCCGGCGGCAAACAAGGCCTCCGCGAGCAAGAGCTCGACTGGCTGGCGCAGGTCGCTCTCGGCTGGCAGCTTTGCGAGTGTTTCCCGGGCAAACGTGGCGGCAAGCGCGGCGCGGTTGAGGTCGATGAGCGCGCGGATCTTGCGCACCTGTGCCTGGCCACAGAGCGGGCCATTGCGGGCGATGACCTGATCGTAAAGCGCGAGACTTTCCTCTTGGGATTGCGGAGTGCCCCCGAGGGTGGCCGCCCGGGCCGAGTGGAACAACGCGACCTCGGCCAGCGGCGAGTCCGGATGGGCCGTGGCGAGCGTCTGCATGGCCAGCCGCGCGGCGTTGTAGTCCTTGTTGCGGAACAACGCCTCGCCGAGCTTCAGGGTCACCAGCGGGGCTTCCGGCGCGCCAGGGTTTTGCGCAAGAAACTCCTGGGCAATCGGAATCGCCGCCGTCCACTGGCGCGCAAGCTCCTCGACGCGCAACCGCAGCAGCACCGCGCGCCCGCGCGACCCGACCGCCAGCCGCCCCATGTCAGGATGGTCAAGCTGGCTGCGGGCCATCGCCGGGTCCGCCGGGATGATCTCCAACGCGCTAGCCGCCAAGGCCATGCGCGCCTCGGCGACGCGCGGGTGGGCAGCGTGCTCGGCCAGGAACGAGTTGAGCACCGGCAACGCATCCGCCGGGCTGCTCGCCGCGAGGAACAACGCCTGCTCAAGCTCAACGTCGGCACGCAGCGCCGCATCCTGGATGGCGGTGGTCTGCAGCGCTTTGATGTCACCCGCGCGGAGCCGGCTGATGGCCGCGTCAACCGCGGCCGCCCGCGCCTTGTCGGCACTGAACCCGGCGCTGGCGCGTTCAAAATGCTCAGCGGCGATGGCAAAGTTGCCCGCCAGATACTCTGCGCGTGCCGCCAGCAGTGCGGACTTCCCGTCTGGATCGGCGATGGTTTTCTCCCCGTCGAGCGTCGCAAGGATGGTCGCCGCGTCCGCTGGCCGGTCGTGGTCGATCATCCACTCCGCCTGGCCCAGCAGCGCCTCGCGGGTCAGCGGGTGGTCGGGAAAATCCAGCGCCAGCCGGCGCACCGCGCTGGCCGCGGCCGCCGGCGAGGTGTCGCGCATGATCTGCGCCAGGAAGAACAACGCATGGCCGGCAAGCTCGCGGGATGGGGCCGCGAGCCGCGGGAACGCGCTGAGCGCTCCATCATTGAGTGAGGCGTTGAGCAGTGGATCGTAGACGATGGGATCCGGCGTCGCCCATTGGCGGACCCGCAGCAGGATCGGGTCATCGGCATCCGGCGCGGCCGCCATCCACAAGGCGAGCCGTTGAAATGCCGGCGCCAGCAGCGGCGTCGCTGGGTTCTTCTCGACAAACAGGAGCAGCGCGTCGGCCGCCGCCTGCCGGTCGCCCGCCGCCGCGGTGGCATCCGCCAACCCGAGTGCCGCACTGTGGCGCAGCCGCAGCGATTGGTGGACCGGGTCCGGCGCCTCGAGGATCTCGCTGAAGCGCGCCGCGGCCTCCGCCAAGCGCACTTCCTGCAACAGCAACCGCGCATCAAGATACTTCGCCTCAATCGCCAGCGCCGGCGGCGGAGCACTCACCTCGCTCAACAGCGCGCGCGCCTCCGGGAACTTCCCGAGGTCAAACTGGACCCCGGCTTGGCGCAACAGCGCCTCGCCACGCGCCGGGTGGTCGGCGGCCGCCGCAATCACGTTCATCGTGGCCAGTGCCTCGTCCGCACGCCCAAGCGCCAGCAGCAAGCTCGCCCGGGTGAAACACGCCTCGGTCGCAAACGGCAATCCCGGCGCCTGCGCGGTTGCCAGCAGGCTCGTCGCTGCCTCCAGTTGCCCGACGCCCGCCAGCGCCTGGGCTTTCCAGAAGGTCCCCTCCGGCAGGCTGGTCAGGTCGGCCGGCTCAAGGACGGTGAGCGCATCGGCGGATTTTCCATCGCGCACCAGCGCCTCGGCGAGCCGGATGGCGATCTCGCGTCGGACCTCCTCGGCCATCCCCGGTTGCCCAAGGGCTTCCCGAAACCGCTTGCTGGCAAGCTCCGGGAGTTGTCCGTCAAGCGCCTCAATCCCTTGCTGGTAGGCGAGAATCTTCCCCAGTTCCGCCGCGGCGGGGCTCCCTGGGGCAGGTGCACCCATGCCGCCGACAACCGTCAGCCACAGGAAAATCATCACGCCCAAAACTCTCACAGCCCCGAGAGCATAGCCATCCACTCCGGTTTGCCGAGCAAAACTCCCACGCCCAAATGGGGCGGACCGTTGAGCGGCAACCTGCGACTTTCCGACCTTCGACCTTCGACTCCCCATCACCGCGGTGTGCCAAACAACCGGTCGCCCGCATCCCCGAGCCCCGGGAGAATGAACCCAAGGTCGCTCAACCCGCGGTCGAGCGCCGCGGCAAACACCGGGACATCCGGCGCCGCCTCCTCAAACCGGCTGACACCCTCCGGCGCCGCCACCAGACAGACAAACCGGATCCGCCGCGCGCCGTGGTGGCGCAGCTGGCTGATGGCATCAATCGCGCTGCCGCCGGTAGCCAGCATCGGATCGAGCACGATGACCTCCGCCTCGCCGATATCCCGCGGCAGGTTGAGATAATACGGCTCCGGGCGGAGCGTGTCCTCGTTGCGCGCCAGCCCGAGGTAGCCGACCGCCGCCTCCGGCAGAACCGAGAGAAACCCGTCAAGCAACCCGAGCCCGGCACGCAGGATCGGGACCAGCACGATCGGCCGCGACAACCGGTGGCCGCTGGAAATCTCCAGCGGCGTGGCAACTTCAATCGGCGCCTCGCTGAAGCTCGCCGTCACCTCCGCAACCATCAGCGCCGCAAGCTGCCCGGCGAGCTGGCGGAACTCGGCCGGCCCGGTCGTCACCTGGCGCAGCCGTGCCAGGCGGTCGCGAATCACCGGATGGTTGACCAGCGTGAACATGTCAGACACTCACAGGATTCATCAGTTTGCGCAGATCCGCAACTTGAACCCCGAGACGCAGCGCCGCTTCTTTGATGTCTCCCTGGCTCCGGTCGACCACGTGGGCGAGCAACTCGCGCTGCAGCCACTCAGGGACGTTCACCCCGGCCGGCGCCGCATTCAAGATCCGGTCAAGCGCGTCGCGCAGCGCGTTGGTCGTCGCCCCGGGCGCCGCCGCCAATGGAATGTCTCTGGCAAGCAGCACGTTGGAGCTCGCCAGCGCGCACGCCCGGGCGATCGTGTTCTCCAGCTCGCGGACATTTCCCGGCCAGCGGTGGGCTTGCAGCGCCTGGATCGCCTCGGCCGACAGGCGGATCCGCGCCATCCCGTTCTTGCGGGTGATCCGCTGAAGGAAAAACTCCGCCAGCAGCGGAATGTCCTCCGGCCGCTCGCGCAGCGGCGGAATCCGGATCTCCACGACGTTGAGCCGGTAGTAAAGATCTTCGCGGAACCGGCCGGCGGCCACCTCCGACGCCAGATCCTTGTTGGTCGCGGCGATGATCCGCACGTCGGCCTTCTCGGTCTCATTCGACCCGACCCGCGAAAATGTCCCGTCCTGCAGCACCCGCAACAACTTCACCTGCACCGAGAGCGGCATGTCGCCGATCTCGTCGAGAAACAACGTCCCGTTGTGGCATTGCTCAAAGCGCCCGGCCCGGCGCGCGATCGCCCCGGTGAACGAGCCTTTCTCGTGGCCGAACAACTCGCTCTCCAGCAGGTTCTCCGGGATCGCCCCGCAGTTGATTGCCACCAGCTCGTGGCCGCGGCGCGGGCTGTATTCGTGGACCGCCTTGGCCACCAGCTCCTTGCCGGTCCCGCTCTCGCCCGTGACCAACACCGGCGCATCCGAGCGCGCCACCCGCCCGACAATCTTGAACACCTCCTGGAGCGCCCGCGAAACCCCCACGATCTTCACCCGACCCTCGGTCATCGGCAGCTCAGCCTCATGGCTCTGCACCAGCCGCCGGTCCTCGAGCGTGTGCAGCGCCGATTCAACGACCTGGCGCAGCTCGAATGGCAGCGATTCCTTGCGCAACACATCGTGCGCACCCCGCTGGGTCGCCTCGATGACCTGCGTCGTGGTCGGAAATCCCGCCGTCAAAATCACCAGCGCGTGCGGCGTCTGCTGCCGCAACCGCGATAACAACTCCAACCCGTCAAAGGGTTGCAGCTGGATGTCGGCAATCACCACGTCCACCTCGGTCTTCTCCGCCACTTTCACCGCATTCTCCGCGTTGTCGCAGCGGAGAATCCTCAAGTCGTTCGCCGCCAGATGCTTGGTTGCCCAATCCAGAAAGTCGTGGTCGGCGTCGACCAACAGCAACGTTTGTTCTCGGGCGGGCGCGGGCATGGGCGGTGGCTGCTCAGGTCCCGGAATTCTTCTCCCAGGGTCCTCTGGCGGAAACTACCCCGCCTCGCACCCGCGCAACGAGCCGAAAAGTCGGAATCTCTCGCTTGCCCCGAGGAGCAGCGACTTCAGTCGCTTGTCGCCAATCCTCGGTGCTCGCTGTTCGCGCAGGATTGAAACCTCCCCCTCCCATTTGCCCTCCGCGCGTCCGTGGGCGATAGTTCCACCGGTCTTCATCGTCCCTCCCATGAAACCCACCGCCCACCCCAACGAGTTTGCCGATTTCCCGGACGACGAGCGCGGTCACAACGCCCGGTCGCCTGGCCAGATCCCGGCGCGTGGCTGGCTTGAGGTGCTCAAGCGCACCGGTGCGGAAGTCAGCCGTGACCATCTCCCGCTGATTTCCGCGGGCGTCGGGTTCTTCTTCCTCCTCGGCTTGTTCCCTGGGCTCGCCGCGGTCGTTTCGATCTACGGCTGGCTTGCCGACCCGGCCACCGTCACCGCCCACCTCGACCAGCTCTCGCGGATCCTCCCGCCACAGGCCGCCGAGATCATCCACCAGCAGGCCGAGAAACTCACCGCCCAGGGAACCGGCGCTGGCTGGGGCGCCTTGGTTGGCGTGGTCCTCGCGATCTGGGCCGGGTCAAAGGCGATGAAGGGCATTGTCGAGGCACTCAACATCGCCTACCAACAAGAGGAGCGGCGCGGACTGGTCAAAAAGCAGTCAATCTATCTTGGACTCACTCTCGTCGCGGTCGTCGCCGGGGTACTCTCGATCCTCCTTATCGCGGTGGTTCCTGCCATCGTCGGGTTCCTTCCGATTCCCGGATGGGGCAGGGGACTGCTCGTCTGGCTCCGCTGGCCGGTCCTCCTCGGCCTCGGGATGACCACCATCGCCGCCATCTACCGGTTCGGGCCATCGCGCAACCCTGCCAAATGGCGCTGGATCTCATGGGGCGCCGCCGCCGCCACCCTCCTCTGGCTGGCCGCCTCCGCGCTCTTCTCGCTCTACGTCACCAGCTTCGGCAACTTCAACGAAACCTACGGGTCGCTCGGCGCCGTCATCGTGCTCATGCTTTGGCTCTACCTGACCGCCTTCTTCATCCTCCTCGGCGCCGAGCTCGATGCCGAGCTTGAACACCAGACCCGCCGCGACTCGACCGTCGGCCCCGATGAGCCGCGCGGGTCACGCGACGCCTTCGTCGCCGACCACCATCCCGACGACCCCCAGCCCTAACACCATCCCGCCATGAGTCCGCTCATCGAGGCGATCAAGAACATCGACCGCAACGTCCTGGCGCTGGTCCTGAGCATCCTCCCGGGCCTTGGCCACCTTGCCAAGCGCTATTACATTTGGGGCCTGACCATCCTCATCGCCGGCAACGCCCTTGCGGTGTTTGTTGCCGCTTGGCTTGCCCTGGCCACCTTCGGGCTCTCCCTCATCGTGGTCCCGACTATCTGGGTCGCCGCGGTGGCATGGTCGGCATTCATGCTCCCGGACCGCCACCGCCCCGCCACCGCCACCCCGCCGCCCACCATGAACGAGTCAGGACATCTCAGGTAAAGCGATCGCGCGCCCTCTCGTGACGCTGAAAGGCCTTTCCGGCGGTCCTGCTTTCAGGCTAGCTAAGCGCCTATGCTTCAGCGCCGCGGATTCGTGAAGGTGACCTTGGGGGCGGCCGCGGCCGCGGCAGGCAGGGGACGTGTCTGGGCGGCGCCACCGGCCGAGCCGCCGGCGTACTATGTTCCGGGTGATGCCGGCTACGAGGGCGCCCGGCGTCCGTACAATGCTGACATCCAACTGAAGCCGGCGATCATCGCGGCGTGCGCAAGCGAGCCGCAGGTGTCGGCGGCCATCGAGCGCGCCCGCGCCGAGGGCCTGCCGGTTGCCATCAAGAGTGGCGGGCATAGCTTTGAGGGATTCTCACTCAACGACGGCGGGATGGTCATCGAACTCTCGCGGGCGACCGCGCCGCGGCTCGCCAAGGACGGGACGTTCAGCGCGGGTCCTGGCATCACCCTCGGGGCAGTCTCGGACTTCCTCCTGCCGAAAGGCCGGCTGCTTCCCGCCGGGTCGTGCTCCGGGGTTGGCCTCGGCGGCCTTGCCCTTGGCGGCGGCTACGGGCTGTTTTCCCGCCAGTTCGGGCTCACCTGCGACCATCTCACCCGGGTCCGGATGCTCGACGGGCGCGCCCAATTGGTCGACTCGAACGACGATCCTGACCTCCTTTGGGCTTGCCGGGGCGGGGGCAATGGCCACTTCGGGGTGATCACCGAGATGGTCTTCCGCACCGTCGAGGCGCCTGAGCGGCTTGCCACCCAGCGGTTCAATGCCGGGCCGCTGAGTGTCGCCGAGACCCTGCGGAAAACCGAGGCATGGTTCGCCATGGCCCTGGCCCTGCCGGACCCGATTTTTTCCGCCTGCGTCGTCAACGGAAAGCACATCACCATTCTCCTGACGTCCACGGCGCCACATACCGGCCCGGCGTTCCAGGCCGCGTCAGCCGCGCTGCGTGCCGCCGGGTTTGCCGCGCGTGAGCCGCTGGATGCGCCGCTCGCGCGTGCCATCAAACGTTACTACGGAGAACAATCACCGCTCCCGTTCCGCAACTGTTGTGGCGGGATGGCTGATTCCTTCGCCGCCTACGCCCCAGCGCTTCCCGCCGCCTTCGCCGAGGTCCAGCGCGCCGGCTTGATCCTCCAGTTCAACACCCTCGGTGGCGCCATCGCCCGCCCGCTCGACTCCGCCTACCCGCACCGCGACCGCAAGTTCCTCGCCGAAATCCAGGCGTACTGGGACAACCCCGCGCAACGCGACCCGAAAGTCCAGGCCGCCGCCTCCCTCCGCCGCCTCCTCGGCGCGGTCGTCACCGCCCACTACGCCAACTACCCGAGCACCCAGTTCCCCGCCTGGCAGGCTGCCTACTACGCCGACAACTACCCACGGCTCCAGGCCCTCAAGGCACGCTACGACCCGACCAACCTGTTTCGCCACCCCCAGAGCGTCGCAGGCGCCTGATGTTGGGCGTGCGACGTTGCACGTTCAACCGACCACCTCCGCCAACGTGGCAGAGGGAAAATGGGCTGGTACCCCGGCTTGGATTCGAACCAAGGACCAATTGATTAAGAGTCAACTGCTCTACCAACTGAGCTACCGAGGCATTGAGGCCCGCGCGGAACGCGCTGCGGGGCGAAAGAAAGCGCGGGGCCGGGATTTTGGCAAGAATGTTTTTTAACGGTGTCGCGCTTCGCTTGCCACCGCACTCCAAAGTGGCCGCTTGCCGCCTAGCGGGTGGTTTCGGCCAGCGCGCGCCGCTTGCGGACCGCCGCGGCGAGGAGATCGAGGACCTCGACGGTGTCGTCCCAGCCGATGCACTGGTCGGTGATCGATTGGCCGTAAACGAGATCCTCAAGCCGCTGGGCATGCTTTTGGCCGCCTTCGACGAGGTTTGACTCGATCATCAGGGATGCCACCGCGCGCGACCCTTCCTCGACCTGCTTGGCCAAGGCCCGCGCCACCAGTGGTTGGTTCCGGTAGTCTTTGCGCGAGTTGCCGTGCGAGCAGTCGACCATGAGCTGTTCGGCGAGGTTTTGCTCGCGCAGGCAGTAGGCGACCTCCGCCACGCTGTCCGCATCGTAGTTGGTCCCCGACGCGCCCCCGCGCAGGATCATGTGGCAGCTCGGGTTGCCGGCGGTCGAAACGATTGCCGAGACCCCTTGTTTGGTCACCGAGAGGAAATGGTGCGGGCGCGAGGCAGCCATGATCGCGTCGAGCGCCAGCTGGATCGACCCGCCGGTCCCGTTCTTGAACCCGACCGGCATCGACAACCCGGACGCCAGCTCGCGGTGGATCTGCGATTCGGTCGTGCGCGCCCCGATGGCACCCCAGGCGATCAAGTCGGCAATGTATTGCGGCGAAATCGTGTCCAAAAACTCCGTCCCCGCCGGCATCCCGAGCTGCGCCAACTCCAACAGCAACTCCCGCGCGATCCGGAGACCGCGGTTGATGTCAAACGAGTTGTCCAAATGCGGGTCGTTGATCAACCCCTTCCACCCGACCGTCGTCCGCGGCTTCTCAAAATACACCCGCATGATGACCAGCAGGTCGCCCGCGTGCTTGTCCGCCTGCTCCTTGAGCCGCTTCGCGTAGTCGATCGCCGCCGCCGGATCGTGGATCGAGCACGGGCCGATGACCACCAGCAACCGGTCGTCCTTGCCGGTTAGAATCGCCTCCGCATCCTGGCGTGCCGCGGTGACCACCGCGGCGGCCTTCTCGGTGATCGGCAAATAATAGGCTAACACCGCCGGCGAAATCAGGGGATTCAGGCCGGTGATGCGCAGGTCGTCGGTCGGGGCTTTGCTCACTGGCGCGAAGCCTGCTGGCTTGCTTGCCGATGGTCAAGACGGTTGAACAATTCTCCCCGGGCCCGGGGTGATCGGCGATTCCCGCGATTTTCTCAGTCGACGCCGAACCCGCGACGCGCTTTGAACTGATCCCCATGACCGCCCCAAAAAAGGACCGGGTCGACTCGCTCCTCGTCGCCCGCGGCCTGTGCGACTCCCGCGAGCAGGCAAAACGCCTCATCCTTGCCGGCGCCGTGCGCACCGGCGACACCCTCGTCGACAAGCCCAGCACCAAACTCGCCGCCGACGCCCCGCTCGAGGTCCGCGCCTCGCAGAAATACGTCGGCCGCGGCGGGTTCAAGCTCGAGGGCGCCCTGGACTCGTTCGCCATCGACCCGACCGGCTGGGTTTGCCTCGACATCGGCGCGTCCACCGGCGGGTTCACCGATTGCCTCCTCCAGCGCGGCGCCACCCGCGTCCACGCCATCGATGTCGGCACCAACCAGCTCGTCTGGAAGATCCGCTCCGACCCACGCGTCGTCTCACGCGAGAAGTTCAACGCCCGCAACCTAACCGTCGAGGACCTCGGCGAGCACGTCCACCTCGTCGTCATCGATGTTTCCTTTATCTCGCTAACAAAAATCCTGCCGGCCGCCTTCGCGGTGTTGGACGATGGCGGCACCGTCGTCTGCCTTATCAAACCGCAGTTCGAGCTCGCCCGCGAGGACGTCGGCAAGGGCGGCATCATCCGCGACGAGGACCTGCGCGCCAAGGCGGTCGCCAAAATCCAGGCATTCACCGCCGCCCACGGCCGCCAGTGGCTCGGCTGCGTCCCCGCCCAGATCGCCGGCACCGACGGCAACCAGGAGTTCCTCGCCTGGCTCGCCTAGAGTCTCTACTCTGGTAGAATCGCCTCTTTGTCTCGCCACTTGCCGGGCTGCTCCGCGTTGGTTAGAAGATGCGCCATGCAAATCGGCATCATCGCCAATCCGAGCAAGCTCGGCGCTGCCGGCACCGCCCGCCGGCTCGTCGCCCTGGCCGCCAGCCACGGGATCGGCGTGCTCCTCGAGCAGGCGACCGCCGGGTTGTTAGGCGAGCCGGGCGGCGTCTCCGCCCAACAGCTTGGCGCGAGCGTCGACCTCGTCGCGGTGCTCGGCGGGGACGGGACGATGCTCCACGCGGTTTCGTGCATCGAGGCCAGCGGCGTGCCGATGGCCGGGGTGAACATTGGGACGCTCGGGTTCCTAACAAGCTGCACCGACGCCGAGCTTGACGAATTTGTCGCCGCGTTGGCCGCCGGGCGGTTCAGCACGATCGCGCGCTCGCTGCTCAACGTCGAGGTTGTTGGGCCCGACGGGGTGCGCCAATTCACCGCGCTCAACGAGGTGACCTTGACCCGCGGCCAGACCGGCCGGCTCGTCTCGT
Source organism: Akkermansiaceae bacterium (assembly GCA_044373465.1). Taxonomy (GTDB): domain Bacteria; phylum Verrucomicrobiota; class Verrucomicrobiia; order Verrucomicrobiales; family Akkermansiaceae; genus JBILQA01. Next base: position 34,217 of record JBILQE010000001.1, on the reverse strand, counting down.
TGACCGCCAGCGTCAATGGCGAGCTGCTCAACCACTACCGGGCCGACGGGTTGATTGTCGCCACGCCGACCGGTTCGACCGCTTACTCGCTCTCGGCCGGCGGCCCGCTGGTCAGCCCGGAAGCCGAGGTGTTTGTCATCACCCCGATCTGCCCGCACAGCCTGAGCAACCGCTCGCTGGTCGTCGCCGACACCAGCGAGATCGAGCTAACTCCCAACGGCGGCAGCGACGAGCCGATGATCTTCACCGTCGACGGGCGCGACTGCCTCGCGATCGACGCCGCGGTGCGCGTCCGGATCCGTAAGGCCGCCGGCGTGCTGCCGCTGGTGCGCCTCGACGGCCGCTCGTTCTACGAGACCCTCCGCCAGAAACTCCACTGGCACGGCGGGTGAGCGCGCCCGCGCGCCCGGGGCTTTGAGGTTGACCTGTTGGAGCGCTTCACCGAATGCTCCCGCGTGCGTTACGACCCATTAGATCCATCGTTGTTCGTTGCCAACCGCAGCAAGCTCATGCCGTTGATCCCCAAGGGCGGACTCGTTGCCCTGCACGCCAACGACATCCTCCCGACCAACGCCGACGCGGTCATGCCGTTCTATCAGAACACCGACCTCTATTACCTAACCGGGGTCGACCAGGAGGAGACGGTGCTGGTGCTCTTCCCGGATGCGAAGCACGCGCGCGACCGGGAGATCTTGTTTGTAAAGGAGACCAGCGAGCTCATCGCGATCTGGGACGGCGAGAAGCTCAGCAAGGAGGACGCGGCGCGGGTCTCCGGGATTGCGCGGGTCGAGTGGAGTTCCAACTTCGACAACATTTTCCGGCGGCTCGTCCCGCAGGCCGAGTCGCTGGTGCTTTCGACCAACGAGCACCTGCGCGCCGAGGTCGTCGTCGAGACACGCAATGACCGGTTCATCCGCAGCTGCCGCGAGCGCTGGCCGCTCCATCGGCTCGAGCGGCTTGCGCCGTTGATGCACGCGCTGCGGATGCTCAAGGAGGATCTTGAGATCGAGGCGATGCGCAAGGCCTGCGCGATCACCGAGGCCGGCTTCCGGCGGGTTCTCGGGTTCATCCGCCCTGGCGTCGGCGAGTGGGAAATCGAAGCCGAGTATCTCCACGAGTTTGTCCGCCGCCGGTCGCGCTTCGCCTATCAGCCGATCATCGGCAGCGGCGCCAACGCCTGCGTCCTCCACTACCTCGAAAACCAAAACGAGTGCCGCGATGGCGAGATGGTCCTGATGGATGTCGGCGCCGAGTGGGCCCGCTGGAACAGCGACATGACCCGCACCGTCCCGGTCAACGGCAAGTTCTCGCCCCGCCAGCGGCAAGTCTACGATGCCGTCCTGCGGGTCCTCCGCGGCGCTAACAAGCTGCTGCGCCCAGGCGTCAAACCGACCGACTACCAGCACGGCGTCGTCGAGATCATGGAGGCGGAACTGGTCAACCTCGGGCTCTTCAGCGCCGCCGAGGCACGCGCCCAGGGGCCCGACAAGCCGCTGGTTAAGAAATACTTCATGCACGGCACCTCACACCACCTCGGGCTCGACGTCCACGACGTCTGCCCGCCCGAGGAGCCGTTCGCCGTCGGCATGGTCATGACCATCGAGCCGGGCATCTACATCCGCGAGGAATCCCTCGGCGTCCGCCTCGAGAACAACGTCCTCATCGGCGCCCACTCTAACACCGACCTGATGGAATCCATCCCGATCGAGGCCGACGAGATCGAGGCACTCATGCAGCGCTAGACAATGTTTGACCGGGCAAAACTAACTGGCTTCGCCGACGAGGCCGGCCGCGACCTCGAAACCCAGATCCGCGCGACCCGCGAGCTTGGCTGGACGAACATCTCCGCGCGCGGGATCTCCGGGCGCAACCTCCACGACCTCCCGGAGGCTGAGTTCGATGCCGCCGTCGACCAGCTCGGCGAGGCCGGTATCCACGTCTGCGAGTTCGGCTCGCTCATCGGCAGTTGGGCGAAAACCATCCACAGCGACTGGGACCTCACCCTCGGCGAGGTCGAGCGCTGCATCCAGCGCGCCCCGCGCCTCGGCACCTCGCTCATCCGGATCATGTCCTACGCCCAGGAACCGTGGGGCGCCGACCAGTTCGAGGCCGAGCGGTTCCGCCGCCTGCGCGAAATCACCAACCGCCTAACAGACGCGGGACTCACCCCGGTCCACGAAAATTGCATGAACTGGGGCGGCTTCTCCGCCGCCCACGACCTCCGCCTTGTCGACGAGGTTCCCGGCCTGAAGCTGCTTTTCGATACCGGCAACCCGGTCTTCCAGCGCGACCGCTCCAAGCCCGCCGCCGACGGCTCGTTCCCGTGGCAGGATCCGTTCGAGTTCTGGCAACAAATCCGCGACCACGTCGTCCACATCCACGTCAAGGACTGCCTCAACCCGGTCGCCGACGCCGTCGAACCCATCTACACGATGCCCGGCGACGGCCAGGCCCGCCTAACCGAGATCCTCGCCGACGCCGCCGCCCGCGGCTACTCCGGGTTCATCGCCATCGAACCCCACGTCGCCACCGTCTTCCACGCCAAACAGGACGAGGTCGACTGGGACCAATGCTATTCCTCTTTTGTCGCCTACGGCAGCCGCCTTGAGGACCTGCTCCGCAGGATCGGCTAGTGCCGCTATGCAGCCGCAATGGATTGATCGGTGGACATGAACAAGGATTCCGGTAGGGTTCAGGGATGATTCCAGCCGTCCAGTATGTCACTGACGAGCACGGCCAGAAGCAGGCCGTGTTGATCCCGATTGCTGATTACGAGCGGCTCATGGAGGATCTTGGGGATTTGGCGGCGATTGCCGAGCGGCGCGGGGAACCGACGGTTTCTCATGAAGTGTTCGTTGCGGAGCTGAAAAAGGATGGCCTGCTATCGGATTGAATGGCGCAGCGGGACCCGGAAGGATCTTCGGCGCATCGAGCGCGAAGCCGTGAAGAGGATCGTGCTGGCAGTCGGCGGGCTCGCCGAGAATCCGTATCCTGTCGGCTGCCAAAGGCTATCAGGAAGCCACGGTGCCTTCAGAATCAGGGTTGGCGATTACCGGGTGCTTTACGAAGTCTTTGAAAAAGTTCTCGTCGTTGAGGTGGTGAAGGTCGGTCATCGGCGGGATGTTTACCGATAGGCGCGGCAGGCGAACCTTCTTGGCATCCGCGATCTTATCATGACATGGTGACCGCAAAGCTCCTTGTCAGGTCAGGCAGCACGCTGAGGGCCTCGTGACGTCTTCGTCGGTACTGGCGAAGATCGGGAGCTTTCGCAAACTGCCGCCGAGGAGACTCGTGAAAAAAATATTATGAGTGATTCGTGCAACCGAGCAGGGGGGCCGGTCAGCCTTCCGACCCCGGACGAAAAGCACTGGAAAAGCTGAGGCGGATGGCCTATTGTCTCGTCATGGCCACGGGAGCTTCCTACGCACATCTGGAGGAAGAGGCGCTGCAACTTCCGCTTGAGGAACGCTCGCGCCTCGCGAGCCGGTTGCTTGAAAGCCTCGATGACGGCTTTGAGTTGAGCCCTGAATGGCGAGAGGAACTGCAACGCCGCGTCAAGCAGATCGACGAGGGCACCGTCCGGATGATCCCGGGTGAGGAAGTCAGTGCGAATATAAGAGCGCGCCTGGCGGAAGGGCACTCCACGCGCCAATGATCCTGACCTGGCACGAAGACGCCGAACAGGAATATACTTCTGCCGCGCTCTACGATGAGCAACAGGTGGAAAACCTCGGTTTACGCTTCGTTGCACAGGTGGAGGCAACCGTGACGCAGGTATTGTCTGCCCCCTTGAGGCCGCATTGTTTTGAGAACAGCTTCCGGAAGCTTCTGGTTAGACGCTTCCCCTACGCGGTGATTTACCGGGTGAAGGGCCACGAGGTGCAAATCCTCGCGCTTGCCCACGCAAAGCGTCTCCCCGGCTATTGCCCGGCGTGCGCGAGTCCGCGAGCGGTCGCCAGCGTTGGCGCGAGCGGGCGGGCGGGTGAACGATCGTCTTTTCGCAGGTTGCCACCTACGCCTGGGCGAGCGCGGCGGTGAAGATCTCCAACAGTTCGGCGGTTGCTTCGAGGCCGCAGGAGACGCGGATGAGTGACGGTGGGACGCCGCAGCTTTCGGCCCAGTCGAGTTCCTTGTAGTGGGCGAGCAGGGTGTAGGGGCAGGCGAGCGAGAACTCGGCGCCGAAGCTGGGACCCTTGGAGATGCGCAGCGCGTCATAAACGCGGCCGGCGCGCTTCGGGTTCTTCAGTTCGAACGACAGCAAGCCGCCGTAGCCGCCGCCGGGACGGCGGACCGCATCGTAGTGGTCGCGCGTCACCATGCTCGGGTACCAGACATGGGCGACGGCGGGGTGCGCGGCCAACAACTCGGCAACCGCCAGGCCGTTCTCATTCATCCGCTCCATCCGCGCCGGGTAGCCGCTCAGGTTGCCTAGCAGGATCTCGGCGTCTCCAACATACAGGCGCGCGCCCTCCGCCTCGTCGTCGGCCAGTGCGGCGCGCAGGTCGGCGGCGTGGACCGACGCCGGGTTGACCGTGACCATGCCGGCGAGGACGTCGCTCTTGCCGGACATCCACTTGGTTAGGCTGGTGGTCACCAGGTCGGCATAGCTGAGGATGTCGACATTGGCGCCGCTCGCGGGGGTGTCATCCAGGGCGAGGATCACGTTGCCCTCGCGGCAGGCGGCGGCGACCCGCGGCAGGTCGACGGTGCGCAACAGCGGGTTGCTGGGGATTTCAACGAACACCGCGGCGAATTCGCCCTTGCGGATCCGGCTGAGCGCCTCGTCAAACGACTCGCCCTGCGCCTCGTTGAGAAACACCACCCCGGAGCCAAACAGCTCCTGGACTTTCAAACAATCGACATACGGAAACTCTAACTGCAGGGTCTTGCGCCCGGCGCGCCCGCCGACAATCGCGCGGTGCGCCGCGGTGATCGCCGCCATCCCGCTGGCGAACACAAACAAGTGGTCCTCGGGGACGTTGCCAAGCTTGGCCAGCCGCCGCTTGAGCAGGTGGTCCTTGCTGTCGGTCCGCAGCCCGTCGCCGAAGAAGTCCGCCGCCTGGCGGCTGCTGACAATCTCACCGGTGTGGCGCCAATACGTGTTAGCCCACTCGGCCGCCGCGTCCGGGACGATGAGCGCCTGCAACCCGTGGAAGCTCGCCACCCGCGCGGCCACCACCCCGCGCTTCTCGACAAACCGCTGCGCCCGCTGGGCGACGATCTTGCTAGGAAACACAAACGCGCTCTCGCCATCCAGCGCCACCTGCTCGCGCGCGACGCTGAAGAGCCGCTCGATGAGCGGATGCCTAACAAACCTCGGGTAGCCGAGCCGGAGCCTGCGGATGATCTTGTCGCGGCCCTCCTCGTAGCCGAGCACGGACTCCCACGTCGGCAGGGCAACGGAACACGCGTGCGGGCTGTCGGGGAGTGGGGCACCAAGGTCTTCCTCGGCCCATGCGGGCTGGGTAAGCATGTCGCGCATCGCGCACCTAAGTGCGATTGGCGGCGGGTGAGCGCAAGCCGGATCGGCCATCGCGGAGTTCTTTTTTTCCTTGCACGGGAGGGCACCGAACCCTCCCGGGGCGCCCGAGTCGATTGCCGGATTGCGGGGTTTGCTCTGCGGGAGTTTCCCGCTAAGCTCCTTGTTGTATGCGCAAGCCGCTCAAGCCAATCGCCTTCCTGCTCGCCCTCGGGCTCCTCGCGGCGGTCCTCGGGTGGTGGCTCGCGGCGCGTGACCACGCCGCGGCCCGCCCGCCGGTCACTGCGCCACCCGCGCCGGTGGCCGCGGTGCGGCCTGCGCCTCCGGCCGCCGGGGAGGAATCTTCCGTGGAAGCGGGTGCCGCGGGCGCTGTCGATCCTGCGGTGCCGGGTGAGCAGGTCGTCCGCTTCAAGTCCGAGGAGGCCTATCGGGAATTTCTAGCAAACATGGCGGGCAGCGGCGTCCGCCTGCTTGGCCAGCTTGACGCGCTCCATGCGGTGCGCGTGGGCTACGACCGGATAGGGGACCTTGCCGGCTTGTTGGGCAACGACGCCGAGATAGCGGCAAACTTTCCGGTGACGCTGCCCGACCCGCTGGGTGCGGAGGTTCAGCCGGGTGCGGTTGGATTTGGCCGCTCGTTGTTGGAGTGGCTTGGTATCAGCGGTGACACCTCCGCATGGGGCAAGGGCGTGTTGGTTGCCATCCTCGACACCGGCGTCGGCGAGCACCCGACATTGGCTGGCTCGATCCGCCGCGCCGACGAGGTGGCCGCCCACGGCGACCTCGCGCTGCTCAATGGCCACGGGACCGCGGTGGCCTCGCTGATCGCCGGGAGCAACCCGCTAGCCGCCGGCGTCGCCCCGGGTGCGAGCTTGCTGTCGGTGCGCATCACCAATGCTGCGGGCGTCTCCGATTCGTTTTCCTTGGCCACCGGGATCATCACCGCGGTGGATGCCGGTGCCAAGGTGGTCAACATCTCGATGGGATCCAGCGGGGACGCCTCGATTGTCCTCGATGCGGTTAGATATGCCCAGCAACGCGGCGTGGTGATCGTCGCCTCGGCCGGCAACGATGCCGCCGGGCAGCCGACCTATCCGGCCGCCTATCCCGGGGTCATCAGCGTAGGCGCGGTCGACGCGCGCGGCGAGCACCTCGCCTTCTCCAACACTGGCGCGAGCCTGGCGCTCGCCGCACCCGGCTACGAAGTCAACGCCGCCTGGCCGAACCAGCAGTTGATCGGCTTCACCGGCACATCCGCAAGCGCTCCAATCGTCTCCGGAGCGATCGCCGCGACGATGTCCCAGCGGGGCGGCACCCAGCTAACCGCCGAGCAGGCGGCGCAGATTGTCATGGCCAACCTCAACGACAATGGCGCTCCCGGGGCGGACGCCTCCTACGGCGCAGGCCTGCTCGACATGGGCCGGGTGCTGCGCCGTGACGCTCCCGGCGTGGTGGACGCAGCGGTCGCCGGGGTGGTCGTTTCCGCCGATGGCAACTCGCTGCTGGTCACCGTCCAGAACCGCGGCACCGCACCGCTGGTCAACACCGCCGTGCAGGTCAGCAGCGGCTCGAGTTCCTATCCGCTCAATGTGACCAGCCTTGCCCCGGGGGCGGTTTTCACCTTCTCGGTCCCGGCCCCGGCCAACCAGGGCGCCATGGTCACCACCAAGGTCACCCCGGTCGGCGCCGACGCGTTCCCGGCTAACAACTCGCGCAGCGATGTCCTGCAGGCACCTTAGCGAGTTGCTGGGCGTGGCCGCGCTGGCGCTGTTGGGTACGGTTGGATGCGCCACCGACCGCTGGCTCGCGGCGCCCAACCCCGGCGCGACGCCGGTCGACCAGATGGGCGTTTCAGGCAACGCCTGCGGGCCGGCCAGTCTGTTGAACGCCTTCTCGATGGGCGACCCTGGCTGGCGCCGCGCCGCCACCGCGATCAATGGCGACACTGACCGCGAAAGGCTAACAGACATGCTGCGCCGCCACGGGCTCAAGCCATCCGAGAGCCTCAGCGGGCGCCGGCGCTGGCAGGCGCGCCACGGGATGAACATCGAGGACTTGGCAGCGATGGCCAACGAGATGGCCGCGCGCCAGGGATTGCCGCCACTGCGGACCTCCGTCTATCAGGGCGGCGACCCCGCCGCCGAGCTCCGCACCACCCACGCGCAGCTTGCCCGCTCGCTTGCCCGCGGGCTGCCGCCGGTTGTTAGCCTGCGCCGCCACGCGCTGCGTAAGGCGGCGGGCGGGCCGCCGGTATGGACCGCGGTGAAAGGCCACTTTGTGGTGGTCACCGGGATGCCAAGCCAGCTTGCCGGCGGGGCCACCTCGTTTCCGATCACCTATCTTGACCCGTGGGGCGCGCGTCCCGGCCGCGCCGAGATCCGCATCCCGGATCCCGCCACCGCGCAGCTTGGCCTCGCCGCGGATTTTCCCACCGTCGCCGCTGGGCGCGACCAACTCCACCCGGGCGAGCCGACCGCCCTAACACTGAATGCCGCGCTCGGGCGCTTCTAGGTCGACGAAATGCCGCTTTGAGGTGAGGAGGTGCTGGCGCATCGCCTCGGCGGCCTCGGTTGGCACCCCGGCGCTGATCGCGTCGAGGATCCGCTGGTGGGCGCTGATGACTCCCGCGTACCAGTCGCTGTCGCCGCGGTTGGTTTGCGCATAGTCGATGCAGCGCCGCTCCATCGCCGCGAGCACCCCGGCATAGATCGGGTTGCCCGAACCCCGCGCGATGGTTAGGTGGAAGGCGATGTCGGCCTTGCTGAACTTCGGCCGGGATCCCTTGACCTTCTCCATTGTCGCGAGGATCGCGCGCAGCTCCTTGAGGACGCTCTCCCCGGCGTTGAGCGCGGCGAGCCGCGCGCACTCGGTCTCTATCAGGATCCGGAAATCGATCAACTCCATGAACCCGGCCTCCTCGACGAGCGCCGCGTAGGCGTGCATCGCGGTGGTTAGCGACTCGAGGCTCGGATCGGCGATGTAGCTGCCCGACCCCTTGGTGGTGCGCAGCAGCCCGCGGCCGCGCAATTGTTGGATCGCCTCGCGGATGACCGTGCGGCTCGCGCCGAAGCGCTCGCAGAGCTTCTCCTCGGAGGGCAGCCGCTCGCCTGGCGAAAGCCTGCCCGAGAGAATCTCCGCCTCCAGCTGCTCGATGATTTCCCCGCTGCGCTGTGACATCCACGCCACCATGAAACCCACCCATCGCGACCGCGAGCGGAAATTTAATCCTCCGCCACGGCTTTTGCGCCTGACAGCGGGGGTGGAAGCTGTATGACAACTTCCGGCAACCACCAAGCACCATGATCCAGTCAGGCATTCTCAACCCGGAGCTCCTCTCGCTGTTAGCGCGGATCCGCCACACCAACACGCTGGTCATCGCCGACTGGGCGTTTCCGTTCTGGCCGGAGATCGAAACGGTCGACATCTCGCTGACCAAGGGGGTTCCCACCGTCCTGCAGGTGCTCGAGGCCCTCAAACCGAACTTCAAGATCGGCAAGATCTGGCAGGCGCAGGAGTTTCTCGCCACCAATGATGCCGCAACCCTCGCCAGCTTCGACCAGTCATTCGCGGAGATCCCCGGCGTCTGCGTCCAACGCCTCGCCCATGTCGAGTTCAAGACGCTCGTCCCCGAGGCCATCGGCCTGATCCGCACCGGCGACCCGACCGCCTACGGCAACCTCATCATCGAGTCGGTCTAACCAAAGTTGTTGGAGATGCGGACAGCCATCACAGTGTGTCAGGTAGCGGAGGCGGCGGCCGGTCCGTTTGTGCTGCGCGACCCGCTAGGCGAGGCGTTCGCCCAGGCGGCGGGATTTGGCTTTGACGCGGTCGAGTTGTTTTTGCCGGCGGCGGACTTTGTGGCGGCCGGCGAGGTGCGTGATTTGGCCACGGCGCACCGGTTGGGGATCGCGGCGGTCGGGACCGGCGCGGGGATGCTCCGCCACGGGCTCTCGCTAACGGATCCGTCCGCGGCCCGGCGCGCCGAGGCGCTGGACTTCATTCTCAGGATGATCGACTTCGGCGGGCAACTCGAGGCGCCGGCAATCCTCGGCTCGATGCAGGGCCGCTGGGGCGGGGAGGTCGGGCGCGCCGAGGCGCTCGACTGGCTTGCCGAGGCGCTTGCCCAGGCAGGTGTGGCGGCCGCCGCCCACGGGGTGGCGTTCATCTACGAGCCGCTCAACCGCTACGAGACCAATCTGCTCAACCGCCTCAGCGAGGCCGCGCAATTCATTGAAAGCCGGGGTCTGGCCAACGTCGTCCTGCTTGCCGACTTGTTCCACATGAACATCGAGGAGCAGAATCTAGCTGATTCTATCCGCGGGGCAGGCCGCCATGTCGGCCACGTCCACTATGCCGACTCCAACCGCCAGGCGATGGGCTTGGGCCACACCGATCCGGCCCCGGTCATCGCCGCGCTGCGGGAAATCTCATACAGCGGATTCCTTTCCGCCGAGATCTTCCCGCTCCCGGACCCGGCCGCCGCCGCCCGCCAGACGCTCACATCGATCCACTCGCTAACCGCATGCAAACCCGATTGTTAGGCAACACCGGCCTGGAGGTGCCGGTTCTCTCGTTTGGTGCATCCTCGCTTGGCCAGGAATTCCGTCCGGTGGCGCTTGACCAGGCGCTCGCCTCGGTGCGGGTGGCGCTCGATCACGGGATGAGCCTGATCGACACGTCGCCATTTTACGGCCGGGGGATGTCCGAGGTGCTGCTGGGAATTGCGCTGCGCGACGTGCCGCGCGACTCCTATCAGCTATGCAGCAAGCTCGGACGCTACTCGCTTGAGCACTTTGACTTTTCCGCCAAGCGCGTCGAGGAGTCGGTGCATGTCTCGCTCCACCGGCTTGGCAGCGACCACCTCGACATCCTGCTGCTCCACGACGTCGAGTTTGTCCCGCTTGCGCAGATCTGGGAGGAGACGCTGCCGGCGGCGATGAAGCTCAAGGAGCAGGGGAAGGTCCGCGCGGTTGGGTTCTCCTGTTATCCGATGAAGGCCTTCCACGCGGTGTTAGACCATGCCGCGGTTGACTGCGTCCTCTCGTACAACAACTACACGCTCCAGAACACCCGGCTCGCCGACGAGCTCATCCCGCGCCTCAAGGAGACAAACATCGGGGTGATGAATGCCGGCCCGTTCTCCGCTCGCTTGCTGACCAACGCGCCGCTGCCCGCATGGCTCAAGGAGCCCGAAGAGGTCAAGGCGGCCGCCCGCGCCGCGGCCAAGCTCTGCGCCGACCGCGGCGTCGACATCGCCCAGCTTGCCGTCCAGTTCAGCACCGCCAATCCGGACATCGCCACCACCGTGGCCGGCTCCGCCAATCCGGAGAACATCCGCAAGTGGGCCGACTGGCTCGCCGCTCCGGTCGACCACGACCTGTTAGCCGAGGTGCTCGCCATCTTCGCCCCGGTAAGGAACCTCGGCCACACCGAGGGCCTCGCGGAAAACAACTAACATCACTGTGAAAGCCATCGAATTCACCAAGCCGCGCGAGATCCGGGTCATCGACCTGCCCGAGCCGCCGCAGCCGGGGCCCGGCGAGGCGCTGGTGCGCACCCATCGGATGGGGATTTGCGGGACGGACCTGTCCGGGTTCCTCGGCAAGATGCCGTTCTTCTCCTACCCGCGGATTCCGGGCCACGAGCTCGGCCTCGAGGTTCTCGCGGTTGGTCCCGATGTTGCCAATGTCAGGGTTGGCGACAAGTGCGCGCTTGAACCTTACGTCAACGACCCGGCTTCGGCGACCAGTCTGAAGGGCTCATCTAACTGCTGTCCGGGCGTCCAGGTCCTCGGCGTGCACATCGACGGCGGGCTGCGTGAGACGTGGCTGTGTCCGGCGCGCAAGCTTCACCCGGGCAACCAGCTCAGCTATGACCAGCTAGCGCTGGTGGAGACCTTGGCGATCGGTTACCACGCGGTGCAGCGCGGCAATCCGCAGCCGGGCGAGACGGTTTTGGTGATTGGTGCGGGTCCGATCGGGCTGGCCTGCCTGGAGTTTCTCAAACTGATGGACGTGCGGGTCATCGTCATGGACATGGTCGAGAGCCGGCTGGAGTTCTGCCGCGCGCACCTCGGGATCAGGGATACGATCCTCGCCGACGGCTCGCAGTTGGCCGGGCTGGCCGACCTAACCGGCGGGCAGCTCGCCGAGGTCATCATTGACGCAACCGGATCGGCAAAGTCGATGTCCGGCTGTTTCGAGTTTGCCGCTTTCACCGGGCGGGTCGTCTATGTCGGCATCACCACCCAGGAGCTTGGCTTTGCCCATGCGCCGGTGTTCCACCGGCGGGAGCTCACGCTGTTAGGCTCGCGCAACGCCCTGCCGGCGGACTTCGGCAAGATCATCGCGCTGATTGCCGAGGGGAAGATCAACACCGACGTCTGGATCACCCATCGGATCGGCTTTGACGAGGTGCCCACCGCGTTTGAACAGTTTACCGACCCGGCGCTCGGCGCCATCAAGGTCATCATCGATGTCGCCTAACAATTCTTATCCATGAAAACCTGTCCCAAGTTCACCTTTGGCGTCGGCGACCGCTTCACCCACCAGGCCGGCGCGCAGCTAGCAGCCTTCCAGTTGGCCAGCGCCGCGGGCGCCGAGATCGTCCCGGTCTGGAACAAGTCCAACCGCGAGCACCTGATCATCGGTTCCGAGCCGTCCGGAACCCGTGCGGCGGCCGACGCCGCGGTGGCCGCCCTCTGCTGGGACAAGCCGTATCTGTTGGACGCCGACCACATCAATCTCAAGACCGTCGACCGGTTTGTCGCCCCCTGCGACTTCTTCACCCTGGACGTCGCCGACGACATCGGCGAACCAGCCGAACCCGCCGAGGTCGCCGCGTTCATCGGGCGGCACCCGGAGTTGTTAGGCACAGTCAGCATCGCCGGGATTGCCGCGCCGTTTGAGCTGACCCGCGCGGACATCGAGAGGACAGCGAACCAGTTTCTCAAAGCGACGCAGAAGGCGGGAGCGATCTACCGCTATGTGGTGGAGAAGAAGGGTGGGGAGGATGACTTTGTGACGGAGGTTTCGATGGACGAGACCGACCGGCCGCAGACGCCGCCGGAACTCCTGATCATTCTGGCAGCGCTCGCCGACCAGGGGATTCCGATCCAGACGATCGCGCCGAAGTTCACCGGGCGGTTCAACAAGGGAGTCGATTATGTTGGAGACCTCGCGAGCTTCGAGAAGGAGTTCAACGACGACATCGCGGTGATCGCCCATGCGGTTAGCGTCTATGGATTGCCGGACGGGTTGAAGCTCTCGGTGCACTCTGGCTCAGACAAGTTTTCGATCTACCCGGCGATCCGCCGCGCCTTGGCGCGCACCGGCGCGGGCCTCCACATCAAGACCGCCGGGACGACCTGGCTTGAGGAGGTCATCGGTCTGGCCGAGGCTGGCGGTCCGGCGCTCGTGCTCGCCAAACAGATCTACGCGACCGCACTTGAGAAGAAGGCCGCGCTCTGCGAGCCGTACGCGACGGTCATCGACATCGACGATGCCAAGCTGCCAAGCGCCGCAGAGGTGGCGACCTGGACCAGCGACGAGTTCACCGGCGCACTCCGGCATGACCAGTCGAACCCACTCTACAACCTGCACTTCCGCCAATTGATCCACGTCGGATTCAAGGTCGCCGCGCTCATGGGCGACACCTATCTTGACGCCCTGGACGCCAACGCCGCGGTGGTCGCCAAGAATGTCACCGCCAACCTGTTTGAGCGGCACATGAAGCCGTTGTTTCTCTAACAGACGTGATCGATTCCCACCACCACCTGTGGCGCTATTCGGCGCGCGACTATCCGTGGATCCCGCCGGGTAGCCGTCTGGCGCACGACCACGGACTCGCCGAACTGGATGCGGCCACCACCGCCGCCTCGGTCACCGGCACGGTCGTCGTCCAGGCCCGCCAGGCGCTTGAGGAGAGCGCGTGGTTGTTAGATCTCGGCGGGCAAAGCGAGTTGATCCGCGGAGTGGTCGGCTGGGTTCCGCTGGTTGCTCCGGAGGTGGGAGGGGATCTTGAGCGGCTTGCCGCCAACCCGAAATTCAAGGCGGTGCGCCACGTCCTCCAGGAGGAACCCGACGAATACTTCCTCCGCGATGACTTTCACCGCGGCCTTGCGCAACTGCCGGCCTTCGGCCTTGCCTACGACCTGCTAATCTATCAGCGGCAACTTCCCCTCGGGATGCAGCTCGTCGACCGCCACCCGAACCTGGCGGTTGTCGTCGATCACCTCGCCAAGCCGGAGATCCACAACGGCCGGGTGGAACCCGCCTGGCGCGCCGCCATGGCGGAGCTGGCCAAGCGACCCAACGTCATCGGCGTCAAAATCTCCGGGCTGGCCACCGAGGTGACCGACGCGGCGGTGGATGAACCGACGCTGCGGGCCTATTTCGACGAGGCACTGGCGATCTTCGGCCCCGAGCGGCTCATGTTCGGTACCGACTGGCCGGTTTGCCTGCTGCGCCTCGAGTCCTACACCGCCTGGGCCGACATGGTTAGGCGCTTCGTCGCACCGCTCAGCGCGGCCGAGCAGGAGCTTGTCCTAACAACCAACTGCGCGCGCGCCTACCGGCTTTAGCCAATCAGGTCGCGTCCCAGAGCGGTTTGTCGAGGAACTCGGCAAGCTTGCGGGCGTCGTCGCGGATTCCGGCATGGCCGCCGTGGTCGGTGACGTTGATGCGCGAGCCATCGATGAGGACGAGGTTGAGCTCATAGCTGAGGTAGCTGCCATTTTTGCTTCTGACCCGCTCGGCGAGCAACTGGAGGGCGTGGATGCGCTCTAGCTCGGTATAGTGCTTGAGCTTTGAGCGATCGAAGGTTGCCTCCGGGCGCTTGCGGCCCTTGTGGAAGTAGCCGCGCTGCTTGTCGAAGACCGTCGGCGTCGACATGCCCAGCAACAGCGCTGATCCGGCCACCGCAAACACCAGCCCGAAGGCCCGCATGAAGAGCACTTTCTCATCCTGCCAGAAGGAGAGAGCGATCACTCCAAGGCCCACGCCGATGAAGAACGAACCGAACAGGATCGCGCCGATGCTCACTTTGAACGCCCACCTGTTAGCATCGGAGCAGTCCAGTTTGTGGCTGCGGAAATTGCTGCCTCCGCCACACAGCGGGCTCCAATCGGTGTGGAGCGCCATCGGATCGCCGAAGCGCTCCGGGTTGACTGTTGGCTCCCCTGAAGTGAGGCCCTCGATGGCGGCACTGATCTTCTTGAACACCGGCCAGCACTAACAGCCGGGCGGCGCGGCGGCAAGGATTCCCAACTTCCCACCTCAGAGACCGGAGCCGCGGACGATTTTCTGTTGGATTTTCCGGCGGACGGAGCGAGCCTTGGCGATGCCGGAGCGGACCTATTTGTTAGTTGGGTGTAACAGCGGAATCGGGCTGGCCAGCGCGCGGTTGCTGCGGGAGCGCGGGGACACGGTGGTGGCGGCGGCGCGGCAGGCCGGTGTGCTGGGCGAGTTGGGGATCGCGGTGCAGCCGCTGGACCTTGAGGAGCCGGAGCGGTTGGAGCTGCCGGCGGTGCTCGACGGCTTGGTGTATTTTCCGGGAACCATCACGCTCAAGCCATTTCACCGGCTCAGCGCGGCCGACCTGCGGGCGGATTTCGAGGTCAACTGCGTGGGTGCGGCACGGGTGATCCAGGCGGCACTGCCAGCACTCAAGGCGGCGGGGCATGCCTCGGTGGTGTTGTTCTCTTCGGTGGCGGTCGCCCAGGGGATGGGATTCCATGCCTCGGTGGCGGCGGCCAAGGGAGCGGTCGAGGCGCTCGGGCGGTCGCTGGCGGCGGAGCTGGCGCCGGCGATCCGTGTCAACATGATAGCGCCGTCGCTAACAGACACGCCGCTGGCCGGGACGCTGCTCAATTCTGACAACAAGCGGGCAGCGGCGGCCAAGCGCCATCCGCTCGAGCGCGTCGGGGAGCCGCAGGAGGTCGCGGAGCTTGTCGGGTTGTTGTTGGGAGACGCATCGCGGTTCATGACCGGGCAGGTCCTGCGGCCCGACGGCGGGCTCTCGTCGATCAGGACGTTCTAGGCCGGCGGCTGGATTTCCTGATGGGATCGGCGGCCGCGGTGGGGTAGCCTGCGCGGCAATGTTTGAGCCGTACAACCTGCTAGCAGGCCTGATATTCGGGACTATCGGCTGGGGTGCGCTGCGCTACGGCCGGAGCCTGGACCTGTGGAAGCCGGTGGTCATCGGAGTCGCGCTGATGGTCTATCCGTACATGTTCAGCAACCGCTGGCTGGTCTGGGGAGTCGGGGTGTCACTGCTGGTGCTGCTGTGGTTCCATCACGACGAATGAGCGGTTCACGGCTTACGGAACAAATAATGGGAGACGATCCACTCGGTGCCGCCGCGGAAGCCCCACAGCTCGGCGCAGGACATGAAGAAGACCCGCCAGTAGACCCACCAGCGCTTGGCGTTGGCAGCCCCGTAGGTCTCCGCGATGAGCGGATAGAGATCGGCGCGGGCGGCATCCATGCGCGCGAGCCAAGCCTCGGAGGTTTTCTGATAGTGGGATCCATCGATCTGCCAGTGGTTGACGATGCGCAGGTCGTCCTGGAAATAGAGCAACAGGTCGTCGGACGGCATCTGGCCGCCGGTAAAGAAGTAGCGGCCCATGAAGTCGTCCGGTCCGCTGGTCTCGAAGTGGTAGGCGACCTCGCGGTGGGTGAAGATATGCACAAACAACCGGCCGGCGGGCTTTAGCCATGAGGCGACCCGGCGCAGCAGGACCTCGTAGTTCTTCATGTGCTCGAACATCTCGACGGACACGACCCGGTCGAAGATCGCCTCGCCCTCGCCCTGGTAGTCGACCATGTTGACCGTGCGGACCTCGACGTTGGTTAGGCCGCGCGCGGCGAGCTCGGCCTCGATGTGGGCGCGCTGGGTGCGGGAGTTCGACACCGCGGTGATCCGGGCATTGGGGAAATTGGCGGCCATCCATAGTGTTAGTGATCCCCAGCCGCAGCCGAGCTCGAGGATCCGCTGGCCGTCGGCAAGCTCGGCGCGCTGCGCGGTGAGCGCGAGCATGCGTTCCTCGGAGGTGTCGATGTTGGTGACGCCGGGGTCCCAGTAGCCGCAGCTGTATTTCAGGTTGCGCCCGAGGACGTGCTGGAAGAACCGGGTCGGCAGCTCGTAGTGCTGCTCGTTGGCCTCGGCGGTGGCGATGGCCACCTGGCTGGCGCGCAACTCGGCGAGGTGCTGGATCAGGCGCGCCTGGCGGGCCTCGCAGGTCATCTGCGCAAACGGCGCGAGGGTGCCGCTGAGCAGGCGGCGGATCCCGACGCGGATCAGCGCGTCGGGAAGGATGTCTTTGGCTAGCAGGGTGTCGATGCTGATCATGATGGATGGTCCTCGGTGCGGGGTGGCAGGGGGATGAACGCGCTGGTGCTGCGCTGATAGGCCCGGTAGGCGTCGCCCTTGCGCGCAACCGCCGCGGCCTCAGTCGGCGGAATCCCGGTGACCCGCAGCAACAAAAACAAAATCAACCCGGGCGCGTGCAGCGTCGCCCAGCCCCATCCGGACCCGCATGCAAACAGATAGAAGCCGAACCAGATGACCGACTCGAAGAAGTAGTTAGGGTGGCGCGAGTAGCGCCAGAGGCCGGCGCGGCAGACGGCGCGGGCATCGTTGTTAGCCGCTTTGAAGGCGCTCATCTGGCGGTCGGCGAGTGATTCGCCGAGGATGCCGGTTAGGGTGACGGCGATGCCGATGAACTCCGACGGGCTCCAGCGGGCGGGCGCGTAAGCGGCGATGGCCAGAAACGGGAGGGCCAGAAGGATGACCGAGAGCGCCTGGGCTTGGAAGAACCAGAAGAACGCAGTGGCCACGCGACCGGTCCAGGCGCGGCGCAGGTCGACGTAGCGGGCATCCTCGGCCGGGTGGTGGCGGCGGATGCGCCGCTGGAGGTGGTAGCCGAGGCGGATGCTCCAGGCGGCGAGCAGGCCTGCGGCGATGGCGCGCTTTGGCAACGCGCCATCGCCGGTGGCAAGCCAGAGGATCCCGACGGTGCCGATGGCGAGGGCCCAGACGGCGTCGACAAGCGAGTAGTTGTCGATCCGCCGCGCCCAAATCCAGGCGGCGGCAAACACCCCAACCGCCGCGCCCGCCCCAACAGCAAGTTGGAAACCGCTAGTCATGCGCTTCCCTCCTTCCGGTAATGGAGCGCGGCGCGCCGCAGCACCGGCAGCAGCGCAAGCCGGATTGCCAGTGCCAGCACCGGCGCAACCAACAGCCACGCGACGACCCCGTGCCAGGCGGCCAGCCCGAAGTCGCGGGCGAACTGGAGCGGGTCGGCGCGGAACCTGACTAACAGCTCGGGGATGTTCAACAACAGCGGGGCGGCGCCATGGAGGCGCTCGCCGAGGTGGATGAAGACCAGGATCAGGGCGAGGTGGAGTGGATAGACGAGCGATTTGAAAGCCAACAAGATCGGCTGGTTGAGCTGGAGCGCCCAGCCGGCGGCCAGGCAGATGACGGTGGTGGTCCCCATGATCGGAAAGATTCCGAGGACGACCGCCAGGGCGATGGTCCAGGCGAGCTTCTCGGGGGCGATCCCGCGGGTGAGTTGGTTGATCACCGGTTGGACGATCCAGCGCCGCCACCATCCGGGGGGCGCCTCACCGCTGGCGGCGCGCGCGCTCATCCGCGACCCTCCTCGAAGCGGTGATGGAGCGCCGGATTGTTGGGCCGGGTGTAGACCGCCTGGACGACCGAGATGTTGCGGGTGGCGAAGCCGGCCTCACAGTATTTGAGATAGTAGTTCCACGAGCGGATGAACGGCTCGTCAAACCCGAGGGCGCGGACGGCCGGGAGGCGGGCGTTGAAGTTCTCGTGCCATGTCCGGAGGGTTTTGGCGTAGTCGGCGCCGAGGTCCTCGAGGTGGTGGAGGAACAGGTCGCCGGTCTTGGCAAGCACCTCGTTGACCCGCCCGACGCTGAGGAGCAGCGAGCCAGGGAAGATGTGGCGCTGGATCCAGTCGACCCCGCGGGTCAGGCTGCGGTAGCGGCAGTCGGGCACGGTGATCATCTGCAGGCCTAACAAGCCGTCCGCGGCGAGGACCTCGGCGCACTTGGCGAAAAACGACCTGTGGAACTTGTCGCCGACCGCCTCGAGCATTTCGATCGAGGCGATTTTGGTGAACGTGCCGGTGACGTGGCGGTAGTCTTGGATGCGGATTTCGACGAGGTCGGCGAGTCCGGCGGCGGCGACGCGGGCGCGGGCGAAGTCCGCCTGGGCCTGGGAGATGGTCAGCGCGGTGACCCGGCACCCGTAGGTTTGCGCGGCGTGGATGCTGAAGCCGCCCCAGCCGCAGCCGATCTCGAGCACGTGGTCGCTCGCGGTGAGCTTCAGCTTGCGTCCGAGTGCGGCATACTTGCCGTGCTGGGCGTCCTCCAACGATTGGGCGGCGTGCTCGAAGCGGGCGCTCGAGTAGGTCATGCTCGGGTCGAGCCAGAGTTGATAGAAGTCGTTGCCGAGGTCGTAGTGCTCGGCGATGTTGCGCCGGCTGTTAGCCACGGTGTTGGAGCGTTTGAGGTGGCGCATCCAGTTGACGGCCTTGAGCAGGTTGACGCCCGGGAGTTTGTCGGAGGCTGAGTCCGACCCTTGGATGGCGAGCATGTTGTCGATGAACCACGAGATGACCGCGGCGATGTCGTCGGTGTCCCAGAGGCCGTCGGTGTAGGCCTCGCCCATGCCGATATTGCCGTAGAAAGCGCAGCGCTTGAAGAACTCGGCGTCGTCATGGATGCGGATGCGCGCGGTGACCGGGGCGCCGGGGGCGCCGAAGTGGCGCACGACGCCGTCGGAGCGTTCCATCCGCAGGCCGCCGCGCGGCATCTTTTCCAACAGCCCGGTGACCATCCGTTCGGCGAAGCCGCGCGGCGGATGGGCCGCGGCGCTTGCGGGGACCCGCTCGTCGGTTAGGTCGGGTGCTTGGGGCAGTGATGGGGCGTGGGCGTTCATGGTTCGGTTTCGGAGATGCTGCGGTGGGGCCTGAGGAGATCGCGCTGGGAGTCGCGGTGGTCGGCCTTGCGGAAGAACGGGACGCGGCGCAGCCATAAGCGCAGCGCGTGCCAGTGGATGAGGCCAATGATCTTCAGCGACAGGAGCGGGTACTTGCAGGCAAACCACCAGAGCCGGGCCGAGCACAGCGCGCGGCGTTCGCCGGCGATGGCGCTGCGCAGCACCGGTTGGCCGGCGTGGAGGTTGTCGATTTTCACCGACCATGAGTTGCCCGGCGACCCGAGGTGAAACGCAAAGGTGTCCCCGGGGTCGGAGAAGGGCGAAACATAGAAATCCTTCGCCTGGCTGCTCTGCCAACCGCCGCCGGGCGCCGGTTGGTCTATCAGGTAGGGCTTCATCTCGCGGAACGTGTTGGTCACCTCGGCGACGGCGGCGAGCGGGGCGCCGGCAGTGTCAGTTAGATAGTAGAACGAGACCGGGTTGAACCCATAGCCGAGGACCCGGGGGAAGGTGATGAGGCGGATGCGGGTGGCGGGCGGGAGGTGGATGCCGCGGCCAGCGAGCCATGCGGTGAGGTTCGGGCGGATGCCGCCGGGGAGTCCGAGGTCGAGGTGGTCGCGGTCATCGATCGAGAAGAGGTTGAATCGGTTGTGGCTAAGTCCGCGGGTTGCCCTGGCGAGTGCCGGGAGCTCGTCGAGGTCGACGTCGAGCATGAAGACCCGGTAGTGGAACGCGTGGCGCAGCGGGCTGAGGCGGTGGTGCATCACGGCGCACTCGTAGAGCGAGGAGGAGGTCATTCCCATGGGCTCCTTCCGAGGATTTCGCGGCACAGGGAGAAGGCCGACCAGAGCCCGTCCTCGTGGAATCCGTAGCGCTGCCATGCGCCGCAGAAATACCGCCCGGTGGCGTGCCCGGCGCGGTGGAGTTCCGGGATGTCGTCCTGGGCGGCGACCGCGGCGAGGTCGAACAACGGGTGGGCATAGTCCAACTGTTTGATGAGCATTGCCGGGTCCGGCGGGGTCGTCGGGTTGATCGAGACGAAGTAGTCGTGGCGCTGCGAGACGCCCTGGAGGTTGTTCATCCAGTAGTGGGTCGATGGCCTGCCGGCCTGGTCGACCCGGTAGTTCCATGACGCCCAGCAGCGGCGGGTGCGTGGCATGCAGCTTGGGTCGGTGTGGAGGACGGCGCGGTTGTCCTGGTAGGGGAATTTCTCCAACACGCGTGACTCGAGCGGTGTCGGGGATTCGAGCATGGCCAGCGCCTGGTCGGCGTGGGCGGCGATGATGACCCGGTCGAACGCATGCTCCGAGCCGTCGGCGAAAACCACCCGCCCGCCGGCGGTGACCCGCCGGGCGGCGGCATTCCTAACAATCTGTTGGGCGAACGGAGCGGTGAGCTTGGCGACGTATGAGCGCGAGCCGCCGGCGACGGTGCGCCACGGGTGGTGGGTGTCGAGCCCGAGGAACCCGTGGTTGTGCCAGAAGCGCATCAGGGTATGGGCGGGGAACTCGGCGATGCGCTCCGGCGGACTCGACCAGACGGCGGAGGCCATCGGTGCGAGATACCAGCGGAGGAAGTCCTCGCCGTAGCCGCGGGCATGGACGTAGTCGCGCAGGCCAATGGCGGGATAGGCTGGCTGTTGGAGTTCGGCGACGGTTTCGCGGTTGAAGCGGTTGATCTGGGCGAGCATGCGCCAGAAGCGCGGGCGCAGGAGGTTGCGCCGCTGGCCGAAGAGCAGGTTGAGGCTCCCGCCATTGAACTCGAGGGCGTCGCCGAGGTGCTGGACGCTGAAGGACATCGAGGTCGGCACGGTGGCCACCCCGAGGTCGCGGAACAAGCGTGTTAGCAATGGATAGGTGACCTCGTTGTAGACCATGAACCCGGTGTCGATGCCGATCTGGTGGTTTTCCTCGGTGACGCTGACGGTGTTCGAGTGGCCGCCAACGCGCTCGTCCTGCTCGAACAGGGTGACGTCGTGGAAGCGGTGGAGGAAGTGGGCACAGGCCATCCCTGAGATCCCCGAGCCGATGATGGCGATGCGTTGGCGGGTCATCGCGGCGTGGTTGTTAGGTCCGGCCGGGAGCGGCCCTCCTCGACGACCTTGGCGGGGACCGGGCGGAGGTCCCAGATGATGCCGGCGCGGGCGAGGATCTTTAGGCCGAGGTAGGTCGGGTCGAATTCCCACCAGCGGAACCCCTGGCGGGTCGAGTGGGGGTAGCGGTGGTGGTTGTTGTGCCAGCCCTCGCCGAGGGTGATGACAGCCAACAACCAGCTGTTGCGGCTGTCGTCATCGGTCTGATAGCGGCGGCGGCCCCAGACGTGGGCGAGGGAGTTGATGAACAGGGTGCCGTGGAGGAGAACGGTGGTGGAGATGAAGAATGTCCAGACGAAGAACTGCCAGGTGGTGACGCCCAGGGCCGGGAGGAAATGTTCGAGCGCCCAGCCTGCGGCGAGCATTGCGAGGCCGAAGGCGAATGGGATGGCCTGGTCGTAACGGTTGAGGAAGACGAGTTCCGGGTATTTCTTCAGGTCGGGGATATTCTGATAGGCGGTTGGGAAGTTTTTCATCGAGGTCAGCCAGCCGATGTGGGACCAGAGGAAGCCGCTGACGACCGGCGAGTGGATATCCTCGTGTTGGTCGGAATGTTGGTGGTGGTGGCGGTGGGTGGCGGCCCACCAGAGTGGTCCACGCTGCATCGAGCAGTTGCCCAGGGCGGCGAAGCAGAACTGGGCGAAGCGCGAGGTTTTGAACGTCCGGTGGGAGAAGTAGCGGTGATAAAATCCGGTGATGGCGAACATCCTAACAACATAGAGGGCGCCGGCGGCGGCGAGGGCGACCGGACTCCAGCCGACCCAGATGACCGCGAGGCAGCCGAGGTGGAGGAAGATAAACGGCAGGGTCCGCTGCCAGTCGACCCGTTCGGGCAAGCTCGCCGGGTCGGGGAGGTCGGCGCGGCGGTAGTCGGAATCCAACCATTGGGCGATGGTGGTGACCAGGGTGCGCCATGCGCCGGGGGCGCGCGGGGTGGCTGGGGCGGTGTCGTCGCTCATTGCTCGGATGGGTCGGTGACGCTGCTAGGGATTGTTAGATTATTCGAGGCGCTTGCGGATGAATTCGATGACGCTGCCGGCCACCGGCGCCTGGCCGAAGAAATTCGCGCCCGAGTCCCAGAAGTCCTGATGGAAGGCGATCTTGCCGGTGGCATCGAGGCGGATCTGGCTGATGCCGGTCGAGTGGACCGGGGTGCCGCCGCTGAGTGCCGGGGCGGCAAACACCATCGTCCAGCGCACATAGATGTCCGGCCCGGAGCGCGCGATGTCATCGATGGAAACCTCGTAGCGGGTCATCGCCGCGCTGGTCTTGAGGAAATACGCCTCGATCTCCGCGGCTCCGTGGTGGGTGACCAGCGTGTCGGACAGATAGGCGTCCGCGGCGTAGGTCTCCCTGGTGTGCTGGCGGATATAGGTCGGGTCGTGCAGGTTGGTTAGGAAGTTGGTGAACCGCTCGAGTGCGGCGCGCTCCTCCGGGGTGGCGGGCGCCGGCCCCTGGGCGCCGGCCTTGGTTAGCGCCTGCCGATAGGTGGCGAGGGACTCCGCGGTCTTGTTAGGTGAGGCGCAGGCGGCGAGGAGGATGGCGACCAGGGCGATGGCGACGAGGAGGCCGAAAGCGAAGGTGGTGGCCGGGTGGAGCAGGAGTGTGCGGATCATGGGCGGATGGGCAAGGGAAGTGGGGAAGGGGAACCGAGGATGGAGGATCCGGGGCCGGGGGCGGCGTCCGGAACCTGGGGTCTTCGGGGGGCGGTTGGGGCAACCGGCATGCCAGTTGGCAGGCTAAGACGGGGCGAATATAAATCAGTTCGGCATGCTGTCGCCGGGGAAAATTGGGAAAAGTGGATTATTTTCGGGGGGATTTGGGGATGATCTTTGGCTTAGGGAGGCATGCGGAGCTTGACCGCGGGTGGGATCGCGGGTTTTCTCCCGCGCGTGGAAAGGGTCGACATCCCGAAAAAGGCGATCTACCGCCTGTCGATCTACAATCGTTGCCTGCAACGGCTGAAGGAGAACCAGGTTGAGACGGTGAGTTCCTCGGCGCTGGCGAAGGCGGCGGGGGTCAAGCCGGCGCAGTTGCGCAAGGATCTGGCGTATTTTGGGACCTTCGGGACGCGCGGGCTCGGGTACCCGGTCGAGGTTCTCTCGGGAATGATCCGCGAAGTGCTGGGGCGCGAGCGTCTCCAGCCGGTGGTGTTGGTCGGGGCCGGCAACCTTGGGTCGGCGCTGTTGCGCTACAAGGGGTTTGAAAAAGAGGGCTTCGAGGTCATCGCCGCGTTCGACGCGGAGCCGGACGCGGCAGTCAGGCGCGGCGTGGTCGTCCCGGTCCTGCCGGACACCCGGATTGTCGAGTTCGTCAAAGCCAACCAGGTGCGCATGGCAATCCTCTGTGTTCCAGCGGAGTTTGCCCAAGAGGTCGCCAACGACCTGGTCGCCGCCGGCGTCCAGGGGATCCTGAACTTCTCGCCGATCGTCCTCCAGGTGCCCGCCGAAGTTGTTGTCAACAACGTCGACCTCGCCCTGGAACTCGAAAATTTGAGCTACTTCATTCGCTAGGGCGTAACGGGGCGGACGGCGGGGCTGAAAAAGCTGCAGGGATTTTTTTGCCTGCAATCTAAGATTTCTCGACTCTGGCCGTTGGTGGAAGGACAACGAGGCCAATGGCGGCGAACGATGAAATTCCAGAATCACGCGAGAAATTCGTCGAGCGGGCCATCCGCGACTACCAGTCGCAGCTCATCGGGTACGCCTACGGGATCGTGCATGACGTTGAGCGAGCGCGGGATGTGGTGCAGGACACGTTCATCCGGCTGTGCCAGCAGGAGATTGGGAAGGTCGAGGCTGGGCTCAAGACGTGGTTGTACACGGTGTGCCGCAACCGAGCGCTCGACGTGCTGCGCAAGGAGCGGCGGGTCGTCGAGATGGACGAGCACAAGTGGCAGCGGTTGGAGGACCCGGCGGCCTCGCCGGACTCAGCTGCCGACCAGGGCGAGAGGATCGAACAAATGCTGCATCTGATGGACCAACTGACCGCCAATCAACGCGAGGTGATCCTGCTGAAGTTCCGCGACGGGCTTAGTTACAAGGAGATCAGTGTGCGCACCGGGCTCGGCAGCGGGAATGTCGGGTTCATTCTGCACCACGGGTTGAAGCGCCTGCGCGACCTGCTGCCTGCCGACTTGGTTGATTAACAATATTTTTTGATAGCGGAATTTTCCAGCCATGAAAGTGCATCCAGATGACCCAAGGTTGAGCGCCTATGTGATCGGCGAGCTCTCGGCGGCGGACCGGGCGGAGGTTGAGCGGGCGCTGGCGACGAGCCCGGTGATCCGCAACAGTGTTAGTGAGTTGCGCAAGGTTGTGCGGATCCTTGAGGACTCGCTCGGTGGCGACCCGATGGCGCTTGATAGTCTGCGGCTTGAGCGGGTGATGAGCGCGGCGCGGCAGGCGGATGCGGCGGAGCAGGGGATAGCGCTTGAGTCGGGTCGGCGGAGTTGGCGTGGGTGGTGGGTCAGCGGTGCGGCGGCGGCGGCGGTGGCGGCGACGCTGGTGGTGCTTGCGCAGATTCCGGCCGGCGAGAGTGCCAGCAATCAAAGCGACCCGGGCGGCAGCGAGGAGGCGTGGCAGAGGCGCGCGCGGGAAGCCGCGCTGACGCCGGTGGCAGCTCCGCAACCGGTTGATGGTGTTGAGGTTGCTCCTGACCAGGAGGACCCTAAAGCGGCTGTGGCGGCCAGTCCGGGGAAGCCGGGTGCGAGTGACGGCGAGTTCCTTGAGCGGGTCAGGCGGGAGGCCGACGCCGGGCTGTTGCCTGCGGCGGGTGAGTTCCCGCAACTGACGGATGCTGAATTTCAAGCGGTCCCGGTGACTGGCGAGGTCCCGTTGCCGCTTGTCAGCGGTGGGTCGAGCTGGACCTGGATTCGCCGCTACATCACCGAGCGGGATGCCTTGCCGCCGGCTGGTGCGGTGCGGATTGAAGAAATGCTCAACGCCTTCCCGGGCAGGCTTGGCGAGGATGACAACGGGCTGCGGGTGGAAATCGCCGAGTGCCCGTGGGATTCTGGCAACTCGCTGGCGCTGGTGACCGTGGCCAACCCGGGTGCCGACTCGATCGCGGTGAGTCTCACCGCGGCTTTTGATTCCGGGACGATCGCCGCCTATCGCCTAGTCGGCTATGCCGAATTCAAGAACGCCGAGGCCGGCGAAGCCACCGCGGTGCTTGCCCCGGGGACGAGCCACCAGCTCATCATTGAACTTCGCCCGACCGGCGCCAACCAGATGCCCGCCATGCAGGTCGACCTGCGCGGCGAAAAATCCGCCCGGGTCGCTACCAGCGCCAGTCGCCTGAGCTGGGATGCCGCCAGCGACTCGTTTCGGTTCAACGCATTGCTTGCCTGCTTCGGGCGTGCGCTGCGGGCCGGCGCCGGCTCGCCCGACGTCGAGGTCCTGCGCAGCCACCTCGCCGCGTTTCCCGCGACGAGCGACTCGCCGGAGCGCACCGAGGCCCTCGCGGTCATCCGCCGCGCCTTGACCATCATGGACCGCTAAGCCGGGCCGCGGCACCCGCCAAAGCGCCGCAGGCGTTTCGCTCAACGGTGCTTGCTGCCGCATCCACCCCGCGCTACAACTCGCCGCCACCCAAGCACAGGCCTGTAGCTCAGCGGTTAGAGCAGGGGACTCATAATCCCTTGGTCGCGGGTTCGAATCCCGCCGGGCCTAGCTCTGTTAGGGTGGCTATTTTTGGGTGACGGGAAGTCTGCTTATGGATAAGTTGCTGAGTGTGAATGGCCTCAGGCAACTTAGAAGGGCGGCAGTAGTCCTGATGGTGAATGCCGGGATTCAGGCGCTATCGCTCGGGATTCGGGTGTACGAATATTATTCGCAACTGGCGGAAGCGAACAAGGATGGTTGGGATCCGGAGGATGTTGTTCTGGGTGCGGGGTTCCGTGGGTTTGAAGTTTTCAGTATTTGCGCGGTGGTTGTTATCGCGGGCATTCTTTACCGGCTTGGGCGTTGCCCGGATGGGGAGTGCGATGCACCGGAAAATGGGAAGCGGCGCTGGACTACGCGTGGCCAGGTGAGCGCGGCTGCGGTTGGGTTGGCGGCGCTTGCAGTTGCCCAGACAGTCTCGCTGGGAATTCAGTCGCAGGAGTATCAGCAGTACCTTGTGGAGCTCAGGGTAACGAGCCCTGGGTTGATTCTTGAACCAATTGAAGGTTGGCCAATTCGTTTTCCTGACCTTGTTGGGATTTGCCTATCGCTTTTGACAGCAGCGGGGTTGTTTTTGCTGCTTCGGTGGGACCCGGCGGGGGAAACGGATGGCTGATTCGGGACAGTCGCGAGCGCCCTGGCCCTGTGGAGGCGGGTGGGCAGTGTCCGGAGTGCCGCGAGGCGACTTTCCCAGAGGAGCCGGAGATGGTCGGGATTTCCTGATCCCGGGGGGGCGTTGTGCGGGGCGGGTAATGGGTGGCCCTGCTGGGGTGATGCGGCGTTCCTTCTGAACGCTGGTGGGGGCGGGACGTTACCCAGGGCGTTGCTGGGCTGGTATGCGTCGCCCCGTTGGGGCTCGCGCTCGCCAACCAGCGGGCGCACGCGTCTGAGTTGCTGGGCTGGTATGCGTGGCCCCGTTGGGGCGGGGAATAGGTGACCCGTTGGGGCGGAGTGGGTGACCCAGTGGGAGCGTGGCGGCGTGTTGGGTTAGGGTGAGGGGCAGGCGGGTGGCGGGGAAGTTCATGCTTGGAACCGGGCGGGGGATGCCTAGCGTGGCGGGGATGGACGAGTTTGGTTTGGATTTGCTGATCATCGGGGTGTATTTCACCGTGATCATCAGCATTGGGCTGTATGCGTCGCGCGGGCAGAAGACGATGGAGAGCTACGCGCTGGGGGACCGGTCGATGCCGTGGTGGGCGGTGCTGGCGTCGATTTTGGCGTCTGAGATTTCGGCGGGGACGTTTTTGGGGACGCCTGGCGAGGGGTTTGCGAAGCGCAACTTCCTCTACGCGCAGTTGGTGATCGGAACGATCATCGCGCGGTTGCTGGTGGCGGCGATTTTCATCAAGCCGTTCTACAAGCACAACGTGACGAGCATTTACGAGTTTTTGGAGATTCGTTTCGGGCGGTTGACGCGGCGGGTTGCGTCGCTGGTGTTTTTGCTGACGCGCTCGCTGGCGTCCGGATCGCGGATCTTCATTGCGGCGATTTTGCTGGTGCTGGCGTGGGAGGTCGCGCACCCGGAGTTTTTGGCGATGACCAAGGAGGAGCGGTTCACCCAGGAATTGCTGATTTACGCGGTGGCGGTCATCGCGGTGACCGGGTTAACGGCGCTGTATACGACGTTTGGCGGGATCAAGGCGGTGGTGTGGACCGACATGATCCAGATTTCGCTGATGTTCGGGGCGGCGTTCTACGTGTTCTTCTGGTTGTTGGGGAAGACCGGCGGTTGGGGGGAATTCCAGGCGGCGGTGACCACGCCGGTGGCGATCGACACCGGGATGCGTGAGGGGAACGGGTTTTTCGGCTCGATCAAGTTCATCCTGGAGCAGGAATACACGCTCTGGGCGGCGCTTTTGGGGTCGATTTTCACGACGCTGGCGACCCACGGGACCGACCAGGACATGGTCCAGCGGATGTTGACGTCGAAGGACGCGAAGCGCGGGCAGCGGGCGGTGATCGTCTCAGGACTCGTTGACCTTCCTGTGGTTGTAGGATTCCTGGCGATTGGCATTCTGGTGTGGCGCTATTACGAGGTGTTTCCGGGGAACAAGCCGGTCGGGGACCCGGGGATTTTTGCCTGGTTCATGGTCCATGACTTGGCGCCGGGAGTCCGCGGGCTGATTGCCGCGGGGTTGTTCGCCACGGCGATGGGGTCGCTCTCGACGGCGCTCAACGCGCTCGCCACGACCTTCACCAAGGACTGGTATCTGGGGGTTTTCCGGCCGCAGGCGACGTCCGGCGAGCAAATGAAGGCGGCGCGCTGGGCCACCGTCGGGTTTTCGGTGTTTTTGGCAATTATCGGGGTCGGCACCGCGTGGGTGAAGCTGAAGAACCCGGAATTGCGGATCATTCCGATCGTCCTCGGGTCGTTTGGCTACACGTATGGGTCGCTTTTGGGGGTTTTCCTCATCGGGATGCTCACCAAGACCCGGGGAAACTGCAAAGGCAACGTGATCGGGATGATTTCCGGGTTTGTCGCGGTGGGGCTGCTGACCAACCTGCCCAACGACATCTGGGGGATGCTGTTTGACCGGCCGCTGTACACCAAGGATCAAACGCCTGAGTGGCTGCCGACGATCGCGTTCACCTGGCGGATCATGTTCGGCACGCTGGTCACCGTGGCGGTGGCGATGTGTTTCCGGACCCGGAATCACGGCGGTGGACTATCAGCCTCGGTTGATTCTTCAGCGTTGGACTTGCAACAGGTAAGAGTTCCTGACAAGTCGACTCAGCCATGATTTCAATCCAACGCTTTTTCGGCAAGGAAGACCGGTTTTTCGCGCTGCTGTTGGCGAGCGCCAACGAGGCCCACGAGAGCATCGACCGGTTGACGGACATTCTGCGCCACGAGAAGGACCACTCGCTCGGGGAGTTTGCCGAGGTGCGCAAGAAGGACAAGGCGATCACCCAGGAGATCAGCGATCTTTTGGTGAAAACCTTCGTCACCGCGCTGGAGCGCGAGGACATCGAGGCGCTCTCCAGCGCGCTCTACAAGATCCCCAAGACGGTAGAGAAGTTCGTCGAACGCTACCAGATTTCCGCCGAGCGGGTCTCGAAAGTCGATTTCACCAAGCACGCGGCGATGCTCGACGAGGCGACCGAGCACGTCGTCGAGTTGGTCCGGACGCTCAAGAAGGGGATGGACATCGTCGGGGTGAAGGACCTCAACGACCGGATCCAGAAGATCGAGGGGGATGCCGACAAGCTGATGCTCACCTGCTTGAAGGATCTTTACAGCGGCAGCTACGACCCGCTTGACGTCCACATCATTTCGAACCTCTACGACTTGCTCGAGAAGGTCATCGACCGGTGCCGGGACGTCGGCAACGTCGCCAAGCAGATTGCCTACAAGAATTCCTGACGCGCCGCTATGACGCTGATCATCATCGTTATCCTCGTTGCGCTGACGTTTGAGTTCATCAACGGGTTCCATGACACGGCGAATTCGATCGCCACGGTGGTGTCGACGAAGGTGCTCACACCGCGCCAGGCGATCATCCTTGCGGCGGGGACGAACCTGATCGGCGCGCTCGTCGGCCACGCTGTGGCGAAGACGATTTCCTCGGGGTTGGTGGATGTGGCATTTGTGACGACGGCGACGATCATCTGCGCGCTGACCGGCGGGATTGTCTGGAACCTGCTGACGTGGTGGCTCGGGTTGCCGTCGAGTTCGACCCACGCGCTGGTCGGCGGATTGGTTGGCGCCACGCTGGCCAACGCGCAGAACAACTGGGACGCGATCCTGTGGTCGACCCAGAGGCTCAAGGACGGGAAGATGGTTTCCGAAGGGGTGCTCCACAAGGTGATCATTCCGATGTTGTCCTCGCCGGTCATCGGACTGGTCGGCGGGTTCATCATCATGACCCTGCTTTACGCGTTGCTGCGCAACTCGCGGCCGATGTGGGTGAACAAGGTTTTCGGGCGGGCGCAGATTTTCAGCGCGAGCTACATGGGGTTTGCCCACGGGCTTGCCGACGCGCAGAAGACGATGGGGGTCATCACCCTGGCGCTGGTCACGGCGACCAGCGCGGGGACTTTCAACGGGCTCCCCGGGTGGTTGGACTTTCTGAGGATGGACAAGTCGGCGACCGCCGAGGTGCAGATCACCAAGTTCATGGAAGGGTCGACCGACCCGGCGGCCGCGGCGATCCTCGAGAGCGAGGCCGACAAGCTCAAGCCCGGCGAGTTCAAGGAATCCTTCTACGCCTTGGCGGCCATCGCGTACCGTGCCGGCGGCGACCTGCCGGCGGCGGAGGCGGCGAGTGCCAAGGCGCGCGAGATCCACCAGCGGGATGTTGAGATCGAGGAGGCGCGGATTTTGCCAAAGGTGCCACTCATCGGAACCTTTGCCGCATCCAAGCCGAACGATTGGATCGCCTCGCTCGGCAAAACCATGGCCGAGGCGGAACTGGCCGGGAAGCCGCCGGTGGTTGCCGCCGCCCACAAGGTCAACAGCTTGACGCCCGGGGTGCCGGCCTGGATCAAGATCGTCTGCGCGGTGGTGATGGCGGCCGGGACCGCCTCGGGCGGCTGGCGGATCATCAAGACGATGGGCCACAAGATGGTCAAGCTCCAGCCGGTCCACGGGTTTGCCGCGGAAACGACGGCCGCGACGCTGTTGGCGGTCACTGGCCACCTCGGGATGACGGTCTCGACGACCCACGCGATCACCACCGCCATCATGGGCGTCGGGTCGACGAAGCGGTTCAGCGCCATCGACGGAAAGATCGTCAAGCGGATCCTCGGGGCGTGGATGCTCACCTTGCCGGCGTCCGCCGGGGTCGCCTACGCGACGATGTGGATCTGGCTGAAGTTTATCGGTTAGGCGGGCGAAACTATCTGGAGAGGAAGGTTGCCGTGCGCCGGGGCGGTTGCTAAGGGTGTTGCCGCCGTGCAAGCAAGCGGCACCTCTCGTGCATGTCGACCACCCAGAACCACCCGATAGCCAGCGATCCCGGCAAGGATGACTACCTCCACAGCGAGGCGTTTCTCGCCGAGTTGATGCGCCGCCAGTTGCGGCTGTCGATCGCCTGCGGGCTGAGTTTTGCGATGGTGCTGTTGGCGCTGCCGCTGTTGAACTATTTCGCCCCGGAGTTGATGGCGACGCGGGTCGGCGGGTTCACGCTGACCTGGTTGATTCTCGGGATCCTGTTCTTCCCGTTCGTGTGGGTGATCAGCTGGATTTTCATCCGCCGGTCGCTGGCGATGGAGGCCCAGGAGGCCGCCCGGGTCATCGAGGGAGACACTTCGCGCTAAATGATTATGGACGTTGACCCTTGGATTCTGGCGTTTGCCGCCGTCACCGTATTTGGGACGATTTGGATGGGATTCCGCTCGGCGGGGAAATCGAAAACCGCGTCGGACATGTTTGTCGCCGGCCGGTCGGTCTCGGTCGGCTGGAATGCCTCGGCGATCTCCGGCGAGTATCTATCGGCAGCCTCGTTCATGGGGGTCGCCGGGATGGTGATGCTGCGCGGTTATGACGCGCTTTGGTATCCGGTCTGTTACGCGTGCGGGTATTTGTTTTTGTTGTTGTTCATTGCGGGGCCGCTGCGGCGCTTCGGCGCGTATACCATCCCGGATTTCGCCGAAGGCCGGTTTGACTCGCCGGCATTCCGGCGCATCGCGGTGTGCTTTGTGCTGTTCATCGGGTTCTTCTACACGATGCCGCAGATGAAGGGCGCGGGGGTGACTCTGGCGTACATTTTCCCGGGGCTCCCGTATTGGGTCGGGGTGGCGGTGGTCGGCTCGGTCATCACGCTCAACGTGGCGCTCGGCGGGATGAAGGGGATCACCCTGGTTCAGGCGATCCAGTACTGGGCGAAGATGTTCGCCATCTCGGTACCGGTGTTTGTGCTGATCTCGATCTATGGCGGCTACGGGAGCAACCTGGCGGCCAACCGGTCGCCGCTGGAATCGCCCGCGCCGATCGTCGGCGAGGCGGTGCCGGGCAGCTCGGTGGAGCGCAAGGAACTCCCCGCGGCCGCGCCCGCCGACGAGAAGTGGATTTCCCCGTTCGGCTCGCTGACGACCGCGCCGGCGACCGCGGCCGGGCTGACCGGTGCGGCGGCCAAGCCGTACTCATTGCTGTATACCTACTCGCTGATCATTGCGCTGGTTTGCGGGACCGCCGGTTTGCCGCACATCCTTGTGCGCTTCTACACCAACCCGGATGGCGTTGCCGCCAAACGGACGACCATGTGGGTGATGATCCTCATCGGGGTGTTCTACGTCTTCCCGCCGGTCTTCGGCGTGCTGGGACGCAATTTGCTGCCCGAACTCTATGCGCTCAAGGGAGTGGCGGGGGCGGACTCGATCGTCCTGCAGCTCCCGAGGATCCTCACCGAGAAATACGGTATCCTCGGGTCGGTCCTCAGCGGAATCACCTGCGCCGGCGCGTTTGCCGCCTTCATGAGCACCTTCAGCGGCTTGCTCGTCTCGCTCACTGGCGCGCTGGCCCACGACATCTACGGGCGGATCTTGCGACCGAACTCGACGCCAGAACAGCGGATGCGGATGTTCAAGGTCTTCGCGGTGATCTGCGGGGGCACCGCGATCCTTCTGGGGCTCACGGTCGAGGCGTTCGAAATCAACAAGTTGGTCGGCTGGGCATTTGCCATTGCGGCGACCAGCTACTTCCCGCTGTTGTTCCTCTCGACCTGGTGGCGCGGGATTACGATGCCGGGCGCGGCCACCGGGATGCTCGTTGGCGGGGTGCTCAGCCTGCTCTCGGTCGTCAGCACCATGGTCGCCGACCAGGCGCCATGGGCGGCCGGCCTGAAGACCTGGTATGCAACCCAGCCGCTGCTGCGCACGCTTGCCGAGCAACCGGCGATCTGGGGGTTGCCGCTGGCGATCATCCTGATGGTCGTCGTCTCGCTCGTCACCCGGGCGCGCATCCCGGCTGACGTGCGCATGAAGATGCTCGTCCTCCACGCGCCCGAGTCGCTCGGCCTCAAGCAGGAATACATCAAGGAGCACGAAGGGGCAGGGCATTGAGCGAGGCCGGCGAATCCCAGCCCCAGCGGTCGAAGGATCCGCTCCACGGGGTGACCCTCGAGGTGCTTCTGACGGCTTTGGTCGAGCGCCACGGCTGGCGCGAACTTGCCACGCGCATTCCGGTCCGCTGCTTCATGTTCGACCCGTCGATCACCTCCAGCCTCAAGTTCCTGCGCAAGACCCCGTGGGCGCGGAAAAAGTTGGAAGATTGGTACCTCTTCGATGCGCGTCGGGGCTAACCACCATGAACACCCGCTGCCGCAGGCGGGAGTCGGCCGGATTCCACTTGGTCGGCCGAGCGCCGCCGTCCGATCCGTCCGATCCGTCCGACCCGTTGCCAGCTACTTCCCCTCGAGGGCCTTGACGATCTGGCGGCGGAGTTCGATGAAGTCGACGATGCCGGTGTGGCGCCAGAGGATCTTGCCGTCCGGGGAGATGAGGACGCTGTGCGGCTGGGCGCCGGACCATTCCGGGTCGATCGCCTCGGCGAGGTGGTCGAGGTTGGCGCCGGTGAAGAGGTAGTTGTTGGTGGTGCGGCGCTCCTTGGCGAGGGACTCGCGGGTGTTGTTAGCTACGGCGGCGTGGACCTTTTTGAGGAATGCCTCGGCGCGGTTGCGGGAGTCGGCCGGGTCGGTGGTGATGGTGATGAGTTCGAACGGGCGGTTCTGGAACCGCCGGTAGGTTTCCACCAGGCCGGGGAATTCCTCGAGGCACGGCGCGCAGGTCGTCGACCAGAAGTTGACCAGGCGGACTTTCCCGGACCCGTTGGCGGCCAGCTTTTTGGCCAGCTCGGCGTCGAGTTCGCCCAGGGTGACCTCGCGCTTGGTCCACTCCTCGTTGTCCTTGATGACGCTGTCGCGCTTCCACGCCCACTTCGTCGAACAGCCGAATGCCCGGGTGACCTGCTCGGGGACATCCTTGCCGGCTAACAACGCGTCGAGCGCGTTCCTAACATACGGTTGGCCGATGTTCTCGCGGCTGCGCTTGGCGTCGTCGATCCGGCCGGTGT